>JAFXOX010000053.1 GCA_017528345.1 Desulfovibrio sp.
ACGTGGGGATGATCCTTCGGAATCTGTGCCGAAATAAGCGCCTACATCGTGTTCCCCACATACGTGGGGATGATCCGTCTGCGTAAGGCAGACCCTAAAAAATGGGAAAGTGTTCCCCACATACGTGGGGATGATCCGCACAAATGCGGAGAATGTGGGAGAACAATTCAGTGTTCCCCACATACGTGGGGATGATCCGCCTGTCCTGTCGTGGGAGGCATATCAGACACAGTGTTCCCCACATACGTGGGGATGATCCGCGTGACGAGGCTATCAAAGTCCTCAATGGCGCGTGTTCCCCACATACGTGGGGATGATCCGCCTGGGTGCTTTTCCCTGGCCCATCTCAGAGCGTGTTCCCCACATACGTGGGGATGATCCGTGGCCCGCAGGGGTAGCAAGCGGCAAAGGGCCGTGTTCCCCACATACGTGGGGATGATCCGTCCGCGGTTAAGTTTGCAGAGCAAGATGCAAAGTGTTCCCCACATACGTGGGGATGATCCGCGTTCTTCAGGCGCAAGAAAGTCCTCTGGTCCGCGTTCCCCACATACGTGGGGATGATCCGCGTGAACAATCATCATACGCCACATGTACTGTGTGTTCCCCACATACGTGGGGATGATCCTGATCTGCCGTGATGGACTTGGCTCTGACTTGCGTGTTCCCCACATACGTGGGGATGATCCGCCATCACGATCAGGCTCGCACCACAATATGCGAGTGTTCCCCACATACGTGGGGATGATCCGCTGAAGACGGTAGGATACGCTGCGCTCTTTGCGTGTTTCCCACATACGTGGGGATGATCCGTATGGGTCGATTTTGAGATCAGCCTTTTCACAGTGTTCCCCACATACGTGGGGATGATCCGCCGATGAAAAACTCGCACAGGCCATAGTTGCTGTGTTCCCCACATACGTGGGGATGATCCGCGTCCAGCCAATCCTTCTGCAGGTGTGGCTATGTGTTCCCCACATACGTGGGGATGATCCGATAGGTTGATGTATTGACACAGTATAGAAAATATGTTCCCCACATGCGTGGGGATGAGCCGTTCACTGCCGCATAAGCAGCTTAGAAATGGCGGTGTTCCCCACATGTGTGGGGATGTACCAAGCTTGTCAGGAAAAGTCTGACCTAACTTTTGTTTTCCCCACATTTGTGGGGTTGTTCACTATTTTGATGTTTTTATTGAAATGAGGTTTTTATGAGCACAAATAGTGCACGTCGTGCCGCTATACAGGCTATTACAACCTACAAAGCTGGCGAACCATCGTTCAATTTTTCAGAGACGAGCCCTGCCGATATTTTTGGGCGTAATGTCTTTAGTGATCGAGTGATGCGGGAACGCTTGCCCAAGGCCGTGTATCAGTCGTTGCATAAGACGATTACGCTGGGTGAACGGATGGATCCGTCTATCGCAGATACGGTAGCCGCTGTCATGAAGGACTGGGCGATAGAAAAAGGGGCCACACATTTTACGCATGTTTTTTATCCGCTCACAGGGCAGACGGCAGAAAAACACGATAGCTTTATCATGCCTGACGGCAGAGGCGGAGTCATTGCAGAGTTCTCAGGATCCATGCTCATCCGAGGCGAGCCTGATGCTTCTTCGTTTCCCTCTGGTGGTTTACGCTCGACGTTTGAGGCCCGTGGTTATACGGCCTGGGATGTGACAAGCCCTGCCTATATCATGGAAAACCCCAATGGCACATTTTTGTGTATTCCTACCATGTTCCTCTCATGGACAGGTGTTGCCCTCGACAAAAAGACGCCGCTTTTGCGATCAGGGCAGGCCGTGAATCGAGAAGCCCAGCGGGTGCTGGCTCTGTTTAATGTGCATACAGATCTGCCGATTGTCTCCTATGCCGGTTTGGAGCAGGAGTATTTTCTCGTTGATCATAATTTTAATTTTGCAAGGCAAGATCTGCAGATTGCCGGGCGCACACTGTTTGGAGCCCAACCATCCAAGGGGCAGGAATTCAGCGACCAGTACTTTGGGGTGATTCCGCAGCGCGTGCTCTCCTGCATGATGGAAGTTGAGCGCGAGCTCTATAAATTAGCTGTTCCTGTGCGCACTCGTCACAATGAAGTGGCTCCCAGTCAGTATGAGATTGCGCCACTTTTTGAACCGAGTAATTTGGCCATTGATCATAATCATTTGATTATGGCAGCCCTGCGCAACGTGGCTAAACGCTATGGTCTGAAATGTCTTTTGCATGAGAAGCCCTTTGCCGGCATTAATGGCAGTGGCAAGCATGTGAACTATTCGTTGGGCAATGCGGAGCTGGGAAGCCTGTTTGATCCCGGTGAGACCCCGCATGCCAATGCAAAATTTTTGGTTTTCTGTGCGGCCATGATTCGTGCTGTGCACAAATATGGCGGCCTTTTGCGGGCAACTGTCGCCAGTGCCAGCAATGACCACAGGCTGGGTGCCCACGAAGCGCCACCGGCCATTATGTCGATTTTCCTGGGCGATCAGCTCACAGAAGTCTTTGAGGCATTTCGTGCGGGCAGATCAGGAGATACCGGCGAAACATCACGCAGGCGCATCAATGTGGGCGTGGATACGCTGCCGCCATTGCCGACGGATCCCGGGGATCGTAACCGGACAAGTCCCATGGCCTTTACGGGCAATCGTTTTGAGTTCCGTGCTCTGGGTTCGAGCCAGTCGGCGGCAAGTTCCGTTACAGCCCTCAATGCCATGATGGCAGATTCTCTGGGTTTTGCTGCTGACTGGATTGAGCGGGAGCTTGGTGAGGGCACGCCCTTTAACGAGGCAGTGCAGTCATTTATCAGACACGTCATTGATGAACATAGCGCTGTTATTTTCAATGGTGACGGCTATTCTGAGGTCTGGCATAAAGAGGCTCGCAGACGCGGCCTGCCTGATCTGCGCAATACACCAGAGGCCTTGCCTGAGCTGACCAAGCCAGAGGTGGTTGATCTCTACGAGCGCCAGGGCATATTGCACAAGGCAGAGCTTGCCGCACGGCAGGATATTTACTTGGATCAGTACTGCAAAACCGTGCACACAGAGGCACTGCTCGTGCTCCGTCTTGCCCGGACCGTCATCTTCCCTGCGGCTATGCGCTATCAGGGTGAGCTGGCATTAACGGCTGCGCGGATGCACGATATTGGTGTGGAGTATAAGACCGTGACGTTGGATGAGGTCACAGGCTATTTACGTACGTTGCAGGATACCGTGGCTGAATTGGATGCCACAGTACGCGCTGTGGAAGAGCGCTCTGAAAGGATGCAGGTTGCCACAGGTTACTGCAACGAGGTCTTGCCGCTTATGCAGAAAATCCGGGATGCCGCTGACGCTCTGGAGCTCAGAGTGCCCGATGACCTCTGGGCACTGCCGAATTACGAGGAAATCCTCTTTGACAAATAGGAATACGCCTCTTCCAGGGACGTCGCCGAAATGGCGGTGGGGAAGAGGCGTATTTGTGTCTTGACAAAACCTATCAGATTACTATGTTATTTGTGCTCAACGTAAAGGACAGCCATGCCCATTAAAATTCCCACAGATTTGCCGGCCAGGCTCGCTCTGGAGAACGAGAATATCTTTGTGATGACCGCAGACCGCGCCATGGCGCAGGATATTCGTCCCCTGGAGATCGCCATCGTCAATCTCATGCCCACAAAGATTGCGACAGAGACGCAACTTTTGCGGCTTTTGGGCAATACCCCCATACAGGTCAATATCACGCTTCTGCGGACAGCGGCCCATGAGTCCAAAAATACGCCGGTCAAGCACCTGGAGCGTTTTTATAAGACCTTTGGGGAAATTGCCGAGAGCAGTTTTGACGGCATGATTGTGACAGGCGCACCTGTGGAGCATTTGCCCTTTGAGGAAGTGGACTACTGGGATGAACTGAAGACCATCATGGAGTTCTCCAGGCGTCACGTCTACTCAACGCTGTATCTTTGCTGGGCCGCCCAGGCCGCCCTCTACCATTTCTTTCGTGTGCCGAAATATCTCCTGCCTGAAAAGGTGAGCGGTATTTTTACGCATCAGGTCTTACATCCTGAGTGTCGGCTCTTTCGGGGCTTTGACGATCTTTTTTCGGCACCTCATTCCCGTAAAACTGAGGTGCGGGCAGAGGATGTCCTGCGTGTGCCTGAACTGCGTATTCTGGCAGCTTCACGTGAGGCCGGGCTTGCCATGGTGGAAAATCGCGATCACAGTCAGGTGTTTATGACCGGTCACCTAGAGTATGATCGGGATACTCTGGATATGGAATACCATCGTGATCTGAATAAGGGGATCAATCCCAATATCCCCAAACATTATTATCCTGATGACGATGTGGATGCTGTGCCAACAATGTGCTGGCGGGCACATGCCCACCTCTTTTTTAGTAATTGGCTGAATTTTTACGTGTATCAAGAGACGCCGTTTAGCTTGAGTGCGATACCTACCTGCAATCGTCCATATCTATAAACACTGATCATATGCATTTTTCTACGAAAATACGCTATGGTTTGAGATTTTTGCTTCGCCTGGCGCTCCAAAAATCTGTTGTAAAATTGAGTGATGTGGCTGCAGAAGAAGGTATCTCACAGGGATATCTCGAACAGATTGTACGTTTATTGCAACCATTGAAAATTTTTCGTTCTGCACGTGGGGTTGGCGGAGGCTATGTTCTTGCGCAATCGCCAGAAGCTATATCATTAGAATCAATCTTTTTACAACTAGATGGTGGATTATCTGTGGTGTCTTGTCTCGATAATCCAGAAGAATGTAAGCGGTCTCATATCTGTAGTACACGTCCATTTTGGATGGATTTTGAGCAGCATATACGTTGCTATCTGCGCGGAAAATCGCTGCAATCGCTGATTGAGACAGACAGGAGATTCCAGGAGGAACATATGTGGGATTATACCCAGGCGGTTCATGACCATTTTCTGCATCCCCACAATGCAGGGCCTCTTCAGGATGCCAATGCTGTGGGCGAAGTGGGCAGCCTGGCCTGCGGGGATGCCTTGCGTCTTTACTTAAAGATCAGCGATGCAGGGATCATCGAAAAGGCCGGTTTTGAGACCTTTGGCTGTGCCAGTGCCATTGCTTCAAGCTCTGTTTTGACGGACATGGTGATTGGGATGCCTGTGGATGAGGCTTTGAAGCTTACCAATAAAGATATTGTCGATCATCTGGGTGGGCTTCCCCGTGAGAAAATGCATTGCTCTGTCATGGGACAGGAGGCGTTGGAGGCTGCCATTCGCAACTGGCGTGGGGAGCCGCCTGTTCCGCATGCGCAGGAGATTGGCAGGCTTGTCTGTAAATGCTTTGGCGTGACTGATGCGCAGATACGGCGCACGATTCGTGAGAATTCCCTGACAACGGTTGACGAGGTCACAGACTACACCAAGGCAGGCGGAGCCTGTGGGGAGTGTCGGGATACGATTGCGGAGATTTTAGCCGCAGAACTTGGCCGCAAGCATGACGAGGCTGCAAAGCCCTCGGCAAAACCTGCGCTGACCAATGTGCAGCGTATGCAGGCTGTGTTCAAGGTTTTGGCTGGCGATATCCAGCCGATACTACAAGCGGGTGAAAGCGTCGATCTTGTGGATGTGGATGGATTGCGGGTGGTGCTTGCGGTGCAAAGTGCAAAGCAGGACGAGCTTCGCAGCAAAGCGCAGGCTTTGTTTCGGGAAAAGATTGAAGACGGTATTGTGGTGGAGGTCAAATAATGCAGACGGTCTATTTGGACAATAATGCGACATCCGCCATTGCCCCGGAAGTTCGCGAGGCCATGCTGCCGTATTTTTCCGAGTACTATGGCAATCCCTCGAGCATGTACAGCTTTGGCGGTGTGGTGGGCAAAAAGGTGGCTGAAGCACGAGAACAGGTGGCCGCCCTTTTTCATGCAGAGCCTAGCGAAATCCTGTTTACCTCCTGTGGCTCTGAATCCGACAATACCGCTATCTGGTCAGCGGTAATGACGCAGCCGGAAAAGCGGCATATTGTCACAAGTTGTGTGGAGCACCCGGCCATTTTGAATGTGCTTGAGTACTGGGAGCAACAGGGCTTACGGGTGACACGGCTGCCTGTCGATGAGCGTGGACGTATCGATCTCGAGACCTATGCGTCTTCCCTGACACCAGATACGGCCCTGGTTTCTGTGATGTTTGCCAATAATGAAACCGGCAATCTCTTTCCTATTGCCAGAATGGCTGAGATGGCCAAGGAGAAGGGCATCCTCTTTCACACCGATGCCGTACAGGCGGCTGGAAAAATCGACATCGATGTCACGCGCCTGCCCATCGACATGCTCTCTGTGTCCGGCCACAAGCTCCATGCCCCCAAGGGGATTGGCGTGCTCTATATCCGTAAGGGCCTCATTTTTCGGCCATTTTTGCGGGGAGGGCATCAGGAGCGCGGCAGACGTGCCGGAACAGAAAATGTGCCCTATATTGTCGGATTGGGAGTCGCTGCACAATTGGCAGCAGAGGGAATAGGCAAGGAAGAGACGCAGGTGGCTGCCCTCAGAGATCGTTTGGAAGCAGGGCTTTTGCAACGTATTCCCCAGAGTCGGGTCAACGGTGATCCCGACCACAGACTGCCCAATACGACCAATATATCCTTTAAAAACGTGGAAGGCGAAGCCATTCTTTTGATGCTTGATCGGTGCGGCATCTGTGCCAGTTCAGGCTCAGCCTGCACCTCCGGAAGCCTTGAGCCGTCGCATGTCCTGCGGGCCATGCAGGTGCCCTTCAACTACGCCCATGGCTCAGTGCGCCTGTCCCTTTCACGCTACACCACAGAAGCAGACATTGACTATGTGCTCAAAGAATTTCCACCGGTGATTGCCACTTTACGCAAGCTTTCGCCCTTCAAGGACTGACCGGGTTTTTTTCTGTTTCGGCCGCGCCTTGAGCATCCAGCTCGGCGCGGCTTTTTTTATCGAGAAGGCGCTGATTGGAGCTTCCCCGAAAAAGCAGATCAAGATCCCGCAGTTCTTCCACATAGGGACCGTCTATGAGAAGATCTGTCGCCTGCAGGAGCTTCTCCCATGCTTGGCAATGGCCACTGCGCAGCGCCTCATAGGTATAGCCGGTATAGGTGACAACCGTTCCCCCGCGTGCATGGATGCAGGCCGCAAGCTCCGAGAGAGGCTCTGCCTGGGCAAAGGGCTCTCCGCCAGAAAAGGTCATGCCTGCAAGCAGAGGATTCTCATCATAGCGTTTGAGCAGCTCCTCAAGGCTATAGATTTGCCCGCCTTCAAAAGGGTGGGTCTGCGGGTTCTGGCAGCCTTTGCAGTGGTGCGGGCACCCTTGGGTAAAGAGCACAAAACGCAGACCGGGTCCGTCGACGATGGACTCTTCTTCAATACCGGCAAGGGTAAGTTGCGCTGCCATGGGACACCTGCGAGCTAGCGCATTTGCGGCGTATGGTGATATTTGCGGCGCAGAAGACGCAGCTTGTCCTCGCTGACCCCCTCTCCTTCACGTCGTCCGCAGCGGGGACAGACATCATTGATGACACCTGTGTAGCCACAGACAGGATCACGATCCAGAGGATGATTGATGGAGCCGTAGCCAACCCCCTGATCATGCATAAAGCGGATGATTCTTTCAAAGGCTTCCAGGTTTTTGCTGGTATCGCCATCGAGCTCCACATAGGTGATATGACCGCCATTGGTCATGGTGTGGTAGGGCGCTTCGATTTCGATCTTTTTGAAAGCCTTGATGGGGAAGTAGACAGGCACATGGAAGGAATTGGTGTAGTAGTCCCTGTCTGTCACACCGGCAATAACGCCATAGCGCTCGCGGTCCAGCGGCACAAAACGACCACTGAGACTTTCTGCAGGTGTGCCGATGAGGGTAAAATTCAGCTTCTGGGCAGCACTTTCCTGATCACAGCGATCACGCATATGCTGCACAATGCGCAGACCAAGTTTCTGCGCTTCCTCACTTTCTCCGTGATGAACGCCAATGAGGGCTTTGAGAGCTTCTGCAAGACCAATGAAACCTGTGGTCAAGGTTCCGTGCTTTAAGATTTCGCCGATATTGTCGTCCCAGTTGAGCTTATCCGAATCAATCCAAATCCCGTTGCCCATGAGGAAAGGGTAATTGCGGACTTTGCGTTTGCTTTGGATCTTGAAGCGGTGGAGCAACTGGCGGAAGACGAGCTCGATTTTTTCATCGAGAATTTCAAAAAATTTATCCACGTCACCATGGGCATCAATGCCGATGCGCGGCAGGTTGATGGAGGTGAAACTCAAATTGCCGCGACCACAGGTCACTTTGCGTGTGGGATCGTAGACATTGCCCAGCACGCGTGTGCGGCAGCCCATATAGGCCACTTCCGAATTGACGTCACCTTTTTTGTAGAATTCTTTATTGAAGGGTGCGTCGAGGAAACTGAAATTGGGAAAGAGACGCTTGGCCGAGGTTTCCATGGCAAGCTTGAAAAGGTCGTAGTTGGGGTCGTCTGGATTATAGTTGACGCCTTCTTTGACCTTGAAGATCTGCACGGGAAAAATAGAGGTCTCGCCACTGCCCAAACCTGCCTGCGTGGCCAGCATGAGATTTTTCATGACCATGCGGCCTTCGGGCGAGATATCGGTGCCATAGTTGATGGAGCTGAAGGGCACCTGGGCACCTGCCCTGGAATTCATGGTATTGAGATTGTGGATGAGGGCCTCCATGGCCTGATAGACATGGCGGTCTGTGCTGACGATGGCTTCATCGTAGGCATAGTCGTGGCATTTGAGGGCAATGTCGTGGTCCTCCCTGGGCACATATTTGTCCAGACCCCGACGGACAGCGTCGCCATTGCTCATGGTCGGAGTGACCATACAGGCGATCAAAAGCTCATTGGTTTTTGTCTTGGCAGCGTCGCGGCTGATGCCAAGATTCAGCTGCAGACAGGCGGCAAAGGCATGGCGGTATTCCTTGCTGAAGGTTTTCTGCACCCCAGGCGCCATGGCAAAGTCGAAATGCGGCACACTCTGGCCACCGTGCATTTCGTTTTGATTGGCCTGAATGGCAATACAGGCAAGGGCCGCATAGCTTTCAATGGAATTGGGCTCGCGCAGGAAACCGTGACCTGTGGAAAATCCATCTTTAAAGAGCTTGAGCAGGTCGATCTGACAGCAGGTCTCCGTGAGCATGTAAAAATCTTTGTCGTGAATGTGAATATCGCCGTTGATATGTCCGGAGGAGGCATCCTTGGGCAGAATATAATTGTCGATGAAAAATTTGGAGCCTTCGGAGCCGTATTTGAGCATAGTCCCCATGGCCGTATCACCGTCGATATTGGCGTTTTCCCGCTTGATATCTTCCTCAATGGCCGGTGAAAAGGTTAGGGTCTTATAGATGTCCATGAGGTAGGATTCGGCATTGCGCAGTTTGGTGTGCTCCGAACGGTAGATAATATAGGCCTTGGCCGTTTCGGTATAGCCGAACTGCATGAGCGTCTTTTCCACCACATCCTGGATTTCTTCCACATTGCGCAGATTCTGAGCATCCAGCGCACGGCAGACGCGTTCCGTGACAAAGCCGAGCTCTGTGGGCGACATGTCTTCGTTTTTAACCGCCTGGCTGGCCTTGGTGATGGCGTTGAGAATTTTTGTGGAATCGAAATCGACGACAGTACCATCACGTTTGATAATGCTTTCAGGCATGCGTAACCTCGCAGATAGTTGTGATGATAGGAAAGTAGTGACCTTTGCGTCATATGTCAAGGTCAAGAAAATCCGCTTGAATTGCGGAAAACATGATACGAGCACGGCTATACTGCGTCTGCCTAGGCCAAGATTTTTCTCGGCAAAAAAACGCATTTTTTTTCTTGACAAAATTGCCGGATTTTGGCTATAGAAGCACCCATGAAGACAAACCGTACATTTTCCTCCTTTGCTTTTTCGTGGTGGCGCAGACAACTGCGTCGGGGGGATGTGCGTCTGTAAAAAATGCGCATAGCGTATTGGTGTGTGATAAGGCCGTCTCCTCCCGAGGCGGCCTTTTTTGTGGTCGTTTATCAGCCAGAGAACTAGCGAGGTTGTCATGGATATGCAGCCGATAGACTTGCAGCAGACCGCCAGATGGCTTCCGGCGGATATGGATACGCCCATCAGCCTGTTTAAAGGCATGGCCGGCGGGCACGGCATACTCTTGGAAAGTGCGGAGGTGGACGGGCGTTGGGGCCGCTACAGTGTGCTCGTTTGTGATATGGTGCTCATTGTGCGCTGCGAGCAGGGGAAGCTTGCCGTACATGTCAATGATCAGCGTCTGGACGCTCTCAAATGCCTGGATGGACAGGACTTTTTGCCGGCTCTGCGTCAACTGATGGCGGCAATCAGGCTTTTGCCGCCTGAGAACATTCCAGATCTTCCCCCCATCACCAGGGCCCTCTACGGCTATCTCGGTTTTGGTATGGCGAGCCTCTTCAATGCCCGGCTTCGTAAAACCATGCCTGTGGATGAGGCTGAATGCACACTCTGTCTGCCAGGAACCTGCATTGTCTTTGATCATCTCTACAATCGTCTCTGCCAGATCAGTCTCAACGGTCACAGAACCCTGGTCAGTGGCCGGGATTTTCCCCAGCTGCAGGAAAGTCAGGTCGACGAGCAGGCTCTGGCTGCGTCGCTTGCCCAGGCCTGCCCCAATGCCGACGGCTATCAGGACTGGGTTCGGCGTATCCGGACAATGCTTGCTTGCGGTGAAGCCATTCAGGTGGTGCCGAGCGTGCGTTTTGGCTGTCCCTATACTGGCGATCCCTTTGAGCTCTATCGCCGTATGCGCAGGCTCAATGCCTCTCCGTATATGTTTTATATGAATCTGCCGGATCTTGTGCTTTTTGGGTCCTCACCTGAGGTCATGGTGCGCTGCAGTAGCGGGCAGCTGACGCTGTCGCCCATTGCCGGTACCCGCAGGCGCGGGCGCGATGAGCGGGAAGATCAGTTTTTGGCAGGTGAACTTCTGAACGATCCCAAGGAAAGAGCTGAACATGTCATGCTTGTGGATCTCGGGCGCAATGATCTGGGGCGCATTGCCTCTGCCGGCAGTGTCCATGTGGACCGCTACATGCAGATTCAGCGTTTTTCCCACGTCATGCATCTCACAAGTTCTGTCACGGCAAAACTGCGCAAGGATTTTGACGCGCTGGATGTTCTGGCTGCGACATTTCCGGCAGGCACAGTCTCAGGCGCGCCCAAGATTCGCGCCATGGAGATTATCCGGGAAATCGAAGGCCAATCCCGCGGCCCCTATGCCGGCTCCATCGGCTGGATCGGACTGGATCAGGGGCCTGTCAACCTGGATATGGGCATTACTATCCGCAGCATGTGGCACAGACAGGGAGTGCTCAACTGGCAGGCCGGTGGCGGCATAGTCCACGATTCGGATCCTGAACTTGAATGGAAGGAAGTCTGCAATAAGTCGGCGATCATGCGTCTTGTCCTTCAGCCAAAGGAAGCAAACGATGTTTCTGCTCATCGATAATTACGATTCTTTCACCTATAATCTCGTACAGGCCTTTTATGCGTTGGGCAGAGAACCCTATGTGCTCTACAATGACGATGAACGCCTGCTTGATCTGGCAACATCGCCGGATCTGGAGATGGTCTGCCTTTCTCCCGGCCCGAGCCGCCCGGAAAATGCCGGTCTCTGCCTGGAATTTTTGCGCCGCCTTGCGCCGTCGGTACCGGTGCTTGGTGTCTGTCTCGGCCATCAGGTGCTGGGGCTTTTTGGCGGAGCAAGCGTTGATGTGGCAAGTGAGATCATGCACGGCAAGCAGTCGGATATTACCCACTCAGCCGATGGCCTTTTTTCGGATCTGCCGCAGCAGCTTAAGGTCGGCCGCTATCATTCCCTGGTTGTCAGAGATGGTAAGAATCTGCCCTTTGAGGTCACAGCGAGGGGCCCTCGCGGCGAAATCATGGCCCTGCAGTACAAGGACAGACCCTGGGCCGGGGTACAGTTCCATCCGGAATCGGTGTTGAGCCCCGAGGGCATGCAGCTTTTGGCCAATTTCCCCCAGAAGCTGACCCAGAAGCCCAAAAAGGAAATGACGGTCTCTGATATTCTCGAGGAAATCGCCCAGGGCCATCATCTGACGCGGCCAATGGCCTCCAAGGCCTTTGCCGAGCTTATGGACGGGGAGCTGAGTCCGGCTCAGGCCGCAAGTCTGCTCTTTGGTCTGCGCATGAAAGGAGAGTCTGCCCTTGAACTTGCGGAAGCCACGCGCCAGGCCCTGGCCCGGGCTATATCCATTGATATTGAGGGGCCGCATATCGATGTGGTGGGCACAGGCGGCGACGGACGCCATTCCTTTAACTGCTCCACAGCCACTTCGCTGATTCTTGCGGGCATGGGCTATTGTGTGACCAAACACGGCAACCGTGCCGTCTCTTCCACCTGCGGCAGTGCCGATGCCATTGAAGGGCTTGGGCTTCCCCTGGTCAAGGAGCCTGAAGAGGTCCGCAGGCTTTGTGCCAACAAGCATTTTTCCTTTCTCTTTGCCCCCAACTTTCATCCGGCCTTCAAGAATATCGGGCCTGTACGCAAGGAGCTTGGTATCCGCACCCTCTTTAATATTCTGGGGCCTCTGATCAATCCGGCCAAGCCCACGCATATCCTGCTTGGTGTTGGGCACCCTGATCTACTGCCGCTTGTCACAGATACCTTGTTGGAACTTGGGCAAAAGCGGGCAGCGGTAGTGTGCGGGGCAGGCATCTATGATGAGGTAACCCCCCTTGGGCCTGCCGAGATTATGGAAATCAGGGACGGCAAGGCCACACCCCTTGCCCTTGATCCTGCGACATACGGCATCAAGCCCTGTACACCGGCTGACCTTGAGGTGCATTCCAAGCGTGAGGCTGTCGCTGTTTTGCGCGAACTTCTGGCCGGGCAGGGACCCAGTCCCATGCTTGACATGATTGTGCTCAATGTGGGGCTTGCCGTCTATCTTCTGGAGGATGATCTGGATCTGGCGGCCGCCATGGTGCGGGCAGGTGATGCCGTGCGTGAAGGGGTCGGAAGGAGAGTGCTCGATGCAGCTTGAACGTTTTCGGGAGGCCAAAGCCGATGAAATCCGGCAGCTGCAGAAGGCCTGGAAGGCAGGGCTTCTTGCCGAGCGCGGGGAAATCGTGAGGCCCGATTTCTTTGGGGCACTTGCCTGGCAACAGGGACTTCCCGCCGTCATTGCCGAGTATAAACGGGCCTCTCCCTCGCGGGGGAGAATTTGTGATAGTCTGTCCGTGGAGGATGTCGCCCTTGCCTATGCCAGATCTGGCGCTTCAGCTCTTTCCATCCTGACAGAGGAGCGCTATTTTGACGGGCAGATTGGCTATCTTGATCGTGCAGCCAGGGTTTTGTCTGAGAGACCCCTTCCTATCCTACGTAAGGATTTTCTTTTTGATCCGCTGCAGGTGTATGCCACAGCCCAAACACAGGCCTCGGCCATTCTTCTGATTGTACGTCTGACTCCGGATGTGCGGACATTGCGTACGCTGCGCGAACTTGCTGAACGTCTGGGGCTCTGTGCGGTTGTCGAGGTTTTTGACAGGCAGGAGCTGGCTTTGGCCAGAGAAAGCGGGGCCAGGATTATCCAGGTCAATGCCCGGGATCTTGAGCGTCTTTCTGTGGATGCCAAAGCGCCGCTTGCCCTTGCCGGTATGTGTCCGCCACTGGCCTCGGAGCGCTGGATCTGTGCCAGTGGCATTGCGACCTGTGCGCAACTTAAGGAATGCGCCGAGGTGGGTTTTTCCGCCTGTCTGGTTGGGACGGCACTCATGGCCAGCGGCAATCCCGGTCAGGCGCTGACACAGCTTCTTGGAGGAGACAACCGTGCTCATTAAAATCTGTGGTATCACACGCAGCCGGGATGCTCAGAGCGCCATGGCCTGCGGTGCGGATTTTTGTGGTTTTATTTTTCATCCCAAAAGTCCGCGTGCGGTTGATCCGGCCTGGGTCGCAGGCGTTGATACCGGAAACATGCGGCGGGTAGGGGTCTTTGTGGAAGAGGACGCAGACACGATCTGTGCCATTATGCAGGCGGCCAGACTTGACTATGCCCAGCTGCATGGCGCACAGTCAGAGGACTGCGCTCGCAGAATAGGGCCTGAGCGGGTGATCAGAGTGCTTTGGCCGGAACGCTATCACCATAAGGCGCAGCTCTATGCCGCCATGCAGACCTATGCCACAAGCTGTGCCTACTATCTCTTTGATGCCGGTACAGCCGGCGGAGGCCATGGCCAATGCCTAGAATGGGGGGATTTTGCGGGGCTTGAGGGACCGCATCCCTGGTTCCTGGCCGGCGGTCTCCATCCGGGTAATGTGCTCGAAGCTGCCCTTGAAAGTCATGCAGCCGGTCTTGACATCAATTCCGGGGTGGAAAGTGCCCCTGGCAGAAAGGATGAGCGCAAAATTCGGGCTGCCATTTCCATGGTGCGCGCGCATTATGCTGAGTAATTGTTGTATCACTCTCAACAATAATGGAGGCAGCGTTTCCACTCCGTCAGTGAGAACGGGGTTTTTACGCTGAATATCTGATGAAAAAAGGCTATTTTGGTGAATTCGGTGGATGCTTTGTGCCGGAGCTTCTGATGCCGCCACTTCGGGAAGTGGAACGGGCTATGGAGGAAATCCTGCCCACGGAGGCTTTTCAGAAGGATTTGACAGATCTTCTTGCCTCGTATGCGGGCAGGCCAACACCTGTGACGCTCTGCCCCACGCTCTCCCGCGAACTGGGTTTTCATCTCTGGCTCAAGCGCGAGGATCTTTTGCACACAGGCGCCCACAAGATCAATAATGCGCTGGGACAGGCCCTGCTTGCCAAGTATATGGGCAAGACCTGCTTGATTGCCGAGACAGGAGCCGGTCAGCACGGGGTTGCGACGGCAGCCGCAGCGGCCAGACTCGGCCTGAGCTGCCGTATTTTTATGGGCGCTGAAGATGTGGAGCGGCAGGCACCCAATGTGGCGAGAATGCGTCTTCTCCATGCTGAGGTTGTGGCTGTGGAAAGTGGTAGCCGCACCCTGAAAGACGCCATCAATGAAACGCTGCGCTACTGGATCAGTCATCAAAACGACAGCCACTATTGCTTTGGCACAGCAGCAGGTCCCCATCCCTTTCCGAGTCTCGTCAAGGAATTTCAGCGCGTCATCAGCCGCGAGTCCAAAGCGCAGATGCTTGAAAAAACCGGCAAACTGCCAGATGCCATTGTGGCCTGCGTCGGTGGCGGTTCAAATGCCATTGGCGCTTTTGCCGAATATCTCGATGAGCCAAGCGTACGCCTGATCGGTGTTGAGGCCGCAGGTACCGGTGAGCCAGGCTGCTTCAATTCGGCGCCGCTCAATCTGGGCAGCCCCGGTGTCCTGCATGGCAGCTATTCCATGCTCCTGCAGAATCTCGATGGCCAGATTGAACCGTCCCATTCCATTTCCGCAGGGCTTGATTATCCGGGTGTCGGCCCGGAGCACAGCTATCTTCAGCAGACCGGCCGGGTCAGCTATGGGCTCGTCAAGGACGCCAACGTGGTTTCGGCCTTTCTGCGGCTTTCGGCAAGCGAGGGCATTTTGCCGGCGCTTGAGTCCTCCCACGCTCTGGCCTGGGTTTTTGACCATGCCGA
This sequence comes from Desulfovibrio sp., assembly GCA_017528345.1. Taxonomy (GTDB): domain Bacteria; phylum Desulfobacterota; class Desulfovibrionia; order Desulfovibrionales; family Desulfovibrionaceae; genus Desulfovibrio. Next base: position 15,584 of record JAFXOX010000053.1, read on the forward strand.
GGCCTTTGCCAGTGGCTCGACGGTGTTAGTCAATCTTTCCGGCCGGGGTGACAAGGACCTTGGGATCATCCAAAAAGTACTCAACGAGGGCTAAGATGCATATCCTTGAAGAAAAAATCCGCATGGCCAACAGTCAGGGCCGGTCAGCCCTGATTCCTTTTCTCACAGCCGGTTTTCCGGATCGTGCGACCTTTTGGCCGACACTCATGGAACTTGATGAAAACGGAGCAGACATTATTGAGATCGGCGTGCCTTTTTCCGATCCTGTAGCCGACGGCCCTGTGGTTGAGGCCGCATCAAGACAGGCCTTAAGTGAAGGCGTCAATCTCCGCCAGATTCTCCAGGAGCTCAAGGAGCGGCGCGGTCTTGTGCGGGCAGGTCTTGTGCTCATGGGCTATTATAATCCTTTTTTGCAGTACGGGCTTGAGGCCTTTGCCAATGATGCCTGCGAAGCCGGGGTCCACGGTGTGATTGTGCCGGATCTTCCTCTTGAGGAATCCCAATCCTTCCGCTACTACCTGTCGGCCAAAGGGCTGACCCTCATTGACCTTGTGGGCCCCAATACCACCTCCGAGCGTATGCGTGAGTATGCCGCACACAGCCAAGGCTATGTCTATGTGGTTTCCGTCCTTGGCGTGACCGGGGCCAGAAAGGAACTGCCCCCTGAACTTGGCAAGACCCTCGCACGGGCACGCCAGTGTTTTTCTCTGCCCATTGCTTTGGGCTTCGGGCTTAAGGAGCCATCACAGCTTGCAGATCTTCCCCCTGAGGCGAGACCCGATGCCGTGGTCTTTGGCAGCGCCCTTTTGCGCACACTTGCTGAGGGAGGTACGGCACAGGACTTTATGGCTGCCTGGAAATAGGTCAGGAGAGTAAAAAATGCGCCGTGCGTAAAAAAGATCTTGACTTTGAAAATCTTTTTCAAATAAGATGGTGCCATCGAGATTTTCACCCTAAGCCGTACGGAGTTACTATGTGTGTGACACTCATCGGTGGCATGGACAGATTGCGTTCAGAGTATATTGCCGCAGCCAAGGAACGTGGCTTTCGTCTTCGTTGCATCAGCCGCAATGAGCGGAATTTTGTGGAGAAGATCGGCAATCCCGATGCCATGATCGTCTTTACCAATAAAATTTCCCATGAGGCCAAACGCAAGGCAGTGCAGGTTGCTCGTGCCCGCAATATTCCTCTGCGTATGGTGCATTCCTGCGGCGTCTCCTCGCTGCGGGAGTGTCTTGACTAGCGCAGTGCCCTCATTTTTATCCCCAAGGGTCCCTTTGGACCCTTTTTTTGTGGCCTTAGCGAAAGCTTGCTTTGCCTCTGCTTGAAAAAGGCGTCTTTGTAGGGTATGCAGAAATTCTGCCTTTCCCGCAGCAAATGTCGGGAATGGCCGGGTCTTTTTTTGTAGCTGAAGGGTGTTTGGCTCGTTGAGGTCACACACTCTGACCGCTTTTTGGGGTATGGATTTTCTGTCAGTGTGAAAACTGAGGCTGCCATGAAATATCTGCTGTACGTTCTGGCTTGCACGCTTCTTGTGAGTTCTTTCGTTCTCCCGGCCCAGGCCCGGACGGCCTTTGTCTTCAAGGTGGAGGACAATGGGCTTGTTGCTGTGAGCAACTGGCCCAAAGCCCAGAAGGCCGATGCTGTGGTGAGGATGTATGGCATCAATATGCCCTCTCTGCGTCAGCCTTTTGGCAAGGAGGCGAGAGCCTTTCTGCTTAAATATCTGCGCAAGGATGAAGAAGTGGAAATCTCGCCTGTGGGTGAGAAAAACGAAGAAGGCCTTGAGGAAGTGCTGCTGCAGGTGTCCGGTCACTCCTTAAACTACGGCCTCGTGGATGAGGGATTGGCCTGGGTGGACAGGCAGACCTGCAAGAGTTCCTATTGCAGACGTTGGTATATTGTCGAACACCGTGCCGTGACGCAGCGCAAGGGTATCTGGAGTCTTGAACTGGAAACCCCGCCCTGGCAGTGGTCTCGTTGAGGAGAAAACTATGGCAGAGACATGGGAAGATTTTGTAGCGGCTTGGCAGACCGATCCCCTTCAGGCCAAAACCGCGCTTTTGGCTTTTCGCGAGCTTCTGACAGAGCCTGGTGTGCGTTTTGCGTTTAAGGCCAGGCCCAAGATCAGCTATTCTCTGCGGGCGGCGCACGCAGCACAGAAAAAGCGTGAGCTCTTTGTGCTGATGGATGTCATAGACGATGATCCCGAACAGCGCTGGCTTTCTGTCTGTTTTTATGCCGACATGGTCAGTGATCCCGACGAAAGAGGGGATTTTGTGCCCAAGGGACTGCTCGGCGAAGATGCCTGCTGCTTCAATTATGAGGAGCACGATCCAGCAATGCAGGCCTATATTGCTGATCGGCTGCGTGAGGCCTTGGCTCATGCCAAAAGCTGACATGACAGGCCAGGTCTGTGTGGCCATTGATTTTGAGACATCCGGCCGCGAAGGCAATAGTGCCTGTGCGGTCGGCCTCACCCGCATTGAAGCCGGTTGCCTTTGTACGTCGTACTATACGCTGTTAAAGCCCCCAAGTCAGCGTGTGCTTTTTTCAGAGATTCACGGCCTGACCTGGCAGGATCTCAAGGATGCTCCGACCTTTGCCGAAAAGTGGGATGAAATAGCTTCCTTCTGCCAGGGCGTTGACTATTTTCTCGCCCACAATGCGAGCTTTGACCGCAGAGTGCTTGCGGCCTGTCTGCGCTATGCGGACCTGCCGGCCTGTGATGTGCCGTTTTTATGTACGCTCAAGGGCGCACGCAAGGCCCTGCGGGATATCCCCTCGCGTTCTCTTGATGCCGTCTGCCGCTATTTTTCCATTCCTCTGCAACACCACCATGCCGCTTCCGATGCCAGAGCCTGCGCCGAAATTTTTCTGCGTCTTAAAAATCTCGGCATCACTGAGCCACAGATGCTTGTCCGATAGTGTTCTGGCTTTTGGCCTCTCTGACTTTTTCCCGACATTGTTCTGCATTTTCTCAGTTTTTGAGGCATCCCTGCTGCCCCCTCCTGCGGCGTTCCTGCCTGTGCCTTGTCTGTAAATCCCCGCGTGGACAAGCTTTTGCAGACATTGGTATGCAAATTGCAGTTGGCATGACAAGAGTTAGGAACGGCGACCAAGGAGTGCGTCATGAAAACGTTATTTAGCAGTCAGATCGGCCTTGTGGGACGGGTTTTGGACATGCAGCTGCAGCGTCAGAATGTCATCACAGGCAATCTTGCCAATATTGAGACGCCCAATTACAAGCCGCGTGAGCTGGAATTTGAAAAGGAACTGCAGGCCGCCATGGGCCTTGATCAACGTGGGCGTATGACACTGACCCAGCAGGGGCACATGCCGGTGGCCTTTAATCCGGAAACCTTCGGCCCTGAATGGGAAAAGCAGTTCAAGCCGCGCCAGATCCACGGTGAAGACCGGGTCAACCTTGACAAGGAAATGGCCAAGCTCGCCAAGGTCAATCTCCAGTATTCAGCGCTGACACAGATCATGACCAAGTCTTTTGAAGGCATCAGTACTGTGATTATGGATGGCAAGCAGAGCTAGGAGGCAGATCATGGACTTTATGACAGCTCTTGATATCAGTGCGTCAGGCCTGAGTGCCGATAGAACTCGCATCAACACCATTGCCATGAATCTGGCCAATGCCAAGACCACGCGTACCCCTCACGGCGGTCCCTACCGCCGCAGAACCGTGGTGCAGGCGGCAACACCCGTGGATGATCCCTTTTCCGTACACATGCGTGGAGCCCTGGATCGCGAAGTGCAGGGGGTACGCGTCATGGGCATTATCCAGGACAGACGGCCCTTGCGTGCCGTCTATGAGCCGAGCCATCCCGATGCCAACAAGGAAGGCTATGTCTATTATCCGGATATCAATGTGGTCGAGGAAATGGCCAATCTTATGACAGCCCAGCGCAATTACGAAGCCAATGTGACGACTGTGGAATGCATCAAGGGTATGTATACCAAGGCCCTGGAAATTGGCAAATAAATGATGTCAAAAATCTGACAGAGTTGTGAGAGCGGGGCGCACGTCTGTGGGCCCCCATTTGTGTCAAAAACCTGTTATCCCCCTGGGAGCGGGGTGCAATATCTGAGAATAGCTGCGACAGTTCAGGGTTTTTACGGATTGGCACAGACTTTGCTTTTCTCGATACAGGATGTTAACGAGGAGCACAGCCATGAGTATTCAATCCGTCGGCTACAGAGCATATAGTGAAGCCCTTCAGCATTTTAACCGTGTTGACGGTAGCCTGAAGCAGGGCAATTCCGTATCTCGCGAGAATCTTTTCGCCAAGACCCTGGATCAGACACTTGTACGTGACAGTGTGGACAGGGGAGACGGTTTCGGAGCTCAGGCTGATTTTATCAGCTATCCCGATCAGCGCCATGTGCCGGTTGTTCCGAGAAATGGCTTCATGGACACCGTGGCTGATTCCCTGAATAGAGTCAATGAATTGCAGAAGGCCAAAGCTCAGGCCATTGATGATTTTGCTTCAGGCCGCACCCAGAATGTGCACGAACTGATGATCACCATGCAGAAATCCAGCCTTGCCATGAAAATGACAAGCGCCGTGCGCAGCAAAGTCCTTGAGGCCTATAAGGAAATTTCCAAGATGACGTTCTGATGTACCTCTGGCACTTCAGTGCCCAGAAAAAGCCTCGTATGCCCTCCATCATACGAGGTTTTTTTTTGTCAGAAACTTGTCAATGGCATGCCCACCTTTAACCTGTCTTCAGAAATGCTGAGCCTCTCAGCACGGGCATGATCTGGTACATAATTTGCTTTTTCACTCGGCATTAGCTATTTTACGACAAAGCCAAATGTCAGAGGGTTTCGTATGCATCCGCTTGCTCAGAAAATTGTTGACAGGACCAAGGGCATCTACAGTTCCTTAAAGATGTGGCAGCGCATAGCCATTGCCGGTGGTCTTGCCCTGGTTCTGGCACTGCTCATCGGGCTTTCTGTTTGGATGGGCCGCACCGAATATAAAGTGCTTTATACCAATCTTGGCCCTGAAGATGCCAGCCGGGTGGTCAAAGCCCTGCAGGGTGACAAGGTGCCCTATCAGCTTGTGGACAACGGGGCGACCATTCTCGTGCCCAAGGAAGTGGTCTACGATCAGCGCATCAAGATCGCCGGTGAGGGCGGCTTGGTCGGTCAGGGAATTGGCTTTGAAATCTTTGACAAGGTCAAGGTCGGTCAGACCGACTTTGTGCAGAAAATCAACTATACACGGGCCCTGCAGGGGGAACTGGCGCGGACCATCAGTGAATTTCCGGGCATTGAAAGTGCCCGCGTTCACCTTGTCATTCCCCAGAGATCCCTCTTTGTTGAAGAGCGGCAATCGCCTTCGGCCTCTGTGGTTTTGAATCTGACCAATGCCGGCAGCTCCCTTGATCCCAAGCAGATTCAGGCGATCATCAATTTGATGGTAATGTCTGTGGAAGGCCTGGATAAGCAGCATGTCTCTCTGAGCGACAATTCCGGTAAGGTCCTCTACAAGCCCGAAGAAGATGATCTCTCGGGAACCAGTCAGACCCAGATGGAACGCCGCCTGCAGATGCAGCGCCATCTGGAGCGGCGCATTGAGGAACTTCTGCAGCCCATCTTTGGTCCTGGGCGTGTCATTGCCAAGGTCAATGTGGAGATGGACTACAGTCAGAAGACTATCCATCGGGAACTCTATGATCCCGAGAAGACCGCGGTGCGCAGTGAACAGCGCAGTGAAGAAAGTCAGCAGGGTCGGGCCAATCTTGAAGCCGGCGCCCCGGATGCCAATTTCCGCGGCGATGGCATTACCGGTTCGGTCTCCGATCAGAATGGCTCACGCGAGACAAGAACCACCAACTATGAAGTCAATAAGGAAGAGCAGCATATTGTCTCCAATGTCGGTGATTTGCGCCGCCTGACAGTTGCTGTTATCATCGACGGTACCTACAACAAGGTCGATGGTGTCTGGCAGTTTGTGCCGCGCAAGGATGAGGAATTGAAGCAGGTGCGCCAGCTGGTCTCCAATGCCGTCGGCATTGACGAAAAGCGCGGTGACGCTCTGGAGGTGAGCAGCGCGCCCTTTACCGATTCTGAACCGCCGCAGGATCCCAATGCCGCCGATGTTTTGGCCGACTATGCCGAGCGTCTGGGCAAGCCCCTGCTCAATGCGCTTCTGGCCTTTCTCTTCCTTATGCTCATTGTGCGGCCCGTGGTCCTTGCGCTCATCCGACCCAAGGTCGAGGCCGGGGAAATGGTGGAAGGCCTGGAAGGACTGCCTGCCGCGGAAGAACAACTGGCCCTCTACGAGGCGCTGGAAGAAGCCGCCACCAAACCTGAAGGTGAGGAAGAAGGCGAGGTCGAGGCAGGTCAGGAAGACGATATGGAAGAGCTCTACTTCAAGGATATTGAGGCTCTGAAAGCGCACATCTTCACGCTTTCCGACAATCATATGGAGCAAGTCGTCCTGCTCTTGCGGGGATGGATGAAAGAAGATGGCACAGCAAAAGCCTAAGAGTTTGGGACAGGCAGCCGAGAACGCCCCCTCCCTTGAGGAATTGCGGGCTCAGCGTCGGGAGCGGGCAGAGACCAATAAACGTGTGGAAGATTTGAAACTCCGTCTTTTGCGCATCACCGAGCAGCATATGGATCAGGTGGTGCGTCTGATCAGACGGTGGCTGAGGGCCGAAGACTGAGATGAGAAGCAGGCGAAAAGGAGTTGAGTAATGGAGCTTACCGGCCATCAACGCACAGCAGTGCTTCTTCTGGCCATGGGCGACAAGTTTACGGCCGATGTCTTCAAACGTATGGAACGGCAGGAAATTGCCGAAGTGTCCAAAGCCATTGTGGAACTTGAGCCTGTGCCACGGGAAACGGTGGAGGAAGTGCTGCGGGAATTCCACGAATCCCTGACGGAAGGCGTGGACATGATTTCAGGCGGCAGTGAAACGGCCAAGCGCATGCTGGTCAAAAATCTCGATCCTGAGACTGCCAAATATGTCATGGACTCTCTGAGCCTGGAAACCGGGCAGGAACCCTTCCGGGAGCTCTCTCAGGCAAGTCCGCGTCTTTTGTCCCAGATTCTGCGCAATGAGCACCCGCAGACCCTGGCTTTGATTATGGGGCATCTTTCCTCCGATCAAGCGGCAAGTCTGCTTTCGAATCTGCCGGCCAGTGTTCGGGCGGAAGTGTTGACACGTCTGGCCAAGCTGGAAAGCGTGCCGGAAGATATGCTGCTTGAAGTCGACAAGGTTCTGACCAGCCAGCTTATCGCCATGGGTGGCAAGGAGGGCAAGAAGGTCGGTGGCGTGCAGTCAGTGGCTGAGATCCTCAATGCTGTCGACAGGGCAACGGGCGAGGAAATTCTCACGGAAATCGAGGAAGATTCCACGCAGATGGCCGAAGATATCCGCAACCTGATGTTTGTCTTTGAGGACTGCAAGCATATTGACGATAAGGGTGTGCGTGAGCTGCTCAAGAGTGTCTCCAATGAGGATCTGACGCTGGCCCTGAAGGGGGCAAGCGACGAGCTCAAGGAGAAGTTCCTCTCCAATATGAGTGAGCGTGCCGGCAATATGATCCGCGAGGAGCTGGAATTTATGGGGCCGACGAAACTCAGCGACGTGGAAGCGGCGCAGCAGAATATTGTCAAGATCGTGCGCAAGCTTGAAAGTGAAAACAAGCTGGTGGTCAGCCGGGGAGCCGGCGAAGTGTTTGTCTAGGGGCTTTCAGTGCCCGTGGCTGTCTGAGCGCTGTTTTTTTTGTGTGTGTGGTGGGTGCTGGGATCCTGCCATGTAGCGTCTCAGGCTTTCGCTTTATGTTGGATTGTGGCAACAATGGCATCGGAACAATTGCGCAAAAAATGGGGCACCATCTTCATGGGCGACCGCGAGGCCACCATGGAGCAGCTGGATGCCATGCAGGAGCCAGTTCTCAGGGAACGCCAGCAGAAGGATCTGCAGGCGGAGTATGTGGAACGGGTGCGCAAGCGTGCGGCCGACCGGGCGCGTGAGATCCTGGGTGAGGCCTATGCCGAGCGCCAGAAAGTCCTTGCCGAGGCTGAGGCGGAAATAGCCGGCTCGCGCGAGGCCATGCTCAAAGAGATTGCGGGCATTCGCGCCGAGGCTGAACAGATGCGCAATCAGGCTGCCGCAGAGCTTGCCAAGGCCCAGGCCGAGCGTGAAGCCGCTGTGCAGATCAAAAATCAGGCCCACGATGAAGGCTTTCAGGAAGGTATGGATCAGGCCGGCGCGGAGCTCAAAGAATTTCGCGCCGATATGGGCAATGAACTGGCTCAGCTTCTGCGTGCTGTGGAAGGGCAGGTGCGCAGTATCACCGACTACTGGCGGGACGATCTGGCAGAACTTGTGCGTGTGGCGGTACAGGCTGCCACAGGTTTTTTTCTGCAGGAGGAGCATGAGCGCATTCTCAAAGGGCTTGTTCTTGAGGCCGTCAATCTCCTGGAAGAGCGTGAGGTGGTCTCCCTCAGAGTTAATCCTGAAGACGAGAGCCTTGTCAGTGATATGTTCAGAGCCGCACGGGAAAAGGCGCCTGAGCTCAAACAGTGGATTGTCAACGGCGATGACAGCATTGCCCGTGGCGGGCTTGTGGCCGAAAGCGGCAGCGGCAGCGTCGATCTGCGCAGAGAAAATTTTCAGGAGCTTGTGGACTCCATTATGACGCATCTGGCGCTACCTGTGCGTGAAGCCGAAAATGCGGCGCAGGAGGCCCTGCACAATGAGGTCGAAGTCTGTGCCAGAGCTTTTTCGGCACGGGAAGAAGAGCCAAAGCCTGAAGCTGTTTCCGAAGAGAAAGATGCGCCTCAGCCAAAGCCTGCGGCCCTCGCAGCGGAAAAGCCTGCAGCGCCTCCGCCTGCACAGCCCAAGCCAGCTCCTGTAAAACCCCAGGAAATCAGCCCCAAGGCCGCGGAGACAAAGACCGAGGCAGCGCAAGCCCCAACAAGACCTGCGCCTCAACCCACACCTCCGCAACCCCGTCCGGCTGCTCCTCAGCCGGCAGAAGTCCAGCCACCAGAATCTCAGTCTACTGCGCAAGTTCCAGATCTCGGAGCTCTTGAGGAGGATCTTTTGCCGGATCCGCAGGCGGCATCGTCAGGGGCGCTTGAGGTTTCCACCGCAGATCTTCCAAGTCTTGCCGAACTTGAGGAAGAGCTTTTTCCGGTCAGTCACGACGAAGAGCATGAGGTTCTTGAGCATGGTGGATTTCTCTCTGATCAGCAGGCATCCTGAGGAAGTAGGTCATGCAACTTGATCCGCGAGCCTGTTGTAATATATTGACAAACAGCAATCCCGTTAGGCTCTATGGCAAGGTGAACAAAGTTGTGGGGCTGGTGGCTGAAGGGTCAGGTCTGCGTGCACCGCTGGGGGCAGTCTGTCACATGTTGCCTGACGCAAGTGATGAAGGCATCGCAGCTGAGGTTGTGGGCTTTCGCGATGGCAATCTCCTTTTTATGCCCTATGGTGATATGCGCGGTATTCGCCCTGGCAGCCGTATCCGCAATACCAGTCTTCCGCCGGTTTTCCCCGTAGGCCCCGAACTTTTGGGCCGCGCCTTTGATGCCTTTGGTACCCCCCTGGATGCCGGCCCTCCCGTCAGTGCCGAAATCTGCACCTCTCCCCTTACAGCCTCATCTTCCAGTCAGACCAGCTTTCAAGCCCAGATGGAGGCCCAGAAGCCCTTTGTGCCGGCTTGGGTCGTGCAGGCCCGTGAGCAGTGGCATCCTGAACTGGCCCCTCTCTACACCGATCCCCCAAGTCCTTTGCAGCGGCCTCGCATTACTGATATTCTCGATGTTGGCGTGCGTGCCATCAATAGTCTCATTACCTTGGGCAAGGGGCAGCGTGTGGGCATCATGGCCGGCAGCGGCGTTGGCAAATCCACACTTATGGGCATGATGGCCCGCTACACGAGAGCTGACGTGAATGTCATTGCCTTGATCGGTGAACGTGGCCGCGAGGTTGTGGAATTCATGGAACGGGATCTGGGCCCTGAGGGGATGGCGCGCAGTGTCCTTGTGATCGCGACTTCTGACCAGTCGCCCCTTGTCCGAATGCGTGCGGCCTATGCCGCGACTGCAGTTGCGGAGTATTTCAGGGATAAGGGCATGGATGTTTTGCTGATGATGGATTCGGTCACGCGTTTTGCCATGGCCAGCCGAGAGATCGGCCTGGCTGTGGGAGAGCCGCCGACCACCAAGGGCTATACGCCATCGGTTTTTTCGCAGCTGCCCAAGCTTTTGGAGCGGGCCGGTCGTTCTGAAAAGGGAACCATCACAGGCATTTATACCGTCCTTGTGGATGGTGACGATTTCAACGAGCCCATCGCCGATGCCGTGCGTTCCATTCTGGACGGACATATTGTCCTGACGCGGGATCTGGCCGATCAGGGCCATTTTCCGGCTATTGACGTTTTGCGTTCCATCAGCCGTCTGCGTTCGGAAATCTGTGAGAAAGCAGATGTTCTGGCTGGTCGATCTGTGACCAGACAGATGAGCACCTTTCGTAAGGTGGAGGACATGGTCAATATCGGGGCCTACAGTAAGGGGAGCAATCCCGAAATCGACGAGGCCATCGAGAATATGCCGGCGATCAATGCCTTTCTCTGTCAGGATGTGGGGGATCCGCAGAGTGTGGAAGAGAGTATGGAAAAAATGCGGGCTCTGGCACATGTGCCGGAGCAGCCGGTGCGGAGTGGCAAGGCTGCGGTGTCTCAGGGGAAAGTTCCCCCTAAGGTAGCCCCACGTTAGGCTGATAGGGCGCAGGCAAGGGACAGCTCCGGGCGTCGGGGGCCGTCTGCGCCATGGCTTTTCTGCGCAAGCAAGGGAGGCGGCATTTTCTCTCACGCGAGCCCTGGAGAGGAGTGCCGATGCGTGATGATCTTTTCAGGCCTTTTGCAGCGTTTTCGGAAAAAGCAAGAAGAGACAGGCGGCAATGATGCGGAGCGCGTCTTTGCCATGCGCCATCATATCTTCAAGCTCTTTCTCAAATCGTGGAATAAATTTCAGGAGACCATGACCGATGTCGAGTACACACTCTGCTGTGATCATCCTTTTGGTCTCTACAGAGTGCATGAGCTCTGCTGCTCGGTGGCAACACAGGTTTTTCAGTGCATTCACCACCTGGAGCGTCTTGATGCTGAGCCCTGTGCCAATCTTAAGGCGCGTTTTGACCTTCTCCAGAAAGAGGTCGCAGGCTTTGTCTATCCCGAGTCCATCTGTCCTGTGGGGCCGCTCTGTATTGCCCTTGGCACAGGCTCTCTGGACGATGCTTTGCGTCTGCATCTCATTGATCCGGCAACAGCACGGCTGGAAAAGCTGCGTGTGCATTTCCCCAACAATGTGCCTCAGGGCTTTGTGCTCACCCAGACAGCGTGTCAGCATTTTTACGGCCAGGGGGATCTTCTCAAGGAGCTTGCCCGCCGTACACAGGCGGCCGGAGGCTACGCTCCGCTGCATCTGGCCAAACTCTCGGAGACGTTGGGCTCATTCATTGAAAACAAGGAATTGCCCGATGAGGTCAGAAACTGTGTGCTCAGCGAAATTCACGCCCTGCGTGGGCGTCTGAGCGGTGGCAACTGGCGATTGCTTTTGCGCGGAAGGCTTTGGCCTGTGCTGTCGGATGAGCATAAGGCAGGGGATATGCGCGATCCGGGCCTTCTGCTCTGGGGGCCTGCGGTGTCGCTTGCGGCATCGGATGAGGAAATTCTCCATGCCCTTGTGGTCACCCTTGCTCGCAAATATCGTGCCCAGGCACTCATTTATCGCCGGGCAAGAGGCCTGACAGACTGTGATGCCGGCTACTGCGTAGCCTGTCTGGCTGTGGAAGAGCCCATGATTGGCGGTCTTGCCCATACAGGCACCCCCCTTGATCCTGAGGGTCGAACCTTGACGCTCTATGCCTGTGCGGGTCTTCCGCAGGAGATGGAGTATTCCACTCTGCCTGTGGAAACTGTGACCTTGAACAGTCACGATGGCACAGAGCACGTCTCCCCGGATGCCCCTCAGGCACCGCGTATGCTCCTTACCCCCGAACGCACGGCCAAGATCGCGGACTTTGCCCGCAAGGTCGCCCTGGATCGCCACTGGCCGCTTTCTTTGACCTTTGTGATGACGCGTAAGGAGGATCTCATGATCCTGCTTGCCCGTCCTTTGCATATTGAGGAGCCGCAGCACTATCCCCACAATCAGAGCGATGCCGAACTTCTCCTTGCAGGCGGCATGGCTGTGAGTCTTGGTCGCGTATCCGGACGCGTGATCATTGCGCGTTCCTGGGAGGATGTCCGGCACTTTCCTCCAGGTGGCATTCTCGTTGTGCCCGATGATCAGTACACCTGGGTTTCCATCATAGACCGGGCAGCCGGTATTATTGCCGAGAAAGGCGTGCTTGGTTCACGGCTCGGGTCCCTTGCCCGAGAATTTGGCAAACCTGCGCTTTTTGGCATGCAAGATGCCATGAGCCGACTGACCTACGGACAGGAAGTGACCCTCTGTGTGGATCAGAAAGCCGTCTATGCCGGCCACTGCAAAGAACTTCTGGAAGGGGTCTCCAAACCGTGTGATCACATGGTGGGCAGCCCTGTCTGGCATCTTTTGCAGCATGCCGCCGAACGTATCCTGCCCTTTACCATGGATGTGGACAGTGTTGATTTTCGCAGCAGAAATTGCAGAACCTACCATGATATTGCCCGTTTCTGCCACGAAAGAGCTGTTTCTGCCATGTTCTCCCTGGGAGCGGCCAAAAAATACGCGCCGACCCGCGTCAAACAGCTGGTGGATGAGGTCCCCAAGCAGTTTTGGGTGGTCAATTTGAGCAATGGTTTTGCCACAACCCCCAAGGGGCCCTTTATCGATATCAGCGAGATCTGTTCCGTGCCCATGGCCGCCCTGTGGCGCGGCATGAACGCCTTTCCCTGGGAGGGACCGCCGCCTGTGGACGGCAAGGGCTTCCTCTCTGTGCTCTTTGAGGCCACAGCCAATCCCAATCTCGAGCCGTCCGCGCAGACCAGCTATTTTTCCGAGAAAAATTATTTTCTCATCAGTCGCGATTATGCGAGTTTGCACTCACGTTTTGGTTTTCATTTTGTCTCGGTGGAAGCCAATCTTGGTGAGCGCAGCCGTGAGAATTCCATTGTCTTCCAGCTGCGTGGCGGGGCTGCGGATATCGAACGGCGTATGCTGCGTGTTCGTTTCGTCTCGGAGATACTCTGGGAATTCGGTTTTGCCTCACAGCTGGCCAATGACGCCTTGGTCGCGCGTATTGAGGGCGTCAGTCAGGAAGAGGGCATACAGTTCCTCTATGTCTGCGGCTATCTGACCATTCATACGCGCCAGCTCGACATGATCATGCAGGACCGCACTCAGGTGCAGCAGCGCCATGATGCCATGATCTCTGACTGCCGCAGCCTTTTCACAGGCAAGGCACTCAATCTTTAACGCGGAAATATGCTATGTCCATGTCTTCAGACCAGGCTCCCGCCTACCGTGGCTTTTTCTGGCGCATTCTCTTCACCTTTCTTCTGCTGTCTCTGACTCCTCTCATTGTTCTGGGCGTCTTTTCGCTGCGACATATTGATGCCATTTACGGGGAGAAGATCAGCGCCGGTCTGGAGGCTGTGACAAGCAGTAAGCGCCGTGCCCTGGATACGTTTCTGGCTGAACGTATCGCCCAGATCAGGACCATGGCCTTTACCCACTCCTATGAAGAGCTGACCGATGCCGGGCGCCTCAGCCAGCTCTTCAGTGTGATGCAGAATAATAGTGCCTCATTTGTGGATATGGGCATTATCGGCATGGATGGTCAGCATATTGCCTATGTGGGGCCTTTTGATCTCAAAAGCGCCAATTACGCCAAGGCCGAATGGTTTAGTGAAGTGCAGCGCAAGGGTGTTGTGGTGACAGACGTCTTTCTTGGTCTGCGTAAGATTCCGCACTTCATTATCGCTGTGCTGCGCCATGCCGGTGGCAAAAGTTTTATCCTGCGCGCCACCATCGACATGGAGGTTTTGCAGGCGCTTTTGCAGCGGGAGTATTCAGGCACGCATGCCGAGGCCTTTCTCGTCAATCAGCAGGGTGTTTTGCAGACCGATTCCCTCTACCATGGCAAAATGATGGAAACCTTTGTTTTGCCAGACTATCAGCGTTCCTCCCAGCGCATCTTTTTGTTCCCCATTCAGGATACAGCCCATAAGGACCGCTGGCTGCAGGGGGCAATCATGCCGCTTTCGACCATGCCCTGGATTCTCGTTGTGGTCGATGATGCCTATGAGAGCCTGACCAGCCTGCATCAGCTGCAGAGCCTGATTATGCTCTTTCTTGTGGTCGGTTCCCTTGTGATCATTGTGGGCGCCTTTTTCTGTACACGTCGCATCATCGGGCAGCTGCAGGTGAGCGATGCCCAGAAAAAGCAGATTGATGCGCGCATGCTGCAGTCAAGCAAAATGGCGGCTCTTGGGAAGATGGCCGCAGGCGTCGCCCATGAGGTGAATAATCCGTTAATGCTCATCCAGGAAAACGCCGGCTGGATTCGTGATCTTCTGGATGAGGAATCTCCTGAGACGGTGAAGAATTATCAGGAGATCTTGCAGAGCTGTGTGAAAATTGAAGACCATGTCAAGCGCGCCAAGGGGATAACCCAGCGTATGCTTGGCTTTGGTCGGCGTATGAATCCAGGCCGAACAGAAGTTTTGCTCAATTCCCTGGCAGAGGACGCCTGTGAAATGCTCAGAGCCGAGGCCACAAACCGCAATATTACCCTGACCCGGGAGTTTGATGCGGCGCTGCCTGTGGTCTACAGTGATCCGTCGCAGCTTGAGCAGGTGCTCATCAATATCATTGACAATGCCCTCGATGCCATTGGCCGCAATGGCGAGGTGCGCATTGCCACGCGCAAGGAAGGCGAAGGGGTCGCCATCGTCATTGCCGATAATGGTCCAGGCATGGATGAGGCCACGCGTCAGCGCATTTTTGATCCCTTCTTTACCACCAAGAAAGTGGGGGAAGGCACAGGTCTTGGTCTGGCCATCTGCTTCTCCATTCTCGAGAAGCTCGGCGGGCACATCAATGTGGAAAGTACCATTGGCAAGGGAACCGTGTTTACCATTTCTCTGCCTCATGAACCGCCTGTTTTACCCCTTGAGGCAGACTTTACGGAAAAACCGGCCAAATAACCGACTTTTGGCATGCCGCAGGGCATGAGGGTACAAGGAGCGCGTATGCGTGTGCTGATCGTGGATGATGAAGTAGAATTTTTGGAACTGATGGAAAAACGGCTCTCCCGCAGGGGCCTGGAAGTTGTGACGGCCAGTGACGGCCAGTCGGCCCTGCAGCAGGTGGAAGCGTCCATGACCGCCAATACGCCCTTTAAGGTCGTGGTCATGGATGTGCGCATGCCGGGCATGGATGGTCTTGAGACACTGCGCAATATGAAAAAACTGGCCCCGCAAGTTCCTGTGATTTTGCTCACAGGGCATGCGGCCGTCGGTGTGGCTATGGAAGGACTGGAACTGGGAGCCTTTGACTATATGCTGAAACCTGTACCCATTGGCGAACTCATCGTCAAAATGGAAGAAGCGACCAAATCGGCTGAATAGCATGGGTATACTCGGACGTTTTTTTTCGCTCCTGAAAAGTCGCGATCCTGAGGAGGAGAGGAAAAGCAGAGAACGGGAAGAGGCACTGCGCCAAAAGATCGTGCAGCGCTGCAGTCAGTTTCGTCGTCTGCTTTCCATCAATAAGACAGCTCTTGAGCTGATGAGCGACCTTGAGGTGCATCTCCAGGGCAAAAAGCCTTTTGCTTCCGACTATGTGCGGGCCCAGGGCCAGAAGATCTGCACGGCTGTGGGCCAGATGGTGGAGTCGTTAATTGCGCTTTCAGGCGGGGCCTATGCGGAGCTTGGCCCGGCGTACGCGCGAATCCGGGAGACAATTGAAGATCTTCTGGCCATTGGCGAAACGCCTAGTGCAAGGCCCGATGCTCCGCTTATCCTGCCGCTTTCTGAGATCCGTCTTGATCATAGTGGCGTTGTGGGCGGCAAAATGGCCAATCTCGGGGAAATCGCAGCCAATGTCGGATTGCCCGTACCTGCGGGTTTTGCCGTCACCGTCAGCGCCTACGAGCATTTTATGCGGACCAACGGTCTCTTTGACCTTGTGCGCGAGAAGATGCAGGCCTGCGATATGTCCAGCCTTGATGAGGCCATGCGGCTGTCTCAGGAATTACAGGCAGCCATTATGCAGGCGCCGCTGCCAGAGGATCTGCGAGAAGCCATAGAGGAGTCCACACAAGCCCTGGTGGCAAGCGAGGGGGAGGGCGTGCTTTTGGCCCTGCGCAGCAGCGCTGTGGGGGAAGATGCCCAGAATACGACCTTTGCCGGTCAGTACCGCTCCGAACTCAATGTGCCGCCGGAGGAAGCCTGTCATGTCTGGAAGGAGATTATTGCCAGCAAATATTCCCTTTCAGCCCTAAGCTATCGTCTGCAGAAGGGTATAGCCGATGAGGCGGCGCCCATGAGTGTGGGTGTCCTTGCCATGGTTGCTGCGAAATGTGGCGGTGTCGCCTACAGTCGCAATCCTGTTGCCGAAAGTGCTTCTGAGGACTGTGTGGTGATCAATGCCGTCAAGGGTCTGGCTCAGGGTGTTGTGGACGGGGCAACGGTTCCTTCTGTCTATTTTTTACGCCATTGCAATCCCCCGGAAATTCTTAAAAAAGCCCAGGGTGCCGATGACCTGGAAGGGCTTTTTGACGATGCTCAGATCATCCATCTGGCGTCTGTGGCTCTGGCCCTTGAAAGTTTTTATACGCAGCCGCAGGATGTGGAATGGGCCATAGATCAGGACGGGGAGCTTGTGATTTTGCAGAGCAGGCCTCTGCAGATTCTGTGTGAGCGTGAAGGCAGCCAGGAGAGCGCTGCTTCGCTGCTTGCCCAGGATGCCACAATTCTCGCAAGCGGCGGTATTCCCGCAAGTCCCGGGGTCGGCATGGGGCCGCCCTGTATCCTGCGTAAGGAAGCCGATATGTTTGCCTTCCCGGGCGGCGGCATTATGGTTGTTGAACGGGCTTTTCCTCGCTGGGCAGCACTGCTTCCCAGAGCTGCAGGTCTGATCAGCGAGACAGGTGGAGCAGCAGGACATCTTGCCTCTGTTGCCCGTGAATACGGTATCCCCGCCTTATTTAGCCTGAAGGGTGCCTGTAAAGACCTTGCCGGTTATCCCCAGATTACCCTTGATGCCACCCATGGCCGCGTTATCGAAGGCCGCCATGAGGAGCTTGTGCCAGTTGTGCCAGAGGCCCTTGAGAGCGTGATCACAAGCGCCGCCTATCAGGAGCTGGAAAAGCTGGCAGGCCATGTTACACCTTTGCATCTTTTGGATCCCCAGTCAGCGGACTTTTGTCCTGAAAACTGTACAAGCCTGCATGACATTACGCGTTTTTGCCATGAAAAGGCTGTGAGTGTGCTCTTTGACATGCAGGACACCCAGGGAGCCAGAATCGGCAAGCAGCTCAAATGCGGCGCCAAGCTCCAGTACTGGGTGGTGGACATGGGGCGCGCCTTTACACGGCCTGTGGATGGTCCTGTTGTCGACATTAAGGAAATTGCCTCTCTTCCCATGCTCGCCCTCTGGCAGGGAATGGTGGCTATTCGCTGGGATGGGCCCCCTTCGGCAGGAGCGGCCGGCTTCATGAGTGTGGTTTTGGAAAGCACCATGAATCCCGAGCTTGAAAGCACAGCTCCCACCACCATGACTGAGCGTAATTTCTTTATTCTCGATGCTGACTATATGATTTTGCAGGCGCGTTATGGCTACCATTTCTGTACGGTAGAATGTCGGGCCTGCGAGCATCGCAGTGAAAATTTTGTGACCTTCCAGTTTAAGGGAGGCGCTGCGGACCGTGAGCGGCGCATGCTCAGAGTTCGCATGCTCGCAGGTCTCCTTGAGGAATTTCAGTTCAGGGTGGATGTGCGAGAAGATGCGCTTTTTGCCGTGGCCGAGGGCTTTTCCCATGAAAATACGCTGCGCAGAGCCTGTCTTTTGGGCTATCTCCTCATCCATAGCCGTCAGTCAGACACGATTATGCTCGACACGCAAAGAGCAGCCGCTTTTCGGGCAAAACTCGCAGGCGACATGCAGACGGTTTTTCACCAAGATCTGAGCTTTTTTGCGAGAAGCTGAGCGTTTTTTTTCAAAGGGACACTGACGTTTTTGCTCTCAGCCCGAGCTTTTTGACCAGAAAAGCATAGGCAGCTACGCGAAAAAGTACCCTGAAGATGAGGCCTCACCTAATTGTCTGCGTTTTTTTGCCGAAAAAGTTCTTGTCTCTTTACAAGAGCTCGGCAGAGAACCTGTTGGCTTTTTGGTAACGAATGCGATTAGCTGTATCTCTACTGATTAGGGAAATAAAAAACTAATTTTTTTAGAAAATCTCCTGTAACTCTTGACAAAAAGCCATGCATAGCTCATAATTTAGGTAACTTTAGGGAAACACAAGGAGCCATGCATGGGAAGATCAATTCGTCACCCACGTCCTGAGTATGTTCTTAATTTTGAAAAGCCACCTCACACG
>JAFXOX010000054.1 GCA_017528345.1 Desulfovibrio sp.
GGCCGCAGAATCCAGAATTTCCGATGTGGACGTGGCAACGGAAATGACCAATTTCGTCCGCAATCAGATCCTCACCCAGTCGGCTGTGGCCATGCTCTCGCAGGCCAACTCCCTGCCGCAGATGGCCATGCAGCTCATCGGTGGTTAGGTATAGTACAGATTTTTCTCATGTGGCTAAGGCGAACCAAAGACAAGAGGTCCGGGGAGTGGTCCCCCGGACCCCCCTCACTTGTCCTGATCCGCCGACTGTTCATAGCCAAGCCGCATGAGGGCCTGTTCAGCTGCTTTCTGTTGGGCTTTTTTGTAGCTAGAGCCTTTGGCCGTAAAGGAATGTCCATCGGGAATCTGCAATTCGATGACGTAGGTCCTTGCATGCTCGGGACCGCTGGTTTCGAGCAGAGTATAGACCGGCATGGCCTTGAAACGCTGTTGTAAGACTTCCTGCAGCAAGCTCTTATTGTCTTTTTTGAGGATCGCGACCTGCATTGAAGCGAGATCCTTGGCAAAGACCTTTTCGACCATTCTGTCCGCCGCCTCAAATCCCCCATCTTCATAGACAGATGCCAGCACGGCCTCAAAGGTGTCGCTGAGCACAGAATCTCTTTTTCTGCCTCCCTGCAGATCCTCTCCCCTCCCGAGTTTGAGCAGAACGTCAAGATGAATTCTTTTGGCCATTTTTGCCAGATTTCCCGTGCTCACCAGCCGTGAGCGCATCTTGGTCAGGGCTCCTTCACGCAATTCGGGATGGCTGCGAAAAAGCCGTCGGGAGATGGCAAGTTCAAGCACCGCATCGCCGAGAAATTCGAGGCGTTCATTGTGTTCGCAGGGGTAATCGCGTTCATTGGCAAAAGAACTGTGCGTCAGAGCCAACTCCAGTATCTCGCGATCTCTGAAATGGTGTCCGATAGCGTCTTCAAGGGCCTGAATATGCGATTCACGGTCAAAAAGCTGGGCAGCGTAAAGGTCGTTATCTTGCGGTAAAGTATTCATGAACGCATCGGCAAGAGTTGTGCCGTCTCCTTTGAGGACTTGGCCTAAAGATCGGAGTTTGACTTTTCCGATTTCAGACTATATTTCAGGTGAGGAAAAAAGAGTGGCGCGCCTTTTGGCGGTCAAAACGCAAAACAAAGGTATGGAAAGCTATGTACGATATTCGTCTTGTGAAACTTGTGAGCGGAGAGCTTGTCATTGGCAAATATGACGCCGATAAGAACACCTTGTCAGATGTGGGCGCTCTGCAGGTCATTCCCACGCAGCAGGGAGCACAGATGCTGCTCCTCCCCTATGGACATCCCTTTGAAAATAATTTCACGGCCGTCATTGAGGGCAAACATTTTCTCTACTGCTACAGCTCAACCCCCAAGGAACTGCAGGATAAATACATTGAGGCTGTGACCAATCTGACCGTGGCCGGAGGTCTTGGCTCCCTGAAATTTGACTCCAAAACCATCCCCGCCTCTAAATTGCAGATCTAGCCTCTTGCTTATGCCTGTTTCCCGAGCCCTGGATTTCCGGGGCTCTTTTCGTTTTCCCTGGGATGGGCACTGTCGTAGACGGAGATAAGCTCCTTGAGGCTGACATGGGTGTAATGCTGAGTCGTTGTGAGACGCTGATGACCCAGCAGCTCCTGCACGGAACGCAGATCCATACCCGCTTCCAAAAGGTGCGTGGCAAAAGCGTGTCGCAGGGCATGAGGTGAGAGTGCGTGTGTAAGCTGGGCATTCTGAGCAAGCGCTTGCGTGATGCGACAGGCTTCCCTGCGGTTCAGACGTTTGCCCCTGATTCCCACAAAGACCGCCTGCTCCTGAGGCTGAGCCAAGCTCCTGCGAACATTGAGCCAGTCTTGCAAGCGTTGCCTGGATATGTCGCTGACAGGCACAAGACGTTCACGCCGACCTTTGCCAAGCACTTTGAGAACGCGAAGATCGCCGAGATCCTGGATATTCAAGGCAAGAGCTTCCGAAATACGCAGACCTGAGCCGTAGAGCAGTTCTGCGAGAGCAAGATCTCGCAGGGAAGCCGGGTCTGTACTCCGGGGCTGATCAAGGAGCACAAACATTTCATCCACATTGGGAATGCTGGCTTCTTTTTTGTTCTGACGCGGATTGTGGATGGCAGAAGCGGGGTCTTCGCTGATCACCTTTTCATGCAGAAGATAGTGAAAATAGGAGCGAAGGGCGGCAAGTTTGCGGGCAAGAGAGCGCTTGTCTGTTCCCTGGCGAAAGCGGTCCGCCACAAAGGCTTCCACGTGCTCTTCCTGAATGGCACAGGGATTGACTGGCGAAACATGTCTTTGCTCGAGAAACTGCAAAAATTGCCAAAGATCTGTGGCATAGGCACGAACAGTGGCTGAAAAGTCGCCATGGCGACTTTTCAGCCAGAGCAGATATCGTTCAGGCCATTCTCCGAGCTGTTCCAGGGCCTGCAGGGCGTTTTCCACGGATCACCTGCTGCCGCGCACGCGCCGGGCCGCTTCGGAATTGGGAAATTCCTTGAGCAGTCGGCCATAGCTGTCCTTGGCCTTGGCTGAATCACCGAGACGCTTGTAGCTCATGCCGCTTTTGAGCAGAGCATCGGCATTTTTGTGATGCTTGGGGTATTTGCTGTTGACTGTGGAATACTGACCAAGGGCTTCCTGATACTTGCCCTGATTATAGAGACATTCGCCGATCCAGAATTCAGCATTGGGGGCATACTTGCCATTGGGATAGTTCGAGAGAAATTCTCGGAATTTTTGAATACCTTCTTCAGAACGACCTGAGCGTGCCGCCTTGAGCGCTTGCTGATAGCTTGCCTCTTCACCGGCTTTGGCGGCAGCTGCAGGCTGACGTGCCGCCTGGGCTGGCTTGGGGGCCGCTTGAGAGGGCGTTGGGGCCTGGGCCTTAGGCTGCTCAGGGGTTTGTGTTGGAGGTAGGGAGAATGTGCCCTCAAGGGGCAGAGTTGGAGGAAGTGCCGGATTGCTCGGAGCAGGCGTACTGTCTGCCGGCGGAAGCATGGGCAGTCCACTGTCGACGACAGGCGGAGTCTGCGGCAGGGAAGGTGTTTTCTCCGGCCTGGGGGATGGTTTGCTTTCTGGCCTGGCAGCCTGTCTTGGGGCTTGAGGTGCGGGGTGCGGCTTCATCTCCTTGGGCTTGGCCGGAGTTTGCGCCCTGGCAGGGGCCGGAGCATGCGACGTTTTGGCCTCTGGTGCTTTAGCCACAGGCACTACAGGCACAACCGACATACCGGTTTTGCGGCCATTGGCGCTTCTGACTTCATAGACGCGATTATTGAGCAGGGAAACCTGTTCATTGAGAGCTGTGATGTTGTTTTCCAGAAGTTTCAGGCGATGCTCGTTTTGACTCCAGAGCTTGTTCTGGCGTTCGGCTTCCCGATCCTGCGCGGCGCATCCGGCGAGAAGTGTCAAACTGAGCAGATACGGTACAAAGACTTTCATCACTCTCTTCAGCGTAAAACCCTGTCTGGGTCGGAAACGCTGCCTCCATGCTTTTCCCTTGCTATTGTCCGCAGCCGACGTGCCCGTAGGAGGGCTCATACCTTGCGATTCTCCCGAAAATACGGCACAAAAGCAGCGTAGTATTTTGGGGAGTGCGTTTTTTGTACCTAGGATCTTACAAAAGCGCAAGTGCGCTCACTCTCAACGAAGGATCGTTGCATGCCAGCCTTTGACCAGTTGCTTGCTTGGCTTCCCTGGCTTTCACCCCTGGCGGACCAGGTCTGGATTTCCCTTCCCTTTCTTGTTCTGACTTCACTGGCCACGCAGGGCCTTGTCTGTCTTTCGGCACGACGGCTCTCCCGGCTGAAAAAACGCAGCTCCTACGATAAGGGCGCTCGTCAGATTCTGCTTGTCGCTTCCTGTGCGGGTCTGCTCCTGGTGGTGGCGGTCAAGGGCCTGTCTTTCTGGCACAGTGGCCGCTGGTTTCCCGAGGATATGCTCTCCTTTGTCTGGGAAATGGTCTGGATAGGGCTCTGTTTTTGCGTCATCGTCCTTAATTTGCATTTTCTTCTCTGGAAAAAGCTCGCCAAACACGAGATCTTGGATCACCTGTTTGCAAGCACAAGCTTGCTATTTGGGGTGATGGTCGCGGTGGCAGCACTTGTGCTCATGCGTCTTTGGGCCCTTGGGGGCACTGTGCAGACACTCGCTGACACGAACACTCTGCTTGGACTTTTGCCGACGCCGGAGCATGCAGCCTTTGTCAGTCTGCTCGTATTCCTACCCCTTTTTCTTGTCATGCCCTATATCTTTGCAAGCCTTGCCTTCCTTGTTTTGCGCAATGTGCATGATTTTGGCCGTGACCACTACACCATGGTGACACTCTGGACCACGCGCAGGGCCTTTTGGCTAGGACTTTTGATTGTGTTTGTCCTGGGCGGCTGTTTTGGCTTTCGCCTCTATGGTCAGTGGCAGGCGGGAACGCTTGTGCTTTTGGACTGGGTGGAAGAATTTGTGCTGCTGGGACTTTGGCTGTTTGCAAGCCTTATCTGGGGTGGCATTAGCCAAAGCACTGTACCCTTGCGCTATAAAGTCCTCATGGTCTTTGCCGCAATCTTAGCCTTTGCAAGCTGCCCGCTTCTTGTGGATTTCTGGCTTCGTGCTGCGTAGACTGTGGCCGTTGCGCTTGTTCAGGCAAAGAGACGCTTGCTAGCATGTTGTTGTCTTGCCGACAGCAGCTATTTGCCCGGAAAATAGAGCTTGCGCCATTCATCGAGGAAGAGCAGGGCTGTTTCTGTGGGAGAGAGACGCCCGCTTTGTCGGCGTATGCGCGCCACAACATCTTCAAAGGTGGCATGAGGACCGGCCGCTAATTTCTGGAGAAGATCTGCGATGTCTGCTTCTGTCCTGGCATCTGTTTTGGCAGATTGGGTGTCCTGTGCAAAGATGGGAAAACCAAGTTCATGTTTAATGTAGTCAAGAAGTGTTTGCATGCGCCTGGCATAGGTGTGGGAAGTCAGAACGCGTTTTTGGGCTTTTTCGCAGATAGCAGCGCGTTCTTCGGGGTGACGCAGGTAATGATCGATTTGTGTGTACATTTCCTCCACGCTGTCAAAGGTCGCCATTTCGTCTTCGGCAAACAGTTCAGGCAGAAGACTGCGTCTGTCGACAAGCTGGAAGGCCCCCATGGCCGCAAGTTCAAAGGTCCTGGGATTGACAAAGTCTCCGTGGCTGACCAGAGAATCTGTGTGGATGCTTGAATGCAAATTCAGATTGATGGTGCTTGCGCAGTAAATTTTCCGGCTCTCTTCAGGAGAAATGCGTTGGCCCTGACGCTGGATATTGGCTGCCAGAATTTGTTCACCCTCCCAGTCTGAACCCCAGATTTTGAAGTTTTTGCCGGCAAGGGGGCGGAAGGCCAGACGGCGGTTGGGATAGCCGGCACCGAGAAAGGCAATGTCAGCGGCATAAAGGTTCTGTTCCTCATTGCTGAGCTTGCAGGGGGTGTGAAAGTCGGGCTGGGCAGCAAGAGGCAGATAGAGCACGTTGTTTTGCCCGATCTGGGAGAGCTTTTCAAAAAACGGCTCTTTCTGAATGACGCAGAAGACATCGTACAGGGGCGCATAGAGCTTCCAGTACTGGAAGAGGGCAAAATCCTCCACAAACCACATGGCCGTTCTGATGCCAAGACGTCGCAGCCGCTGCAAAAGACTTTTGCCCATGGGCGCCTGGGCCAGGGCGAGGACCAGATGTGGTTCAAAAGACTGCACATGGGCAAAGATTGCCTGGCCAACCAGCTGCAGGAAGGAATGCTCAAGAGCGGTGATCTGCTCGGGGGCGAGATCAAGTTTGCGCAGACCTGTAAAGGCTGAGTAGAATTCAGGCGCTTCAAAAACGCGCAGGCTGATGCCCTGCTCTTCAAGAGCCCGGGCCACATAGCGTCCTATGGGGAGAGAGCCGCCGTACATCGGCAAAACCACCAGTACCCGCAGATTATCAGCCATGAAGTATTCTCCTGATTTTTGGCGTTGACATCAGGCAAAGCGTTCGGGAGGCAGCATCCAGTCACTGTCGTCGATAAGCAGAGCATCAATTGCGGCATGCTGCTGGAAATTCGGCGGGCAGAGGCTATGACCGTCTCCCAAAATCAGGCTCTGCAAGCATTGCCGAATATAGCGGCGTTCAGCTTGCCACGGATCGTTGCCGGCCACAAGTCTGGCTATGCCCCCAAGACGATCACAGTCAGTGGTCAGAAAACATATGTGTTCCGGCAGATGATCTGGCACTCCCTTGGCTGCGAGACTGACAGCGCGCAGAAAGGTATGGCTTTGCAGGGCTTGCAGGCAGGCAAGCTGATGGGAACAGTCGGCACTTTCAAGACAGGGCGCACAGGGCGTCTGTACTTGCCAGATACTGTGGCCGGGCCCGTAGGGGCCTGTTTCATGACAGAATGCCGAGGACAGGAAAAAAGCCTGTACAGGCACGCCAAGGTGAGCACAGAGATGCATGGTGCCGGTGTCAGGGGTCAGCACAAGGTCAAGACCCTGCAGCGCCTGAATAAGATCGGCAAAATTTGTTTTCCCGCAAAGATCACAGATCATGCTCTGCAGATTGCCCGGAAGGGCACGCCGGAGGAGATGACTGACCTTTTTTTCCTGTGCTGTGCCGAAAAAAAAGATCGCGTGAACATTGTATTGCACAACCTGCACCCGGATGATTTCAGCCATAAGCTCGGGAGGAATCGATCGACGTGACTGGCGTCCGGCCAGAACAATACCAAGACCCCTGCCCTGGCCGTGAGCGACAGGATTGACATCCCAGGGGGAAATGGGGTCAGCCAGAAGGTGTCCCCACATGTCCACAAGATTAAAGGCCGCCTGGAAGCGCTTGCGGGTAAGGCGGGCAATGATTCGCAAAAGGCGTGAGCGTTCTATGCCCTGTCCTTTGGCTGTCGGGCGATAGCCTGCAATCTGTTCGCGCTCGAAAAGACGGCAGATGCTCGTGCTTAAGCCTGAGCAATTGCAGTTAAAAACCCGCTTGAACGGAATGTGTGTGAGTTCGGCTAGGGTCTTTTCGAGACCTGTGGCGTCAAAAGACTGGGCATGGAAGTTCAGACAGTGCATTTGGCAGGAGGGATAGAGCCTTTCGGCCAGAGCTAGCAGTCCCCGGTCAAGCAAAAGATGCACGTGGCCTTCCCGCAGTAAGGAGAGAATCAGGCGTTTGGTCTGCACAAGATCCCCGAAACGGGCGGCTTGAATGACGAGATACTCATCCATGGGCAGAGCTCCAGAAAAAAATGGACTTTTGGCGAGAGTACCTTTTGTGTCGGCCAAGGGGAAGGGAAAGAAAGCAAAAAAAAGGGGGGGATAAGCCCCCCCCTTTTTTTTAGGAATTGCCGCCGCTTTCGTTGTCTGTCTTGCTTGTGTCCGTTGTCAGCGTCTGAGCCGTTGTTGCTGTGGCTGTCTGATTTTGTGTGACAGGTGTCTGCGTGAGCTGGGAAACCTGCCGGACATTGGCCAGTTCCATGGTCTGACCACCGTCAAGACCGATATAAACAGTATTGTCGCTCTTCACGACGCTTGTCACAGTAGCATCCACCACCTGATCGCTCATCACGGCTTCACCAGAACTGTTATAGGCCGCTAGTGAAATGGTATAGGTACCGTCAGCTGCGGGCTGGCCCTTATCATTGAGTCCGTTCCACTTGAACTCAAAGGTTGAGCCGGCAGCCTTGCCGCCCAGGGTCTCTGTGTAGACGGTATTGCCGCTGCCATCCATCACGGAGAGCACGCCTTCACGGACATTGTCGCCAAAGGCATAACGGAAGGTACTGATACTCGTTGTACCGTCGGCTTCTGTGACCTTGCCGATCTTGTTGCCGGTCACGCTGACCTGCTTGCCAATATAGGAGGTGGCATTGACCATCTGCTGATTTTGTGTCGCACTGGTCAGGCCGTCCATGGACGTATTCAGATTCATTAACTGCTCAAGGCTCGAGAATTGCGCCATCTGCGCCACAAATTCCTGATCCTCCATGGGATTGAGCGGATCCTGGTACTGAAACTGGGTGACAAGGAGCATCAGAAAATCTTCCTTGTCCATATTGTCGCCAGAACTGGTCTTGGAGGCCAGAGCCTGAGAGAATTCCTTACTGGTCTGGGTGAGGGCGGCTGAAATGCTCGACATAGAGAACTCCGTATTTAGGCCACTCGGTCAAGAAGACGAGAGGCAGATGTTTCCGTTTCCCTATGACTATGCACACTTCGTTCCAATTGCCCAGAACTGTCTGTTCCGTTGCGATTTTCCAGACTCGCGAGATTGCGCAGGCGGCGCAGCTGCTCGCGGCGAGCGTCTTCCTGCTGGAAGGAATTGTGGCTTTCCATGTCCTGCAGAAGCTGTTGCTGTGAGCTGTTCTGTTCCCGCAGTTCCACCTCAATGGAGTCAACCTTAACACCCTGTTCTTCGAGATGACTTCTGATGAGGTCTGCCTGTTGACCGAGCAGTGCTGCTGTTTCGGCATTGTCGGCCTTGATATGGGCACTAATTTCCCCATTATGGGCGACCAGCGAAATGGTCAAGGCTCCCAGTTCCTGGGGATGCAGCTGTAGTTCAAGACGGGAAGCGCCGTTGCGCAGCGTGGAGAAAAGACCGTTTTCAACCTGCGAAACAAGCTGCTGAGAGAGAACCTGCTGGGGAGTGGCCATGGCAGATGTGCGGATCTGTCGTCCTGCCTGGCTTGCGTCACCTACACTGACCTG
Source organism: Desulfovibrio sp. (assembly GCA_017528345.1). GTDB lineage: Bacteria > Desulfobacterota > Desulfovibrionia > Desulfovibrionales > Desulfovibrionaceae > Desulfovibrio. Next base: position 8,695 of record JAFXOX010000054.1, read on the forward strand.
CATGGCCATCTTGCCAAAAAGATCATTCCAGCCTTCCTGCTGGCCAGTCGTATCTTGACCTGCTCCCTGCTGTCCCACCTCGGCAAAATTTGCCGCATGCACTCTGATGCCGTCTATGGACTGACGGGCTGTCTCATGGCCGCTTTGCTTCTGCATGCCGTCGAGGGTATGGTTGAGCATGGTACGGCTATCCTTGAGGACTGTGCGGTCAATCATGGTCTGGCTGTGATCAGCATCCCGGTTTTTGAGATTCTGAGCTGCAGCTTCCTGACTCATGCGCTCATTGGCCTTATTGAGCATGGGCCCCAGATTCTTGGCCAGGGCGCTGTCGAGCTTCTGGAGCTCGCTTTTTTCCTGCAAAAGCTGATCTTCGGCAGGTGCCAGCATCTTCTTCATGCCTTGGGGGGTAAGCGTTGCATTTTCCTGATCACCAAACATGTCCTGCAGCTTCTGCAGGGCCTTTTCGTTGAGACCAAGACCGCGGCCAAGAGCCAGCATTTCCTGCTTTGAGACCTCAAGGGTATCCAAAGTACCAAGGTCTTCCAGGGCAGAATGAATGCCGCGCAGGGCATCCAGAGGCTTGTTCTGATAGAGCGCATCCAGTGTCTTTGCGGAAAGCTGTCCGCTCGGATCAAGACCGTCGAGCAGAGACGTGATGTCATTGGCATCAGTGTCAGACAGGGAAAGGTCGCTCTTTTCGCCCTTAAGGCTGAGCATAACCTGTCCCAGCGTGCAACCGTCAGGCAGTTCTGTGAGCTTGCGCAGAGCGCTTAAGGAGTGAGGCTGTACCCCGTCAGCCAAAAGGGCATTATAGAGCTCGGCACATTCCTTCTGGGAGAAGCTCATTTCTTCCAGCGTATAGGTGTGACCGTCATACCGGTGCCTGTTGTACACCTCTGCCTGTTCCTGTGCTTCCTTGGCCTCATCGGCCTTCTCTTCCTCACTGTCCGCCACCTCTTCGCTAGCCGTATCAAATTCTGTTTGGCAGGTATCTTGCGAGATAAGCTCGTTCTGAGCCATGTTCAGAGACGAGGCAAAGCTTGTGGCGAACTGTTGCAGAGACTGGACCATAAGGTTTTGGACAAGTCCCTGGGCATTTTCTTGAGGGGCATGCTGAACACTAGGCAGAATTTGCATGGCTGACTCCTTTGCACGGATAGTATTCAAGGACCGTACCAAAAGGACCGAGTCAGCGGGACAAGAAGAGCTCAAGGGTCTGAGAAAGCCAGCCGAGTACGGTTTGCCAGGCGCTGCGGCTGGAATTGGCGTTTTCCAGGTACATTTCCAGAAAACCTGCAAGCAGCCTGAGACAGGGCGGCTCATGCCGGAGAAAATCAGGCGTGCTCTGCTGCTTTTTGAGGCCCGTGAGCGCTTGTGAAAGCATGGCTTTGAGACGTGTTTCAAGAATGTTGCTGAGGGCAGGAAAATGTTGCTGGAGGCTTGCGCAGGGGGCGTGAAGATGTGCAAAATGTGCGGGCTCGTAGAAGGCAAAAAAAAGCTCGCGCATGAAGGCATCAAGAGCCCTTTGGGCATTGGGCTCGTCCTGCAAAAACGGCCTGAGACAGTAGAGGCCATTGAGCTGTGTGCTTTGCCACAGACGCAGTCGTCTGATGTCCTGTACCTGAAAATCCTGACCTGCAAAAAAACGGTTCACTGTGCGCAGAACGGCAAGAGGTTGAAACTTTTTTTTACAGCGAATTCCCCTTGCGCATTCCCAGCAACCGGCACAGCTCATTTGGGGCATCAGTACCAATTGTCCCGGACTATAGGGCCCGGTTTCATGGGCGCGTACAGGTCCCATGGAGAGATTGAGCACAGGTACGCCAAGCCAGTCGGCGAGATGCATAGGGCCGGTATCCGGGCTGATGCAAAGGGCCAGGCTTGAGAACCATTGGGCAACTTCGCGCAAGCTTAACCTGCCGCAAAAATTGGCCTTGGGCAGAGATACGGCGCGTGCGAGATGCTCTCCCAGTTCTTTTTCCCGTGCACCGCCAAAGAAAAAAGGCAGATAGCCGTCTCGGATAAGGGCCCTGGTCAGACTGATCCAGAAGGGCAGGTCAGGATGTTTGAGGTCGTTACTTGCCCCGAGTACCAGCCCCAGGCGCCTGCCTTTGGCCGGGCCTGGCAAATGCTTCTTACAGGGGAGATCTTTCAGCGTTGTGATATCCAGACGGTTGAGGTCAGCCCAGTGCAATGTATTGTGGCGGTTATTTTGGGTGAGGGAGTGACGGTAGAGCTGCCAGAAACCGTGAATATGCAAGCCTGACGCATCCTGTACGGCACCCAGTTTTTTTTCGGCGGAAAAACTGGCCATGGCCTGTGTGGCCTCAGGCCTGAAACTGAGATTGATGACCTTGGCAAAATGTGTTGAGCTCAGGCTTTTCAGCATGGCAGGCGGAAAGAAGGTCACTTTGGGGGAAAAGGGCAGCAGTGGGCGGAAAAATATCTCTTCGGCCACCACCCAGATGGGGTGCTCGGGCCAGAGCTTTTGCAGATCGAGAAGCAGGGGAAAGGTCAGCAAAAGGTCGCCCATGCGCTGCATCTGCAGGATGAGCAGAGGGTCGGCACTCATCAGGCATAGACCTCACGCATGTGGGCTATGAGGGTCTTGAGCCTATGCGCCCAGGTGTGACAGGCAAGGACGCGTTTGCGGGCCTTGGCGGCAAAACGCTGTCGCTCCTTGCCGTTGTCAAGGTAAAAGCGCACAAGGTCAGGGATCTCATCAGCTTCGTGGTAGCAGACCATTTCCTTGGGGGTGAAGAGAGCCTCCATTTGTTCGCGCCAGTCGGTGAGCACAAAACCGCCTGCGGCCGGACAGTCGAAAATCCGCTGGTTGACAGCTCCCTTCATCTGCTGGCTTGTGCAGTTAAAGGAAATGTCCTGGCAGGTATAGAAGACGGGCAACTCCGAATAATAGTTAAGTTCAGGCAGATAACGGGGTTGATCACGTTCATTTCGGAATTCAATGCGCCAGCCTGTATCTCCGACAATGGTTGGATGAAAGGGAAGAAGGCGGGCTACCAGGGCATTGCGGTAGAGACGCGTGGCCTGCCAGGTGATGGCTGTTTCGTAGGCAAGTTTATCCTCATTACTGGCAAGCGTTTCGTACCTCGCAGAGATTTCAGGAAAGTCGCTTGCCAGAAAATCACGTACAGAACGCTCTTTTGAATGAATAAAGGCACGTGCAATTTCTTGAAAGGCAAGAGTCATCTCCCGGGGAAAATGCGCGCTTTTCAGACGACCACCAACTTTGTAGAGCATGGAATTGCCCACAAAAGAAAGTCGTGATTTCCAGGCGGCAGGGGCCTGGCCGGCATGAGGATGGAAACGATCAGGATCGGTACCCAGGGGAAGATAGAACACGTGGGGAAAACCGAGAGCCTTGAGACTTGTGACATTGTCATAGTCCCAGGTGAAAAGACAGGCCCAGGGGCTGATGCAGCGCGTGTAGAGATGAATAATGAGATGGGGATTGTCCACAAACCACGAAGCAAGTGGCAATTGCAGACGGGTCAGAAGATCCATGAGGACCCCTTCCCTGTCGACCCCCATATGGTTGAGCGTCAGACAGAAATCCGGCTTGAAGGTCACAACTTCGTGCAGAATTTTCTGTACAAATTCCTCTTGGCCGACACTGTCATCGCCAATGGTGATGAGACGATGTTCAAGACCCATGGTCTGGCAGGCACGCAGCACTTCACCCATGAGAAAATATTTGCTTGTTAAGAGCAGCAGGCGTGTCTGTTTTTGTTGAAAGCGCGGCTGTACAGCACGTGACCAGAAGTCAAAGCGAGCACTCGCTTCAAGCTCTTTACGCAAGAAGCCATAGTAGGTCGAATCAAGACGCTGATAGAAAGGAAGAACAATGGGCAGAAGTCGTTGTCCCTGATGACTGCTCTGCCAGCGGGTCAGAGCGACAAGGACATTTTGGGGATCGGGATCGTCGAGGAAAAGCATTCTCTTGCGTACATCTTCTGGCAAATGGGCGAGAGAACGGGTTTGGGTTTGCAGGTCATGCTCTTTTTCCACAACAGCAAAGGGGCCGTCATGGTTGTGGATAAAGGCTCTCAGGGCATGACCGAGACCTGCTCCGAGAAAGACGGGAAGACAGTTTTCCTGGTTTGTGAGGACGGCAAGGGCATTGAGCTCGCGCTCAGCTCCACCCCGGCCAAGGGCAAGAAAAGACTTTGCACCGTGCACCTGAATGTCGAGCAAAGTCCCGTCCTCAGCCTGTATGGCTTCAAAGACAGACAAGGGCCTCTATCCCCTGTTGAACGTTGGCTATGAACTACTGATGGGTCCGGAAACGATTTCATTGTCCTCAAGATGAAAGACCACGTTTTCATAGATCTTTTCAATGGGACGGAAGAATTTGCCAATGGAGATTTCCACGCCAGGGTAGACAATGCCCGGCACAATGAGGCGGCAGGCATTAATGGTGTGTTCGTCGTCGATGAGCTTTTTGGCAATGGCACGACGCTGGGCAATAACATTGTCGCGCTGCACCATGAGTTGCTGGAGTTTGACGGTAGCGTCATTGGCCTCAGGCGGAAGATCCTTGGTGATGGCCTTTAAATGGGTAATAGCCTGGGTCAGGGAAGAAATGAAAGTCTCCTGCTTTTCCATGCGCCTGATGATCAGGGGATCGTAGCCAATGAAGATGGTTGTGGGAATGCCAGCCTTATTGCCCAACTGCTTGCCCACGTAAATACTGGAAAAGACGTTGATTGTGCCGCCGTAGAGCTGCTCTTTGACGAGCATGTTATTGCCGGCATAGACCGTGGAATAGAGACAGTATTTATTGATGACAATATTGCCGCGAGCACGCGCTTCAGCTTTTTCCAGAAAGTTGATCATCAGCTTGCCACCCGAGTCCACAAGACAGTGATCACTGGTATTGCCCCGCACGCCGCCATCAACGAGCATATTACTGGCTGAGTGGGCTATACCACCCTCTACAAGACCTGAGATGCGTACATTGTTGCCAAGAATGGAAAAGCCTGAACGCACAGCGCCATGGATGGCCATGTCGCCCACAAAATTGATGTTGCCTGTGTGAAAGCTCACGTCCTGACGGACATTGAGCAGAGATTTTACGGTAATGCGTCCTTCGTTGTAGAAAACATAGCCATTGGTAGCTGCGAGCAGGTACTGCGGGTACTCGGGATCAATATAGGTATTTTGGCCGGCAGGAAAATCGACGGTATCGAGGATAAAGCGAGGGTCCGGCCTTTGCGACAACGAGTCAAGAGGGACAATCTGTGCCAGAATTTGTCCCTTGATGACATTCTGGACATAGCCCAGATTAAAGAGATCCAGAGTATTGTTTCTAATCGCATTTTCATCAGGTTTGCGAGTAGTATGATCAAAATCTGGATCAAAGAAATGCTGCAAATAGTAACGCAAGCCGTCCTCCTCAAGAGAAGGAAAAACAACGTTGTCGTGATGCTTAGTCCATATCGCTTAAACTGTGGTTGTTGAGCTCTTCATAATTTTCGAAGATTGGGAAAAATTTTTCGATGCCAATTTCCTTGATGAGTGCCTCAATGTGTCTGGCTGGCTGAAAAAGAAAAAGGCGTCGACCCTGCTTGCTATAGAGCGTGCTGAGTGTCACCAGAACCCCGAGGGCAGCATTGTCCATCCGGCCAATGCCGCTTAAATCAATAATCACTTCGGGCAGCTTTTTGGCGTAGACATGCTGGTTGATTTCTTCTTTAAAATTGATGGCCACAGGCAAAAGGATATCGCCTGTGACGTGCAGGATAAGCATGGCTCCGCACACTTCATTTTCAATGGCAAACATTGTTTCCTCTCGCGATCTCTTGATTTCGTGCTGGCAGGTCTAGATGCCTGGACCGCTGGCCGTGCTGTAAAAAATGCAAAATGTTTGCCAAAAGTTCTGCTGTCTGAGCAGAGACGCCAACACTTATGAGCTCGGAGTCTGCACCTTTTTGGCCATTTCTTCCTCGTCAAGCAGATAGCGACGGAGAATCTTCCCAACAATGGATCTGGGCAGCGCTTCCCTGAATTCAATCTGGCGTGGAACCTTGTAGGAGGCCAGTTTGCTGCGGCAGAAACCGACAATTTCACTCTTCGTCAGTTGCTCGCCGGCTTTGGGAACAATGTAGGCCTTGAGCACTTCGCCGCGCACATCGTCCTTCAGGCCCACACAGACGGCTTCATGGATTTTGGGGTGCTCCATGAGCACTTCATCCACCTCGCGGGGAAAGACATTGTAGCCGCCCACAATGGCCATATCCTTTTTTCGATCAACTATATAAAAATACCCTTCTTCATCCATCATGGCAATGTCACCGGTGTAGAGCCAGCCGTTGCGCAGAGCACTGGCTGTTTCATCGGGATTGTTGAGATAGCCCTGCATGACCTGTGGACCACGGATGATGAGCTCTCCGCGTTTTCCAGGTTCAAGGGGAAGGGCGCCTGCCTCCATATCGACGATGCGAGCGTCTGTGCCGGGAAGAGGCAATCCTATGGAGCGCTCCCTAGTCCCTTCAGCGCCAAGTGGCATGAAGTGCGTCACCGGAGAAGCCTCAGTCAGGCCGTAGCCTTCCAGAATGGAAGCTCCTGTGACTTCCTGAAAACGTTTGAAGAGTTCCTGCGGCAGAGGTGCCGAACCGGACATGCAGATACGGATACTTTTAAGATCGTAGTTTGCCAGTTCTTTTTGTTTGAGCAGAGAAATGTAAATGGCCGGGGCACTGGGAAAAATTGTGGGCCTATAGGCGGCAATGGTTTGCAGAGTTTCGCGCGGGTCAAAACGTGGCAGTGGTAGCGCTGTCGCTGCTGTAGCCACAGGCTGAATCAGACCAAGACTCAGACCATAAACATGGAAAAAAGGGAGAATGTCAAGGAAAATATGCTGATCTTTGGCTGAAAGGTTGAAATACTGCCGAATCTGCAGGGCATTGGTGCCCATATTGCTGTGGCTGAGGATGACCCCCTTGGAAGTGCCTGTGGTACCGCCGGTATACTGCAGCAGCAGAGGTGTTTCCCCGGTAATACCGCTGGGCGGTATATAGTCCTCGGCTAGAGCAAAGAACTGCGACCAGGAAAAGATCTGTTTGCCATCACAGGGGACAGGATCAGCCGTCGGGCTCTTCTTGGTGATTTTTTGCAGGAGTCTGCGCGTAAAGGCCACACAGTCGTCCTGACTTGTAACCACGTAGGTGTGCAGAGAAAGCTTGGTACGCAGAGCATCTATTCTCGGCCAGAGGACATCCTGAAGAACAATGTATTCAGCCCCGGCATCGGTGAGATTGGCGATGATTTCCTTCTCTTTGTAGAGAGGATTCATCAACACCATGACACCGCCTGCTTTGACCACGCCCCAGAAGGCAATGATCATCTGCGGCAGATTGGGCAGCATAATGGCAACCCGCTGCCCCTGTTTGAACCCTAGTCTCTGCAGCGCCGCAGCAAACTGCTCGGCTTTTTCTCGAAGTGCAGCATAGGTAATCTGCGTTTTTTCGTAGATGATGGCATTGCGCTCAGGATTCTCCTGAGCTGCCATATCCAGGAGATTGGCGAGAGACGTATCCCAGGTTTCAATACTGCCTTTTTGCACAAAATCGGGATATTGTTTGATCCAGGGGCGGGGAAAATCTGTATTCATCAGTTATTCAGCAGAAAACCCTGATGTGCAGGGAGGAAGCGCTGTCTCTTGAAGTTTCCTTGGTTGGTAAAGAACGCAGATGCGTGCCATAGTCATGAAGGTTGTGCCGGGTTCAGGGGAATACAATGTTACCTCTGTTTGGCACAGAGTATAACACAGCTGGCCTTAATACCTTCCACACGGCCAGTAAAACCGAGTTTTTCTTCTGTGGTGGCCTTGATATTGACAGCGTCACAGCCTAGCCCCAGAAGCCGGCTGATATTTTTACGGATCTGTTCCTTATAGGGAGAAATCCTGGGCTTTTGGCAGATCACGGTGGCATCGAGATGCAACGGAACAAGCTTTTTCTGTGAGAGGAGTTCAAGTACCCGGTCGAGGAGCAGAGAAGAGGAGATGCCGGCATAGGCCGGGTCAGCATCGGGAAAATGGTCGCCAATGTCGCCAAGGGCTGCACATCCAAGTAAAGCATCCATAATGGCGTGGAGGAGTACGTCGCCGTCAGAATGGGCCTCAATGGTGAGATCCGAGGCGATGGGAACGCCCCCCAGAAGTAAGGGGCGTGACCCTCCAAAACGGTGTACGTCATAACCCTGTCCAAGACGCATGTCAGAAGGCTCGTGTTCACTGGCGAGCAGCTGAAGATCTTGAGGGCGAGTAATTTTCACGTTGGCTTCTTCTCCAGGAACAGTCAGAACTGCCGTGCCAAGGGCCTCCAGAAGACTGGCATCGTCGGTCACAAAGGAGGTTCTCCCCCGTTTGTGGGCAAGACAGAGGGCTGTGCGCTCAAAACCCTGCGGGGTCTGCACCTGTACCAGTCGCTCACGGGCAAGTGTTTTGACCACATAGCCATTTTCTACTTCCTTGATGGTATCACACACGTTAAGAACTGGGATAACGGCTTTGGCCCCATGGATCAGCGCCTCGCAGACCCTTGCAAGAAGCGTTGCACTGGCAAAGGGACGTGCTGCGTCATGCACAAGGACAAAGTCTGCTTCATCAGGAATCTGTGCAAGCCCCTGTCTGACAGAATCCTGGCGCTCTTCCCCGCCTGCACAGATAATAAGGGGCACGGGCAGAGCTTCTGTTTGCAAGCGCCTGGCAATATTTGTCTTTTCCTCTTCTAAATGTGTTTGGGGCAGAACAAGGACAATCCCTTGTATAAAGGGGCTCTGTGCAAAAGTGCGCAAACTGTGCCAATAGAGAGGAGCATTTTTCCAGAAAAGAAACTGCTTGGGCTGGTTTGTGACCTGTGCAAGGCGTGAACCCTTGCCTGCAGCGACGATAATTGCCCAGATATTGTGCATGGATCTGTACGCTTTTTGAGCAGAAGTGGGGAATCCTGGTGTGAACTGGAGGTGTACAATGTATTGCCAAACTTACAAAAATAATGGTGAAAAAAAACCAAAATGTCAAGAAGAGCAGAACTAGCGGGCCTTTTGACCATGGCGTTTCCTATGCGTAATTTTTGGTGTGGAAGGCTGCAAAACGGTATTTCGCTCAAGAGTCAGTTCTCGTTTTTTCAGTTTTCTGTGCAAAACAGATCTTAGGGATACAAGTGAATATCTTGCAGCAGGCAAGGTCTATTAGACATGCTCACGCATTTTGACTGCGGTAAACGCATTATCAAGCAGGAGCAAACGTAAAGCGGGTACCCTGATGCCTAACATCCTGCCGTCAAGCTATTTTTTTCTGAGACGAGTCTTGAATTTTGAGACTTCCTGACGTTTGTGCGGGTTGATGGAAAGCAGGAAGCACTGTGTTGAACGACTTGTTCCAGTGCATTGCCAGTCACGATAGGTAAAGTAGGTGATGTTGGCGGGATTGGGAGGACATTTGGCATTGTCACTGTCAATTTTGAGTGATCTGCCACTAAATCTGGCACGAGCTGCACCACGGCAGCGCAGAGATCCGCTGCTGACGGTCAGTTGACCTTTGCCCTGTTTGTTGAAGCACATGGTACAGACAGAAGTCGTTTTGGCTTTGCGAGGGTCGTTCCAAGTGCCGCCGGTGATGGGATCTGAAACCCAGCACCCTTCGAGAAAGCTGAGATCTCCGGTTTTTGGGGCATCTGCGGGAATACGCAGATTGTCACCTTTTTTTGTTTCAGCTTTGCGTGCTGGCGAAGATCCTTTTTTCTTTTTGTTGTCTTCCACATCTGAGAGTGGCAGCATGGTCCAAAGCTGCTGCTTATCCTCTTTTTTGGGCGCTTCAGCTATGGGCTTTTGTTTCGGGGGTGCACTGTTGGGCAGACGTCTAACTGGGTTGGCAGGAATGGTGGCTGTAGCAGGTTTTTCTTTTTCCAGAGGCACAAGGGTGAAGCCTTCCTGCGTCACAAGATCTCCCTCTCTTGATCGAGGGAGAGAAGACGGTTCTGTGGCAAAGGGGTACTCGATACTGCCATCCCTCCGGATAATGAGACCTTCGCCTGTGAGCAGAGAATCCTCGTCAATGGCTATCCAACCTTCTGGTCGTGTCGTCCACGGATCGATTTTGCGCCCGTCGGCAAGGTAGAGGACCCAGCCCTTGCGCACGGTAGGTTGGGCATTGGTCAAATCATAGCTTTCAGGGGTTGCCAGGGCAACGCCAGCCTGAAAAAGGATAGACAGAAATGTGCAGAATATGATGGCTTGTTTCATAAGCGTTTTGGAAAACGAATACATTATTATAATCTTTTACATTGACAAAAATATCTAAGATTACAACTATTGTTTTCCAACTCCTCATTTTATGCGACGCGTCGTAAAATCCTGTTCGAAAGGCTCAGGGATATAAGGCGCACCTTCATTGGGATTTCCTTGCCTTTTTGTCTTTCCGGCTTCAGACGTTTTTCCAGGGGCTGGGTAAGTCGTGTCAGCCTGTGGAGAGCTAGTGGGAGCCTTTCGGGAATGGGTGGCTGGTTCGCAGCCGTAACATTTCCCACAGTGGGAATTGCCAAACGAAAACCAGGCAAATAGTGCTCTGGGCAGTCTAGGGTTGCAGACTTCAGTCTGCCTCCGCTCCCCGACTTTAGGCGGGGAGGATGTCAGCCTTTGAAGTACGGATTTTTACAAGAAGCTCCCGAACTTTTCGGCGTTGAGCGACCTGTTTCCTTGAGTTGAGAACGTAGCGCGTTTTGAGCACATAAACAGAAAAGGCACATCACAGGATGTGCCTTTTCTGTTTATGAGTCAAACTATAAGCCGGGTTCTGTCGTTTCCGTGGCCGTCATTCCTCTAGGAGTACAGTTTCCTGCACCCTCAAGCAACCTACCCGAAAGGTCTGGCCGGGCCGGCCCCTTTCCTATTTGGTCTTGCTCAAGACGGGGTATGCAGAGCAGGTTATGTTACCATAACCTCTGGTGGGCTCTTACCCCACCGTTTCACCCTTACCGTTTACACGGCGGTTTGCTTTCTGTTGCGCTGTCCAAGGGTCACCCCTTCTGGGCGTTACCCAGCGTCTCGCCCTGTTGAGCCCGGACTTTCCTCTCCGGCAGCAACTGCCGCAGCGACGGCCCGTTCAACTCAAGATGTACTCTTTCTTCTGAATCGGAACATTTACTCTTTGGACTTTGTTTTGGCAGGCTATTCAGCCTCTGTATTTTCGGCTTTCGCCTTGCTTCGGCTTGACTTTTTCTTCGGCGCAGCTTCCTCGTCAGCTTCTGCCGGGGACGTTTGTTGATCGGCTCCAGGGGTTTCTTCGCTTTTTCCTTTTTTGCGAATCACTTTTTTCTTGGGCTCAGGGTTTTCTTCGTTGTCAGCAATCTCTTCTGCTTCTTCTTCAGAGGCGAGCGCAGATTCCTCGGTTTTGATTTTCTTGCGACTGGGCTTTTTCTTGTCGGCAAAAGCTTCACCCGCATTTTCCTCTGTTTCTGCAGTCTGTTCGCTTTCTTCCGCTTTCACAGCTTTTTTCTGTCTGGTCTTGATTTCCTCATCAGCATTTGCTTCAGCGGCCTCTTTTGTTGCCTCTTCGGCGTTCACCTGATCTGGCGCTTCTTCTTCAAAATGCTTGTCCCAGAAAATCAGACGCTGACAGTTGGGGCAGCTCATAATCTGCTGACCACGCTGCAGCTCAATGAAAGTCTGCGGGGGAACGGCAATATGACAGCCCGTGCAGATGCCATCCTTAACAGCGACAATCACTGGATGATCAAGACGCTCTCGGATAAACTCATAGCGTCTGAACACAGGCTCAGAGATCCTTGAGCTTGCCTCTTGGCGCTTCTTATTGAGATCATCCATTTTTTTATTGGTTTCAGCCAGCTTTTTATCTAAGCCGCTGCGTTTTTGCTCAAGCTCCGACTTAAGAGTTTCGTATTCACTGTTTACGGTTTCAAGATGCGCATTTTGATTTTTGAGCTCTTCAGCAAGGGCTGCTTTTTCTTCTTCCCGATTGCTGCTGCTCTTTTCCATATTGTCAACTTCGCGCATCATGGCCTGATACTCGCGGGTGTTTTCCGCCTGCATCAGCTTGCTCTTACTCTTTTTGATTTTGGCTGAGTCATCGACTATTTCGTTGGTCAGACGCTTTTCCTGCTCTTTGAGATGAGAGAGTTTGTCGAGGACGTGTTCACGACGGCGCTCAACATTTTCAAAGCTTTTGGTCAGCGTGGCGATTTCTTCTGGTGCCTTTTGCTGCATTTGGCGTGTGACATAGAGTTCATCGTCGACTTTTTGCAACTCGACCAGTTGTTTTATCTCAGCGAGATAAATAACACTCATATATATCCTCCTGGAATTTCCTAAATGTCGCCTTGTTTGGAGAGTTGCGAGGCCATGGGCCTGAAGGGAGACTGTGAGGGCACGAAGGTCACCTGAATACGAAGGCTTTTGCCAAGCAGCTGACTGAATCTGTGCATCATTTCTTCTTCAAGGCTGTGATGGCCAACATCAACGATAAAGATGTCGGCATCAAGAGCCGCATGGTATTTGATGTCGCCGCTAATATAGATATCGGCACCCGCGCTTTTGGCAAGAGGCAGAAGCGAAGCACCGGAGCCGGTGCAGTAGGCAACACGGCAAATTTTTTCCGGAAGCTGGCCACAGATAGTTGTGGTCGGTTCAGGTACAAGGTCTCCAAGTTTCTGAAGAAAACTCTGACCAGAGACGGCCTGGGGAAGATCACCGCACAACCCAAAACCGCGAGTGGGGTCATGAGGCAGTGGCTCCAGAGGTTTACGCTTGAGAAGGCCAAGTTCATCGGCAAGCCAGGCAGCTGGCCCCTGAAGATTGGTATCAAGTGAGGTGTGAGAGGCATAGAGCGGCACGTCTTTGCGTAAAAGACTGCGCAATACACTGTGATAGGCGTCAAGGGCTTTCGGCAGACGTGGCGAAAGCGTCAGAGGATGATGGGTTAATATCCCGTCACAACCAAGATCCAGTGCTTTTTCCACAGATGCCGGGGTGGGGTCCAGACTGACGCCAAGCCGCTGTATATCCTTGTTTGGTGAAGCCACCTGCAGACCTGAACAGTCCCAGGAAGCAGCCCCGTCCAGAGGCGCTGTTTTTTCGATTTCAGCAAGAAGCGTTGAGATGTCCATAGCTTCTCTCCTCAGCAGGATTGAAGATAGCGAATGGCATTGCTGAAGAGCATGGTGCCTGGAGGGCTGTCGAGCATTCCCTGTGTCCAGCGGGGATGGTTGGTGACATGATGAAAGGCTTCAGGGTGAGGCATAAGACCAAGCACATGACCTGTGGGATCTGTGAGCCCGGCTATGGCAAGAGGGGAACCATTGGGGTTTTCCGGATAATGCTGGGTCGGAGCAAGAGTCTGGGGATCGGCATACTGCAGCGCAATGAGACCATCGTCCTGGAGACGCTTGAGGCAGGCCTGGTTTTCACAGACGATCTTGCCTTCACCATGGCGTACAGGCATGGCAAGCTTCTGCAGACCGTTTGTGAAGACACAGGGGCTATTGGGGTTCGGTAGCAGCGTGACCCAGCGGTCCTCAAAGCGTGCTGAATCGTTTTGGCCAAGAGAGACATGGCGTGAAAACCACTGCCCATCAAAAGCTGGCAGAACCCCTAGTTTGACAAGGAGTTGAAAGCCATTACAGATGCCGAGAACAAGCTTGCCGCTGTCGAGAAAGGCCTTGAGTTCGTCCAGAAGAGCCGTGCCGTCCATTTTGTGCTGATATCTCCAGCGTACGGCTGCTGTCTGCGCGGCGCCGAGGTCGTCGCCGTCCAGAAAACCGCCTGGGAAGATCAGAAACTGATAGTCCGACAGTCTGACATCCCCTCGGGCGAGATCAGCAAAATGCACGACGTCGACTTTTTCCGACCCGGCCAGACGTGCTGTATGGGCTGTTTCCATATGGGAATTTGTGCCATAGCCTGTAAGAACAATTGTACTGACAGTCACCATAGAAGGGCCCCGCATGCGGTTTTGCGCCGACTCTGAGACGTTAAAAAAAAGAAATTCTATTTTGTTAGGCGTTTTCCGTCAACAGCGAAATTCTGATCATGGACATTTTTTTGGGGGTGGTGACAGATAAAAATGTCAAAAACGTTTTGCTGATTGTTTTATCGACCAAAGCATCGGGTGGTGTTTGTTAAAGAAGATTTTTTCTCTGCTCGCAGTACTAGAAAAAAGTGGCGCCGTGTCGTATAAGAGAGCACGGCCCTGCAGGGAAAATAGCTGTTAAGCTGTTATTTTCGCTGCCACTAGCGAGTGAAGATCTGTGTCCCGGGCCAGGCCTTTGCGTGTGTGAAGGTTTTTTTAGATAATATATTTGTTTTTTTTACTTTTACTCCACATTTAATCAGGTCGTTTGTTGTGAAGACAAAATTCATCTTTGTCACCGGAGGCGTACTCTCTTCCCTGGGCAAGGGGCTTGCTGCAGCTTCTCTGGGAGCTTTGCTACAGACACGGGGCCTTTCCGTGACCATTCAGAAGCTTGATCCCTATATTAATGTAGACCCGGGCACCATGAACCCTTTTCAGCATGGCGAGGTATTTGTTACCGACGATGGCGCTGAGACGGATCTCGACCTTGGTCACTACGAGCGTTATCTCAATGTGCCCATGAGCCACAAGAACAACACGACAAGCGGAGCCATCTATAACAGAGTGATCGCCAAGGAACGTCGTGGCGACTACCTTGGTGCTACTGTGCAGGTAATTCCGCACATTACCGATGAAATCAAACGCGCTGTGCTTTCTCTGTCTGAAGATGACAATCCTCCTGATGTGGCAATCATCGAAATTGGCGGAACGGTCGGCGATATTGAAGGATTGCCTTTCCTTGAAGCTATCAGACAACTTCGCAGTGAACTTGGCCGTGATTGTTGTCTGAACATTCACCTGACGCTTGTGCCATATCTGTCCAGTGCCGGCGAGCTGAAGACCAAACCTACGCAGCACAGCGTCAAGGAGCTTTTGTCCATAGGTATTCAGCCAGACATTATCCTCTGTCGCTGCGAGAAGAATATTCCTCAGGATCTACGCAAGAAGATCGCTCTCTTTTGTAATGTGGATGAGGATGCGGTCTTTACCTCTGTGGATGTCAAAAATATTTACGAGGTCCCTCTGCGTTTCTATGAAGAGGGCTTTGACCAGAAAGTCGCCATTATGCTCAGGCTTCCTGCCCGTAATGCCAATCTTGAGGCTTGGAAGCATTTGGTGGATGTCTGCATGCATCCCGCAGGCAGCGTGACCATTGCTATCGTTGGCAAATATGTCGATCTCAAGGAAGCGTATAAGAGCCTTCATGAAGCGCTTATGCATGGCGGTGTGGCCAATGGCGTGACCGTTGAGTTACGCTACGTCAATTCTGAAAATGTCAACGACGAAAACTGCGCCCAGATTTTTGCCGGCTGCGATGGGATCCTTGTGCCCGGTGGCTTCGGTTACCGCGGGGTTGAGGGGAAAATTTCTGCCATTCGCTATGCACGTGAAAAAAAAGTGCCTTTTTTGGGCATCTGTCTGGGCATGCAGTGCGCGGTGATTGAGTTTGCCAGGCATGTGGCCGGTCTTGAGGATGCCAATTCCGAAGAATTTGATCCGCACAGCAAGAGTAATGTCATCTATTTGATGACAGAATGGTTTGATTTTAGAACACAGAATGTGGAACACCGGGACAAGGCCAGTGACAAGGGTGGGACCATGCGCCTGGGAGCCTATCCGTGCAAAATTCTTACCGGTACACAGGCTGAGCGTGCCTATGGACAGGAAATGGTTGAAGAGCGCCATCGCCACCGTTATGAATTCAACAACGCTTTTAAGGATATTTTGGGCGATAAAGGTATGATTTTTAGTGGCACTTCGCCCGATGGTTCTCTTGTGGAGATTGTAGAACTTGCAGATCATCCCTGGTTTCTCGGTTGTCAGTTCCATCCTGAGTTCAAATCACGGCCAATGGCGGCTCATCCCCTTTTCCGGGAATTCATTCGCGCGGCACAGCTGCGAAAGTAAGTAGGAGAGCAAGAGACAGAGGAATAGGCTATGGCGCTTGAACTTCGTCAGAATCTGAAAATGCAGCAAAGTCTGGTCATGACGCCACAGTTGCGTCAGGCCATTAAGTTGCTGCAGCTGTCACGGCTTGAGCTTGAAGAAACGATCCAGCAGGAAATGCTGGAAAATCCCTTCCTCGAAGAGAAGAGTACCGATACGCACACAAATGATCAGGATGTTGATCCCACTGTGCATAAGGAATCTCATGAGGAAGAAGCCTACGACAGTGATCTCACTAAGGATGCCCAGTGGGAGGATTATCTCGGAGAATTCTCCAGCACCTCGCGTCAGATGCAGAATAAAGAGCGTGAAGCCCTGGAGGAGATCACCTCCTTTGAAACACGCTATGCAGCCAAACCCACTCTTGAAGCTCACCTTCTTTGGCAACTGCATTTTTCTCAGTTAAGCGACGAAGATATCGCCATAGGTGAGGAGATTATCGGGAATCTGTCATCCTCAGGCTATCTTGAAGCGGAAATTTCTGAAATTGCCCAGAAAATTGGCAAAGATCCAGAAAAAGTTGAAGAAGTGCTCAGGCGTGTGCAGCGTTTTGATCCTGTGGGAGTCGCTGCCCGCGATGCCCGTGAATGTCTGCTCATTCAGCTTAAGGACCGCAATTACGACAGAGATCCTATCCTGACAGCTCTTGTCTCCGAACATCTGGAAGATATCGAGATGCGGCGCTACAAGCCGCTTTTGAAGAAATTCCATCTCGATATGGAGGACCTTGAAGAATATCTGGCGATTATCAAAGATCTTGAGCCCATGCCAGGCGCAAGCTTTGGTGACGGAGAGCCCACCTATATTTGTCCTGATGTCTATGTCTACAAGGTCAACGGTGAATTTGTCATTGCCCTTAATGAAGACGGTCTGCCAGATCTGCAGCTCTCCGAGCTGGCCAATGTCGACATGTCAGGGGCCTCCGAAAAGGAGCGCGATTACTGTACGCAGAAAATCCGTTCCGCTTCCTGGCTGATTAAGAGCCTCTATCAGCGTCAGCGTACGCTCTATAAGGTCACCGAGAGTATTGTCAGGCATCAGCAGGCGTTTTTTGAAGAAGGGGCCACCAAACTTGTGCCGCTGATTCTTAAGGACATTGCTGACGATATTGAGATGCACGAATCCACCGTCAGCCGCATTACCACCAATAAATACGTGGCGACACCTTTTGGTGTCTTTGAACTTAAGTATTTTTTCAACAGTGCCCTTGAGCAGGCAGACGGCTCACTGGTCGGATCTGAAAGTGTGAAAACCTTTATTAAGAATCTTATAGCCGATGAGGATCCTGCAGATCCTCTGAGTGATGAGCATTTGGCGTTGATGCTGAAAAGTAAGCTGCATGTGAACATTGCTCGTCGCACAGTGGCCAAATACAGAACGCAGTTGGGCATTGAGTCCTCCTCCAAAAGGAAAGCCCGCTAAAGATTTCTGGCGTAATCGGATGAGACGGGGGAGGCAGAAAGTTGTGCATTCTGTCGATCCCCCTTTTTTTTGGAGAGGTCTTGGCAAAAAACCATGGCCTTTTCTCGGGTTTTTTAGGCGAGAGCCTCTTTTCTGTTTATGGCGTTCAGGCACAAAAAGAGTACACGCAACGGAGTCAGTTTTTCTACACACAAGGAGCTTTCCATGAATATTTCTTTTGTTTTTAAGAATTTTGAGGCCAGTGAACATCTGAAGAAGTACGCCCGTAGACGTATGGAAAAGCTTGGTCGTTTTTTTGGCAAGTCTTCAGGACTGGATCTGGCCGTAGCGCTCTCTGTGGACAAGTTCAGACACCGCTGCGAGGTGACACTGACAGGTGAAGGTCTGCATATCAATGCCAGTGAACAGACAAACGACATGTATGCGGCCATTGATCTTGTCTCCGATAAGGTTGAAAGCCAGGTCAAGAAGCGCGTCTCCAAGGTCAAGGAGCAGCGTCGCAAGATGCGCGAGCAGGATGTTGATGTCTTTACCTATACCATGGATGGCGAGGACGAAAGCGATCCCAAAGTGGTCGGCACACCACGTTTTGCTACCAAGCCTCTGCATCTTGATGAGGCCTTAATGCAGCTTGAGGCCATTGGCAGTGAGTTCCTTGTCTTTTTCAATGCCGAAAACAACCGCATCAATGTGGTCTATAGACGCCGTAATTCGGGGTATGCCCTCATTGATCCTGTCCTCTAGCGTGCAGTAAGCGACATGGCTTGTGGGAGGGGTTCATGGAAAACCACGTCCAGTCAGATCTTTCGGTATGCATGGTGACGGGTTTGTCCGGTGCAGGCAAAAGTACCGCCTTGCGAGTATTTGAAGACCTGCGTTTTTTTACCGTGGACGGGCTGCCCGCCACGCTTGCACCTGAGATGATTGCCATGATGGGCCAGCCCTCCATGGCGCATTTTACAGGCATTGCCCTGGGACTGGATATCCGCAGAAGCGATTTTCTCGATGAAATCTTTCAGACACTAGAGATCTTGAGTGAGCGCGGACTTCATCCCATTCTGCTCTTTGTCACCGCAGATGTGCCTGTGCTCATCCGGCGTTACGCCCAGACGCGCAGGCCGCATCCTCTGGAAAAAGAGGGCCTTGGGCTTGAAGCCTCCATTATTGCCGAAAAAAAACGGCTTGAGCCTATTCGGGAAGAAGCCGATCTTGTCCTGGACACCTCCCACTATTCGATTCACGATCTGCGCCGACGCATTCAAAAACGCTTTAGCCAGACCAAAGGACGCATGCGCTCACTGCGCGTGAACATCATCTCCTTTGGCTTTAAATACGGTGTTCCCAAGGAAGCGGACATGGTCTTTGACCTGCGTTTCCTGCAGAATCCTTACTTTGTGGAGCAACTGAGACCGCTGAGTGGCAGGGATCGGGCCGTGTACGACTATGTCTTTGCCTGTGATGCGGCCCAGACCTATCGAAGTAAACTGCATGATTTGTTGTCCTTCCTCTTGCCGCAGATGGAGGCTGAAGGACGCTATCGTGTTTCCGTGGCGCTTGGCTGTACCGGTGGGCGCCACAGATCCGTGGCCTTTGCCGAGGAACTGGCGCAGTTCCTCAGACAGGCCGATTATCCTGTTTCGCTTGAACATCGGCATTTAGAACTTGGATAGACAGCAGGGTTTTTTGATCTTTTTTCTGTGAGCCAATTTGGATAAGGGAGTTCTTCATGGCTGAAAATCAGGGCAAACGTGTGGGCGTTGTCATAGTCTCACACGTTGATCTTGGGGCGGCGCTTTTGGGGGCTGCAGAATTTATCCTCGGACAGCAGTACGATTGTTGTGCTGTGAGCATCAATACAGCCCACGATGTCTCAGATACGGTTTCGCGTTTGAATGATGCGGCAGATCGTTTGGACTTCGGTTCCGGCGTTTTGATTCTGACCGATATGTTTGGCGGCAACCCGACAAATATTGCGCTGTCGCTCCTGGGCAAGCACCACGTGGAAGTGGTGACAGGCGTTAATCTCCCCATGCTCCTGAAAGTTTTCAGTCAGCGGACCCTCCCTCTTGATGAGCTTGCAGAAGTGGCTCGCAAAGCCGGCAGTGACGGCATTGTCGTCACTGGCAAAATGCTCAGCGGACGCAAGAAAAAAGATTCTTCCCGGGATGCGCCAAAAGAGAGTTGAACCGTTTTTGCTGTGAATTTTTTCCGCTAAGGAGAGGAGGCGGTACTGCCTATTCGGGCAGCACTGGAAATCATGATCCGTATTCAGCAAATTCTCGACACCTTTACCAGTAAGAACCCCGGTGGGGATCTTGCACTGATTCAGAAGGCCTATGTTTTTGCGGCAGCTTATCACGAGGGGCAGACCAGGCTTTCTGGAGAGCCCTATCTTTCTCATCCTTTGGCTGTCGCCTATACCCTGGCCAATATGGGATTTGATGCGCCGACTATTGCTGCGGGTCTTTTGCATGACACCGTGGAGGATACCAAGGCAGGTATAGAAGATATTGATGCCGAATTCGGGGAAGAAGTGGCTGATATCGTGGACGGCGTCACCAAGATCAGCACCATTACCTTTGAGAACCGAGAGGAGGCTCAGGCTGAGAATATCAGAAAAATGATTCTCGCCATGAGCCACGACATGCGTGTTCTTATGGTCAAGCTTGCCGACCGCCTGCACAATATGTCGACGCTCGATTTCCAGAAGACCTATAAACAGCAGCGCATTGCCCGCGAGACCATGGATATCTATGCGCCTCTGGCCAATCGTCTGGGCCTTTATATTCTCAAACGCGATCTGGAGGATTTGAGCTTTAAATACCTGATGCCTGATATTTTTAATCAGATCGACTCGTGGCTAGAAAAGCATCAGGTGGTAGAAAAAAATATCATTGATAAAGTTGTCAATCTCATTCGTGATCTTCTGGAGACCAATAATGTCAAAGGATCGGTCTACGGACGGATCAAGCATAAATACAGCATCTACAAGAAAATGCAGTCACAATCGCTCACCCTTGATGAGATGCACGACATTATGGCCTTCCGGGTGCTTGTCAAGGATATTCGCGATTGCTACGCGGTGCTTGGGCTTGTGCACTCGCAGTGGAAGCCTGTGCACGGACGTTTCAAGGACTATATTTCCATGCCCAAGGCCAATGGCTATCAGAGTTTGCATACCACAGTCATTGGACCGGAAGCCGAGCGTATTGAAATACAGATTCGCACGGAAGAGATGCACCGACAGGCCGAGCACGGTGTTGCTGCGCACTGGCTTTACAAGGAAAAGGGACGCGTTAATTCCAAGGACTTGGAACAGTTTTCCTGGCTCAGGGAAATTTTTGAGCGGCAGGGTGGCGAGGCCGATTCCAAGGAATTCATGCAGTCTTTGAAAATGGATCTCTTCAAGGATGAGGTTTACGTCTATACACCGAGAGGTGATGTCAAGGAATTGCCTGAAGGCGCGACCCCACTTGATTTTGCTTTTCAGATTCATTCCAAAGTCGGAGCCCACTGTGCCGGTGCCAAGATCAATGACCGGCTTATGCCCTTGAATACGGAGTTGAAGAATGGCGATCTTGTGGAGATCATCACAGATCCCAATCGCAATCCCAACCGCGACTGGCTCGCCATGGTTAAGACCGCCAAGGCGAGAAGCTATATTCAGCGTTATCTGCGCACTGAAGAGCGTTCCCGAGCTGTGCGTCTCGGACATGAAATTCTTGAAAAAGAAGGTCGCAAGCTCAATCTGAATGCAGCCAAGGCCCTTAAGGCTGGCCATTTTACTCTGGTGGCCCAGGATCTGAAATTCGACAGCGTGGAAGACCTTGTGGCCTCGGTGGGGTATGGGCAGATCACGGCAAGACGAGTGCTCAATCGTCTTTATGCGGTCATGCATCCGGAAAATGTTGGCAGCCAGAGTATACAACAGACAGTGGCGCCCAAAGAGGTAAAAGAATCTGGCCGTAAAAAGGACGGCGTGAGTATCTCGGGTGTTGATGGTGTGCTTATGCGCTTTGCCCAATGCTGTAATCCCGTACCAGGCGATGCCATTGTGGGGTATATCAGCCGCGGTGTGGGAATTACTGTCCATCGGCGAGACTGTCCCAATGTGGCCAATATGGAGCTGGAGCGGCTCATTAACGTCTACTGGGATGGGGAAGAGGAAAAACCCTACGAAGCAGGTATTTTTGTCATCGCCAAAAACGAGCATGGGGTCCTTGCCAATATTGCGCAGGCCATTGCCCGCAATGAGGTCAATATTTCGGGGCTGACCATGAGTTCCACCGTGGATGGGCGTGCGAAACTGAACATTCAGGTGGAAGTGCGCGATGCCACTCAACTGTATAAGCTTATAGAAGATGTCCGGGCCATGCCGGCTGTGCTTGAAGTGATCAGGGAGAGCGAAAGCAATGATCTTTAAGCCGGGTTTGCGTTGTGTGTGCTGAGCTGATACCTTTGGTTAGCTGTGACAATCCCCACACAACCGAGCAGATTGTTCGGCGCAGCCGTTTTTTGGCGCAGAGCTGTCATGTTGGCAATCTCAATCTGGGCAGAGCTTTTGTCGAGCAGATTCGTGCGCAATCACCAGATGCCACCCATCACTGCTGGGCCTGTGTCGGTGGGCATGCCAACGATGCCGGGCATGCCCAGGCCTCTGATGACGGAGAACCGCATGGAACGGCAGGTCGTCCCATGCTGCAGATTCTTCTGCACTCGGGGATCAGTCATGTCTGCGTGGTCGTCACTCGGTGGTTTGGTGGTGTCAAGCTGGGTACAGGTGGCCTGGTGCGGGCCTATCAGGATGCTGTGCGCCAAAACCTTCAGGATCTGCCAGTGGGGGAATTGCGAGAGATGACAACGCTCGAACTCACCCTTGGCTATAGTCATCTGGAGATGGTCCAGAGAGCTGTGAAAAATCTTGGCGGCAGTCTTTTGGATTCCACCTATGCCCAGGCCATCAGACTCAGTGTGGAAATTCCCAAAGATCAGGCTAGTGCCTTCCTGGCAACAGTCGGCGATGTGACCGGCGGCGCCTGTCAGCTGGCAAGTGTGGCCAGCGAGGAGAAAAGCTAAGTGAATGCCGAAGAACGGGGAAAAGATCCGGTTCTCTGTCGTACGTTGCTCAAGCGGCTACAGGAGTTGCTGGGGGATCGCAAGCTGCGTTTCATGGAAGTCTGCGGTACCCACACCGTGGCCATCTTTCAAAGTGGTCTGGCTCGGCTTCTGCCGGCCAATCTCACTCATCTCTCAGGACCTGGCTGCCCGGTCTGTGTGACTCATGACAGTGAAGTCGCAGCTTTTCTCGAGCTTGCTCAGAAGCCCGAGGTGATTCTGGCTACATTTGGTGATCTTTTGCGAGTACCTGGCCCTGAAGGCCAAAGCCTGAAGCACGCAAGAGCCAATGGCTGTGCCATCAGCATAGTCTATTCGCCCATGGAGGCTTTGACGCTTGCAGAGGCCCATCCCGAAAAAACTGTTGTTTTTCTTGGCATAGGTTTTGAGACAACAGCGCCGACGGTTGCCGCAACCCTGCTTTTGGCACGGGAGCGAAAACTGTGCAATTTTACCGTGCTTTCTCTGCATAAGCTTGTACCACCTGTCCTCAAAGCGTTGCTTGACGATGCGGCCTGCCAGGTCGACGCCTTTCTTCTGCCAGGTCATGTCTCGACAGTTATTGGTCTTGCCCCGTATGCTTTTTTACCTCGTGATTACGGAGTTCCCGGCGTTGTTTCAGGTTTTGAGCCGGCAGATATCCTCCTTGCCCTCTGTGAGCTTGTGAAAGCGCATAAAGAACGTACGCCCTGTGTGCGCAATGCCTATCCTCGAGGCGTTGCCGATACTGGCAATCCCCGTGCCTGCGCTTTGCTTGAACAGGTTTTTGAGCCCAAGGATGCTCTCTGGCGTGGGCTTGGGCGGATTGCCGAAAGTGGTCTCGCTATCAGAAAAGTGTTTGCCGATTTTGACGCAAGCGTGCGTTTTGACCTGACCCTCAGGGAGGTTAAGCCCATAGCCGGCTGTCGTTGCGGAGATGTCCTTAAAGGTGCCATTACACCAGCCAAATGTCCGCTCTTTGGCAAACGCTGCACGCCACAAGCGCCAGTGGGACCGTGTATGGTGTCCACAGAGGGTAGCTGCGCTGCCTGGTATAAGTACGCCGGACTATAGTGGAATCCCCAGAGCTTGCTTGGCGTAGACGAAAACACAAAGGAGAATCATGGCTGATCATCTTCTACTGGATGCTGGCAGTGGGGGCCTGGCCTCACAGAGGCTCATTCATGACTATTTTATTCAGGCTTTTGGCAATCCCATTCTCAATGTCATGGATGATGCCGCATTGCTTGAAGGCTTCCACGGCAAGATGGCCATGAGTACCGATTCCTACACCGTGACCCCACTTTTTTTCCCGGGTGGCAGCATAGGTACCCTTGCCGTACATGGTACCGTCAACGATGTTTCTATGCTGGGGGCAAGACCCAGATATTTGAGTTGTGCCGTTATGCTTGAAGAAGGTCTTGAGCTTGAGAAGCTTAAGCGGGTCGTCTGGGATATGGGGGAAGCGGCAAGGAAGGCGGGGGTTCTCATTGTCACGGGTGATACCAAGGTCGTGCCCAGAGGCGGTTGTGATGAGATCTTTATTACCACCACAGGCCTTGGAGAGATTCTGGTTCCCAATCCCCCCTCAGGTCACGCGGCGAAGCCTGGTGACGTCATTTTGGTCAGTGGCTCACTCGGGGATCATGGTCTTACGATTATGGCTGCCCGTGAAGATTTACCCTTTGTCAGTGATGTCCGTTCAGATTCGGCACCCTTGAACGGGCTTGTAGAGGCTCTGCTTGCTGACTGTCAGGTCCATGTGCTGCGTGACCCCACACGTGGAGGCTTTGCCACAACCCTCAATGAAATCGCCAAACAGTCAAAGGTTGGTATGAGAATACGCGAAAACGATCTGCCGATTCACGAAAGTGTGCGTAGCGGCTGTTCGTTTATGGGCCTTGATCCGCTCTATCTCGCCAATGAAGGGAAATGTTTGTGTTTTGTGCCGGAGGCTGAGGCCGAAAAGGCTCTGCAGATCATGCGTTCTTCACCTTTTGGCGGGGAAGCAGCCATTGTTGGCTGTGTGCAGGAGGATCCCTCTGCGCGCGTTGTGTTAGAAACAGCCATTGGCGGTGAACGCCTCCTTGGTATGCTTGAGGGCGCACAGCTTCCAAGGATCTGCTAAGATTTACTTAGAATTTATCTGCCGTGCGTTCTCCGAGAATGCCGGTTGGACGAATGATCAAAATGACAATGAGCACAAAGAAGGCAATGGCATCCTTCCAGGCCATGGAAATATAGCCTGAAGCAAGAGCCTCAATGACGCCAAGCAAAAAACCGCCGAGCATGGCGCCCGGAATATTGCCGATACCTCCAAGGATAGCAGCAATAAAGGCCTTAAGGCCATAGCCCCAGCCCATGGTGAAATCAATCTGTCCATAGTAAATGCCGACCATCAGGCCCGCAATGCCGCCAAGACCAGGACCTATTAAAAAGACAAGAGATATGATTTTGTCGACATTGATGCCCACAAGACGGGCAGCTCCCTGATCCATAGCGACTGCTCTGATAGCTGCGCCGGTGCGCGTTTTTTGAATAAAGGCCCAGAGGCAGAGCATAAGCAGAACGCTTGCGGCAATGATGAGAAAACGCACGCCGGGAAAGGTCATGCCAAAGAGGGTAATCGTAAAGGAAGGTCTGAGAAAATCTGGGAAAACGTAGACTCTGGGCTCATAGATGAGCATGATGGCGTTCTGAAAAAAAATGGAAGCGCCAAGGGCTGAGACAACAGCAGACAAGCGATCAGCATGGCGGAGAGGCCTGTAGGCTGTACGTTCAAGCAGATAACCCACGAGTGCGGTGAGCAGGCCAACCATGAGAAATACGAGCAGGATGGCACAGGAGAGAGGAAGGATGCCAGCTATGCCGTAGCTGACGAGCATGGTCAGCCCGAGGTAGGCACCAATGGTGAAGAGATCTCCATGGGCAAAGTTGATCAGCTTGAGCACACCATAGACCATGGTGTAGCCAAGAGCCACAAGCGCATAAATGCCGCCTACCGCAAGACCGTTGAGAAGCTGTTGAAAGAATTGTTCCATAGCAGATCACCCCGCGTTTAGCGGGGTTTTTGTTATTCAACACGCCATAAAAGTCCGCCTGAGAGGCACGGGGATATACGGCGCATCTTTCCTGGCATTGCCTTGTCTTTTACCTTTCCTGCCGTAAACTGTTCTCTGGCGGCTGGGCAAGCCGTGTCAGCCTGTGAGAGAGGGAAACCTGGGTAAAATAGCGGTTTGGTTCAAAGCCGAACCGTCCCCACAGGGGAACGTAAAGGCAAAAACCAAGCCCATCTTCCTCTGGTCAGTCTAGTTGCCACAGGAACTCGAGGGTTGCAGGTGTAAGCCTGCCTCCGTTAGGAGTTCCCCGACTTGAGGCGGGGAAATTTGTCAAGAGTATAACCGAAGAGAGTACGGCAAAGGGGAGAGCAAGCTTGCTCTCCCGGTCTTTGTGAGGGCAGCATTCTTCCCAGAAGGGGAGAGCGAGCCCAAAACAACGTACGTCAAACCAGACAGGCCTTATTCGGCCTGCAGGATGAAGTGTCCGTTTTCATCCACAACATAGGTCCTGTAGAATTTGCCTACGCGATCGCCCTTGGCATCAAAACCCAGTTCTCCTGAAAATCCCTGAACACCTGAGAGCTTATGGAGATAGCTGGCAATATCTTCGGGTTTTGTCTGTCCTGCGGTAAAGGCGTTTTCCAGGGCTTTGAAGGCATCGCCTGCAAGCACGGCCCAGACTGAGACTGGCACAGCATTGTATTTTGCCTTATAGGCCGCCAGAAAGTCTTTGGCCGCCTTGGAGTCAAGATCCTGAGGCAAAGGCGGACTGACAAAAAAATAGCCATGGGCTGCAGCGTTGCCAGCTATCTTGACTAGGTCCTGATGATTGGCGGCATCTCCGCCCATCATCGGCACATTCCAGCCCATTTCCTTCTTTTGTCTGAGCAGCATACCTGTTTCCGGATAGTAGCCAGTGAAAAAGACAAGATCTGGTCCGGCAGACTTAAGTTTGGTCAAAATGGCATTGTAATCACGCTCGCCAGGAGTCAGTGCATCGAAGAAAATGACTTCAATGCCGGCTTTTTTCAACTCTGCACGGCTCTCTTCGGCAAGTCCCTTAGCGTAGGAAGAGTTGTCGTGAAGCAGCGCAATTTTTTTATAGCCGCCTTTGACAATGGCCTGAGCTGCTGCCTGACCTTGGGCGTCGTCTCTCGGGCAGGTGCGGAAAAAGAGAGGCAGACCCTTTTCAGTAAGACGCACACTGGTTGAGCCTGTGCCGATTTGTACAATGCCCGACTCATCGAGAATGTTCTGACTTGCTTCGGTAACAGCTGAGCCATATGTGCCAATGACGGCAACAACGTCAGCAGAAGCTAGTTTTTGCGCAGCCAAGGCCGCTGTGCGGGGGTCGCCGGCGTCGTCTTCCACAACCAGCTCAATGGTTTCACCGTTGATGCCTCCTTGCTTGTTTCGCTCGTCAACGAGCAGGGTGACGATATTTTTCATGTCTTGACCCTCGGATGCCCACTTACCAGTCAGCGGGCACATGACACCTACTTTGATGGCAGAAAATGCCGGGGTAGACAAGAAACAGACAAGCAGCAGGGCAAGAAATCCTTTGTTCATCACATTCTCGGCACGTAAACCCCATTGTCAGGGAGGAAATGCCGCCTCCTGTGTTTTTCCGTTGTTGCAGGACCATCTCTTTCTCGCTTTTTATGTCATTGCGCGTAAAGCGGGAGAAAAGAACGTCTCAGAAGATAAGGCCGTCAAGAGGAGCTGACTCTTAATCAGTTGGTTCGGGAATTCCGAAAGAAGACGGCGAGGCAAGACCAGGAACACATACGTCATGGAAAAAAAGTATTTTACGGTAAAAGTGGCATATAGGCAATGGTGAAGCGTTTTTACATCCCGTTTCTTTTGTGACTCAGCACAGCCATCTTTGTGTCGGCTTTGAAAAATAAAAAAATTGTTTGACAAGACATAGGCTTGGGCGTAGAAGGCAATTCAAGCACGGGTCATTAGCTCAATTGGTAGAGCAGCTGACTCTTAATCAGTTGGTTCGGGGTTCGAGTCCCTGATGGCCCACCAGAATTGCAAAACAAGCCCTCTTTTGAGGGCTTTTTTTGTGCCCAATTTTTTTCTGAAAACCCCGCTGATTGGATTGTCAGCGGGGTTTCTTCTTTCTTCTCGGAATGCTTTCGGCATCACCTCAGGAATAGCCCACAGACAAAAATTGCGGTATACTTGACGGTAAGAACTTTGCGAGGAATGCACAGAAGCAATGATACTGTCATTTTGTGCAATACGTTGAAATTGTGGGAATTTTTAGGAGAAGAGGAACGGAAAGAGAAAGTATTTGCCAAGAAGGGTCAGTGTGAGCAGCATGAGTGAAAAAGTGAGGATGCGCTGGACGATGATATTGCCCCCGTGGACGGCAAAACGGCTGCCAAGAATATTTCCCGTGATACTGGCAATGGCCATGGGAATGGCGAGGGACCAGAGCACTGAACCATGAATAATAAAGGTGATGGTGCTGGCGAGGTTGGAGGCGAGATTAAGAACTTTAGCTGTTGCCGAAGCTTTGAGCAGTTCAAGGCCAAGCAGCCAGTGGAAACAGAGAATGAGGATACTTCCCGTTCCGGGGCCGAAAAATCCGTCGTAGGCGCCAATGCTGACACAAACGGCAGCTACTTTCCAGATGTTCAGGGCAGATGGCTCTTTTTTTTGCACACGCATAGGGGTGAGCGTAACAATAAGGGCAATGGGCAGAAGTCCAACAAGAATTTTGCCCAGAAGATCGGGGTCAAGATGCAAGGCCAGGAGAGACCCCAAAGCTGCGCCGATGAGAGAAAAAATAATGCCCTGAGCCGCGAGATCATAGCGAATGAGTCTTTGTGTGGCATAGCTGACGACGGCAGACGCTGTGCCAAGGGTTGCGCTAAATTTATTGCAGGCGAGGACATGATGAGGCGGCAGGCCGAGCATAAGCAGGGCAGGGAGCTGGATAAGCCCTCCACCACCTGCAATGGCGTCCACAAAGCCCGCAATAAATGCAGCAAGGCAGGCAAAAAGAATGAGAGTCATTTAGGCTTGGGCTGATTCTTGCTTGTGACCGGTGAACTTTTGCAGAAGATAGACTACGGCAACAATGCCAATGCCAATGGCATCCGTGGAGAGACCTGGAACAATCAAAAAGATCGTGGCTCCTAGCAGCAAAAGCCGTTCAAAAATATTCAGTCTGCGCTTCCAGAAACCTACGGCAGCAAAGGAGAGAGCTGCAATGCCCACGACGGCTGTGGCTACAATAACAGCAATCTGCAGATTGCTGGCTCCAATCATGAGAAGTGCCGGATCATAGCAGAAGACATAGGGGATAAGAAATCCTGCCGCGGCTAGCTTGACCGCCATAAAACCTGTTGCATTGGGCTCAGCCTTGGCAATGCCTGCTGCCGCATAGGCTGCTAGAGCCACAGGCGGGGTGAGATCTGCGAGAATCCCGAAATACATAATGAAAAGATGAGCCGCAAGTTTAGGTACACCAAAGGTTTCAATGGCCGGGGCTGCAATAGTGGCAAGGACTATGTATTTGGCTGTGGTGGGAAGCCCCATGCCCAGAATGATAGAAGAAATCATGGTGAAGAAGAGGGTCAGGGCAAAGTTATTGGCAGAAAGCGTTAAAATGGCATTGGCCAGTTTGAGACCCACACCTGTCAGCGTTACTGTCCCCACGACAAAGCCCGTACAGGCGCAGGCTGCCGCAACACCCAGTGCCAGTCGTCCTCCCTTTTCTAGAGCTGAGAGTAGATCGGAACAGGCATTTTTATTGCACTCGCGCAACTCTGAGCCAAGGTTGAGATTACTCGCTTTTGCACCAAGAAACACCTTGATATTTTGTGAGAGCACAGAAATGAGGACTGTCGTTACGATGCAGTAGTAGGCCGATTTCAGTGGTGTATAGCCCTGGATGAGGAGATAGATGAGGACAAAGATGGGTGTGAGCAGATAAAAACCATTACGCAAAACCGATGAAAGTTTGGGCAGTCTTTCCACGGGTATGCCTACCAGTCCAAGGCGTTTGGCCTCCATGTGCACCATGAAACCAACAGCCAAATAGTAAAGCACAGCTGGAATTAAGGCCGCTTTGGCGATTTCGATATAACCCACACCGAGAAATTGGGCCATAATGAATGCGGCAGCGCCCATGATTGGCGGCATGATCTGACCACCAGTAGATGAGGCTGCTTCAACAGCACCGGCAAAAGAACCACGGTAACCAATGCTTTTCATCAAGGGGATGGTAAAGGTGCCTGTGGATACGGTATTTGCCACTGAGGAACCGGAAATGGTTCCGAAGAAACCGCTGGCCAGAACAGCCACTTTAGCTGGTCCACCAACAAAGCGACCGGCTGCGGCCAGAGCCAGATCAATGAAAAACTTGCCAAGTCCCGTGCTGTGAAGAAAGGCTCCAAAAAGGATAAAGAGAAAAACAAAGGATGCGGAAACACCAAGGGGTGTACCAAAAAGCCCTTCTGTGGTCAGGTACATATAGGAGACAATACGTTTCAGTGAAAAACCAGGGTGGCCGAGCATGCCTGGTATGTGGTTGCCGAAGAGCGCATAGGCAAGAAAACCAATGGCCACAAGGGTAATGGGCAGCCCAACAATGCGTCGGGTAGCTTCTAGGACAAGCAGAATGGATGCGAGACCAAAGATAAAGTCTGTGGTCGTGGCAGGACCGGCATCAAGCACAATGGTTTCGTAGTTCCAGACAATATAGCCACATACAGCCGCACCTGCCATGGACAAAAGTAAATCGTACCAGGCGAGACTGTGCTTGCTGCCATCGGCTCGTGCCGGATAGAGCAGATAGATGAGCACTAGCACAAAACCAAGGTGCACGGCACGCTGAATTTGTGGGGGGTACTGACCAAAGGCCGCCGTGAAAAGGTGAAAGAGGGAAAAGAGAATACAGATGATTTTGATGATGGTTTCCATCAAACCATCAAAGGAACGGTAAGCGGCTTCCTTGTCGTACTTGGCCACGATTGCCGATACATCAACAGTGGATTGGGCTTTCTCGACAGCCTCAGAATTCAGCATTTCTTCCTTGGCCAGCGAAAAATCGCCAGATCCTTTTTCGACAATGGCTTCAAGTCTGTGTTTATGGCTCATACCGTCTACCTTTCAACCTATGAGGCTGCGTACCTCCCCATCAGAGACGTTAGTCGTGACAGGAAGGTCAGCGCAAGAATGTTTGTGAAGAGTTTGGACTGGAACAGGGGGATATTCCCTTAGGCACTGAAATTGTAAAAAAGATCAATTGCCAAAAAAAAGAGTATACCAAATTTTTTTGGAATACTCAAAAGCTTTGCCCGAGCCGAGCAAGATGCGTAGCTGCGGTAGGAAAGGTGTTTTAGCGCTCTAAGGTAAAGGTCAAAGGAGAACCCGGTGTGGCGAGCTTTTTAAGGGCTATCTCCTGATGCTGACCGTTATCTTGGGGAAAAAGGAGCGTGTGTTCGGCAATGCGCCCTACACGGACGGTAAATTCAGGTAGCTTCCTGTGAAAGCCATCTATGACGATCTTGCCTTTTTCAAAGTGCATACGTTGTCCGGGATCAGCATTGTGGGGGAGACCTGCCCCAAAATCCTCATAAATGGTTTTCTCAAGATAGAGGTCAGCCTCGTGGATACAGTACCAGTCTTCCACAGGGCTTTTGGCCACAGAGTGGATAAAACGAATGCCAAAGCATTGCTCCTCACGCATTTCCTTTTGGAAAACTGTTTCATTTTGACCATTGCGCAATGTGAGGTGCGGACCCTTGGCCTCAACGTGTGTGGGGGTACAGGTAAGTAAGAGGAAAAACAGAAGAGCAATTGGCATAGTTGATATCCTCTCCCCACCTAAAGACGGGGGATTCCTAACAGGGACTGGACTGCTCAGGGGAATGTGCCCTTGGTTTTTGCTTGCAAATTCCTTCAGTAGAAATGTTACGGCTACGCACCAAGTGCCTGTTTTCTCAGGTCTCACAACCTCTCCTCAGGCAGACTTGGCATGCCCTGCTGCCATCGAGAAGCGTAAGGAAAGACAAAAAGATACGGTTCGCCTTATACCCTCGTGTCTTTCAAATGGGGTTTTACGGCGCGTTAGGGAAATTTCAATGAGATGGGAAAGCGAAGGAGCAGGGAAGTTCTCCCTGCTCCTTTCATAAAGACTACTTCATGCCTTTTTCAGAAAAATACTTTTCGGCACCAGGATGGAAGGGAATGGTGATGCCGTCTTTGGCATGCTTGAGGGAAATTTCACTGCCCTTGTTATGCGCCTTGGCCACATCGGGAAGGTTTTCGAAGAGGGTCTTCGTCAGTGTATAGGCTACATCATCAGGCATGTCTTTGTTGACGACCAGAATGGCCTGTACAGAAAGGGTGGGAACTGCGTCCTTTTGGCCCTTATAGACGCCTGCGGGAATGCTGTCTTTGACGAGGTAGGGGAAGCTCGCCACAATCTTGTCCATGGAGGCTGTGTCCAGGGCAATGAACTGTACGTCCTGGGCAGTGGTGATATCCTGAATGGCAGGATTGGGCGTTCCGATGGTGAAGATGAAACCATCGAGCTGACGGTCTTTGAATTGCTCGGCCGTTTGCCCATAAGGCAGAAAGATAGGTTTGACGTTATTGTAGTCGAGACCAAAGGTCGCGAAGATTTGGCGACAGTTCAATTCATTGCCGCTACCACGGGCGCCCACAGAAATCTTCTTGCCTTTGAATTGGGCCATGGTGGTTACGCCACTTTCCTTGCTGGCCACAATGTGCAGGTATTCAGGATAGAGACGGGCGATGGCACGGGCATTGGTCAGCTTTTCCTTAAAAGGTGCTGTACCATTGTAGGCGGAATCAGCAACGTCGTTTTGCACCATGGCCATGTTCACATCGCCACTTTCAATGAGTCGCATATTCTCGCCGGAGGCTCCGCTGGCCTGAGCAGTAATTGAGAGCTGGCCATTGCTTTTGGAAGTAAGAACCTGAGCAATGGCCCCGCCCAGAGGAAAGTAGACGCCTGATGTGCCGCCAGTAGCAAAGGTCAGACGGGTCTCTGCCTGAGCGGCAAAGGCCACTAGAGTCAGGGCAAGAGAAAGAGAGAGTGTGAGAAATTTTTTCATGTAACCACTCCTGAAAAAAATGATTGGCGCCCATATGAGGACAATTGCGTCACATATAGAGAAATTTGAAATTTTTGTCTAATGTTTTTCTCTGCTTCGATAGAGAGCAGATACCATGAGAGACACGTATGGCTGTGAGATAGGTATGGTATAGTTTTTTTCTAGAGTATATTATAATATAACCGAAAATTATTCTTATGTTTTTTTTGTAAGGCAAGATGGGGCTTTGTGAGTGCAATCACATCTGTCACAGATTGTTTTCGCTATGCATAGCTTTCTTAACGAGTGTCATGCCTTGTTTGCTTTTGGCTTTGAGCGCTTTACCCTGTCGGGGTACCTATGCCGATTCCTGAATCTCCTCTCTCATCTGAAAGTGAAGAGCTTTTTGTTCTTCCTCCCTTTGACATGCTTGAGCTTGATGAGCGTGAGCATCTTGTAAAAAAAATACGGTTGCATAACTTTGCCGCTGACGACATCCTTTACGCACAGGGGCAGGAGAATGTCCCGCTTTTTTTCCTGTGTTCAGGTCTGATTAAACTTTCCTGTACGGCCTCTCAAGGTCGAGAATGTGTTCTCCATCTCATCAGACCTAAGAGTTTTGTGGACGCAGCTGTCCTTTTTTATGAAGGCGGGATGCCTTATTCAGCTATAGCCATCAACAATGGCATGCTCTATGCTTTAGAAAAAAATGTGGTTTTGGGACTGATGCATGGCAATGCCGCCTTTAGCCTGCGGATGATGAAACTTATGGCTGCGCGGCAGCGTCTGTTTATCAATAAGCTAGTGGGTTCTCAGGGACGCATTTCCGTGACCTGTCGTGTTTCTTCCTGGCTTTTGCACAGAAGCCGTATGGAAGGAACAAATATCCTTTATATTGACATCAGTCGTGAGCTGATGGCCAGACTTTTGGGAGTGACACGGGAAAGCATGTCGCGAGAACTAAGCCGCTTGGCCGAGCTTGGCTATATTGCCGTGGCTCGGCGGCAAATCACGTTACTTGAAAAAAAAGCTCTGCAAAAACTGGCAAACATGTGAAATGGGGCAGGAAAGGCGGTTTTCGCCGTAATTTTGTCATTGTCTGTTGTCAAGAAGTGATAGGGAGGAGGCTTGTTTTGTCCAAGCCTTTTGAGAGATGCGCAATTATCCTCGTTGTATCGTCTATTCTTCGGTAACTGGCAATACCCGCAAAATAGCCAGTTTCCTTGCTCAGAACCTGAATATTCCGCTTTTTCCCATTGCCGAGGCTCCGGATCCTCAGGATTTTCCTTGTCTGATTCTTGGCTTCTGGGTTGTGCGAGGAATGCCTGATCCGCCCATGCTCAGGTATATGCACACCGTTAGGGAAAAACAGATTTTCTTTTTTTGCACGCACGCAGCCTGGCCTGATTCGGCACATATTGCTCATTTGCGCACAAGTGTGTCCCAGCTTTTAGAGGCCAATCATAACGAGCTTCTCGGCAGTTTTACCTGTCAGGGACGTGTGCACTTTACAGCCTCCAATGGCCATCATCCCATGACAGCTGAACGTAAGCGTCGTCTTGAAGAAGCCGCGCGCCATCCAAGTTCCGAAGACTGTGAGAAAGCGCTTAACGTGCTTTCCATGGCTCTGAAGGAGAGCTGTGCTTAAATAGTCTGATCGCACGCAGTAGAAACGACAAAAAAAAACGGGAAGGAGTTCAATCCTTCCCGTTCTTGGTTTTTTACATTTTGTTTTACATCTTAGGTGCAGCGTTTGCCATTTTGTCGAGACGGTCCTGACCCTTCCAGACCCGTTCATGCTTGGGCATTACCGGCAGCATCTTGGTCCAGGGGTGACGCATCAGGAAGGCTTCATCCTGCTGCAATTCACGGCTCATCTCAAGAATCGGTGGCACGAGCTTCTCAATATTTCCTGCAAGCATGGGGGAGATGCCGAACATCGTTGCCTGTTGGGCCAGATCAATGGCCTTTTGGCTGCTTTCGTAAGATGTCATCAGAGCATTGAGTTGCTTGGTGGGATTGTGGAAGCCAATGCTGTTTTCTGCAGAGACGTAATCCCAGTAGAGCTGCCCTTTGCGTACCATTTCGCGTGCTTCCTGCATCAGCGTATCATAGTTTTGCGCACGTTCACCTGTGTAAGCATTTGCCAGACGAATGGCTTCGTGAGCCTTGACCGAATGGCGTTCAGCCTCAAGAAGCTTACTGAAGGTTTTTTCCTGAATGTAGTGCACGCGGCTGCGCAGATACTCAGCTGTCTTGTCAGCATGGCATTGACGGCAGGCTCGCATTTCCTTGTCCTTCAAAGGCGAGGTCATCCAGTGGCTTGAGACCTTCTTACCGTCTTCACGCATGTACTGCATGTGGCAATCAGCGCAGGAAACGCCGGCAGCACCGTGAGGTCCGTCCTGAAACGTTTCATAATCAGGATGCTGCATCTTGATCATGGGAACTTTGGAGACAGCATGCACCCAGTCGGCAAAGGGTCCTTCCTTGCCACTGGCATCCTTCTTGCCATGGGTCTTGTAGTATTCATAAAAGGCATCCGGGTTCTTGCCGAGATCCCAGGGAAAGACCGGGCGCTTATTGGGTCCATTGCCCTTTTCAGTGAAATAATATTCCACATGGCACTGAGCACAGACCAGGGTTCGCTTCTCATTGCGTGAGAGCTTGGTCCAGTCTTGGCCTGAACGCTTCAGCCAGTCCTGCAAAGGTTCAGAATAGGGTCTGAGTTCCATGGTCGCCGGATCATGACAGGTGGAACAAGAAATGGCCTCTTCTTGCGTTACCATTTCCTTGGAACGGAACTCATTGACGTCCTTGCTCCAGAAGTCGTCGCCGTACTTGGCGATCCACTGCATCATACGGGGCGTTTTGCAGTTCCAGCACGTGGCAGGCATATGACCCTTGCCGTCAGCGCTGAAGGCGTCAAGACGGTCAATGTTGACAAAATCTTCCACGGCATGGGTATGACCACGTGGCTCATTGTACTCATACATAAAAGGATAGCCCATCCAGAGGTTTTTGAGGTAGGGCTGGGCATTTTTGAAGCCATTGGGCAGGGAATTGACATTGTCGTTCTTGTGGTAGGCAATGGATCCCTTGTATTCGGTCATGACTTCCGATTCGTTATTCTTCATGTATGAGGCGTACTGGGACGGAAATTTTTGCATGAAGGCTTTGGATGAGAGCTCATTTTTATCTATGCCTGTCGCGTAGGTCGGAGCTTTGAGATCCGTGGAAACGTCATTGCACCCGGTCAAGGCCACCACCCCAGTGAACCCTGCAAGAAGCACAGCCACAGCTACAAATCGCTTATTCATAAGAGACGGTCCTTTTGGCAAGAGGTTGGTAGCGCATATGAGCGAGATTCCGATGACAATCCACACAGTAGGGTTTGGCGGACATGCTGGCCACATTGGCATTGACCTGTGCATGACAGGCAATGCAGTTGGCATTGACCATATCGCGTGTGGTCTTGCTCGGCGTGGAGGGAACATCCTTGCCCTGAAGGTTGCCGAGAAAATCTACGATGCCCGCCTGAGCCTTGAATGGTATCTTGAATAACCAGTTGTGGGGAGCATGACAGTCGTTACAGGAACGGTCTGCATGGGTGCCAAGCTTGTGCGTGAGAGCCGCTTCGCTCATGATGTGACAGACGGAACAGAACTCGCGCTGATCTGTACAGAGCATGGCGTATGCAGAAACGACCAGTAAAACTGCCCCCGTGATGACTCCTCCCAGAAAAATTTTCAGCCATGGGCGTTTTTCTGGCTTTGCCATGGAAACCTCCTTGAGAGATCATGTGCATTGTCGCACTAGGCAGCAACAAATGACGCTTCTTGCTGAGGATTGAGCAATGAGTGGGTCGTAAAATGCGAAAAGTCTGGCAATGAGATTGCACAACTGATTTACTTTAGCGCAGATTGCCAGACCTTTCCGTGATGGGTGTCACACGCAGATGACTGCTTTAGACAGATTTCCAGCTTACGCCATTGAGTCTGGCAAGCCCTTCAGTTAAAAACTGCGTGCCCTTGTCAGCGTAGCCTTGGGCCATAAGCATGCGGTAGAGTTGATCGGCAGCCGCCGTTCCCGGCAGAACCAGGCCCATGCGGCGGCATTCCTCAAGGCAGAGGCCCAGGTCTTTAACAAAGTGTTTGATGAAAAAGCCTGGGGCAAAGTCTCCGGCTAATACTCTGCGGCCCAAGGTGTTCATGGCGACGCTTCCGGCCGCGCCCTTGGCAACGCCTTCAAGCCACTCACTGACATTGAGGCCGGCCTGTTGCGCAAAGAGCAAGGATTCACAGGTACTGAACATGACGCCAGCAATGGCAATCTGATTGGCTAGTTTGGCTTTTTGACCCATACCAGGACCACCACAGTGCATAATGGTTTTGCCAAGGCATTCAAGGGCGGGGCGAAGTCTTGCAAGACCTTGCTCCGGGCCGCCCACGAAAATGGTCAGACGTGCTTCACGAGCGCCGATATCGCCTCCAGTGACCGGACAGTCCAAGGCCATGCAGCCCTTTGCTTCGGCGATTTGCGCAATGCGTTCGGCAAGAGCTGGGCTTGAGGTGGTCATATCGCAGAGCATTCCACCCTGAGCAAGCCCTTGGAGAGCTCCATTGTCTCCAAGCAGGACCATTTCCACATCTTGAGGGTAGCCGACAATGGAGAAAACAACATCTGATTTTTCTGCAACAGCCTTAGGGGTTTCCGCCCATTGTGCACCATTTTCCAAAAGCTCCTGAGCCTTGCTCTTGGTGCGAGTATAGATAGTCATCGGGTAGCCGGCCCTGAGAAGGTGAGAGGCCATGCTTTTGCCCATGACGCCTGTACCAATCCAACCAATACGCAGAGTGTCCATTGTCAACTCCTTGGGCTTAAAGTTTTTTCGGACCAAAATCCTTAAGAGGCTTGAAAAAATACCATAATACTAAGCTAGTGTTACTAGCAAAATAGTCATTTTTTACATTTATCTAAGACTTCTCTTTGCAAAAATTTGATATGTCAAGCATACGAGGTGTGTTGACGAAAAAAGTTTTTTTCCAATATATGGGCCCGTAAAAATGTTGATGCGTACAGGAGTTACATGTATCAATCTATTTCCTTGCTTGGAAGAGTAACGCACCCTTTTCTAAAGGTAGTATTTCTTGATGGATACGGAATCCCTAGGCTTCAAGCATATACCGCCATTTTTGGCCAGTTTCTTGTTCATCATTTCTTTTATAATCATCCAATAATATATCGAGATAACGAAGCTTGGAAAAAGCAGCCAGCAAATGAGAGAGTACAGGATAGCGGGCGTTTTTGCACGTAAAGCCTGGAGGGCCGTCCACAAGACAGAGAATGCGGCATGGTTCCGTGTCCTTCAACTTTGCGGCCAACTCTGCAAGAACTTTGGCTCAATCATAATATTTATAGATATCCACTGTTTCCTTGTAGGGGACAAGCGGTGTGAAATATAGCTGGCTCTGCTCTTGAGCTGCAGGGGGGAGAAGCATGCGTGTTTTTTCAAGAAATTCGGATTTGTGTTCAAAAACAGCATGCAGGGTTTGTGTGCGCTCAAAGACTTGCAGCGCTTTGGCAATGATAACTGTGGAGGATCCTGAACCGAATTCAAAAATAGCCTCATAGGGTGTTTTTTGTATCAAGCGGATGAGCTGCACGGCAAAATCCGGGCTGATGGGCCAGCCATGGAAGGGGGGAGAAGCTGTCCCTGAGAGAAAAAAAGTTGCAGATTAATATAGGCCTCGAGCTGATTACGAAGATTATCCAGTGTTTCCTGGAGATTTTCCAACGTCAATGGTGTTCCTGTTTGAGGCAATGTCGGGGTCTGTAACGTTTGTTGTTCTTTGGGCTGTGAAACAGTCTCAGGTTTTTCTGGCGAAAGAGTTGCTTCTGTCATGGACTCTGGCTTGAGTGCGTCGGAAGTTCGCATGGTAGTTTCGGTCTGTTGCGTGCGCTTAAAAGGCCAGAATGAGAAAAAAGACATAGGCGTATTATTCCTTATGGTGTGTGTTGTGACCAAAAAACCTAAAAAGTTCGTACTCGCTACCAAAACTCAGCTTTGTCAGTTAGTACGCAGCTAGGATTTCTGGTTGTAGAGGTAATGGACAACGCAGGCTAAGACTGCCACTGCCAGGGCGACAAAACGGATGGAAAAACCTTGAGAACCAATTGCCACCACGAAGGACGCAATGCAGATCAGCAGAATGGCAAAGATGACAACAACGACAGTTTTATTGGCCTTTTTGGCTTTTTGAAAGAGCCAGTCTGGAATGAGGGTAAATTTGAAGAAAAGGAACGGGACGACAATGAAAATAACAAGAAAATCGTAGAGTGTCATATCCATAAGAATACTCCTTGGCCAAAGAAGAGGAGAGCGGAGCGCACTCGGGCAAAAAAACGGATGTGCACTGCTCCTAAGGAGAACAAAACGTAGACAGGAAATATTGTCAATGTTGCGCTTTCCTTATCCTTACTTTTTTTCAGTTCGGCTTAAGCTTCTATGGATAGGGAGGAGCGCCTAAAAGAGGAATTGTCAATGAGAATTTTTCACATTGCCTCATTACGAAAGGCAAGAAGGCCTGTTCCATTTTTGCTATGATGTCGAGCTCACAGTACTACAGGTCTGGTTTTCAGGGAATACCTTCAAACTTTGACTTTTTACCCAACGCACCGTAAAGCCCCGTGCTAAAGACCTGGAAGTATAAGGCACAGCTTTAAAATTTCCTTGCCACTCTTGTCGCAAATGGCACTCTGGTGGCTGGGCAAGCCGTGTTGGACTGCAGAGAGATAGTGAAATCTGGGGGAGAGCAGGTGGGCTCGCTCTGGAACATTTTCCACCGTGAGAATTGGCTGTGGTGGTGACAAGTATTGATGTTGTAGAGCTCACCTCGAGTTGATGGGTTTCAGTCGTTTTTCAGAATAATAGGGTATACAGGCCGATTTACGCACTTAGAGCGATGAGATCAACACTACTCGCCAACACAGCCTGAGAATTTGAAAACGAAAACCAAGAGAATATTCCCCAGGCAATCCAGATCTCGCAAGGAGTCCCATAGGGGTTCATGGAATTTTATGGACTTGAACAAAGCAATAAGAACGCTAACATGTCCTTTAGACATGAAAAAAACCCGCTCAGCTTGGGGCTTTGCGGGCTTTTATGGATTTATGTGGACTTAAGAGAAAAAACTCTATGGCGGGAGGCGGTCTGCCTAACTATGGCAGGAAACCCACAAATAAAGCCAACCAGAATTTTTAGAAACTCTTTGTTGTACCCAATCTTATACCCAAAATTTTTTGCTTAATTTTTTGGTACGCTTCTTGCTTATGATGACAGTACCAAGCACGCTATCGGGTGCAACCTTTTATGTTTACTGTTAAATAGAACAAAATAACAAGAACCTGATTCCGTGAGCTAATTGCCCAAAATGTCAGATTTCCACCTTCAAGGAATTTTTTTAAAAATTTTTATGCTGTGAAGGGTGTTTTTTTTAGCTATACATAGCGTCTCACGTTTGATTTACGGGACGAAAGAGGCTGTTGACGAAAAATTAGCCGTCTCGACCACGTATTTTTCAAATTTTTGGCGCACTTCTCCTATAAAACCTTATTTTGAAGAAATTTTTCTACTATCTATACAATTTTACGAAAGTGTCATAGTAGGGA
>JAFXOX010000004.1 GCA_017528345.1 Desulfovibrio sp.
CATCATTAAAATAGGCAGGAACAGTAATGACGGCCTCGGTAACAGTTTCACCCAGGTAGGCTTCGGCATCGCTTTTGAGTTTCGCAAGAATCATGGCCGAGACTTCAGGGGCACTGTAAACGCGGCCATCGACTTCCACACCAGCGTCGTCATTGGCTGATTTGGCGATAATATAGGGAGAATGTTCTTTCCAGCGATCTACTTCAGGGCTAGCAAACTTCCGGCCCATAAGACGCTTAATGGCGAAAATGGTCCGTTTAGGGTTTGTCACAGCCTGACGTTTGGCAATATCGCCCACCAAACGCTCCTTATCCGTGAAAGCGACCACTGAGGGGGTGGTGCGGCCACCTTCGGGATTAGTGATGCATTTGGGGTCTTTTCCTTCCATGATATAGACACAAGAGTTGGTTGTGCCCAGATCAATACCAATTATCTTTGACATACCTGTCGTCCTCCAAATATATGCGTGTGTTTTTGCCGTGATTATGGGAGATCACATGCATGATCCCGCGTTCTTTCTGCCTTAAGATAATGCAAACTTGGCGCCTGTCTACCCTTCAACGCAATTTTTTTGTCAGACGGCACAAAAAAAGCGCCTGAAGAAGCAGGCGCTCAAAAACAATCTGACTGACAGACCGGTCTCAGAGATTCTGGCGAAACTGCAGAGACTGGCGCAGCGTCTCGTGATCCATATATTTAACTTCACTGCCCAAAGGCATGCCCTGAGCAAGCCGGCTGATACGCACATTAGGAAAACGATCTCTGACGATCTGCAAGAGCCATGAAGTGGTTGTCTCGGCGTCGCTCGTTGCCCCCAGGGCGAGAATGAGCTCCTGGACTTCGCCTTCGGCAAGCCGTTTCAAAAGAGCCTCCATGTGCAGTTTATCGCCTGATTTCTGTTCAAGAGGAACGAGCAGACCACCTAAAACCAGATACTGTCCCCGGTAAAAGCCTCCCTGGTCCAAGGTAAGCATGCTGTCCCATTCAGAGACAAGACACAAGGTTGAACGTGTTCTCTGGGGATCACTACAGATGGGACAAGGATCGCTCTGGGTCAGGCCGAAACAGCGCGAGCACAGACAAAGCCGGTCTCGCAACTCAAAAATACTCTGTCCAAGCTTCCGTGTGACATTTTCCGGCCACTCTAAGAGTGTCATAGCCACACGCATAGCCGACTTGGGCCCGAGACCCGGCAATTTGCCAAGCTGTTTGACAAGATCAGACAGAACAGCCGGAATGCGCTCCTGCGTCATAGCCTAGAAAATATTGGGCACTTTGATGCCCCCGGTCAAAGAATTAATCTCCCGCTCCATGGAGTCGTGGGCAATACGACTGGCTTCGTTGACGGCCGCCACGATCAAATCCTGGAGCATTTCCACATCACCATCGCTAAAGACTTTGGGATCAATGGTCAGACCTTGCAACTCAGATCGGCCATTAACCACGACTTTCACCATGCCGCCACCACTGGAGGCCTCGAAGGTCTTAGCAGCCATCTCATCCTGCATTTTGCTGATTTTCCGCTGCATGACCTGTGCCTGACGAAAAATATCATTCATATTGGGCATAGAGTATCCTTTTGACATTCCCACGATAGTAAAGCATCGGGGATTCCAGAGGAGTTTGCTTTCTTGACGAAAGCCAGATACACGGTTGCAAAATGCTTCCGCTTATTTTTGTAACACACATACACCAATGATAGCATTGATGCCGTTGCCCGCTTCGACGGGCTTAGTTGAAAGCCTGACATCCACACAATGAAGACTTCGTGGTTTTACGGCCGCCATAGAACGTAAAAGCTTGTCCACCTTGTGGGCTTTTTCAATACGATCGGCAACGCTCGACAACGGTGTCAAGAATGCTGAAACAAGGCTGCAATTCATCTCGCTTTTTGAGCTGCTCTGCAAGGTCCTGTGTGGAACTGGCGGGCACGGGTCTGACGATCTCAAGCGTGATGCGGGGATCATGGAGAAACCGTACTAACGCCTGCTGCAAACGTTCCTTGCAATGCTGCAAACGATCGTACTGCACCTGATAGGGGGGATTAATGGTCACATGGCTGCCGAGACGCAAGACCTCAAGCCCACGCAGATCGTGTTCCGTAAAGTGTGTTGATCCATCACCTTGCATCTGTGAAAGATAAAATCGACAAAAAGATGGCCAGTCGAGAGCTTTGATCTGCACCGTTGCCCCGATATCTGCATCATCAAGACTTTCGTCAGTATCGAGATTGTCATCTGCGAACTCTGCTGTTTCCTCAACGCTTTTTTCATAAGCAGATGTCGTGGGCTTTGCCGGCTGCACTTTCTTGGCCTGCAAAGACGCTTCATCCTGCTCTCCGGGCTTCGGTCCCTGTGGCAAAACCTGGGAAATTTCAGAACTCTCAGCTGTGTCAAGCGCCTCTTCCTCACTGGTCTGCACTGGTTGAGACACCTGTTTCAAAGCAGCAAGCGCAGCCTGTGAGTCTGGAGATGCAGGCTCAGGCCTGGGAGTTGGAACGGATTCCTCTGCCTGTGACACATTTCCAGAGGCTTCCGTGGATGTAAGACCAGGACGCCTCTGAGATTGGCCTCTTGTTGTCTGAGCTATGGCAGACTCTGGTCTCAGCGGTTCAGGTGCAAGAGTATCGGACTTTGGCGACTGTGGCAAAACCTGGGAAACGTCAGAGTTCTCAACTTGACAAGCCGCTTCTTCTGCTTTGGCCTGCAAAGATGCTGTGGCAGGTCCCGAAGCATCAGGCACAGGATGCGGCTCTAGAGAAGCAGGTGAAAGCTTAGCAGGTTTTCCCAAGGGTTCCAAGGGACTCTGCGTTGACAAAGGATCCGGCCTTACGTGTGCCGTTAACGGGGTCTCCCGCCTTGGTATTGGCCTTGCCGAAGTGGCAGGAGCCTTTGCAGGCTGCCCGCCTGTGTCGCCCCCTGCAAAACCGGAAGTTTGCGCTGATCCAGATGTCTGCAGGGATACACCCTGGGCGAGAGGCGCTTTTGCAAGGGGCAGAAGCCTGGGCAGAAGCGCAAGGTTTAACAGCAAGAGTTCCAGGGCTGTAGCAGGCTCTGTACTCTGAACGACTCCGCGCTGTCCGTCCAAAACAAGCTGCCAGGCTGCATGCAGATGAGCTGGCGAAAACTGCCCGGCATGTGTCGTTACAAAAGTCTGTTCAGCCGGCGAAAGCTGCAGAACGGAGAGAATTTGCGATCCTGACTGTGCAAACAAAAAAAAGCTGCGCAGGTATTCGGCAAGTTCTCGCAGAAAAAAGCCGATGTCCACACCTCGTCTGAGCAGGCCCCTGGTCAGAGAAATAACACCTGCACAGTCAGCGGCATGCATAGCGGCAAAAAGCTGCTCAAAAAATTCCTGGCCGGCAAGGCCCAAAACTTCGCGGGTAATATCAAGACTCAGCCTGTCATTGCCAAGGGCGAGCGTCTGATCAAGCAAGGACATGCTGTCGCGGACGCTCCCCTGCGCACGCTTGGCTATAAGACGTATTGCATCCTCATCGTAAGCAAGCGATTCCTTCTGCAAAACAGAGGCAAGATGCGAGATCAGCTCTTCTTCGTTGAGATGCCGAAAGGTAAAATGCTGGCAACGGCTGACGATGGTCACCGGAAATTTATGCGCTTCCGTTGTGGCCATAATAAAGATCACCCGCGGCGGAGGTTCCTCCAGGGTCTTGAGCAGGGCATTGAAGGCCTGAGAGGTAAGCATATGGGCTTCGTCGATAATGAAGATCTTATAGCGACCTTCCATAGGCGCATAGCCCACGATTTCCCTCAAAGCCCGGACATCGTCAATCTTATTGTTAGAGGCTCCGTCAATCTCCACCACATCCACATGACTGCCCTGCATAATTTTCGTGCATTGAGAGCAGGAATTGCAGGGTTCACGGGCTGGGCCCCTTTCACAGTTGAGGGCTTTGGCAAAAATGCGAGCGACCGTGGTTTTGCCGACCCCACGCGTGCCACTGAAGAGATAGGCACAGGCAGGCCTATCCTCGGCACATGAGCGGGAAAGAACCGCCTTGACCATGTCCTGACCGGCGACCTCCGCGAAGGTCTGTGGCCGGTAACGGGCGGCAAGTGCCAATTTCTTTGAAACATTATCCATCGGCAAAACCCTGGTCCCTCAACAATCCAAAAAGCTAGACGTTATAGTGGGCAAGCCAGGACGCGTACTTGGGATTTTCACCCTTGACGATCTTAAAGAATTCCTGCTGCAGATGTTTGGTGACAGGGCCGGCATGGCCTTCACCAATCTGACGCCTGTCCAGCTCCCTGATAGGAGTAAGCTCAGCGGCAGTACCTGTGAAAAAGGCTTCATCAGCAATGTAGAACTCATCACGCGTAAATTGCTGCTCTTCAACTGTGTAGCCGAGATCGCGGGCCAAAGTCATGATGCTGTCGCGCGT
Source organism: Desulfovibrio sp. (assembly GCA_017528345.1). Lineage (GTDB taxonomy): Bacteria > Desulfobacterota > Desulfovibrionia > Desulfovibrionales > Desulfovibrionaceae > Desulfovibrio. Next base: position 4,406 of record JAFXOX010000004.1, read on the forward strand.
AATACCACCTAAAATGGAAGTCCAGGGCGTCGTCTTGATGATGCCATTGCGCACAATAAAGACGTTCTCTCCGGTAGCTTCACTCACAAAGCCATTGGTGTCGAGCATAATGGCTTCATCATAGCCGTCTTCCTTGGCTTCGATTTTGGCGAGAATCGAGTTGATGTAATTGCCGGCGGCCTTGGCCTTGGACATACTTGTATTGACATGGCTGCGGGCAAAGGAGCTCGTTTTGACACGAATACCTTTATCCAAAGCCTCGGCTCCAAGATAGGCTCCCCAGCTCCAGGCAGCAATAATGACCTGAACAGGATTATTGCCCGGATAAACGCCCATCTCGCCGTAGCCCACAAAGGCCAAGGGACGGATATACGCATCATGCATACCATTGGCCTTCAAAGTCTCAATGGTCGCCTCAGCAAGCTGATCTGCGGTATAGGGGATATCCATGCGAATAATCTTGCCCGAATTAATCAGTCTCTGGGAATGCTCTTTGAGGCGAAAGACCGCTGAAGAACCGTCACTGCACTGATAGGCACGAATGCCTTCAAACACGGCACTGCCGTAGTGCAGTGAATGGGTAAGTACATGCACCTTGGCCTCAGACCATGGCACAAGTTTGCCATCCGACCAAATATACTTTGTTGCTTCCATGGAATGCCTCCTTGTATCTGCGCCTGCAACTGACTGCTGCATGAGTGCCTTTGACTGGTACACCGTGCCGCTTCCCCAATAGCTCGGGAAGTTGCCACGGGCCTTTCCGCACGTCTGTGAAAATGGCCAGCCAAGAGGTCAAATTTTCACAACACTTTTTTTGCGGAATTTAAAAAAGTACTCAAATTCTGCTTGTCTGACAAGTCTTGTCTCAGCGCTGCGGAGGGACTATAGAAAAAGTTTCTGGCAAATCAACGATGGAGAAGATGTATGCCAAAACGCATTCTGCTTGGAATCGACGCTGGTGGCACCCATACTGACGCAGTCCTCATTGCCTGCGAGGGAGAGTCTCTGACGTGTCTGGCGCAAGCCAAGGTCGCAACCGACCATGAAGATCTCCCCTCCTCCATCAGAAATGTTTTAACCAGGCTTGCACATACCGAAACCAATCAAGCTCTGCTCGGTAGCGTGACTGATGTTACCCTTGGGACAACGCTTGCGGTCAACGCCCTTGTCCAGGGCAAAACGTCAGCTGTGGGACTGCTTCTGACGGCCGGTCCAGGTCTTGCTCCAGAGCGCTTTGCCCTTGGCAAAACCGTGGCCACAGTGCCTGGAGGCCTTGATCATAGAGGCGTTGAAGTGATGCCTCTTGATCTCAGAGACGTTCCTTCAACGCTTGCCGCCTGGAAAAAAGACGGGGTCGAGCATATCGCCTGCGTGGGCAAGTTTTCGCCGCGTACCCCTGATCATGAACTGATCCTTGGCAAATGTGTCACAGATCAAGGCTTACGTGTGAGCTATGGGCACAGACTTTCCGGACAATTAAATTTCCCCCGCAGAATTGCCACCGCCTGGTTTAATGCGGCTGTAGAGGATCTTCACGCCCATTTTCTTGATGCTGTGGAAGGGGTTTTGGCAGAATACGGCATTCATGCCACGGTCCGTCTCCTCAAAGCCGACGGTGGTGCCGTGCCTGTCAAGCTCTCTCGCGAGGAGCCTGTACAATCTATTCTCTCAGGACCGGCTGCAAGCGTCATGGGCGTGCTTGCGCTCACCCCAGAAGTTGCCAGTGGCACGAGTCTACTTCTCGATATCGGCGGGACAACGACGGATATGGCCGTTATCGTGGACGGATCTCCTGTCATTGACCGCAATGGCATGCTGCTTGAGGGCAGACGTACCCTTGTCAGAGCGCTTGCCTCTCAATCCATTGGCGTTGGCGGCGATTCACGCCTGACCGTGACAGGCCAGGGTGCAGCCATCAAGGTGAGCACAGGGCCCATGCGCGATGGCAATGCCATGGCCTTTGGCGGGGCGCGACCAACACTTCTTGATGCCATCAATACTCTTGAAACTGATCTTTCTGGAGAGCGTGGAGATATTGATCGATCACGCCAAGGGCTGCAAGAGCTTGCCGCTCAATACGCGGCCGGCCCCCAAGTTCTGGCAGCCAAAGCCGTTGACAACGCTCTTGAAAAAATCGTCTCCCAGGCCAGAGGTCTCATTCAGGAAATCAACGCCCATCCTATCTATACCCTCAAAGCCCTGCGCAGCCAAAGCGCCATTAGCCCGGAACGCGTTATCCTTGTGGGCGGCCCAAGCCAATGCCTTCAGGCAAGACTTGCCCAAGCCTTTGATCTGCCAGTCATCATTCCGGCCCACGCCAATGTCGCTAATGCTGTAGGTGCGGCCCTCACCAGGCCCACGGCCAGCCTGGAAGTCTATGCGGATTCCGGCCGCAGGCAGTTGCGTGCGCCACGGCTAGATCATACAGAAAGTCTTGAACGCGCAAGCACGCTTGAGGCTGTCAAAAAGCGTGCGCTCTCCCTGCTTGCCGATCATCTTGCGGCCAATGGCATGCAAGATGTGCAGGTGGAGGTCCTTGAGGCCGATCTCTTTGCAACCCTTGATGACTACGGTACAAGCTCCCGTGACATGCGTGTCACCTGTCAGGCGGTACCCGGAATTGTGGGGACACTGCGTCATGCAGATTGTGCTCTTTGAGCCTGAAATTCCACCGAATACCGGCAATATCGCAAGGCTCTGTGCCGCCACTGCTACGAGGCTGAATCTCATTGAGCCTCTCGGCTTCCGTCTGGAAAACCGCTATCTGAAACGCGCAGGTCTTGATTACTGGCCCAATGTTGACATGCACGTCTATGCCAACTGGCAGGCTTTCGCAGATAGATCAGACCGCAAGGCAGATGAGCGCTGGGTCATGGTCTCCTCCAAAAAACGACCGCAGAGTTTGCCTCTGCAAGATTTTGCTTTCAACCCCACAGACTGTCTTGTCTTTGGTCCAGAAACCAGAGGGCTCCCTGACTGGGTGCTCGATTTTTCCCCGGCCCACGTGCGTGTTCCCATGTTTCCCCAAGGAGTACGTAGCCTCAATCTTTCCACCTGTGCAGGCATTGTTCTCTACACAGCCCTCATCGCTCTGGGCATTCCAAGCGAGTGGTGCTAAGTCTCATGTGTCTTTTCCCCTATGCACTGACAGATACGTTCTGGCTTGCCCCTCTAGCCCTTTTCCTTGATCTGCGTTTTGGCGACCCTCCTCTGCCCTGGTCTCACCCTGTGGTTTTTCTGGGGCGGCTCCTCAATGTTTTGGAACGCCCTTGCCGCCGTCTTCTGACTAAACTTCCCTGCGAGGCGATCTCTGGTCGCATCTTAGGCTTTGCGTTGCTGCTTGTACTTTGCCTGTGCAGTGCAGGAGTCGTCTTGTTCCTGATCTCCTTGCCCATTCTTGGAACGGTCTTGGCCGTCTATTTTGCCTGGGCAGGACTTGCCATGGGCAGCCTTCTGCAAACAGGCCACGTTGTGCTTGAGCGCGTCGAAAATGCACCACTTCCCAAGGCACGTAGATCTCTTTCCTGGCTTGTGAGCCGAGAGACCCGTAATATGGATAGGCCTTTGCTACGCAAAACTCTGGCCGACACCATGAGTGAGAATTTTACCGATGCCCTCACTGCCCCATTTTTCTGGCTGCTTGTGGCAGGTCCCGTGGGCCTTTGGATCTATAAGGCAGTAAGTACGACTGATTCCATGTGGGGCTATCTTACCCCCAAATGGCGCTACCTTGGCTGGGCCGGAGCACGCGCTGACGATCTTCTGGCCCTTGTGCCTGCGCGTCTTTCAATCCTTGCCATTGCCTGTAGCGATTTTTGCCTACGCTGCGTTTATCCTTCTCAACGCAGCTGGCGAGGTTTCTACCCCGGATTTTTCCGCGTTCACAAGCAGGCTCTTGGTATGCCAAGTCCTAATTCCGGCTGTCCCATGGCTGTTCTTGCCTGGCTCTGCAATGCCCAAATGGCAGGCCCTTCCGTCTACTTTGGCACACTTGTGCCAAAACCCTGGCTTGGACCTGACAAAGAGCATGCTGGAACATGGGACGTCCGACGTCTCCAAGAGCTCTTTCAATGCATGTGGGCGTCATCATATATTGGCATGATAATGCTCTGGCTTGCCGCATGCCTGCTCAACACGTTGCTCTGACTGCGGGTTTGCGACTTTCCGTGATGGGTACAGTTTCTACATACGTCTGAAACATAAAAACCTGGAAATATCCTCTATTGCTACCTATCCGGACATTTTTCGCCTATTTTGCCAAAAAAATTTGCTCTCTGCACGAGGATAAGTTTCACTCAACAAATACCGCTACTTGCCCATCAGGTCTTCTTCCTCAAACCTTGCGCAGAACACTGACAAAAAAGCCCCAGGACCTTCTCAGGATCTGGGGCTTTTTTGTCAGCAAAAATGCAGACTACTTGGATTCTTCTTCCGAAGACTCCTCCATAAAAGGCGCAATGGCTGAGGGATCCTTACTCTCGTAGCCGTCAAGAGCCTTGGAGACAAGCTTGGACAAGCCCCAAAGAGCGATAAGATTGGGCAGAACCATCAGACCATTGAACATGTCCGCAAGTTCCCAGACCAAATCGACCTTGAGGAAACTTCCAAGCATGATAAAGCCCATGACAAAAACCCGAAATTCAGGAATTCCCTTCTTGCCGAAGAAATAGCGCACATTTTGCTCAGCAAAAAAGTACCAGCCAATGACGGTGGAGAAGGCAAAGAAGAAGAGACAGATGGCCACAAAGCCGTAGCCAACTGCATGGGATCCAAAGCCCTGGGCAAAAGCTTGCTGGGTTAGGGCAATACCGGTTGTCTGACCGTCGAGCACGCCTGTCACAAAGATGACAAAGGCCGTCATATTGAGGACCACAAAGGTATCAATAAAAACACCCATAATGGCCACAAAGCCCTGTTGAGCGGGATACTTGACCCGAGCTACGGCATGTGCATGCGGTGTCGAACCCATGCCGGCCTCATTGGAAAAAAGGCCACGGGCCACGCCGTAACGCATGGCCTCCTTGATTCCGGCGCCGATAATACCACCGGTTGCAGCCGCTGGATCAAAGGCCCCGACAAAAACCATGCGGAAGGCATGGGGAATTTCACCAATATGGCTGATAAGAATCCAAAGGCCGCCGAGCACATAAAGGGCAGCCATAATGGGGACCATTTTCTCCGTGGTTGCGGCAATACGGCTTGTGTCACCGGAAAAGACGAGGCCTCCCAAGACAGCCAAAAGGATGCCCGTAGCCCACGTAGGTACGTCAAAGGCAACGACAAAGGCGTCAGCAATGGAATTGGCCTGAACCATATTGCCAATAAAGCCAAGGGCCACAATAATAGCTATGGCAAAAAAGCCTGCCAGCCATTTACTGCCAAGCCCCTGAGAAATATAGTAGGCAGGTCCGCCGAGAATACGGCCATTTTCCGTCTTTTTGCGATGGAGCTGCGCAAGAACCGCTTCAGCAAAAATGGTTGCCATGCCAAAAAAGGCGGCAATCCACATCCAAAAAATGGCGCCTGGCCCGCCCAAAGCGATAGCTGTGGCCGCACCTGCCAGATTGCCCGTTCCCACCTGAGCGGCAATAGCTGTTGCCAGTGACTGGAACGAGCTCATGCCGTGCTTTCCAGCCTTTTCACCAAAAAGCGTCATGCCACCAAAGGCCTGGCGACAGATTTCTCCCATTCGGCGCAATTGCACAAATTTCAGCTTGCAGGTGAAATAAATACCGGTTCCCACAAGCAAAGGAATGAGACAATACATTCCCCATAAGACGCTATTAATATCCTTGACGACCTGTGTTAAGGCATCCATTGTGTTTCTCTCCCCTCAAATCTCGGACACAAAAGAACATGAAAACGTGAAAATTTACATAAAACTTTTTTAAATGTAAATACCAATTTCAAAAAAGGCAAAAAAAATGGCCAGAAGCTGCTTTCGCAACTCTGACCATGTCGTCAGGATATCTCAAAGGGTTATTTTAGACCGGGATTTTCCTTGCCAATATAGTAGAAGAATCTCGCCCTGGCGCTCTGGAAATCGGAAAGTGCACGGCTTGCGTCGTCCTCAGCCTGAGTCAGCCGCACCTGGGCGTCCAGAAGCTCAGTAATGGTTCCGGTATGGGTCGCATAGCGGGTACTGGCCATATCATAGCTTTCCCTGGCAGCCGTAACACCCGTCTTTGAAGCCGTGATCAATTCTTTGGCAGCAGCAATGTCCAGAAGAGAACGGATAACCTCTGCCTGAGCGGCATTCATGGCATCTTCGAAGTCTTTCTGCAGTGACTGGGCACGCTTACGATCAGCAAGTGTCTGGAAGGTTGTTTCACCGCCGGCAAAAATCTCCCAGGAAAACTGTAAACCCAAGGACCAGTAATTACGGGTATAGCCCTGGTAGTTGCTGTTATCGTATTCCTTACTTGAGCTGATATTGTCGTAGGTCACATCCACTCGAGGCAGATAGCGGCCCAGGGTAATGTGCATATCCTTATACGCAATTTCAATGGAGCGCTGGGCAATAAGCAGATCCGGCCTATTGCGCACAGCGGTTTTGACCGCATTTTCTTCCGTATAGCCAACAGTTGACGCATAGTCCTTGAGATTACCCACATACTGAATAGGCGTTTCTGGCGCAAAACCAAGATATTTATTGAGTTGCACCTGGGTATTGCGCAGATCGTTCTTCACACGGATAACCTGCTGCTGAGCCTTGGCAAGCTCTGTCTGATTCTGCAGCACATTGACATAGGGGGCCATGCCCACAGCCACAAAGGACTCAGCACTCTTCAGTTGTGTTTGCAGTCTGGCTACGGAATCCTGGGCCGATTTCAGCTCCTGGCGCAGACGCAGAAGCTGAAGAAACTGCAACTGCACATTGCAGGCGAGTTCCAGACGGGCCTGACGGTGCTTGGCTTCTTCCACTTGGACAGAGAGGCGTGACTTCTGCAGATTGTTCAGATGGGCAAAACCCACAAAGAGGTTCAGCTGGGCCCGCAGCCCCTTGCTCCAGTTGTCACTGGTCAGGTTATCATTGTTATAGGTCTGTACCTCTTCATAGTTCTGCAGGTGATTGGTGGAGGCCACAATAGACAATCTGGGCCAGAAATTGCTCTGGGCCACACCCACATTCATCTTGGCGTTTTCCAGCATGCGGATCTTGGCCTCTATGCTCGGATTGGTGAGCATGGCCTGATCCACAGCCTCTTTGAGGGTGTAGGTACGCTTATGGTTTTTTGCCGAAGCATTTTTGGCAGCAAAAGACGGTTGGGAGACTCCGACGCACAGGGCCAGGACGAGCAAAGCACAACGCAAAAAAGTACGACGGAAGTCCATTAAAATCTCCTTCTTTCGAGACTTGCCTCTTCAAGCACAGCAAGCTCTCCTGCCTTTCCCAGGAGTAGCAGGTCCGAGCCGTCTAACGCCCAGGCTGTTGTGGCCGCCAAGAGCTCTCGTAGGTCACCTAGATCAAGCAAGGTAAGCATCTGGGCGTCTTTTTTTGACAGTGAAAAACGCAGACTTTCCTGACCCCAGATGAGCGGAACTTGCAGCCAGAGACCTTTCCCAGAAACTTCCACATTTCCGCTATCTTCTCCCGTCAGGGTGAAGTTCCAGGAAACTTTCTGACCATTGGTCAAGATCAGCCAATAGACCTTGTTCTGGACGAACGAAAAACTGCGCTTTGGCTGAATTTCTAGCTGTCTTGGAAATTCTCTGGAAACACTACGCAACCTGATCAGCTCGCACCGCTCAAGTCCATAAGCCAGTTCCACATCCACAAAGAGTGTATCGGCCAAAGGAAGGTTCTCTAAAGCCCGACCTTGCACCTGAAAGACCCTGCCTGTGGCTGCATCGCAGATGGTAACTTGCTTGCCACGACGCTCAAGCGTTCCCATCATGGTGAAGACAGGCTTGACAAAACGGTTTTCCGTGAGCGTGATGGCTGTTTTCCTCCCCGAACCAAGCGAAGGGAAACCGCCATAGAGATGATGGCTTACCCCGACATTCAGAGGCAGAGAAAGTCCCAAACGATTGCTCAAGAGCAGGATAGATCCCTGCTTGCGCTGCCGCCAGGTGCCTGTCATATCCCTCACGAAACGGCGCGAGCCTGAGGTAAAGATCTGGCGCAGAACAAAATAATTGCCATCAAGCAGACTCAGCTCAACCTCATTGCGACCGTATTGCGTCTCAGCCTGGCCCGTAAAGCGAGTGGCTGGCTGAAATCTGGGAAAATCGGCTGCCTGCGACGTGGCTAGCAGAATCAAAACTAGGCAGAGAGAAGAGAGGCCCCGAACCATGGGCATCCTAATCCCTGAGCGCTCTGTCCCAGTTTTTGATCAAAGGTTCCAGTATGTAATAAAGCACCGTGGTCTGCTTGGTCGTGATAAAGACTGTGGCTGGCATACCAGGGGAAAGGTAGAGTTCTTCTTTCGCCAGGGCCTTGGGGTCCACTTCCACGTAGCAGAGATAATACGGGCCTGTCTGCACGGTTCTCTCATCTTCAATACGGTCAGCCGAAATATATGTCACCTTGCCGGGCATATGCGGGATAATGCGCGTATCAAAGGCATCGAGCTGGACCAGGGCCTCCTGGCCAATATAGACTTCAGTGATCTTATTGACCGGCACCTGTGTTTCTACAATCAAAGGATTATCGTGCGGCACGATATCCATGAGAGGCTCACCTGGCCGGACAACACCACCCTTGGAATGCACTTTCAGATCCACAACCTTGCCGGTCACAGGAGCGGCAATGCGCAGACGTTTTTTGGCATCATCCAGCGGACGCACCATTTCTTCGGTCTGAATGATATCATTATTGATTTTTCCAAGCTCACCTGTGGCTTCCTCCACAAATCGGATTTTCACATCCTCAATGCGCAAATTAAGCTCACTCGCCCGCTGTCTGGCCTCAGCGATGGCCTGATTGAGGTGTCCACGTGAACCCTGATGACTTGCAAGATTGCGCTCTAGCTCAAGAATGACGGATTTTTCAAGATAACGATCCTGATAGAGCTTGCGCTTGGCTGAGAGTTCTTCCTGCAAGGTTCCAATAATGGTCTTCTCAGCCTTCACCTGATCCTCAAAGCCGCTGATCTGCGCATCCAACTGGGCAAGCTGCGTGTTTAACAGCGAAATCTGCGTATTCATGGCTTCGCGTCTGGCACGGAAGATCTTCTCTTCATTGCGCAGAACTTCCATGCTCTCGGCAGCTTTCGCACTGGCAACAAGATCCTCGGGCCATTCAAGACGCTCCTGAAGATCTTTTTCAGCATGTAGTCTGACCTGTGTTGCTTTCTGCGCCACAAGTTGCTTGCGCAGTCGTGCGGTATCTGCATCCACCCGCACAGATTCAAGCACAATAAGTGTCTGCCCGCTATTCACCTCTTCGCCTTCGCGCACGAGGATCTCATCCACAATACCGCCTTCCAGATGCTGGACGGTCTTGCGTTCACTTTCAATTTTAATCTTGCCAGGGGCAACTACAGCGCCGCTGATTTTGCCGACGGCAGCCCAGACGCCCATAACGCCAAAGAAAAAGCCGACAATGAGAAGACCCTGACGAATAATTTTTCTCGGATCCTCAAGCTCTTCTTTGCCCAATTTTTTTGCATTCTGAGCCGGAGTCTCAACGGGCCTGACTGCTTTGGTGTCAAGGACGGACAGAGCCTGTTTTTCTTCATTAGGCATTGGCTTCTCCCTCCTCGGTAGCAATCTTCGGAGCCTGAGCAGGCTCCTCACGCTTGGCCGGAGGCTCTGCCGCCTGACGTTTAGCCAGAGCATCACGCTGCATCTGCGCTTTCTTGGCGGCCTCTTCCTGATGCTGTTTCTGCATTTTGGCCATTTTTTCAAGGACTTCGCCACGTGATCCGCACAGCACGATCTGTCCGTCCTTCATGAGCAGAATATTGTCCACAATATTTAAAATGTGCGGTTTATGCGTCACCAGGATAACCGTGGTATGTTCCTGCTTGAGATTAAGCAGAGCTCTTGCCAGACAGGCTTCTCCTTCCTCATCGAGGTTGGAGTTGGGTTCATCAAGGATGACAACGCGAGGATCGCCGTAAAGAGCCCGGGCAAGACCAATTCTCTGTCTCTGACCACCGGACAGGACGCTGCCCGCTTCACCAATCTGTGTATCATAGCCCTTGGGCAGCTGCAAAACCATCTCATGGACGCCGGCCAAACGTGCAGCTTTAATGACTTTTTCAGAATCCACTTCTCCCATGCGGGCAATATTTTCGGCAACAGATCCGGCAAAGAGCTCCACATCCTGCGGCAAATACCCCAAAAACTGACCGAGACGTTCGCCGTCCCAGCTGCGCATATCGGCTCTGTCAATACGCACTTTGCCGGACGTGGGTTGCCAGATATTCAGGAGCAGTTTGCAGAGCGTCGACTTGCCTGCGGCACTGGGACCAATGATAGCCAGAGACTGGCCAGCCGGCATGCGAAAGGAAATACCCTTGATGATCGGGCGATCACCCACGGAAAAATAGAGATTTTCAGAGGTGATTTCGCCAACGGGATCTGGCAGGTCCATCTTGGGAAGCTGTGGCGGGCCATCCAGAAGTTCCTTGAGCCGCTTATAGGCATTACGAGCCTCTAATGACTGCTTATATGTGGCCATGGCCTGATCAATAGGCGCAAGAGCCCGACCCATAATGATGGAGGCAGCAATCATGCAGCCTGCCGTGGAAACGTGGTTAATGGCAAGATAGGCGCCCACGGCATAAATCAAAACCTGCAGGCCCATGCGGAAGGAACGGCTGACGGCGTGAATCAGGCCGGCTTTCGAGCTTGCCACGGTCTGCAGATGAATGACCAAATCATTGCGCTTGCCCCAGCGCTTGGTCACATTGCCGATCATGCCCATACAACGCACCAGGTGCGCATTGCGTACGGCAGCGCTTGTGAAATTCGCCGCCTGACCGTTGAGACTCGTGGCTGCCTCAAGACGCTTGCGTGTCACCCGCTCGGTCAAAAGACCCATGAAAAAGACAATAATACCACCGGATACAGCTACCCAGCCAAGCAGAGGATGCAGGACGAAGATCAAAAGAAAATAGATAGGCATCCAGGGGAGATCAAAAAAGGCAAAGACAGCATTACCGCCCAAAAAGTTCCGAAGGATCTGGACATCGCGTAGACTTCCTCGTTTGGCGGCAGGGCCAGAAGTCGGTTTGCCCGTCTGCTCCAAGTTCAGTTTCAGAACATTTCGGCTCAGCATGTGATCAAACTCTACGCCTGCCCGCACAAGGAGTCGTGAACGGATCCAGACCAGCATGGCAAGAATGGCAAGAGCTATGGCAGCCGCTACGGTAATGACGATAAGCGTTGAGAGATTGAACGTCGTCAGGACCTTATCGTAGACCTGCAGCATGTAGATTGGGAAGGTCAGCTGCAGAAGATTGACAAAGAAACTGAAGAAAAAGGCATATCGGAAATAGTAGCGGCACGCCCGCAGGAATTCTTGCATTGTTCCTCCTGCACAAATAACACAAAAAAAGCGGGAACGCTCTTTCTTAGCGCTTCCGCAAGGAAAAAGACGAGCAAAAAGCTACAAAGAAGCTAAGACGCACGCGGCAAAAGTCAAGGGAAGGCTCATTTCTAAAGAAAATCCGGGTCAGCGGCGGCTTTGCCGTTGCCAAGCATGATCCTGATATATTGCAGATCGTATTCATCCACAGGCACTATGGGAAAGGTTGCCCCGCAACTGTCACAGACAGCAACACTTGCTTCCACGGGGTTAATACGTGGCACATGTCGCTTACATTTCGGACAGGCATAGAAAAAGACAATTTCCATGGCCTCAGGGGCGACCGGAGTTTGCGGTTTACTGCTAGCCATGAATATCTCCACAAAGAGAGCTTCCTGTCATGGAATCCGGCTTGGGCATGCCCCAGAGAGCAAGAAGCGTTGTCGCCACATCGGCCAAACGACCCGAGGCCAATGAGCCTGAAAAGGCATCATCCACAAGGATGCAGGGCACGGGATTTGTCGTATGAGCGGTATGCGGACGACCATCAGGCGTCTGCATCATTTCACAGTTTCCGTGATCGGCAATGATCAGCATACGACCGTTTTTCTCACGCACAGCTTTTGCCATGCGTCCAACGCATTCATCCACAACCGAGCAGGCCTCAATAGCTGCAGGCAATATACCAGTATGGCCTACCATATCACCATTGGCAAGATTGCAGACAACCAGATCATAGTTTCCACTTTCCCAGGCCTCAACAAAACGGTCGCAGACTTCCCTGGCGCTCATGGCAGGCTTCAAATCATACGTTGCGACATCTCTCGGAGAATTGACGAGGATGCGATCTTCCCCTGCAAAAGGAGTCTCGACGCCGCCATTGAAAAAGTAAGTGACATGCGCATATTTTTCGGTTTCCGCAAGCCTCAGCTGGCGAAGACCCGCCCTTGAGACCACCTCGCCAAGTCCCATATCCACACTGGCTTTGGGAAAAGCCACAGGAATTGTGAAGCTTGCCTCATAGGCAGTCATGGAGGCGATGGCCGAAAGCGTGGGGCAGGAGCGTGGAAATTCCTGGAAATGCTCGTCAATAAAAGCGCGCGTCAGCTCGCGCATACGGTCAGCCCGAAAGTTAAAGAGAAAAAGCCCGTCACCATCGGCCATGCCATGCTGCATGTTGCCAGCTACAATGACAGGCTTCACAAATTCATCGGTGACACCGGCTGCATACGAGGCAGAAATAGCTTCTTGGGCACTTGCAAAACTCGCTTCAGCTTTGCCATGGACAAAGAGCTGAAAAGCCGGATCAACGCGCTCCCAGCGTTTATCACGATCCATGGCATAGAAGCGGCCCACAAGATCCACAATGTGGCAGTTGGGCAGATCCTGGATGGCTCTCTCCAATTGCTCAAGGTAGCCCTTGCCGCTTTGGGGGTCGGTATCCCGTCCATCCATGATACAATGAATACGTACAGGGACATGGGCTTCACAGGCAAGCCTACAGAGCGCTATGAGGTGGCGAATATGACTGTGGACACCACCATCAGAAAGAAGCCCTGCCAGGTGAAGGCAGCCGCCTGCCTGATGAATCTTCTGCAATAGGTCACAGATCACAGGATTTTTAGCAAACTCGCCATTGTCAATGGATAGATCAATGCGCGTCATATCCTGGTAGACAATGCGACCAGCTCCGATATTCAGATGTCCCACCTCGGAATTGCCCATATAGCCTTCGGGCAAGCCCACATCCAAGCCTGAGGCCATAAGCTGACTGTGTGGATACTGTGCCTGCAGCAAGTCTAAATTGGGCGTACTCGCCACAAAGGGGGCATTGGTTGGGCCATTGGCCGCAATGCCCCAGCCATCGAGAATGAGCAAGAGTGTCGGACAAACCCTATTCATGAACGGCTCTCCTTGGAAAATTGGCTCCACATATCTTCGAGCCGGTACAGCTCCCGTGTGGCCTCAAGAAAAATGCAGACAACGATATCGTTCAAGTCCACCAGGACCCATTCGCCGACTTCCTGACCTTCAATGCGCAGAAATTCGTAATTTTTCTCGTGACAGAGCTTGGAGATAGCCTGGGCAATGGCTCGAGCATGCCTGGGAGAAGTTGCCGTCAGAATAAAAAGACGATCCGCAAAACCGCCCCCTGATTTCTGGGAGATATCCAAACAGACCACATCCATGGCCTTCTGTTCAGCCAATAGCGCTGAAATATCTTCTACGCGCTGGCCAAGAGGGGCGGAGAAAGGTGATGTTGATTTTTCCATAGGCCCTTTCTTACTCCAAACTGTGCAACTGGGCAATGCCTGCGTGCTCTAAACAAACACAAAGGCCGCCCTTGCGGGCGGCCAATAGAACCTAAGCGATCATGTAATTAGAAGCTGTAGTTGAAGGTCAACTGGGTCTTCCAAGCATCTTGCTTATCCCAGTTGTTGTTACCCATGTTCCACGAACCACTACGCTTCCAAGTACCGCGATCCATGCAGTTGATGATATAACCAAAGTCGAGGTTGACGGTCAGGTTCTCGTAGATCTTGTAGGAGTTGTCCAAGTTGAACTCAACCATACCGTCGTTGCTGGTCAGATAGATGCCATCGTAGTTGTCGGCCATCACCCAGCCATTGGAATTCTGGAAGTACTTGACCATGTCAGGGCTGTTGGTACCACCCCAGTAAGCCACGCGGAAGGTGTGCTTGAGATCTTCCAGGAAGCTCATGTCGCGAACCTGCAGGCCAACGCCCCAAGTACCAGCATAGGAGGTGTGCTTTTCGTTGAAGGAACCCTTGCTGTTGGAGAACCAGTCTGTACCGGCAGCACCATTGAAGGAGGTGAAGCGACCATTGGCCTTGACGGAAGGCATACGCTCACTGCCGTTCTTCACATCGCCATCATCACCGGAAGCATACCAGCCGAAGATGCCGGGAACGCCCCAATCAAGCTTGTATTCAACCAAAGCCTTGACCAACCAACCTTCACGACGGTCATCAGCACGCTTAATTACACCAGTCTTATAATTCTGGACATTGGAATCGCCGAAGCCCTGAACGTAGCCGTAGTTGAATTCAAATTCAACATTCAGCGGATCCCATGCGGTAACCTTAATCGGCAGGCCGCCCCAGAACATGGAGCTGTAAGCCATATCATCAGATCCATGGAGGCCAGTTCTCTGTCCACCGGGGTTGGCGAGGAGGGTCTGCATAATATTGCCATCAGCCATACCCTGACCATCCCAACGGAATGTGTTACGACCGAGCATGCCGTACATGATCCAAGGAGTAATCTCAAAGCCATCTAAGGTCACAGGCAGAGCCGCGCCAAAGAGGTCCATATTGTCAAGATAGCGAGAATTCCTGTTTCGGTCACCATACAATACGGCGTTATCATAGTTATCATTGGCAGGACGATACTAGAAAGCTGTCAGGCCAACCATATCATTGAACTGATAGGAAGCGGTGATGCCGGCAACGTCGGTAGCACCGATCACAGAGGAGCCACCAGCGGCGTTGGGCAGGGTAACATTCTGGATACCCATACGAACTTTAAGATCGGTCTGAGGAACGATCCAGTCGATATAGGCATTTTTGATCTTGATGGCACGATCGCCGTCAGCGCCGAGAGCACCGCCGCCACCACGAGAGGTGTTATTGCGACCCCAATCCTGGTTGCCAATTTCAAACCAAAGGCGTCCGGAGAGGTTCTCAGAGGCAATAGCGTCCAACTGCACACGGAAACGCTGTGTGGCACTAAAGAGGTCAGCTTTGTTGCCGCCACCGTTCATTCTGGCATCACCAAGGCCAAAACCAACCAGCCACTGACCCTTAGCCTTGAAGTCAACAGCCTGAGCACCGGCAGTGGCGCCCAACAACATACCAGCGGCCAGCATGGCAACCATGCAGCTCTTCTTCACACGATTAAAAAGTGTGGATCCTTTCATGTCTAGCTCCTTATGAGTATAAGCTCGTACAAAATTTTGTAGGTAAAAAATTTTGTACAAGTCCCTTTTATATCCTACTCATCGGCGCGTCAAGAAAAAAAATGAGGCCTAGGCAAAATTTTTTTACCAGCAATTTGCGCGTGAACCACTTCAAAGCCCCATAGTACGCGTCAGCTGCGAACTTTCGGAATTTTCGGAAGCGTGGCTGCTCATGCAACAGTGAAAAAAGCTTCGACCTCATACTTGAAGAGAACACAACACCCTCATGATACGCAGTTCAGCATTTTAAAACCTCTAAACAAGCGTAAAAATTTTTCAACCGTGAGCCATTGCTTTTTTGAAGTGAAAGAGAGCACTGCCCTTGACAGTGCTCTCTGAGACTATCCGCAAACAACTGCGGAGAATAGACTAGAAGGAGTAATTAAAGGTCAACTGAGCTCTCCAGGCATCGTGTGTGCTGAAGGCATCGCCGCCACCATCATAGCCCTGCTTTGTCCAGCTGCGAGCCCAGGTGCCACGGTCCATCATGTTCACGATATAGCCAAGGTCAAGATTGACAGAGAGGTTCTCGTAAATCTTGTAGGTGTTGTCGAGGTTGAATTCCAAAAGACCATCGTTGGTGGTCAGATAGGGGCCGTCATAGAACTCTTCAAGACCGAGACCTGCCCCACCGTGGTTCACATATTTGACCATGTCTGTGCTGTTGGTGCCACCCCAGTAGGCAACGCGGAAGGTATGGGAGAGATCTTCCAGGAAGGACATGTCACGCACCTGCAGACCAATACCCCAGGTACCAGCATAGGTCATGTTCTTCTCATAAAAGAGGCCCTTGGTGCCGCCAGCATCTGACCACCAGTCGGTTCCGTTGCAGCCCATGAAAGAAGTAAATGATCCTGCGCCGGCAACAGAGGGCATACGCTCACTGCCGTTTTTCACATCACCGTCATCGCCAGAGGCGTACCAACCGAAGATACCGGGAACGCCCCAATCCATTTTGTATTCAACTAAGGCCTTAACCAACCAGCCTTGTCTTTGAGTATCTGCACGAGCGTCGCTATTGTTCTTTCCATAGCGTTCCCAATTCTTATAATTGGTGATGTTCGCACGCCCCATGCCAGCGACATAACCGTAGTTAAAGTCAAACTCAATATTGATGGGGTCAAGAGCTGTCACGTTGATGGGAAGCCCAAAGAACCATGCATCTGAATACGCACGATTCTTGCTGCCAAATTTATGATAAATGCCACCGCGGCCGGGGATAGCGGCAAACAGGGTATTCTGTAAATCGCCATCCGTGGCACTGTATCCGCCAGTCCAACCATTTTCATCGTCAAGCGCGTTACGACCAATCATGCCGTACATAGCCCAAGGGGTGATCTCAAAACCTTCGAAGGTCAAAGGCACAGTGATACCAAAGAAATCAATGTTATCAAGAAAACGGGAATCTCTGCCAAATTCCTTCGCGCTGCCATTATAGTTATCATTGATGGGACGCATCCAGAACGCGGTCAACCCCACATTGTCATTAAACTGATAATTGGCAGACACAGCAGCCACATCACCGTCCATCACTGCGGAGCCTCCGGCGAAGTTGGGCAAAGAGAGCGCCTGCAAGCCCATACGAATCTTCAGATCCGTCTGAGGCACAATCCAGTCGATGTAGGCGTTTTTCACCTTAACGACAGCATCACCGTCAGCACCAAGAGCACCACCCTTGCGGTTAACGTTGCTGCCCCACTCCTGTGTGCCAATTTCAAAGAACAATGTTCCGGAAAGATTTTCGCTGGCTACTGCATCCAACTGCACGCGAAAACGCTGAGCAGCCGTAAACAGATCATTTTTTTGAATACCTGCGCCGCTTGCAAGCTGGGCGTTACCAAGACCAAAACCAACCAGCCACTCACCTGAGGCTTTAAAATCGATGGCCTGAGCTGCGCTCGTAGCTCCAAACAGCATGCCGGCAGCTAAAAGAGCAACCATGCACTGTTTTTTGAAACGTTTGACGAAATTTGACGATGACATATGGGCTTCCTCCTAGGATATAATAGTCAAGTTTGCACGCGCCCTGTAAGGCTCTTGAACAAAGCTCTGGGGTGCAATTTTTTTGACTGCGTTCAAAGATACTCATTTTACTTGCCATGTCAACAAGACTGAAAAACAAATTGAAAAAAATTTTCATTGTCTTACTTGCTCCGCTAAATAAAAGATCTTATTCGTACACCCCAACGGTGCCTTTAGCAATTTCCCGTCGCATCGCAGAGCCGTTTTCTTGGCAATAAGCCTCAAGAGCAGCTCGTACAAAATTTTATCTCCCGAGGAGCATTACGTTCAGGAATGAAGACGGGGCGCAAAAAAAAACAAAGCCGAGTAACGGCCTTGTAAGTGCCGAGAAGCAAGGCCTTTCGAAAAAAGACTCAACAGCTCGAGAAATATCAACTTTTCACAAGATTACGCTTGACAGACAACGGCAATGCGAATATACATTGCTGCGCGTCGTACCTCAGCCTGTGAGAGTACTGCTCTCATGAGTTGTTGATCAACGTCACCACACACGAGCGGATGGCGACATAGCCAAGTGGTAAGGCAGAGGTCTGCAAAATCTCCATCTCCAGTTCAAATCTGGATGTCGCCTCCATCAGCCTTCTTTTTTCCTCGAGCGGGAGTAACTCAGTGGTAGAGTGCAACCTTGCCAAGGTTGAAGTCGCGGGTTCAAATCCCGTCTCCCGCTCCACGAGATCATTCAAGGAATAAAGAAGTTTTGCAGATCATTGTTCCTGAGAGGAACGTTTCACTCTATTTGCGGGAGTAACTCAGTGGTAGAGTGCAACCTTGCCAAGGTTGAAGTCGCGGGTTCAAATCCCGTCTCCCGCTCCAATCAAAGCAGCATGATGCGGGAATAACTCAGCGGTAGAGTGTCAGCTTCCCAAGCTGGACGTCGCGGGTTCAAATCCCGTTTCCCGCTCCAGTAAAATCAAGGGCTTACGGATAGTCTCCGCAAGCCCTTTTCTTTTTCCTCGCACGGTTTTCCAAAAGTATCTGACAATTTGAAGTGCTGCATAGGGCTAATCAGCTCACGACAAAAAACTCTGCGTAAGCAAATTCATGCTGTGGTCACTGCGCGAAGGCAGAGACCAGTTGCCTACGTGGTTGCCTTGCTGCATCAACATTTCTTTCTTGCATGTTATTTTCTGCAATCTTTGCGATAGCATCAAAACAAGAGCATGGCTTATGATACTCGAATAAATTATGGAGAAAAAAATTTATCCTGGCAGAAGCTAACTTTTATTATCGCAATTTAACGCACACTATTGCCACCTGCTATATATACGACAACCTATCCAACCATAATTTTTTGTTTCATCTATAGGAATTTCACAAACTAAAGTGTATAATTCTGTAGCATTTATTGCTCGTTGAATTTCTTTTGTAAACATCGCCACATGATCTGTCTCCTGAACATTCCCGACGACGAGCACATCAGGAGATTTTTCAACGAGAAAATTTGTCAATTTTTTCTCGTCGCGCCCAAGTCGCAGAAAAACACGACTTAGGTCGTCCATGCCAAGACTCGGCGGCAGGCGTCGAGTCAGAGGATATAAAAAATGCATAAGGCCGCTTACCGAAAGCGTTGAGCCGGGCAGTTTGCCAATCACCTGGGCAGCCAATAAGGTATTTGAGCTGCGCGTGGCTTCCTCAGACCAGGCACATGTCGGAAAATCCTGCAAAACCTGCCAAGTTTCTTTCATGGCATAGGGGCGATAATTGACACAAAGAACAATGAGACTCGCGAACAAAAACATCTTGGCGTTAAGCACGCGCGTAAAAAGGCCTGTGGCATCCTTCAGCCTCAAGCTGAGAGCAAGCATGCCCGCAAACGCTGGCAAGATCATGGAAAAATGATAGAGAAATGCTGTTTTGCTCAATATTTCAATGAAGGGAGCAAACATGCAGGCAAGCCAAAACATGGCTCTGCGACGGTATTGCTGCTCAGGGGCACGCCAAAGCAAGGCAATGGCGAAAATGACTAAAAACAAAAAGGGCCAAAATTCCCCAAGGAAGCGCAAGCCATACCGGATAAAAAATGTAAAAACATTCGACGCTTCAGCGGAAACGACTGTTCCAGCCTGAAGATACGCTTCTACAAGACCTTGCAGATTTCCACGACCAAATGCCAAGACAAGGATCAGTCCAAGGCCAGCCATGATGCCACCCATGCAGTAGATGCAGGCTGCAGGCAAGCCATAGCCAAACAGCATGGCGACTGCCCCCAGGCATGAATAGATGGCAAATGGTTCCCGCAGAAGAACTGCCAAAGCAGTAAGACATCCAGCGGCAAACCAAGCGGCTTTCGTGTTACGCTCAACGATCAGAAGTGCTGAAAAAAGGGCCGCGTAGGCGATTACAAGACTGTTTTTGACGCCAGCATCCAAGACATGGGGGACATGCCAGCACACAAGACAGAGAAACGCGATCAATAGACCTGACGTTTTGTCTGCACTCTCCCGAACAAGCAGCCGACACAAGAGCAGACCTGCCACAACGGCAAAGCCAAGATCAACGAGGCGCATCCATATATAGAGATTACCTGGAAGTATACAGAAAGGAGCTAACAGACAGGAGTAGAGATTGCAGGATCCAACATCAGGAAGCTGGCCATTGGTCAGAACAGACTGAAAAATCAGTTGCGCATAATAGATGTAGTAGCCCTCATCTATATGCGGGAAATCGCCGAGTACCAATATCCTTGGCACAACCACTGCCAAGAAGACGACCTTGAACGGCGTAAGCCTTGTCAGGAAAGAAGAAAGACTCAAACTCATTGAACGGCCTTCTGCAGCACATCCACGGTTTTTTCCTGCATTTCAAGCGTCATACCAAACCAGAGTGGCAAGCGGATCAGCCTCGAAGAAAGGTCTTCAGTCTTGCGCATGCCCCCATGAACTCTGCAGAATTTTTTGCCAGCAGGAGAGGTATGCAGGGGCACATAGTGAAACACAGCGTGGATGCCACTGTCTTTGAGCACTTCAAGCACACGCTGCCGGTCAAGATCCTCTGCCAAAAGCACATAGTACATATGGCCATTGTGTCGGCAATGCTTGGGAACAATGGGGCGCCTAAGCCGTTCCTTGTGTTCGAGATCTTCAAGCATGGTGTGATACCTGTGCCAACAGTGCAGGCGGTTTTCGGTAATTTCCTGCGCCTCTTCAAGCTGAGCCCAGAGAAAAGCGGCTATCAGTTCGCCCGGAAGATAGGAACTTCCCACGCTTTGCCAGGTATACTTGTCAACTTCTCCACGGAAAAAACGACTACGATCTGTCCCCTTCTCTCGAATGATTTCGGCCTTAAGAATCAGACCGGGATCATTGACGAGCAAGGCACCACCTTCGCCTGCAATGACATTCTTGGTCTCATGGAAACTGAGAGCTCCCATCTGCCCGATGCTGCCAAGAGCCTTGCCCTTATAGGTCGACATAAAGCCCTGCGCCGCATCCTCGATGACTTTCAGATGATGCCTTGCGGCAATAGCCATGATCTCGTCCATCTCACAGCCTATTCCCGCATAGTGCACCGGAGCAATGGCCTTGGTTTTCTCTGTGATAGCCTCTTCAATAAGCGTTTCGTTGATGTTCAGTGTATCCTCGCGAATATCCACAAATACCGGCACCCCCCCACGCAGCACCACAGCATTGGCTGTGGAAACAAACGTGTAGGAAGGCATAATGACTTCATCTCCAGGCGCAATATCAAGAAGCAGAGACTGCATCTCAAGAGCCGCCGTGCATGAGTGCGTCAAAAGGGCCCTGGCACAGCCACACATTCTTTCAAGCCGATAATGACAGTTCTTGGTATAGGGGCCATCGCCGGCCAAGCGACTATTAAAATGAGCCTGGGCAATATTGTAGAGCTCTTTGCCCGTCATATGCGGCTTATTGAATGGAACGATTTCCTGCATGGGTCGACTCCTGGGCTGTGGCCTGCCCCGCAAATACAAAGAGCTTCAACGTCACAAATAAAAAAGCTGCGCAAACAAAAATCGCCGCAAGCTGCACAAGCTGATGCGGGTAGTGAAGGAGGTCAACGCAGATATAGAGCATAAGCAAATTTATACAGTAGCTGACTGCATGCGCCAGCAAAAAGCGCACTGAGGACTTGGTAATGCCCCCCTGATGATGGAAGGTATATTTCTTGTTCCCTAAATAAGAAACCAGCATTGCCAAAGGATAGGACACACCCACGACAATCTTAGGATCAACGCCAAGCCAAGTAATAAAAAGGTAGACAAAATAGCCTACAGAATTGTGAGCGATACCAACTATCCCATAACGAATAAGTTGTCGCCTTGACTCTTTATTCAAAAAAAGAGTCCATAATGCATCAAAAAATTTGTTTTTCATGAGATGATATGAGCCATTCGAAGCAATCTATCTAATATGACTAAAATCTGTTTCTATATTATAAATATTTTTAACAACATATTGTGGTGAATTATTAATGCATATAAAAATTCTTCCGACATACTCGCCAATTATTCCTAGTAGAAGCATAATAATACCACCGACAAAAAAAATAGCTGAAAATATCGATGTGTATCCAAGTTGTATATTATCACAAAACATTTTCTGAAAAACAGAAGTGACTCCAAGTCCAAAACCAAAAAGAGCACAGAGAACACCCAAGAGATCTGCCATACGTAAGGGGTGTACTGAAAAATTTGTCGCTCCATTTAACCACAAGTTAATGAGCTTACGAAAAGTATAGCCACTTGTTCCACTTAACCGAGAACGCTCTTCCATAGTTACGTAGGCAAAATTTCTTGTGCTCTGTACAAGGAGACCTGTTAAATAGGGATATGGATTGTTATATGTCAAAATTTGTTGAGCAATAAAATGTTTCATTGCATAGAAGTTTGACATATGAAAATTTTTTTCCACATCCAAGAGAAAGTGTATCATCTTTTCATTGACTTTACTGCCAAAATTTTTGAAAGCACTCTGTTTTTTTCGAGGATATTGAGCGATGGAAACATCAGCATCAGCTTCGAGTGGGCGCAAAAGATCAAAGACGTGATCTATGGGACATTGTCCGTCATCATCAAGACAAACGAGGAAGTCGCCAGTAGCAAAGCGAAGAGTGGCCATACGAGCGCTGGCCTGACCAAAATTTTTAGTAAAATTGATAACTTTTAGATAATTTTTTGTGCGACATAACGATATTAAAACGTCCAGCACATGGTCAGGTGAGCCGTCAACAACGCAGACGATTTCATAGCTATAATCTGTATGCTGTGCCATCTGATAGTCGATCTCGTCGATAACTGCCTGAATCGTCTTTTCGCTGCGATAACATGGAATACAAAAACTGATTTTTTTCATCACAAAATATCTGCCTACAGCTTTTCATCCAAAAGCAAGGTTTTAACGATATCTTTCATATAGAAGACGCCACGTTTCCTCTGAATAAATTCGGCGGCGAGCAAAGCTCCGCGCACAAAGGCCGTACGGGAAAACGATTCATGGGTGATGGAAATCCGCTCATAGCCATCGGTTGCTGTGATTTCATGCACACCGACATAGCCATCCAAGCGAATGGAGGAAATGGGCACAACTTCACGGCTGATAGCCTGCTGAATATAGCGTGCCGTTTTTGTGGGTGAGGGTTTATTGTAGGGATGGCGCTCAATGATCTCAAAACGGTAGTCTGGAAAAACTTTGGACAGACGCTCCACAAAATCGATGACGAGATTGATTCCAGAGGTAAGCGTCGAGGCAAAAACCAATCCTATGGAATTGGTAATCGCTTTATTTTTGATGTACTCAATTTCCCTTTCATGAAAATCTGTGGGGCAGATCACAAGGTTGGTCTTCGTCCGACAACAGAGATCCACAAGCTTAAGGGAAGTGGCACAGGCGGAAAAATCGACAATAACGTCTACAGACGTTGCCTTGGGATCAAAACGTTCAATGGGCTGCACGCACAGAGATGGATCTATGGCAATCTCCGTAAGCTCTGTGACGGGTTTCCCTGCCGTGGCACTTTCTTCTCGACAGAGTACTGCCACGAGCTCATGCACCGGATTTTCAGCAAGATAGCGAACAAATTCACGGCCAGCGCGACCCAGGCCACAGAGGCATATTTTCATCAAGAATTCCTTTTCTGCTTTCCCTACGCCAGCATGCGAAACCTTATTCTATGGACGAAAACAATTACCAATTCTTGCGAGGCATGAATGCGTTGAAGGACATGCTAGACTGCACGAAATTGACTAGAGACACAAAATCAAAGACCGGCAAATGAAATCGCAGGCGAATACTGTCGCTATAGGGCGGCATATTGGTACATTCGAGCAAAATGCCCGCGTAGCGGTCCTTAGCGAGTGCCTCTTCCAGGCATGCAATGATTTCCCGTTCACAGACTTCTGTATCAACGCTATCCCAGTTTTGGACCGTAAAATTCGTAAACATTTCCCTGTCTTCAGTTCCGACGATGTCAAAGGCCGTTCCCTGAAGAGCGCTATCAATACCAACGGCCTGAAGATGTCGCTGCGTCAGCGTCTTGCTATTAGCGGTCAAGATCAAAAGTTTTTTGCCCTGAAAGGCCAACAAAAGACTTGGCACAAGCATCAGAGCGGAGGTAAAGAGAGGAACATGGAGAACGCGAGCGATTTTTTCCTGAAAAAGAGACAAAAAACCACATGACGTGGTGATGGCGCGCACTCCAGCTGCTTCAAGCTCCTGTGCCGCTTCAATGAATGGCTTAAGATCCTCGTCCTGTAAATCAAGCACGACCTTCTGCGGCAGACTCCCTCGAACGACCTTATAGAGCACGGGAAAATTCCAGGTTCTGGCATTGCCCACATCGCCCACAATACGCGGGAAATGCGACTCAAGCATCAGAATGCCGAGATCGTAGCCGTAGATGTTCTTTCCACCCTGCACAATCATGACGTCTCCTACCACACCAAACCTGCCAAGCCCTGTTCTGTTTGAATGGTGGCTGAAAAGGTCTCTTTTACACGTTCAATAATCGTATAGCAGTCCGCCCTATTGCTACCGGAAAGCAAGATGGGACCATATTTTCCAGAATCATCTCTCAGTGCTTGGGTTTTCATGCCAATATGAAAACCATCGCAGCAAAACTTATGGACACCCGGAATCTTCATGACAGCATCAATGCCATCAAGAGATGTCAGCACACCATCAGGAAACGCAAAGCAAAGCCAGGCCGAGACCTTATTATCCAGCCTATCCTCATCCACAAAGATTTTACGGTCTTCCATAAGGTAGTCAATGAGCGCCGTATTGGTGTCAAAGCCACTGGCCAGAGGTGTCAGATCTGAGGAAAGATAGACCCCGCCACCACGGGCTGCACATTCCACAAGATACACCTTGTGGTCTTCCTCGCAGTAAAGATATTCGGCATGCGTTATCCCAAAGGGCAGATCAAAGGCGCGAATGATAGCGTCATTGGTTTCCTTGACGAGGTGAGCTCTGGGATCCTCAAGGTTTTTGACTGAAGAAAACATACACATTTTTGAGACAAAGAGATTTTCTACAGCAAAATACTCTTTGTCTCCTACGTCAAGGGTCACATACTGATGATCCATGGCAAAACCATCAGCCAGGTATTCTTTGCCACAAATGAATTTCTCTACAATAACATCCTGAGCCTGGGATTTACCAAGAGAATACGCAAAATTTGCTCTCAGTTCCTCATCCGAAGAGATTTTCACAACCCCACGACTCCCGCTGCTATCCACTGGCTTGATAATGACAGGATAGCCAATGCTGTGTGCGGCCTCAAGGGCTTCGGCAAGGGTTGCCGCCTTGGCAAAATCAGGAACTGGCAGGCCCGCTTTTTTAGCCTGACAGCGCATACTGTATTTATTGGTAAAGCGTCTGGCGCAATCACAGCCAATGCCCTTGAGTCCCATATGCTCAGCCACATAGGCCACAGAGAGTACAGACACATCCGTTTGATCTGTTGTGATGGCATGGATCTGCTCGTTTTGCGCAATCTCGAGGATCCGCTCTTTATCACGAGTATCAACATGATACGACGTATCGCAGATCTTAAAACAAGGGTAGTCCCCTGCAATACTCACACAAATAACTCGATATCCGCGTTCCTTGCAGATGCGAACAAAATTCAGCTGACCTTCACCAGCTCCCAGAATCATTATTGTTTTTGACATCAATGCTTCGGCATACATCCCCAGACTTAGGACAACGCGACTGCCGCCTCCCTGACTTCTCTGTCTGAAAAAGATCTTTGCGTTGTAGATTTCCGTTCCATACTCTCGGTTTCTTCTCAGTGACTTTGGGATGACTCATCGGAGAGATACTGAAAAGTCAGGTTAAGCGCATTTTTTCCTGGCGGAACAAGCCAAAAAGGAAAAGCTCCGGCACATTGCCCCCAGAGTTTTGCCGAACCAGTTGCCCGAAACTCTGACGGAGCAATTTGCGTCCACGTCAGAGGAGCAGAACTTTGAGCAAAAAGCAAAGGAACAAGCTGTGGGAGGAAAAAATCTGCATCCATATGGCGGGCAATACTATCATTTAAGGGCTGTAGCAGGAGGTAAAGGGCAGCAGGCTTACCGTAGTAATAGATATACAGCTTATTGTAGGGCGGCTGTTTCTGACTTGCGACATGAAGATCCACAAAAAGGCTGCCTTTATCTGTCCACAGCCTTCCCGTACAGATATTTCCCTGCGCATCTCTCATGTCAAGCTGAAAGGTACGCTGCGCCTCATCCTCTATGGCAACGCTCTTCAGATCCCAGTATTTGGCCACAGCTCTGTTCAGCCAAAAATCGGGATTGCGATCAAGATCATTGAGATGATAGCCCAGAACCATACGTGAATCTCCCTGCACAGTAAGGGCTGGTACCCGCACATCTTGCCCTCTATGTTCTGCGTAGAGAGCATCTCTCTGCTCGGTAATGGCATGCACAAAATAAAATTTATAAGCATCCTGCACCAACATCACGACAGCGACAGCCCCTACACAGCAAAGAAAAATCCGCAATACACGCCTAGCTTGCCGTGCTTTAACAAATACATTTCCTGCCTCTATGGCCGTAGCTACGGCAATGAAGGAAGCGATGACAAGCTGTACATAGGTTGTGGCAAAGGCTCGCTCAGGCGGCCAGGGTGTAAAAAAATAGGCGCCATGAGTTGCCGCAAAGGGAACGAGATAAAAACATGTCAGCAGGGGAATATGCCGCACAAATGTTCCCTTGTAGCAACGCCAAAGCACCCAAAAAGCCCAAACCAAAAGAAAAAGTGCAAGCCACTGCTGCGCAAGAGCCTGTGGCAGATGTACGCAGTAATCGGCAATGCGTCCGATCAACGGCTGCTCAAGCCAGGCATGCACCTCAAGATCGGTTGTATGCGCGATTCTGCCGGCATTACCGGGTGCTAGCAAGGTTATGGCTGCGCCGACACTCACCGCCACAAAACCGACAAATAAAAGAGCTAAGACGCTTTTCCTTGCCTTACGCAAGACACAGAGAATACATCCGGCCAGGGCGGCTACGGGCATGGCAGCTGAACTGGCATAATCTAGAGACGCTGTACACAGGCCAAGAAGAATCATCAGCAGGCAAAAGAGGCCGTACACAGGCCATGAACAGGAAAGGTTCAGTCCTTTGGGTTCCAGAGCCATGCGGTACGGCAGCAGAAAAAGCAGCTGAAAGACAATGGCAGGCATCCCTCCCACACTGACCCAGAAAAACGCTGAACCAAATGATGGCATGCCGACCCAAAGAAAAACGGCAATGAGCAAAAGCGAAGAAGCCTTAAGCTTTTCCTTCCAGGCTGAACCATAGATATGCACATGGATGAGCACACATACGCCGACAAAAAGCAGGGCTGAAAGCGCCAGGCGCAACATGTCTGGCAAAAGAAAAGACGCATAGACAAAAAAATTGCCCATAAAGCGTCCGCACCAGGTTGTATACATGCGCACGGATTGATCAAAGGCCGCCGTAAGCGTCATGGGTTCAAGACTTTCAATGGGAGCGCCCGCCATGAACTGTGCGTAGCCTGGCGTCATGTTTTTGCTAAAAAGATAGTTGTCTGTCATAAATGGCGAAAGACTCGCCAAAGAAAACATGACAAGCCAGACAAAGGCTGCGGCCAACCAGAAGGACGCAGGAAGTGAGGATGATTTCGTAGCGTGATCAGCCATTGATTTTCCCATAGCGTAAGTGATTGAGCACATGCACTGCCCATAAAAAAAGCCTGAGATCACCACGTCTGGATTTGTGCGCCTCAAGCGCCGAGGCAAGGTGACCAGCATGTATACCCCATTGTGCTTTGGGATCTGGCATACTGCGCAGCCAGTTGTTCAGGGGTATACCAAAGCCTTTTTTGGGAAGGTTGAGAATGCGCTCTGGGAGCCATCCGGCTAGCGCTTTCTTCAAGATGTATTTACGCACGCCATTGCGGTATTTAAAGCGATTGGGCAGACGCTGACAAAAGGCAACAATATCGTTGTCAAGAAAGACAGCCCTGCTCTCAAGGGAAACCATCATGGCCGCGCGATCCACTTTCACAAGGATATCGTCGGACAAATAAAAACGCGTAAAAAAGTACAGGGCCTGACTGAGATCATCTGCCCCTTGGTGCTGATGATACAGGGTAAGAGCATCCTCGTAGATTTCCTCAGCTGTCAGGGGTTGTTCAAAAAAGAGCGGAAGTTCTGCCGGTTCAAGCGGGCTCATCCAAATTGGGAGCTGCAGTGCCCTGTCATAGGAAAGACCGCGCAAAACGCGTTTAAGCTTGAACTCAAGACTCATATTGCGGTCTGAAGAGGAAACGTGTGACAAGCCAGAACGCAAAAGCCTGTGCACAAAAGCTGGGACACAACGACGATACAACGCTGCCGGGGCAAGTGCCGCTAGGGGGTCGTAACCGGCAAAGAGCTCATCGCCGGCATCTCCTGATAGGGCAACTGTGACATATTTTCTCGCAAACGCAGCCAAATGCTCTGTGGGGATCAGGGAGGCATCACCCAGTGGCTCACTCATCCTGCCAAGAATATCTGGTGCTGTTGCGCGCAAATCATCAGCTGTGAGCATGGAGACATAGTGCTTGCAGCCGATAAACTCGGCCACCTCTCGGGCATTGCCGGATTCATCGAAGCTCGGTTCTCTAAAACCAATGCTAAAGGCTGAAATGGCATCAGGCTCAAGACATTGGCTAGCCGCGGCAAGCACGGCACTTGAGTCAATACCACCAGAAAGAAAAACGCCTAAAGGAACGTCTGAAAGCAGTCTGCGCCGGACAGCTTCTACGAGAAGATGCCGCAACTCCTCCACAAGCCTTGGTTCATCACTCTCTGTCAGGCTCTCATCGGGCATAAGCTCAAATTGCCAATAGCTCTCGCTCCGAATTTCCTGGCTCACAAGATCATATTTCAGCCAGCTGGCAGGAGGAAGCCCATAGCAGGAAGGATGAAGCGTGCGGCCAGCCGGCAGATAGCCCCAGCCCAAAAAACGCTGGAGATTGGCCGTATTAATGCTCTTGTCAAAAAAAGGCCAATGGGCAAGGGAGGCGATTTCGCTCGCAAAAGCCAGTCCATGGGCATTATGCGTGTAAAAAAGCGGCTTTTCCCCAAAACGGTCACGGGCAAGGACAATGACACGTTCTCTGGGATCAAAAATCGCCACGGCGAACATACCGTTAAAAAGCGCAAAGCAGTCACAGCCATAAGCAAGATAGGCCCGAAGCAGTGTCTCCGTGTCCGAATGGCTGGTTGTGAAGACATGCCCGTTCTGCTCAAGACGCCTGCGGATCTCAAGATGGTTGTAGATCTCACCGTTGTAAACAAGAACAACACCGCTCGCACTATCCCGCATGGGCTGCTGGCCGCAGGCAAGATCAACGATGGCCAGGCGCCGGTGTCCAAGATGCACAGAGCCGTCTGTGAAAAAGCCCTGAGCATCTGGGCCTCTGTGCGTAAGGGCCGCTGTCATGGCCTGGAGATGCTCATCTGCGCCATCTCCGATAAATCCGGCAATACCACACATAACAAGATCTACTTAGCTTTTAATGGAAAGTTGACAAGTTCCTTGGCCACATAGGGTTTCTCACGGCTGGAGGCAAAATAGGTGCGGGAAACCACTTCCGCCAAGATACCCATGAGGATGCTGATACCACCAAGGAGAAACGCAATGCCGCTAAAAAGGGGAAGTGGTGTCAGGACCAAACTGACACCTGAGAAAAACTTCAGTCCAAGAGCCCAGATCAGAGAAAGGAATGAAAGAAAAAGCGCGATCAGGCCAAAGCCGCCAAAAATATAGATGGGTTTCGCAAGAAAGCGATCAAGAAACTTGACCACACAAATATCAAGAAGGACCTTGAAAATGCGCTCAAGGCCATAACTTGAAGTACCAAACTGGCGGGCGTGATGGGAAACGGGAATTTCCGTGACCTTGGCCCCCTTCCAGGCTGCATAGACGGGTATAAAGCGGTGCATTTCACCATAGAGATGCACGTCCTTGATCACTTCTCGCCGGTAGGCCTTAAGCGTACAGCCATAGTCGTGCAAATGCACTCCAGAAACCCAGGAAATGATGGCATTGGCAATGTGACTTGGCAGGTTCCGCTTAATGGGATTATCTTTGCGGTCCTTGCGCCAGCCACTGACCACATCATAGCCCTCGTCAAGTTTGGTCAGAAGCTTGGGAATATCTGCGGGGTCATTCTGCAGGTCACTGTCGAGAAATACGAGCACATCACCTGAGGCGTGATCAATGCCCGCTTGAATGGCCGCAGTCTGACCCGTATTACGTGCCAGGCGAATGACTTTGCAGTAGAGATGTTTCTCGGCCTCATTTTTCAAGAGCGTAAAAGACGAATCCACGCTTCCATCATCAATGAAAATCGCCTCCATATCCGGGTATTGCTCGGAAAAGGTGGCTATAGCTTCAAAAAGTTTCGGCAAACTGCCCTCTTCATTATAGACAGGAATCACCAAACTGATCATATATGCCTCCACAAGACAGGTTCACATTCAAGAAACAATAATGAGCTAGGCCTCAGTGAGACAGCCGTTTGTCCCTGCTAGTCTCTGCCTCAAAGGCTTCTGACAGACGGCTGGTACAGGGATCTTCAAGATATGATATGTTGAGTTCCAAATGCCACTTCGCCGATCGAAGATAGTCTTCTCAGGCAGCCCGTTTTGTGGCACACGACTAAGGTCTGGGCAAACAGACAATACTTGCCAAAGCCGTCTTTGAGCCAGGTCCTGTGTCTCATCGGAATGCTTCTGTTTACAAAAGGCACAACTTGTTTTTCAAAAGCGTGCAAGGCATAGGAACTTCCAACGTCAGTACAAACGTTTTCTGTCGCTGGATATTACTAAAAAAAGTGGCTATAGCTTCAAAAAAATTCGGCAAACTTGCCTTTTTCATTGAAGGCAGCAGACTCTCAACTGAACATATCTGCCTTCACAAAACAAGTGCGAGATGACAACAAGGAGCGAAGATGAAAATCCTCATCACCGGTGCCGCCGGTTTTATCGGGTATCACCTGGCCCGGAGGCTTCTGGCTGACGGCTATATCATCACAGGAGTGGATAACTTCAACGATTATTACGATGTGCAGCTCAAAAGAGACAGGCTTGCGGATCTGCAAAAGAACGCCCAGTCCGACCATTTTTCTTTTTACGAGATGGAACTGGCTGACATCGACAACGTAGCCAATCTCTTCGCAGAAGAGAAATTCACCCATATTGTCCATCTGGCAGCACAGGCCGGTGTGCGCTACAGCCTCAAAAACCCCTATGCCTATATCAATTCAAATGTCCTCGCCTTCGAAAACATCCTCGAAGGTTGCCGGAACAATCCCGTCGAGCACCTCGTTTTTGCCTCGTCTTCGTCGGTCTACGGTCTCAATAGCAAACGGCCCTACAGCGTGCAGGACAATGTTGACCATCCGGTCAGCCTCTATGCCGCCACGAAAAAAAGCAATGAGCTCATGGCACATGCCTACAGCCATCTCTTTGATATTCCGTCCACAGGCCTGCGTTTCTTTACTGTCTACGGTCCCTGGGGCAGGCCCGATATGGCTCTGCATCTTTTCACAACAGCCATTCTTACGGGCAAGCCCATCAAGGTCTTTAACAATGGCAAGATGCGCAGAGATTTCACCTATATTGATGACATCATCGAAGGCGTAGTGCGTATTCTCTTTCTCCCCCCCAAAAAAGATCCGTCAAGGCAGCTGACACCGGCCACAAGCTCAGCGCCCTGGCGAATTTTCAATATCGGCAACAATCACTGCGTGGAGCTCAACGACTTTATTGCCACCATTGAAAAGGTTTTATCCGTCAAGGCGAAAAAAGAGCTTATGCCCATGCAGTCAGGGGATGTGGAAGCCACATGGGCCGACATTGACGATCTTGCAACAGTCACAGGCTTTTGTCCGTCTACGCCTCTGGAAGAAGGCATCAGGAACTTTGTCAGCTGGTACCGAAACTACTACAAGCTCTGAGCAAAAGCCCACATTCCACAAGAAGACAAATCCCATCATGAACAAGGTTCTGTCTGATGGGATTTTTTCAATCAAGACTGGTACAGACTTTGCGAAACCTGTGTATAACTCTAGTTATCACGTTTCCACAAAGCCCACGCCTCGTTTTCCCAGACTTTCTCTCCCTGCAGTGGCATGGTTTTCTCTGGCTTTGCGCTCAGATACCATACAGCTCCTGACTGGGCCAAGGCTTTGCCAAGCCCCTCCTCTCCCTCCATGAGCAGGCGGGTGTACTTGAGCCAGATACGCGTTTGTCGCACATCCTTACTGTAAAAATGGGCATAGCCATCCTTGAAGCTATAGACGAGAGGGCGCAGCGCCATATAGCGCACAGCCATCATACTGTCTTCAAGACAAAAGACGGAAGCCCCCTCAGGGACAAACTGCTTCACCGCCTCAACGGCCGCCCGTGCCTTTTGGGCTTTTTCCTGAACGGCCTGAGCCTTGGAGGTGAGTGGAAGATGCACACCTGTTTGTGCATGCAAGGCATACTCCGCGGCCATGTACTGCTTATCCTGGGAAATCAGAACAATGGCGAGGAATGCACCACAAACAAGCACTTTCGTCATCCATGCCGGCATCCGTTCAAGACAGAAGACAAGCGGCGCAAGCAAGCAGATCCAGGCAAGAGGAATGAGAAACTTCACCCCTCGCACCAGTTCGTGGCCCATGGGCACACGTCCGAGAGCCTGTGCATACTGGCTTTCAATGAGCGAGAAGGCAATGACAAGAACGAGCGCTACCAGAAAGAAAGGCAGCATGCGTGCCAGGGTAGCTGCACGTACATTGGGGAGAAAGCGTGTGACAAGGCTTGCGGCCAGACCTGCAAAAATGAGCCAGGCTACAGGGTTGCCTGGAGAGACAAGCGTCAGAAGGTTTTCTGAGATATGGCCGTAGTCCTCTTGCCAGCGCAGTGCAAAAAGATCGTAGAAAGCAGAAAGCTCCTCTGCTGTAAAGACCTGTCCAATGCCTAGGGATGGCCAGAGAAAGATGAGGACAGGCGTAAAAAAAGCCATCAGAGATAGAAGACAGAGCAAAACGTGGCGAGGAAGAGAAAGCGATTTTGGGCAATGAAAGAAAAAGGCGAGAAAAAACATGGCCCCGCAGTTGAGGGCACTGACCCCATGTAGCCACATGCCAAGTCCCGCCAAAAGCATCGCCAGGGGCCGCAGCGCAGCCTGCTCAATGGCAAGGATGGCGAGCATCAGCATCCATGGGAAGACGGCGGCATGAAAGACGCGAGGCAAAGGATCAGAATGGGTGATTCCCCAAAATGTGCCAAAGCCAACCCACACCGTGATACTGACTGCCGCAACCAGTAAAAGGGCAAAGTCACGCCGGCCAAAGAGCCAGCGACCAAAGATGTACCAACTCAGATAAAACACAACGACAATCACGCCGCCTGCCCGCAAAAGGCCAATGGCAAAAGCATCGTCGCTCGTCAGCAATTCTGCCAGCATACGCTCAAGATTCTTAATGCTATTGCCGGCTGTGCGGCTGTAAAGCATGGGATCTTCGGCAAAAAGATGGGGATGGGCGGCACCGGCCATGCCTTCAGCGTAGGTTGCCAGATCACTGTCAATAAGGGCGCCTTCAGCTGACATAAGCACAGAGCCACGTACCGCAAAAAACGCAAAAAGCAGCACAGCGGCAAGGACAGCAACATCAGCCAGGCTGATCAGGGATTTCTGGCGCGTATAGGGAGTCTGCATAGAGAATACGCTCTCTCAACGTCTTTGGCACAATCGCAGGGATGTCACAGGTCCGCAAAGTTTGCTATTGCTCGTCCTTGGGGGGAGAGACAGCAGGCTTACCCGCATTCTGGGATGATGTTGGCGTAGAACAGTTGAGACAACGCTCCACGATATAGGAGGGACGTCGTTTCACTTCTTCAAAGATATTGCCCACGTATTCGCCAACAATACCAATAGCCAGGATACATGAGCCTCCGAGCATGGCAATCAAGCCCATCAGCGATGTCCAGCCCTGGACAATATCGCCGATACACCAGCAGTAGAAGGCGTACAGACAGATCAGAAAGCCCAGACAGGCCACAAGCGCTCCCCAGAAAGAGACGAGCCTGATGGGAAGCGCAGAAAAAGAGGTAATGGCCTGCCAGGCAAAACGCAACATTTTGGAAAACGGGTACTTAGTCTCACCAAAACGGCGCTCATCCCGCACATAGGGAACGGCAATATGCCTAAAGCCGACCCAGGCAAACATGCCGCGCAAGAAGCGATGGGCTTCGGGCATGGCATTGACGATATCGACAACCTTGCGTGCAACAAGGCGGAAATCACCCGTATCCTTGGGCAAATCTTTATAGACACATTTCTGCATCAGCCGGTAAAAGGCCCAGGCTGTAACTTTCTTAAAAGCCGTTTCCCCCTGCCGGCAGATGCGCTGGCCATAGACGACATCATAGCCTTCCTCGTAGCGGCGGATCATTTCAGGGATGGCACTTAAGGGATCCTGCAGATCGGCATCCATAATCACTACAGCTTCGCCTGCGGCATAAGCGAGACCCGCTGTAACAGCAGCCTGATGCCCAAAATTGCGGCTGAAGGACAAGACTTTGATCTGGGGCGAGCTTTGCGCCCATTCAGCGAGAAAAGCAAAAGAATTATCTTTTGAGCCATCGTCGACCAGAACGATTTCATAGTTTATCTTGCCCAAAGTTGGCAGCCACGATTCAAGCTGCTGGCGCAAAAACGGCAAGGTTGCCTGTTCATTATAGACGGGAATGACAAGGCTCAAAAAAGAAAGCGTTCGTGAGCCATTCTGAGACATGGTTTTCTCCCGATGCGTTTTCGCAAAACAAACGCTGCTTCTCCCCAAGAACACGTTTTGCGCGGACTGTACAACGCTCTATGCCGTTCGTCAAACAAGCTCTCGCACGTGCAAAGGCCTTGGCAGCTTCTTCTGCACCTCAGGCCCTTTGCATTCACAGACATTTTCAGTAAGCTAGGCCTCTCAAAGCCAGATACCTCTAGCAGAGAAGAGCCTTAAGGAGCGCCCGCGTGCTTGTAAGCACTCTCTACCACAAACACCGTGAACTCATTGATTATGGCATATTCGGTGTTTTGACCACGCTGGTCAATTACGTGATCTATGCCTTCTGCCTGATGATTCTCGGCATCAATTATTTAACGGCCAATTTCTGGGCTTTTATGCTGGCTGTTGCGTTTGCCTTTGTCACCAACAAGCTCTACGTTTTCCACTCGCGGAGCTGGAAGTTTTCTACAGCACTACGTGAGTGCCTGGAATTTTTTTCAGCGAGAATTGTCTCTCTGCTTGTGGAGTCCGCACTTCTCTGGTTCTTTGTGGAGAAGCTGGCGTGTGACGAGCTTCTCATCAAAATTTTCACCAATGTCGTCGTCATTATCTTAAATTATGCTTTCAGCAAGCTTTTCATCTTCAAAAAGCAGCATTGAAACCGCGACTGCTTAGACCCTTTAGCGTTTGAGGGAGAGCGTACCCTATGTCCGAGACCAAAGACTTTATCTGGCATTGCCAACGCATGGGCGGAACCGATCAGGTCATGCTCAGCACCATGCAGGAACTGCGTCACCTGCGCGACCTTGATCCCAAACTCTGGGGAGCGTTGAGCTGCCCGGCCAAAGGCCTGGAATTTGACCACAAGACGCTGGCACTTCTGGATACCGATGGCGATGGCCGTATCCGTATGCCAGAGATACTCGATGCCTGCGAATGGCTGTGCCAGCGTGTCAACGACACAGCTGACATCCCCAATGAGCCCACAAGTCTGCCCCTTTCAGCCATCAATGAAGAGTGCGACCATGGCCTGCGACTTAAAACCACTGCGCAGACCATTTTATCAACGCTTGGGCTTAACGAGGAACGTATCACCCCCGATCAGGTCAATGAAGCTGCAGAAAGCGCTGCAGAGCAGTCCTTCAACGGTGACGGCATTTTACCGCCTCTGGAAGAGATGGATGACGATGTCCGAGACTTTGTGACAGCGGGCCTGGCTATTGTCGGCGGCGTCAAAGATGCGGGTGGAAGTGCCGGCCTTAACAGCGAACTTGCCGAAAATCTCGTGCACGAGCTTACGGTCTGGCAAGACTGGCGCAAAGAGCTTGCAGCAAGCGACCACCCTGTGGAGGATACCGAAGGCGCCTGGGCGCTTATGCAGGAGCTCAAGCCGCGCGTGGACGACTTCTTTCTGCGCTGCGAACTGGCAGCTTTTGCCCCGCAGGCCAGTGCACCGCTCAATGCGGAGCTTCGCCTGCAGGAAGCGGCGGATAAAGCCGACATTGCCCTCGAAGATCTGACAAGCATGCCCCTGGCACGCATTGAAGCCGATCGTCGCCTTCCCCTCAAAAACGGTCTCAATCCCGTCTGGATTGCCCGCGTGCAGGAATTTGCGGCCAAGGTTAAACCCCTTCTGGGTGATGAAAATTCCCTCTCCAAAAGTGAATGGATGAAAATTCAGGAAGCTCTGGCTCCCTATGGCGAAGCCCTTGCTGCACGCCCGGCTGTTACCGTCTATGAGGCGGGAAACTTTGCGACACCGCTCGATCCTGCCAAAGCGCTTGACGATCTAGGAGACGAGGGTGTGGCCCGTCTCCTCAACCCCAGTGTTCTTCAGCGTTTTCTGGATCTCTGCGCCAAAGATCTCGCCAATGCTGCAGCAAGTGAAGATATTGCCGAGCTTGAAAAACTCGTGCTCTTTTACTGCAATATGCACCGTCTGCTGATGAATTTTGTCTCGTTCTACGATTTTTACAATCTCAGACCCAATGTCACCTTCCGCGCAGGCACTCTCTATATCGATGGCCGCTCCTGCCACCTCTGCGTCCCTGTCGATGATATCGGCAAGCATTCAACCATGGCGGCCATGAGCCAGCTCTGCTTGCTCTATTGTGAATGCTCGCGCCACGCCTCTGACGGCACAGTCACCGGCACTCGCACCATCATGGCCGTTTTGACCGCTGGCACCGACGATGTCCTCGTTGAGGGGCGCAACGGTGTTTTTGTGGACAATACCGGCAAAGACTGGGATGCCAAACTTGTCAAAATCGTCCACAATCCCATCAGCTTCAAGCAGGCCATCTGGTCGCCCTATAAACGTATCAGCAAAATGGTCGGTGAAGCCGTTGCCAAATTCGCCGCCAATAAAAGCGCGGAAAGCATGGCTGCTGCCGAAAAGGGCGTTACCAGTATAGCCAGTGGCAAAGCGCCGGCTGCACCATTTGATATCAGTAAGGGTGTCGGTATCTTCGCAGCTGTCGGCATTGCCTTGGGTGCCATTGGTACCGCCATTGGCAGCATAGCCCAGGCGCTTTTCTCTCTTGCCTGGTGGCAA
Organism: Desulfovibrio sp.; assembly: GCA_017528345.1. GTDB lineage: Bacteria > Desulfobacterota > Desulfovibrionia > Desulfovibrionales > Desulfovibrionaceae > Desulfovibrio. The sequence goes on from JAFXOX010000004.1 coordinate 41,692, forward strand.
TTCCCACTGCTCATTGCGGGCATTTTCCTCATCATCTCCGGTCCCTCGGTCTTCATGGCCTGGCTGAAATTCCGCAGGCGTACCTTTGGGCCTGTGCTTGAAGCCTCAGGCTGGGCGGTCAACTCTCTCTTGCCTGTCAATATCAAACTGGGCAGCGCGCTGACCTCCGTGGCCAAACAGCCGGAGAATATTGAGCGTCAATCACTGCTTGATCCCTTCCGTGACGAAAGTAAGCCCCATACGGGAATGTGGATCTCTCTCTTCATTCTTGTCTGCGCCATTATATTTGGCGGCTGGCTCTACGGTTCTGGCAAACTCGATGGCGTCATCGCCAAGATCAAGCAGTCGGTGGCAACCGAACAGGTCCAACCCGATGCCAAGGCAAAGACAGATGCCCCCAAGCAGGATAAGGCCAAGGCTGATGATAAGGCCAAGGCTGATGACAAGGCCAAGGCTGATGACAAGGCCAAGGCCGATGACAAGCCTGCAGACAAAAAATAGCGGAATACTGGCCTACGAACGCCGAATAGTTGAAGAAACCATGTTCAAAACGGTCGAAAAGAACTCACACTGGGACGGGAAGACCTTTTCCTGAGGTTTTTCTTGACGTTAAGGCAAATAAGAGCGGGATGTCTATGTCTTCAGATAGACATCCCGCTCTTATCATAATAGTTTTTAACATAGTTAGGAGATTCCGCATGTACAAAACCATATGTTTTTAACCATAAAGGCGGCGTCAGCAAAACAACTTTAGCATTTAATGTTTGTTTGATTTTATCTGAGTATAAGAAAAAATTTTGCTTATTGATCTAGGTTATCAATGCAACCTCACTAGTTTAATTCTTGGATACACATCTATTTCTGATGAAAAAATTTAAGCATTTTATGCAAATAGAAACAATTTAACTTTGTAGCCCATAGCTTCTCTCGTAAAAAACGGAGCATATATAGGGGACTTTTCCACAAAAGAGTTTGGAAATTCACCGATTCTTTCAAAAAGACGTTTGAAGACCTAGGTCAAAGGATCATAAAACTCACAAGTTAGCAAACAATCGATATATCCTCTGCACATTGGCACCTACTCTAAAGGTTCATGTTCAGAAGAAACAGCTGATTTTTGCTGAAGATGCCGATACACATGCTTCAGTCGCGTTATCACCATACGTACAGCATCCAAAGATTCCACATCGTTGCCTGTCTGCTCATCTGTCAGGCGTTTGACACAGTGTCCGTACAGCAAATGGAGGTTCTCCGAAAGCTCGCCAGTTTTCTCAAGACCGTTTTGCAATGTCTTAAGGATATCGAGACATTGCCTGCGCAGCGCAGGCACTTCATCATGACGCTGATCAAGCAGACAGGCTCGCATCTTGTAGAGAACGTCAACGAGCACGGTGTAGAGGGCAATCACATTACTTAGCTGATCAAGATCAGCATTATTTTCAGCTGAGAGGACATCTGCCACACACGAGTTCTCTTCCTGCCCCCTGCTCTGAGCTGCGTCTGTCTTAGCATGAAATTGAATTCTGGCCATGCCATCTCCAAAAGGCAATATTGCCAAAAAAAGGCTTTTCGGGGTCGAAACTCCAAAAAGCCTCAAAAGTGCATATTTCCTGTCAGACTCTGCCATCAGGAAGGCTGCTGCGATGTATCAGCCTCTTCAGGCTCCTCCTGAGACGTTTGGGATGCAGTATAGAGATTCACGCGGGCAGGACCGCTTATGTCATTTTGAGGGACCTGCAGACCTATGCAGGTAAGATGATTGATAATAATGGGGCCTGTAAGACTGAGCGTTGCTTTTTCCGGTGCCCCCTGAGGAATGGAGACTGTCACGAGAATGGCCGCTTCATCCAATTTTGCCAGGCCGAGCGTACTCATTTCGGCCTCTGTGACATGCGGTTGATAGTCTTCGAGAAAACATTTGGGCTCGGTCACAAGTAATCCCAACTGCGGCGTCGTTACACTCTGCAGGACAAGCAGGGGGGCATCGGCTCTGATCTGTAAAAGGACAAAGCGCTGTTCCGTCTCAAAGCCCACAAGGCCCTTGGGGAAGTAGATGATGCGGCTCGAATCGATACTGCGCCTGCCCAGGCGTGTGTCGATTTCAATTATTTTGTTTTCTTGTTCCATAAGTTCGCAGCCACCATGAGATCTTCATTGCTTGCAGCCATAGCCTGCTGATTCTCCTCAATCACACGTTTGTACACTTCTTCACGATAGACCGTCATCTCATGCGGGACCACCAGACCCAATTTGATCTGTTTGCCCTGCATGCCAAGCACGGTGATGCGGATATCGTCTCCCAGGTACAAACTCTCCCCGGGTCGTCGCGTCAATATAAGCATGGCCCATCCATCAACAAGTGTTCGCTTCAGGCTCTTCACCCAAGGCGGCAGCCGAACACGTTCTTGGAGACGGCAAAATAGCCACCCCCAAGAAAGCGCCACGTCAAAGAGGAAAAAAATGCCCTTTTGGCATCAGATATAATTTGCGAGACTCATATTCATGATCTTAGACGCGGACTGCAGCACCGTTTGGTAGGTTATCTGCTGCTGCTGCATCTTCACAAGCAATTCCGTCAGATCAATATCTTCCACATAGCTCAGTCGTTCCTGAATATCAAGCTTCTGGGACGATAAGACATTATACGCCACATCCACGCGATTCTCAAGTCCGCCGACCTTAGTGGACTGCGTCAGAATATATTCTTCGGCCTGTGTCAGCCTGACCAGCGCCTCCTGGCAGCCGTCCTGGCAATTGGTCTCAAGATAGCCAATGAGATCACCGACCACCTCAAAGAGATTACGCCCAGGCTCAAGCTTATCCAGTGCCCGTCTGAGAACGCCATCCTGATCTGTATAGTAGCCACCAAAAATGTCCTTGCCGACACCATTGACGCTAATATAGGTCCCCTGCATGATTTCGTAATCGACACTGGCATCTTCGGGATGAATCATGATCTGACCATTTGCTGGAATAGCGCCGATACCCAGATCAAGATAGCCTTCGGGCAATGGCAGCCGGGTCGTTGTGTCTCCCACCGTGGCCTTAGCTTCCACCCAGTTCATGCCATTATCTGTACTGTAGGACCAGGAAAACTCACTGCCTGCGGTTGAAGAAACGCCATCTGGGAAACGCACGAGGGTATTGCCGCTGAAGGTTCCGTGCGCCTTCGTCGTGCTCGTAATGGCAGAACCTGTCCCCATATAGGTCAGATTGAGCACATCCTGCACATCGCCCTTGTATTGCACATCGCCCTTGTAAATAGCCGTGGGTCTGATGTAGACGGTGCCATTATCCCGGCCAACGCTCAGTTCATCCAGATTCGTCGCAGACACCATGACTGTGGCGGCTTGAGCAGCCTTCATCTTAACGTCAACGCCGTCAAAGCTCATGACCACATAGTTTTCGCCATTATCCACGGCCGTGGTCACTTTCCCTTCCTCATGCCAGGTCTTTCCCCCGTCCTTGGTCCAGCGAAACGCACGACCGGCTTGCAGGGGACCGTCTTCCGTAAACTGAAAGGCAACGGACAGATCCGTATTGCCCTCAATAATAAAGTTATTGGCTGCGATCTGCTCGCTGAGTGCGGCATCCGTACTTGTCAGGGCAAGTCCTTCCTGAAATGCCGTCGCATCGTACTTGTGCCCGGCAAAAAGGCTCTTGCCGTCAAATTCGGTATTGGCCAGGTTGATCAGAGAGCCAAACTGCTGACGCACCTGATAGGCGATATCCAAACGCTGTTCGGCCGTATAGGTACCTGTTGCGGCCTGTTCGGCAAGCTCCTTGATACTTGTAAGGACAGTGGGAACCTGCGTGGCCAGGACGCTGTCTTCCAGTTGCAGCCAGCCCTTGGCCGTATCACAGTTACTCAAAAGCTGCTTATTATACGTTGTGGAATTGCGAAGATTAAGGACCTTGTAGGTACCTGCAGGATCGTCAGAGGGGGCATTGATCTTCTTCTGCGTTGAACCCTGCTCGGCGCTGTTCATGTACGCGCCAAGACTTGTCTGCATCTGCGAGACATAATTATCATAGATCATGCTCTGGGTTATGCGCATACTCATGGCGTTTCCCTCTCTCCGTGCTTACTGCTTAAGTCCGATCAGCACACCAAGCATTTCATCGGCCGTGGTGATGAGCTTTGCGGCTGCCTTATAGCTTGCCTGATACTTCACAAGATTGGCCATTTCTTCGTCCAGATTGACACCTGTGACTGACTCCTTACGCTCTAGCATGGATTGTGCCAATGTTGCGTGATAGGCCTTATTGGTCTCTGTATGGACCTTATCTGAACCGACGGTTGCCACCAGGCCGGCATAATATTCCGGGATACTCTGGCTCGTTGTGCGCCAGAAGGTATTGATGGTCACGTTCTTGGTGGCCAGAGCACCAATGGCATTGGCAATGGTATTATCGCCCTCGTTGACCTCGTAGCCGCCATTGACTCGCCCTGCACTGATCCGGGTGTAATCGTTGGAAAGATCGGTGCTCAGGGCAAAGGAGGAGGCATCATCGCCGCTGAAAAAGCTGTTCAAGCCCAAAGCTGCAAGGATACCTGTGGTATCTTCGCCAAAGGCAAAGCTGATGCCCTCAGTGCTTGCCTCATAGGTTAGACGCAGAAGCAACTTATCGTCCTGAATCTCAGCCTTGAAGGGTTTGACGGTCTTGGTCGTTGTGCCATCCTGGTAGGTGACCGAAATAGCATTGAAGGCTTTCATGACATCTTCTAAGGAATGCTCTTCAGGCTTGAAGTTCACGGAGCCACTCAAGCCATCGGCGCTGAAATCAAATTGTGCTGTGCCTAAATAGGCGTCGGTTTTGGCATTATAAAAGTAAAAATTGGTATTGCCCGCCTGCATCTTATCGTAGAAGACATTGCCCGAAGTGGCCTTACCTAAGGGATTACCTTTGTCAGGGATGCGGTTCTGACCTGTGGCATAGGTCAGCTTTTCTGTTCCTGAGCCTTGGGTGTGCAGACGGTTGACTTCCCAGACAATGGTCTTGGCCAGGGCGTCCATTTCATCCATATAGCGACCACAGACGTCGTCGCGAATGGTGAAATAGGAGGTCATCTTGCCGCCATGGACACGGTTCTCATTATCGGTACCGGTCATGGTGATCTGCGGCGTAATATTTTCAGGCCCCCGTGTGGGTTCAATCCAGTACAAGCCCTTCTTGGGCACGATATCAAAGGCATCGCCCTTATTGAGGTAGGTATTGCCGGAGGCAGAATCAAAGGTAAAAGAAATGGAAAGATCCTTGACGAGGATAGCATCAGACTCTGTGCCAGAAGTCAAGGAGGGCGTTTTCAGATGCAGTTCCTTACCATTGTCGCCCATAAGCCAGGTGACGCCGCCATCTATGGAAACTCGAAACTCGGCTTCCCCAAGATTTCCGGCTTCCACCACTTCCAGGGCATATTCAAAATCATCACTGCCCTGAAAATTGATGGTTCCCTCAAATGGCGAATCTGCCGTCAAACGGTTTTCCGCCTGTGGGCCTTCAAAATCTACACTGTATACCTTGAGGGCATCCACAAGGGGCTGTCCTGTAGACAGCTGCACCCGGTAATTGCCCATACCGCTATCCACGGTCTTGATGTCAACCAGTGTGGCCAGCTCTTCCACGAGCATATCGCGCTGATCGTACAGGGCATTGGGATTGGTCACCTCGGAAATGGTGACTTCACCGATCTTCTTGTTCAGGGCCGCAATGGCCTTGGAGATTTCGTTGATCCGATCCACAGACTCCTGAATGGACACATTCATTTCATCCTGAATGGTCTTCACCGAGCGCTGCATGCTGGCAAACATGTCGTCAAGAGTTTGACCACTGGTCAAAACACTGGTTCGCACCGAAGGATCCTCGGGACTGAGCGCCAGCTTCTGCCAGGCATTGAAGAACTGATCAATGGAATCGCTGAGACCTGAAGTATTGGCTTCATTGAAAATGGACTCGAGCGTTTCCATAATATTGTCCTGCTCGGTCCAACGATTGGAAATGGTGGATTCGTTGAGAAAATTGTCTTCCAGGAACTTGTCAAAAAAGCGCAGAACCTGCTCCGCATTAGAGCCCAGACCATACTGATTGTTGTTGATGGTAACTGTGGCAGCTTCCTTCTGAACAACATAGCGTCTGTTATAGCCTTCGGTATCGGCATTGGCGATATTGTCGCCGGTAACATTGACCCAGGCCTGTGATGTAGCGAGGGCACTGCGTCCAATGGTGAGCAGATTACTGAGCATGGCTTACAACCTCCCGGAGATCAGCGAACCCTGACGGCTTACGCTGTTCATGGCTCCTCTGCGGCCATAGACCAGGGTCTTCTTGGGGACAGCCTGATCAAAAAGCGTCTGCATGGTCTTGGCATTCTGATCCAGAAGTGCCAGAGCCAGCTGACTGTTGCGCGTAGCCTGACGGGAAGCCTTCTGCTCTATGAGATCAAGCCTGGCACGACAGGCCAGAATAGGCTCTGCCACTTCACTGGCCAAGCCCTGCACGTATTCGCTAAGGCGCATGCCCTGCAGAAGCCCCATGACAAATTCCTTTTCATGGACCAGCTGACGGATCAGCTCCTGAATGGAAAATTCCTCATGGGCCACAAGATCCATCTTACGCTCACAAATAATGGCGTATTCCTGCTCAAGAAGCTGAAGCAAAAGCTCCATGCCCTTTTCCTGACGGGAAAGACTTGCAAAAATGATGTGATGCATAGCTAACCTCACTCATGGTAGCGTTCAGTCATCTCTTGCAAATTACGTTCCACACTTTTGCCAAGCCCTTCAGCACAAAAAAAAAGGGAAGTGGTGCAGCCCACTTCCCGGCAAAATCTTCAAAAAACCTGGCTACATCTGCAGATCCTGGGCTGTCAGCGGAGGGATCGTGTTTCTCGCAGGCTCCTGAGAGCTCTTCTGGGCGGGCATAGCAGCCTGGGCCTGGCTCTGATAGGCCAGATGCGCCTGGGGACTTGTTAGATTCAAGGTCTTGATTTCGGGCTGGTTCTGCGCTGCACGCTGGGAGACTCTCGCAGCTCTTTGCGCTCTTTCAGGTCGCTGATTCTTCGGCTCAGCGGGATTGGGAGCCAGAGGGGTGCTCTGTGCCATGGGGGCAAAGGCTGCCTGGGCTTCCTGATCCTGGGCTTCAGCCTGGCCTGCGGGGAAGGCATAGGGCAGAGGCTGACGTCTGGCATGGCGGGCCTCTTGTCTGGCGAGAGCTTCTTCAGTGGCCTTGCGGGCTTGAGGCGTCTGGGGCAGAAGCGGCTCACGCACCCCACGGCTTCCCAGCTGGTCGCCTGCCTGCCGCTGCGCGGCCTTGGCGAGATCCATGCCGCTGGCAACTGGCTGCTGACGTGCACCTGGCACAGTATAGTTGACATGGGCAAGGGGTGCCGGACTGACCTGAGGGCTGGTCTCAACACTGTGGCGCATCATATCGAGAGCCTGGGCAATGGCCGGGTCAACACTGGGCGTGGGCGGCTCAACGGAGGCCGTAGGCGTGGGATGAGCCGTAGCAACCGGGGATTCTCCTGGGTGCGATGAGCCAGAGGGAGTCGAGGCGCTCTTTTCAGGGCTCTTCTCGGAGGTCGCCACTTCCTTGGGCTCTTCATACAGGGGGCTTACCTTGGGCCCTTCCGCCTTGGCCTGCGTCTGACCGGTCAGATCCAGAGGGGTACTTGCCGAGGCAGTATTGCCAAGCAATGGCGCCTGACTCGGCGCAAAGGCGCGGCCGTTATCCTGGGCTCTTGCTGTGGCGCGGCTGGCTGAGGAGAGATGACTGGAAAGCTGCTCATACATCATATTGGCAAGACCGATACCGCCAGCTGATGTCATTTTCTTGGCAAGTTCCTGATCATACATGTCCTGCCAGAACTGTTCCTCACGGCCGTGCAAAAAACTGCCCTGATTGACGGTCTTGCGCATTTCCTGCCACATCTTCTGAATAAAGATGGATTCAAAACCCTCGCAGGCCTCGCGCAACTTCTTTTCCTTGGCCTCAGGGGAAAGAGAGGAATGATGTAACGAGGACAGTCGCGCTGAAAGGTCCTTGCCTGACTGCTGAGAGTGCGCCTGACGCGCTGTATCAAGAGAAGCTTGAATTGATTGCATATCAGAGTACCTCCAGAGCGGCGTGCAGGGAACCTGAGGCCTGCAGCGTACGCAGTATGGAAATGAGATCTCTGGGTGTCGCTCCGATGGCGTTGAGGCCGTCCACAAGTTCCTGCAGGGTTGCCCCTTCCACCATCACAAGCCGGCGCTGCTCTTCGCGCACATCCATATCCGTCTTGGGCGTCACAACGGTCTGACCCTGTGAGAAGGGACCCGGCTGGGAAACCTGCTCACCTTCCTGCACCGTAATCTGCAGATTACCATGGGCCACAGCCGCCCGTGAAATGCGTACATCACGTCCTAAAACAACAGTACCAGTCTTTTCGTCGACCACGACCTTGGCCGGTGTGTCCGGGGTAACTTCCAGATTTTCCACAGAAGCCATCAGGGGGACGAGATTATTGCGATACTGCGGGGGCACCGTGATACTCACACTTGTGGCATCCACGGCCCTGGCAAAGGATCCGCCAATGGCTTCATTGAGGCGCTCAGCAATCTGCTGGGCTGTGGAGAAATCCGCGGAGCGCAGATTCAGGGTCAATTGGTTCTGTTGATTGAATTCAAAAGGTATGCCACGTTCTACTATGGCACCGCCAGGGATTAAGCCCACAGTGCTGACGTTCTTGGAGGTCTGGGCCGCCTGGCCGCCCGCGGAATAGCCGCCCACAGTGAGCGACCCCTGAGCGAGGCCGTAGATCTTGCCGTCAACGCCCTTGAGCGCTGTCTGCAAGAGCACGCCGCCAGACAATGATGAGGCATCTCCGACAGAGGAGACCGTCACATCCAGGCGGGTGCCGGGCTTGGCCGAAACCGGCATGCGTGCCGTAACCATGACAGAAGCCACATTCTTGATCTTCAGTGCCGAAGATTTGACACCAATACCCATCTTGTCGAGCATGTTCTTCATGGAGCTGAGCGTAAAGACCGAATCCTTCTTATCACCGGTACCAGGAAGACCAACCACAAGCCCGTAGCCGATGAGCTGATTGTCTCGGACTCCTGAGAAATTGGCGATATCCTTGATGCGAACGGCATGCGCCGGCATGGGCAAAGAAAGGCCAAGCACTGAGAGGATAAAAAGAAGAAAAGCTATCAAACGCATAATGGCTCCTTCACAGCATCTGCTGTTGCTGCCACTCTTCTTGCAGAAAACGTGCCTAACGAGCATGACAAAAGCAGGCTTGCCCCAAAAACACGGCATAGGCAGGGGTAAAAGCAAAAAACACAGGCATGGCTTGACGCATTCATTCTTTCGGTTTACTAGGTTAAAGATTTTCACCTTTTGACTGCCGATGGAAAACGGTGCGTGGGCAGCTGTCTGCGTTACTTGAGGAATACACAATCAACGCGTTCCTGTCGACGTCCTGGCAAGCCTCGCGCAGCACAAAGCCCCCAAAGCCACAAGGAGGCGGCAGAACATCCGATGTTCTTGCCGGTTTTATTGATGCAGACAGCAAAACTTCTCGCCAATCTCAAGGACAGCCTTGCCGAGCAGTGGACGCTCGCAGTGTTTGCTTCCTACCCGGAAAAGTCACTGCCCTTTCTCAAAACTCAGCGTGATCCCTTTACCAATCCCGTAGCCAGTATGATCCGGGAAGCTGCGGGGACCCTCTTTGAAGCCATTGCCGGAGAGGATCTTGATGTCGAAAAGGTCAAAACCTCTCTTGAGCGTTTTGTCAAAATACGCGCTGTCCAGGAATTTACGCCAAGCCAGGCTGTAGGTGTCATCTACCTGCTCAAGCCGCTTTTACGCAAAGAGCTTCTCCCCTCCATGGGCAGCGACCTTGCAGGCTATCTGGAAATGGAAAGCCGGGTAGACACCTTGGCGCTCCTTGCTTTTGATATGTACATGACCGATAAGGAACGAGTTGCCGAAATCCGTGTCACGGAAATTCGTAATCAATACGCTCAGCTCAAACGCTGGGCGCAACACTTAAATGCCCAAGCGCCTCTGGGCGAATTCGCAGGCTGTGGTCAGTCCTGACGAATATTTTCCCAGACTGCGCATGGCATTCTGGGTAACTTACAGGCAAGTGAGGTAGGGAATGTTGGAATCATTACTTGTGGTGCTGCTCATAGGCGCCGTTGCCTGGATCGGGTCCTGTATAGGACTGACTGCGGTCTTCGGCATTCTGCTCCCCTATGTGGCAGTCTTGGTTTTCCTTGTGGGGATCGTTCGGCGCATGATTTACTGGGCAAAATCGCCCGTGCCGTTTGCCATCCCCACCACCGGCGGGCAGGAACGCTCACTCGACTTCATCAAACAGGAAAAATTCGACTGCCCTTCCACCAAGTTTGGGGTCGTCATCCGCATGATCCTCGAGGTCTGTCTGTTCCGGTCTCTGTTCCGCAATACGCAAGCGTGTTCCTTTGAGAACGATCAGGCAACCGGAGGCTATCGTGTCGTCTACTATTCCTCCAAATGGCTCTGGTTCTTCTCCCTTCTCTTCCATTACTGTTTTCTTATCGTCTTCCTCAGACACTTCCGTTTCTTCATCGAACCTGTGCCGTGCTGTGTGAGCTTCATTGAAGCTGTGGACGGTTTCCTGCAGATCGGTGCGCCCCGTTTCTTCCTGACTGGCGGCCTGCTGCTGGTAGCCCTTGTCTTTCTGCTGTGCCGGCGCATCTTCAATGAGCGTATTCGCTATATCTCGCTTGCCAATGATTACTTCCCGTTGTGGCTTCTGATCGGCATCGTTGTCTCAGGCCTCTGCCTGCGTTACTTCGACAAGGCCGAAATTGCCCAGGTCAAGATCTTCATCATGGGCCTGACCCATTTCTCACCGGTCATTCAGGGTCTTGATCTCAACGGCATGTTCATTGTGCACCTCACCCTTGTCTCAACCCTGCTCATCTACTTCCCCTACTCCAAGCTTGTGCATATGCCGGGTGTCTTCTTCAGCCCCACGCGCAATCTGCCAACCAATACGCGGGAAGTCCGTCACATCAATCCCTGGAATCCTCCCAAGCAGTTCTTCACCTATCCTGAGTACGAGGATACCTACCGCGACGCCATGGCCCAAGCTGGTCTGCCGCTAGAAAAGCAGCCGGACAAGAAGTCCTAAGAGTAAGGAGTTGTCAGAATGGCAAAATTACCTACGCCACAAATGCTCATGGCCAGCCGTCCCGAGCTTCCCAAGGAGAGCTGGCTTGATATCAAGCCGGAATTTGCTCCGGGTTCGTACTGCTACCCTGAGAAAAAAGAAACCATGGAGCTTCTGCACATGCCCAATCCGCACGATTGGGACCCCTCAGCAGAAGACTGGAATCTGCCCGAAAACTGGGAACAGATTCTCTGTGACGCTTTTGAGGAACGCCTGCAAAAGCACCGTTCGCTCAAACTCTTCATGGACATCTGTGTACGCTGCGGCGCCTGCGCCGATAAGTGTCACTTCTTCCTGGGCACCAATGATCCCAAGAATATGCCCGTGCTCCGCGCAGAACTTCTGCGTTCCCTCTATCGCCGTGACCATACCATGCTGGGCAAGCTCCTCGGCAAAAAAGTAGGCGCGCGCGACTGGGATAAGAGCGTTGTCAAGGAACTGTTCTACTATGCCTATCAGTGTACCGAATGCCGTAGATGCTCGCTCTTCTGCCCCTATGGTATCGACACGGCTGAAATCACAGCTATCGTCCGCGAGCTGATGCATGAAGTCGGTCTTGGCACCCACTGGATCATGGATCCTGTGAAAAACTGCAGCTTCACCGGCAATCATCTGGGCATTAAGCCCCATTCCTTCAAGGAAATCGTGGAAATGCTTGCCGACGACTGCGAAACAGTCACCGGCATCCGGCCCAAGACCCCCTTCAATGAAAAGGGCCACGAAATCCTCTTCATCACCCCCTCAGGTGATGTCTTTGCCGACCCTGGCATCTATACCTTCATGGGCTATCTCCTGCTCTTCCATGAGCTGGACCTGGACTATACGTTTTCCACCTATGCCTCTGAAGGCGGCAACTTCGGCTCCTTTACCTCGTTCAATATGGCCAAAAAACTCAATGCCAAAATGTACGCCGAAGCCGAACGCCTTGGCGTCAAATGGATTCTTGGCGGTGAGTGCGGCCATATGTGGCGCGTGGTCAACCAGTATATGGAGACCTATAACGGCCCAACGCCTCCCAATATGACCATACCCAAGTCGCCCATCACAGGCACTGTCTTCAAGAATGCCGCGGCAACCAAGATGGTGCATATCACCGAGTTCACAGCCGACCTCATCCGTCACGGCAAGATCAAGCTTGATCCCAGCCGCAATGACCACATTATCACCACCTTCCACGATTCCTGTAACCCGGCCCGTGCTATGGGTCTTCTGGAAGAGCCTCGCTACATTCTCAAACACGTCTGCAATCACTTCGTGGAAATGCCTGAGAACACCATCCGCGAGCAGACCTTCTGCTGCGGTGCAGGCAGTGGCTTGAACACCGAAGAGATCATGGAACTGAGGATGCGTTCGGGTATGCCCAGAGGCAATGCTCTGCGCTATGTGCAACAGAAATACGGAGTCAACCATATGGCCTGCTGCTGCGCCATTGACCGGGCAACCCTGCCTCCCCTGGCCAATTACTGGGCTCCCGGCGTCAATGTCAGCGGCATACACGAACTTGTGGCCAATGCTCTGGTCATGAAGGGCGAGGCCAAGCGCACCATGGACCTGCGCCAGGAAGATCTGCCCAATGTGGACGCTGACGAGGCAGAGGCTGAGGAGGGTCGATAGATGTATAACAAAAAAGCAGTATGTATCGGCATAGTGATCCTTGTCGCCCTGCTCAGCTCGCCCTTCTGGGTCGGCCTGTTTGGCACGGATTACAAGGAGACCGGGGTTGTCAAGCCCAATCAGGATGCCTGCGTGGAAGATGCTGCGTTCATGCGTGCTCAGCATATGCGCCTGCTCAATGAGTGGCGAGATCAGGCTCTGCGCAATGAAAATCGCACCTATGTCGCGGCAAACGGCAAGAAGTGGGAAATCAGTCTGCAGAATACCTGCATGAAGTGCCACACCAACTACGCCGGTTTCTGCCAGAAGTGCCATTTGTCCAACAGCGTTAGCCCCTATTGCTGGACGTGCCACATTATTCCCACGGAGGGCAAGTGATGAACACGAACAGAAGAAAATTTCTGAAAGTGGCCGGTCTTTCGGCCTTTGCCCTGAGCAGTGGCCTTGCTGGCCTGGGAATGACAACTGAGGCATGTGCCCAGCTTGCCCCGGGTAAATATGGTCACGGCGACAAAACAGCACATGCCAAACGCTGGGCCATGGTTATTGACACCCGTCAGTTCAGAAGTGCCGAAGACTACAAGCCGCTGATCCGTGCCTGTCACGAGGCCCACAATGTGCCTGACATTCCGGACAACAAGAATATCAAATGGATGTGGCTCGACAGCTTTGAGCATGTCTTTCCCGATGATATGAACGAGCACATGAGCCAGCGCATCAAGGATTCGGTCTATCCGCTGCTCTGCAACCACTGCACCAATCCTCCCTGTGTGCGTGTCTGCCCGACTCAGGCCACCTATAAAATGGCCGATGGCATTGTGGCCATGGACTACCACCGCTGCATTGGCTGCCGTTTCTGTATGGCCGGCTGTCCTTACGGGGCTCGTTCCTTCAACTTCTATGATCCCCGTCTCTATCTGCCCAAGCCCACCAATCCGCGTTTCCCCACACGGATGATCGGTGTTGTGGAAAAATGCACCTTCTGTGCCGAACGCCTGGCCCAGGGACTGATGCCCGCCTGCGTGGAAGCCTCCAAGGGCAAGATTCTCTTTGGCGACCTGGAAGATCCTGAATCTTCCGTGCGCAAGGCTCTGGCCGAAAACTACAGCATTCGCCGTAAGCCCAATCTTGGCACACAGCCCGGCGTCTACTATCTCATCTAGGGGAGTCTGCCATGCTTGAAAAATTATTGACTGGACCCAAACGCTACTATCTGTGGCTGTTGTTTTTGCTGTGTGTCATCGGTCTGTGTGCACTGGCCTACTGCGTACAGGTGATGACAGGCTTAGGCGTGACAGGCATGAACCGCGACGTCTCGTGGGGCCTGTATATTTCGCAGTTCACCTATTTCGTGGGTGTGGCCGCTTCAGCCGTCATGCTCGTTCTGCCTGCCTATTTCCATCACTATGTGAAATTCAAGCGCATGATCATCTTTGGTGAGTTCATGGCTGTGGCAGCGGTGTGCATGTGCGCGCTCTTCATCGTCGTGGACCTTGGCCAGCCCCACCGCATGGCCAATGTCATGCTTCATCCCACACCCAATTCCGTGATGTTCTACGATATGATCGTGCTCATCGGTTACCTCTGCCTGAACATCATTATTGGCTGGGTCACCCTTGAAGCTGAACGCCTGGAAGTTGCTCCGCCCAAGTGGATCAAGCCCCTGGTCTATCTCTCCATCATCTGGGCCTTCTCCATCCACACGGTCACAGCCTTCCTCTACGCGGGTATTCCTGGTCGTCACTACTGGCTGACGGCCATTATGGCTGCGCGCTTCCTGTCTTCAGCGTTCTGCTCAGGTCCTGCCATTCTCCTGCTTCTGCTCTTCATCGTGCGCAGGCTGACAGGCTTTGACCCCGGGCGTGATGCCATCAAGACACTGGCGACGATCATTGTCTACGCCATGTGCATCAATGTCTTCTTCTATCTGCTTGAAATCTTCACCTCGTTCTACAGCAATATTCCCGGCCACATGGAACCGATCATGTTCCTCTTCCAGGGACATGGTGGCCATTTTGCCTGGGTCAGCTACTTTATGTGGGCTGCGGTGATCATGGCCTTTGCTTCCCTTGCCATTCTCATTCCTCCGCAGACCCGTACCGGCAAGTACCTTCCCCACGCGCTGATTATGCTCGTGCTTGCGAGCTGGATCGACAAGGGCCTTGGACTGCTCATCGGTGGTTTCACCCCCAATATGTATGAAACCATCACCCCCTATATGCCCACAGGCATTGAAATCACAGTTGCCATTGGCGTCTACGCCATAGGAGCCCTTGTGCTTTCCCTGCTCTGGAAGATTGCCCTGGGCGTCAAGCGTGATGTGAACAATTTCTGCGATTAAAAAAGCCTTCGTTTTCTCAAAAAAGCCCTGCTCATGCAGGGCTTTTTTTGTTGTCTTGACTTTCTGCCGGGCTTGGGTAATCTCTTTGGCAAAGGGAGGAATTATGCACGAGCAACTCAAAGCCGCTCTCTCAATCTGTAAAAATCTGCAGCGTAATGGCTATGAAGCCCACGTCATCAATCCTCCCCTGCAGGATTCGCTTCTGTCGCAAATGGCAAAGCCTGCCGTTGATATCGCCTGCGAGCCCGGAGTTGAAAGACTGAGTAAACTCTATCCGCACCTTAGCAAAGCCCAGGAAAGTGACCCCTTCTTCGCCTATCTTGAAGAAAATGACACGACATTCCGCTTCTATGGGCTGGAAATGAGTGAAGCAAGTCAGCCCGAGATCTCCATTCTGCGCATCACCCCCACCATTGTTTCCGCCATGAATGAGCGCGATCGCAAAAATCTCGCCATTGGCAGTTTTTGTGATCCGGCATCGCAGAAAGACGCCTATGCCGGCTTTGATCTCAAAGCCCATAAACCCTCTGAAGCCCCCATCCGCCTAGTGGGCATTCCTGACGAGACTCTCAGACATAATTATCTGCTTGCCGTGCGCGCCCTGCGCTTTGCCGCCAACTACGACACGGAAATTGAGCCCAATACCTGGCTTGCCATCATCCGTTCCTCTGGTCGCGTGCTCGACTATGTACCGGCCAGAGATATCATGGAAGAATGGCGCAAAGTTGCCGCCGAAAGCATGCACCGTTTTGTGCGCCTGATGTATGACGCCCATATTTTGCAGGGACTCATTCCCGAAGTAGCCGCGCTCTCCAGTATTCCCCAGCAGAACTACGGCGATGAAGGCGACAGTACCGTCAATGTCTTTGAGCATACGCTTGAGTGCATGCGCTTCTACACCGAGGAAGAATTCCACTACGACTGGCTGGGGACCATGGCCATGCTCTTCCACGACGTGGGCAAGCTCTTCACCTGTGAGTACTTTGACGAGGGCTACACCTTCTTCCAGCACCACCGCGTGGGCGCTAAAGTGACGCGCAAGATTCTGCAGCGTCTGCACTTTGACTATGAGGATATCGACCTCATCTGCCATCTTGTCGCCAATCACATGCGTTTCCATTTCATGCTCACCGATCGCGGTATCCGCCGTTTCAAGTCCCTTGATGAGTATCCACGGCTCATCGCCATGGCCAAGGCCGATCTCAAGTCCCGCGAGGACAAGTTCACCTCCTTCAACCACAATATGAAATATCTTGCCCGCGCTGAGACGCCCGAGCAGATGCTTGAGCCGCTTTTGAACGGCAATGAGATCATGAAAGAGATCAATCTTGCCCCAGGCCCTCTTGTTGGCAGCATCCGTGACGCGCTTCTCAAGGCCCAAATCGCTGGCGAGGTCTCCGACCATGACAGTGCCATTGCCTTTGTTAAGCGTTATGCCGACTCTCTCAATAGCTGATGCAGGATCTTCTTGAGTTCAACCAGGCGGAGCTTGCCCAGTGGATACACAGTGAGCTCGGCGAAAAGCCTTTTCGGGCGCGGCAGATTTTCCAGTGGGTCTGGCAAAAACTTGCCCGAGACTTTGCGGTGATGAGCAATGTCTCGCTATCTACCCGTGCACGTCTTGCGCAAAAAGCGGCTCTTGCCTGGCCGGACATTGTTACCATCCAAAAAAGTAAGGATGGCACAACGAAATTTCTTCTTGCCTTCCACGACGGTGCCCGCGTGGAAACGGTGCTGATTCCTTCTGAAGACCATGAAGGCCGCATCCGCTGGACACAGTGCCTTTCCTCCCAAATCGGCTGTCCCATGGCCTGTACGTTCTGCGCCACAGGTCAATCCGGTTTTACCCGCAATATGACCTGCGGTGAGATCGCAAGCCAGGTACTCATTGGCCGGGAATATCTACAGGATACCCGCCCCGATCACCCCATTCTGCGCAATCTCGTCTTTATGGGCATGGGCGAGCCCCTCATGAACTGTGGAGAGCTTGTAAAAGCCCTTACCATTCTCAACGACCCCCATGGTCTTGCCTTTTCCCCTCGCAGAGTTACGGTTTCCACCTGTGGCATCAAAGAGGGGATTGCCAAGCTTGGTGAGAGTGGGCAGTGCTATCTTGCCATTTCTCTCCATGCCCCCAATCAACGCATCCGCGAGCAGATCATGCCGCGCGCGGCAAAGCTTCCCCTTGAGGAGCTCCTTGCCGCTTTACGCCGCTATCCCCTCAAAACGCGAGAGCACATCACCTTTGAATATCTGCTTCTGCGCGATGTCAATGATTCCCCCGAGCAGGCCCACGAACTTGCCAAAGTCGTGCGCAGCGTTCGCGGCAAGCTCAATCTCATTGTCTATAATGCCACAGACGGTCCCTATCAGGCACCTTCGCCAGAACGCGTGCTCGCCTTTGAAAAAGCCCTCTGGAGCCATCATCTCACAGCCATTGTCCGCCAGAGCAAGGGCCAGGATATTGATGCCGCCTGCGGGCAACTCAAAGCACGCTTTGAGAAGTGATGGACGTGGCTCGCAACATGGCAGGCAGGACCTGCAGACAGTGGTGCTAGCCATGCGCATTGCCCTTCTTGCAACGCTTTGCTTAACGCTTTTTGCGGCCAATTCGCTCTTCTGCCGAGCAGCACTCGTAGCGCATGCGCTTCCCCCCTGGCAATATACGGTCACACGCGGCCTCTCAGCTGCGGCCATGCTCGTCCTCCTCGCCCTTTGCCACTTGCCCCCCAAACATCGTTTTGACGTGTTCCAAAGGGCCCTTGCCGAGAGCTCGTGGAAAGCTTCGCTTTCTCTCTTGGGGTACATGGCCTGTTTTTCCTTAAGCTATGTCAACATGCAGGCTGCCATGGGGACCCTCATCTTCAATGCCTGTATCCAGATAGCCATGCTTGGCTATGGCCTTTGGCATGGCGCCAGACTCAATCCCTGGCAAATCTGTGGTCTTGCCATTGTGGTCGCAGGGCTTTTATGGCTCTGTCTTCCACAGGTAGAAGGAGCGCCCCCGCTTGACGCCACACTCTTTGCCGTAGGCGTTGGGCTTTTCTGGGGAGCCTATACCCTTTGTGGCCGTAAGGCCCACGATGCCATCCTTGCCACTGCCGGCAATTTCTTTCGCTGCGTGCCCATTCTTGTTGTCATTGGCCTTGCAAGCTTTACGACCAATCCAGCCGCAGATCCCATGGGGCTTGTCCATGCCCTTTGTGCGGGAGCCCTGGCAACAGCCTTAGGCTATGTGCTCTGGTACCGCGTGGTTCCCAAAATGAGCCTTGTCAATGGCTCCATTATTCAGCTTGCTGTCCCCATCATCACAGCCATCCTTGCCGTTTTTACCCTCAATGAGCCCATTACCTGGCATCTCACGCTCTCTTCAGGCTGCATTTTGGGAGGCATTGCTCTGTGCATTCTTTCAGGTCATCCCAAGGATCTGCCAAAAAGCACCTAGGCTACATCGAAAGCATTCAGGCAAAACCTGCAAAAAAACTTCCTTTTTTTTCTGAAAATACGCTGCTTAGCGCGGCCAACAGGGCTAAATCACAAAACCCAGGGAAGATCCTCTGGGTTTTGTGATTTAGCTATTATCGCTCTGCTCGTGCTCAAAGGCAGAAGGTGGCCGCCACTTCCAAAGCAGCCCCAAAAGGGGAAGCAGTCCCAGTATTTCCGCACATTCTCTGGGGAGATACGGAAGCGTAAGCAGATAAAGGGTAACACTCACAAGTCCAGTCACAAGCATCAAAAGCCACTGGACGCCACTCATGGGCCGTGCTTTAACCTGAAAGAAACTCACGGTGAGGATGGCAACCCAGACCTTGGTGATGGTAAGGGCGAGCGCACAGCCTGTCAGAGGTGAGGCCGGAATCAGCCAAAAGCAGCAGATGATATTCACCACAAGGCCGCTCAGATAGAAGAAAAAGAGCAAAACGTGACGCCCCATGCCAATCATGGCATAGGCGGCAAGATTGTGGAGAAAGGCTGTGGCAAGACATGGGGTAAGCAGGCGTTGGGCTGGGACCGCTGTCTCAAACTGCGTACCGTAAATAAAGGGGAGAATGCGGTCACTTTCCACACAGATGACAAAAATCACGGGCAGCGCTGCCGCCCAAAGCGAGCGCGCCGTTTGCCCGGCAAGCCGACAGAATTTGACCTGATTTTCTTTCCAAAGCCTGGCTAAAAGCGGAAAAATCACTTTGCCGAGCAAGGCACCACTCACAAGGGTCGCAAGCCCCTCAACCATCTCCCAGGCGACCCCATAGCCGCCCACCTCGGCATCACCCCCATAGCGCTTCAGAAAAATGACATTGATCTTATTATAGAACATGGCGCAGACGGCCATACCGGTGAAGATCAGCCCACTCTTCATCTTGCGGACAAGATCCTGAAGCTGGGCCAGGCCAAAACCGTGGAAGGGATTGCGATGGAGGGCAAAGAGGGCAAAGCCAAGACAGAGGAGGGATTCTATGGGTTTGTAGATAGCAATGACAAGGGGAGAGGCTTTGCAGAGCACACAGGCAATGCCAAAGCCTATGCCAAGCAAAGCCGCTGGAATGCGGATGCGCATTTCCACATCCTGCCTGCCTCTTGCCTGACAAAGGGCAAAAAAGGAATCACAGATGGCATCAAGGCCAAATCCTGTAGCGATGAGCAAGACCATGAGGCGCAATTGCCAACCATAGTCCTGCTGACCCGTGATCGACCAGAGCACACAAAGCACAGGCAAAAGCACACAGGCCTTGAGCCAGCTTACTTCACCGAGCAGAGCGCGCGGATGCTCTTCGCCGCGGGAAAAGGAGGAGAGCAGATAGTCATTGAGCCCGACATCGACAATGGTCTTGACGAGATACCCATAGGTGAGGGCCAGGACAATCTGTCCGAGGATCTCCTGACTGTAGCGGGCAAGGAGAATGGTAAAAATCGTCCAGGAAAGATCGCGCGTCCACTGGGCTCCAAGAATGTAGCCCAGTCGCTTGGGAATATCCTTAATCTTCATAGTGTTCCCTGCCTGTTTTCAGACAGGGGCTTTGTGCGCTCTAAAAACGCACAACGGCTTTAAAGCCCGGCTTCAGTTCAAACTTGGGATTGGGAACCATCAGCTTGACGGTAAAGTAGGAGGGCTTATCCACATTCATGTCATTGGAGACCCAGGAGATTTCCGTGACCTTGGCTTCAAATTTCTTATTGCCGAGGGAGGGGATTTCCACACGCGCGGTCTTGCCTTCAGAGATGTCCGAAAGCTCCCCTTCGTAAACAGGAACCTGGATCAGCATGGGATCAAGAGGCCCCACCACAATAGGTTGAGCCCCCTGAGGCAAAAGAGAGCCTGGGAAAATGCTCGCAACGGAAAGCACATAGCCATCAATGGGCGAGGGAATGATCAGACTGCTTTCCGGGAGCTCCATGCCTTCCGTGAGCGGCACGCGATAAAACTTTTCAAGTTCCTTGAGGCGGGCGGCAAAGGTGTCTTCAGCCTTCTTAATGGTCTTGCGCAGAAGAGCGATGCGCTCGATAATGGCATCAACCTCCTTTTCCTGCCTGGCAAGCGCTTGCCGGGATCCCAGACCACTGGCTACAAGCTGCCGGTTTTTCTTGCACTGGGCTTCCATGCGCGCCTGCTCACGCTCAAGCTCCAGAATCTTGCCGCGCAGATCTTCCGTATCACTACCGCGGGTGATTTCTTTCTGCAAAACGCGCTCAGCCTCACTCTGCAGGTGAAAACGCAGCAGGGGGGCGCCTTTTTTCACGGCATCACCGGGCTTCACACAGATCTCATCGATAATGGCATGAAAAGGCATGGGTTCGGTACGCATCACCGTACTTAAGACCTTACCTGTCAAAATGGTCTCAGCCGCAAGGGCAGAGTTTGCCAGGACCAAAAAAGCTAAGGCCAGAAGGCCAGCCAGAACATGAGAACGAATGCTCAGCATAACTACCTACATCAAGTTTTTCAGGGGTAGCCCCAGGAAGCGTTCCTGCAAAACATTGGCCAGATACATCCAATCGAGGTGGGCCAGCTTGTAGTTGAGCTCGGCCTGAATCAGGGCTATACGTGCATTGGCCATCTGCTCGTGCAGATTGGTGACCACAGGCATTTCCTCTGTGCCTTCCTTAAAGGCGATAACAGCTTCTTTATACTGCAGCTCCGCTGTTTTAAAGCGGGTCTTGGCAATCTTCAGCTGATTGTCGGCCAAAGCCACAGCCTGCTGGGCCTGCAGCCAGCGGTTGGAGTATTCGGTACGCTTTCTGGCCATTTCATGAAAAGCCTGAGCCTTTTGCATACGCGCGGTCTGCACGCCACGGTAGCGGTGGCCCCAGTCGATAAGGGGAAAGTCAAAATTCAGATGGAGAAAGACGTCTTCTTCACCGCCTGAAGGCTGCGCCTGACCAGCTGGTGGCTGTTTGTTCACCTCAAGGCTCATCAAGGGCATATACTGTGCCCAGGCAACCATAATATTAAAGTCTGCGAGCTTGATTTGGCCACGCAGCAAAAGATCATCTTCAGTGACATTCCAACGGTCTTCCCACTTGAGGGCATAACCGTCAAAGCCCCGCAAAATCTCATCTGCGCTTTCCTCGTCAATAGTCATTTTGTGATGGGCATCGACACCTGCCAAAATCTTCAACCGCGTTTTCTCCATGGTGGATTCCATTTTGGTCTTTTCCACGGTGAGTTCCAGCTCACGGCTGTGCTCATCGGCGAGATTAAGCTGGACGCCCTGGCGACCTTCCACACTTTCAACCTCGCGCCAGTAGGCCTTCAGCTCTTTGCCAAGGGGCAGTACGGCTTCCTTGGCCGCCTGAATTTCCTTTAAGGACTTCAGCTTCAGGTACATTTTGGCGATATCGTAAATGGCTTCACCCACGGCCTTGCGGTGGGTTGCAATGGCCATATTGACCATACCCTTCTGCACCTGATGCTCAAAATAGGTTGCCACGGGATTGGGGAAGTCGCAGCGGAAACCCACGTCAAACTTGGTGCGGCCATAGTCACCCGAAACATGGCGGGTATCTTCGTTTAAGCGCGTCAGGTTATTAGTGATGGAAAAAAGCAGGCGGGGTTCGGGCAGGTATTTCCAGACAGAGTCGGTCAGGGCAAGGCGTTTGATCTCAAGATTCACGGCACTGTGCACAAGCATGGGCGACTGCTGAATGGCCAGATACACCGCATCTTCAAAACGGAATTTCCGAGAGGGATCATAAAGGCTCGTTACAGCATGCTCAAGTTTGCTCTTACTTTCCACAGGCACACCCGGCACTTCCTTAAGCCAATGGCGAGCTGGCAGTTCCGGAGAATGAATGCCGGCTTTCTGCGAGCTGCAGCCACAAAGTGCCGTAAGTAGGAAAACAAGGCAGAGGGACAAAAGATGGACAGCAAATTTCATGAAAAGCCTCTTTTGTGGAAAGGGCCCTGAGCTAAACAGATGCTTTGACAAATTCCATATGCGAGATAAGCAAAAGCGGATGCGTATCCACAACCACTGCCGCGTCACAGCGCTCACGGAAGGTATCGGAAAAGGTTTTGCGCACATAGAGGCGTGGCCGCACGTTTTCCGTGCTTCTTCCAAGGTGGACAAAACCCACCTTGGCCAGAGAAAGACCTGGCAAAGACTTTGCACGACCCCGGCTTGCAAAACAAAGGGCCGCATCCACAGCCCCCTGAAACAAGTAGAGTTGCTGAATATACGGTATTTTGTCTGGCTGAGCAATACAAGAGGGTTCAAGGTCGCAGGCAAGATAGCCATCACTGGCCCTAAGATTGACGAAACTGACCAGTGGCGAAGCAGAGGGTGTCGGCAAAAGCTCGCCTTTTTCTGTCATCTCCTTAGCTTCTTGCACCCAGTCAGGTACAACAGGTTCCTTGCTGCGCTCTTGCCCAAGCAAGACCGTAGCGTGGAGCACCTCACGCTGCTTGCGCCTTTTGCGGCCATTATCTGTCAGAGCAAAAAGCGAAAGCCCCGCATCCACGCGCCTGCGTGTTTCTCCAGAAAGACTCAGCCAGCCAAGCAGCTTGATCGTAACCTCCCCTTCCCTGACAACACCCCGCATCTGTCTGGCAGAAGAATACACAGAGCAATCGGTGAAGCCAAAGACATCAAGCCAGGGGGCCTGTGCCTGACAGGCAGAAAGCAGAGCCAGAAATTCTAGGGCAAGGGGCACGTGCGTCTGACCTTGCAGTCTCCTATCGGCATCCTGATCAAAAAAGATACGCAGAGCTCTCTGGGAGATAAAAGCCCCTGGCTGCACTAGTGGGACAAGCGTTAATCCGCAGGTATTCTGCCAAAGCGCCCTGCAAGCATAGGCGCTCTCTTCCTTTGCGTCAGCGGCACAACACCAAATGCTTTCTCGCGTTTTCCCAAAAGCAAGTTCACGGGCCAGAAGATCGCCAAGCTCATCAAAGCGCCTGCGCAAATCATGTGGCGCATAGTAAATGCGCCGCTCATGGGGAGAGATATACTGGTCGTAATTATCCGGTTCAAAGAGAAGATGTAGGATGGGCTTTGCGCGCTCGTCAAGCACCTTTTGCTCGCTTCTCCCAAGACGCCCAAGGACCAGAAAGAGGTCGCAGTCCTCGGACTGGAGCACGTGATTATCCACACAAAGAGGAAGAAACGCTCGGTCCTGGCAAAGGGCTGCAAGGGACTCAGCCAGGCGAATTTTGCCCACAAGCCCGGGTAGTCCGAGCAAAAGGTCGGGCAAAAGGATACGCAGATGCGTGGCCGGAAGGTCAGCGTCTGCGAAAAGTCCAAGCACAGGCCGAGTCCCTCGAACATAGGCGTGGGCATAACAGCACGGCAGAAGACGGCCCTGTTGGCGCGTCACACTCAACAGAGGAGTGAGCCTTGTGGCAAGAGCTGGCAAAGCCTGAGCTGTTTTTGCAAGTTCCCCATCTTGGCTAAAAAGACGTAAGAGATCGCCGACTGTTGCCACCTGCACAAGTTCAGCAAAGGAGGGGGTAATGTGCAGCCGTTTTTCAGCTTCTGCCAAAAAGTGCGGGAATGCGCTTGAGCGAAGCGCCAGATCCTTGCGCAGATCCATTTCCGGCTTGATCTCGGAAGCGGGAACCCCTGTAAGATCGGAAAGAAGAAGAAAGAGTGGGTGGATCTGCCGCGCATCGTTTCCTTCCTCTTTCCCCGCATCCTTCACATCAGTTTCACGTGCCTCATCTGCCACAAGCGTATGGCTTCCGTAGACGGCAATCACCTCTGCAAGCGCTTTCTGGGTCAGTCTGCCCTTGGCATAGAGCAAGGCACAGAGTTCGCGCATGCCTCTGGCTTCCCGTCCCTTGCGGGCAGGACTCGCCACAAAAGCCCCCGGCAGATTTTCACTGATAAGCCCGCAGAGTACTTCCTGAGGACCAAGTTCCACAAAAGAACGCACTCCGTAGGTATGCCACATACTTGCCAGGCATTCTGAAAAACGCACGGGATTTTCATCAAGATCGGCAATGAAGCGGCAGATGTCCTCCTGCTCCGAGGGATAGGGCTGACATTTGCAAACACTGAGCACAGGAATGCGCGGCGCATGCATGGCAAGCATATTCAAACGCAAAAGCGAATGCTCACGTAAAACGCGCATGGCCGGATGATGAAAAAGCATGGAAACGGCGATGGCCACAGCCGGGATCCGTTTTTTGCGCAGCGCGGAGCGGATTTCCCGAATTAAGGGCTTGGGGCCGCCAAGAATGAACTGATGCGGCGTATTGTAATTAGCCACACGCACCTTGGGATTGCTGACAAGAATATCCTCCACAATGACCCAATCAGCATGCACAGCCAGCATACTGAATTCCTCAGTGGCCTGGGCTTCCAGATAGGCCACATGTTCGGCACGCGTATCAAGAATATGCCAGGCAATTTCCGGCGTGTAGATACCAGCAAGACAAAGGCCAATGAGCTCACCTAAGGAGTGGCCACAGATCAGGGAAGGTGACAGACCAAGAGAGGAGAGATAGCTCCACTGAGCGTATTCGAGCAGAAAGAGATAGGGGATTTGCCAGCGCGTGGCAGTGATTTTTTCAAGATCCTGGCAGTCGAGGAGCGAGAGCACATCCCAAGAGGCAATGGCGGCAATGCGGTCCATGGCTTCTCTGGCCCGCGGGAAGGCATCATAGAGCTCGCGGCCGGCACCTACCCACAAAGCCCCCATGCCCTGACACATAATAGCCAAAGGCTCAGGATCACAGGTTTTGCCAAGCCAAAGGCCATTGCGGGCAAGACGCGACAAATCCTCCGCATCAGGTTCCTTTCCCGTCAGAGGAAGAAGCTCAGCCCACTGCTGTGCAGTCGCCCCAAAGCGCCAGCTTGCGCCCTGATGCTCAAGGCTGCCGTAGCTCACGCCGTCATAGGTACAGACAGATTGCCCAGGACAAGAAAAAACATCACGCATGGCCGAAAAAAACTCTCCACAATAAAAACCTTGGCCCAAAAAGCCTTGATCTACCATACGATTTCCGGAACTGCTTGGCAAGCCTGAGCTCCCTGTACAGCACATATACAGGGCCAAAAGCGAGAAATTTCCACCCGTTGCATGGTCGCAGCTTGCATATCTTTCCTTTTTATAGTATAGACTTTTTTCAAATTTTGCCTTGAGCACAACAGAAAATACACGTTTCTTTTTTTAAGATTCTTTCCCATCAGCGCTCAAAATCCCGTTTCAGGCATCATAACGTGCCGTTAACGACAAGCCTTGGTATGCGCCACGCAAAGGCTGAGACAGAAGAGATCCACATGCAGGAACAACAAAAAACAGGTTCTGGCTTCAATCACATGCGTTTCAAGCTCTCTTTTGGACGTATGGTTGAGATGGCCAGAGAAATGGGTATGGACAATCCCCTTTTCCGCTGCCACGAGCGCGCGGCCAAGGCATTGACCTCCATTGACGGACGTGAATATATCAATTTTTCTACCTACGATTATCTTGACATCAACGCCCATCCTGAGATCACCGCGGCTGTCACGGAAGCCTGCAAGATCTACGGCACCTCAGCTGGCGCAAGCCGTCTTGTGGGTGGGGAACGTCCGCCACACAGACTTTTGGAAGAGAGTCTCGCCAAATTTTACGATGTCGAAGACTGCATTGTCTACGTCAGCGGTCATGCCACCAATGTCTCTACCCTTGGTTTTCTCTTTGGCAAAAAAGACGGCATTTTTCACGACGGGCTTGCACACAATTCCCTGCTGCAGGGGGCCCGTCTGTCTGGTGCCCAGCGTTTCTCCTACAATCACAACGACTGTGACGCGCTGGAAAGAATGCTTGAGGAAAAACGCGCGGACTGCAAACACGCGGTCATTGTCACCGAAGGCCTCTTCAGCATGGACGGCAATATCCCGGATCTGCCGCGCATCATACGTCTTAAGAAAAAATACGACTGCATGCTTCTTGTCGATGAAGCCCATTCTCTCGGTATTCTCGGCAAAACAGGCCACGGCGTGCGCGAGTATTTCAATCTCGCCCCAGGCGACGTGGACATGTGGATGAGCACACTCTCCAAGACGCTCTGCGGCTGCGGCGGTTTCATTGCCGGTTCACGTGAGCTTGTGGAATTTCTTAAATACGGCTCTCCGGGCTTTGTCTACAGCGTCGGCATGCCCCCCATCATTGCCACAGCCTGCTCCACGGCTCTCAATATTCTCCTCAGAGAGCCGGAACGCGTCAAAAAAATCCAGGACATCAGCCAGTATTTTCTCCACTACGCCCATGAAAAGGGCCTTGATACCGGTGCAGCTCAGGGCTATGCCGTGATTCCCGTGATCATCGGCAATTCCTGGGTAACAGGCTTCCTCTCTCAGCAGCTCTTCAAGCGTGGCATCTATGTCATGCCCATCTCATTTCCCGCGGTCAAGGAAGGCACAGCGCGTCTGCGTTTCTTTATCTCGGCTGCCCACACCGAGGAACAGGTACGCAAGACTCTGGATGCCGTCTGTGAGGAACTGCCCAGGGCTCAGGAGCTTGTGGAAAGCTACCAGAAAAGCCATCCTGACGTCTTTACGGATTTCTAGTCCTTTGCCCTATGTCAAAGCCTGTCTATCTTGTTGTCAGCCTGGATGTGGAAGAAGAGGGACTTTTTACCGGGAGCTACCCCCAGTATGGCGTAACGGTCACCAATACCTCTGCTCTGCGCAGGCTTGCACCTTTGCTGGCGTTGGGTATCAAGCCTACGCTTTTTTGTGCCTATCCGGTTCTGACAGATGCCCGATCCTGCCACATCATCAAAGAGCTGCGTGACGAGGCCGGAGCTGAAATTGCTGCCCATCTCCATCACTGGAATATACCGCCCATTACAACGGGGACCATTGACCCACTCAGCCGTGTGCCCTCAAGAGACCTGCCTGACGATGTTTTTCAGGCAAAGCTTGAAAACGTGCTTGCCAACGCCTCAAAGCTCAATGGCGCTCCTGTCACCTCCTTTCGCATGGGTCGCTGGGATCTCCACAAAAAGCATTTTCCCCTTCTCGCCCGTGCAGGCATTCTCACCGATGCTTCCGTGCGTCCCCTGCACGGAACCTGCGAAAAAAGCCGCACACCGGACCATTTTGCGGCAACGGCCACACCATACTGGGTTCCCACACAGTATGGCCACATTTTTGAAGTGCCCCTGACCGTCACGCCGCTTGTTTCTGCCATCCGCCCGCTCCTTGACACCTTCCGTCACGGCAATGGTTGTCTTGGAAAACTTGCCAGCTACCTTGCAAGTACAACCAACTACTGGGGAGCGCTTGCGCTGTTACCGGTCTATCATCCGCTCTGGGCCATGAAAGCTATCACACGCTATTATCTAGCTTCTGGTGGAAACGTTCTCTCACTGACCTGGCATTCCTCAGAAATGCAGGAAGGGGCAACGCCCCATCTTCCCACAGAAGCCCATGTGCGCACATTCCTCAAGAAAATCACCGTCTATATGCGTTGGCTTATGCGCCACTACGAAGTCCACTGCCTCACCATGAGCGAGCTGCGCAATAGCCTGGGTCATCGCGCGCGCTCTCTGACTGCAACACAGGGCGACTGGACCGTAGCCCCGTAATACCCCATGGATCAGTCATCTCACCTGGATCAGTCATCCCAACGTGCTCCCGCAACAAGGGTTGCCTGTATTCTCCTCTGGTACCCCCTCTTCACCCAACCCTTTATTTTCCGTGAAGTCGAGGGGCTGCGTGCTCACACAGATCTTTCCGTGTACAGCCTCTACGGGGCCAATCTCACCCACTGCTCGGAAGAAATGTGCGCTGTGGCAAATTCTGTGCAAAGGCTTGGGGTCCGTGGCCTTGGTCACATCCTGGCAGAGCTTGCCGGACAAATCCTCATCCATCCCCGCCGCTTCTTCTCCCTCTTCAGACGCCATATGCTGCGCCGTTGGCCAAGTCTTGAAATCTTCGGTGAAAACCTCTGGGCTTTTTGCGCAGGCTTTGTGCTCGCGCGCACCTTCACAGCGCAAAAGATTGACATCATCTATGCCCCCTGGCCTCGAGGCACAGCCCAGGCTGCCTGGGTCATCCATGAGCTCACAGGCATTCCCTTTGCCATGACCGTACGTGGCGACAACCTCATGCCTGCCGATCCCGATCTTCTGGATAAAATGGCCGCCTGTGCGCTCATCCGCGCCAATAATCGGGCAGACCAGGTACGTATCGAAAAGCTTGGGCAGGAAAAAGCTCTTGGAAAAACAGCGCTTGTCTACAATAGCCTGACGCTTCCAACGCAAGCCCTATCCCTTGAAAAAGAGCCATCAGCAGGAGATGTCTGCAAGCTCATGGCTCTTGGCCGCTTTGACGTGACCAAGGGCTTTGATATTTTACTAGCCGCCTGTGCGCTTTTGAAAACGTGGGGACTTTCCTTTCACCTGACCCTTGGCGGCGGTGGTGGTGTGGCCATGGGACTCGGCGGTCTTGAGGGACAGTTGCACAAGCTTGCCCATGAACTTGCTTTGGATGACTGCGTGAGTTTTCCCGGTCTTATCTCGCATGATAAACTCCCAGACATTCTGCGCCGCCACGACATCTTTGTGGCCCCGTGCGTCATTGATCCCATGGGTCGCCAGGATGGCATTCCCAATACTGTCATTGAGGCCATGAGCATGGGTCTGCCTGTTATTGCCAGCAGCATCAATGCCCTGCCGGAAATTGTGCGCCATGAGGAAACAGGCCTCTGCGTGCCACAAAAAGATCCTCATGCCTTAGCCTGCGCCATCCAAAGGCTGGCCCAGGAGCGTACCCTTGCCAAAAAGCTTGGGGAAAATGCCGCCAAGCTCTCTCGTACACTCTTTGATCCGGCAAGCAATTGTAAAACGTTGGCCCACCAGCTCATTGCCCACGCCCAAAGGAAGACGAGATGTGCGGAATAGCCGGGATATATAAACTTGATCAAAGCTCGCTTCCACCCGAGACCTCCGAGCGTGTGCGTGCTATGACTGAAATGCTTGTGCACAGAGGCCCTGATGCCAGTGGTATTTTTCAGTCAGGCCCCGTTGCGCTTGGTCACAGGCGACTTTCCATCATTGACCTTTCAGGCGGCGCCCAGCCCATGCAAACGCAGGATAAGCGTCTGACCATCACCTATAATGGCGAGCTCTACAATTACCGGGAGCTCGCCCGGGAACTTGCTCAGGATGGCGTACGCTTTGTCACGGACTCCGATACTGAAGTGATCCTGCAGAGTTATCGCAAGTGGGGAAGAGAATGCGTCAAACACTTTGAGGGTATGTTCGCCATGGCGATCTTTGATGCCAATAGCCGCTCTCTCTTTCTTGCTCGTGACCGTTTTGGCAAAAAACCGCTTTTCTATACACTGCAAAATGGCTGCTGCTATTTTGCTTCGGAAGTGACGGCACTGGCCGCTCTGCCAGAGCTCTCCCTGCATATTGACAGACGCGCCATTGTGCGCTTTCTCGCCTATGAATATGTACCAGGTCCGGATACCATTTATACGGAAGTGCGAAGCCTTGCCCCTGCCCATACCCTTGTGGTCAACGGGCAGGCTCTTTGCGCTGAGCGCTACTGGGATCTGCCCTGGCCAGAAAAGCCCCAGGGCGATGTGCAGGAACGTGAAGAAGAGCTCTACAGGCTGCTGAGCCAAGCCGTCGCCAAAAGGCTTGTCAGCGACGTTCCCCTTGGCGTTTTTCTCTCAGGCGGACTTGATTCCTCCATTGTCACAGGTCTTATGGCACAAGTTTGTTCGCAGCCTGTGAAGACCTTTTCCATTGGCTTTTCTGAAGCAAGCTATGATGAAAGCCGCTATGCCAGACTTGTCGCACAAACCTTTGCCACAGAGCATCACGAAGAAATCCTTTCGGCTGAGGTCTGCTGCGAGCTTTTGCCCAAAATTATTGCGCGCATGGATGTGCCCATGGCCGACGCCTCAGTTGCGCCAACCTATCTCTTAAGCGGGCTGACACGAAAATCTGTGACAGTGGCTCTCGGAGGAGACGGCAGTGACGAGCTGTGGGCGGGCTATGAAAACTATGCGGCCATGCGCTTAGCAGGTTTTTACAATAGCTTGCCGCATTGGCTCAAAGCCTGCGTTATTGAACCTCTAAGCCGTCATCTTCCGGGCTCGCAGGGCTATGTGAATCTGCGCCTGGCCATGCAGACTTTTCTCTCAGGTGCCAAAGCTCCTGACTGGCTCAAAATCCAGCGTCTTCTGACCTCCTTTGCCCCGGAGCAATTATCTTGTATCCTGGCTCAGGACTTTCTTGCTCCTTTGCCCGGCATTCTTGCCACAGATGAGCTTTTTGCCTCCACAAAACTTGAATTTACCCACTGGCCCGAGGCAAGCGGAGCCTCTGCCCTTGCGCGGGCTTTCCATGTCTATCTGCGTCAGTATCTGCCGGAAGACATTCTCCTCAAGGTGGACCGCTGCTCCATGCTACATTCCCTTGAAGTTCGGGCTCCCTTCCTTGACCGGGAACTTGCGGAATTTACGGCAAGACTGCCACTTTCTGATAAATTTCAAGGGCTGAAGGGTAAGTGGCTTCTGCGCAGAGCCTTTGGCAAACTTTTGCCACATGCTATCATCCATCGCAATAAACGTGGCTTTCAAATTCCCGTGGCAGCCTGGCTCAGAGGGCGCATGCTGCCACGTATCAGAGAACTTCTTGACGAAAAGCGCCTAAACGATCAGGGTATCTTTGCCCCCAGGGCTGTAAACGCGCTGCTTGAGGAGCATGTCTCAGGCAGGCAGGATCTGCGCAAACAGCTCTGGACCATTGTCGTTCTTGAACTGTGGCTTGAAAGCCACGTGCAACAGGCAGCTGTCCACCTCTAAGAGCAACCGCAACCTGTGAGGACATCATGACCAGCCAACTTAAAACCATTGTACTGTTGGGTATTCTCTCGGCCTTTGTGATCATGCTCGGTGGATTGCTGGGCGGTCGCGGCGGCATGTTCCTGGCTCTCGGGCTCGCCCTGGTGATGAATCTTGGCAGCTTCTGGTATTCGGATAAGCTTGTGCTTTCTATGTACCATGCACGTGAGACAGCCTATGAAGATGCCCCCTACCTGCATGATATTGTGGCAACGCTTGCCAGGCGTGCCGGACTTCCCATGCCGCGCGTCTATATCGTGCCCGAGGAGACCCCCAATGCCTTTGCCACAGGTCGCGACCCCGATCATGCCGCTGTGGCTGTCACCGAAGGCATTTTGCGGATTTTAACCCCTGAGCAGCTGAGTGGCGTGCTTGCCCATGAAATGGCCCATATCCGTAACCGCGATATTCTCATTCAGACCATAGCCGCTGTCATGGGTTCAGCCATTGTCACCCTGGCCAATATTTTCCAGTTCACGGCCATTTTTGGTGGCAATCGTGAAGAAGGCGGAAATCCCGTGGGCGCACTTATCATGGCGCTTTTAGCCCCCATTGCAGCTTCTCTCATTCAGATGGCCATTTCCCGCTCACGTGAGTACCTGGCCGATGAAACAGGCGCTGCCCTCTGCGGTAATCCCGAATATCTTGCAGGAGCCCTTGAAGAGCTCGGCAGAATGAGCGGACAGATTCCCCTGCAAAGCGGCAATCCCTCTACCTCACAGATGTTCATCGTGCAGCCGGCCTTTGCTGTGGGCGGCAATCTCAACCGTCTCTTCAGCACGCATCCTCCCCTCACAGAACGCATTGCCCGCCTGCGAGCCATGAGGCATGGCTAGACGCGCAGCTTTGCTGCTTATCATTCTCCTTTGTGTTTCCTGCGCAAAGGTGAAAGAAGCGCCTGCGCCTTCTCAGGAGACGCTTCCCGACTGTCACGAGGCCTGGGTCTATGCTCCTGCCAACTATATTATTGAGCTTGGCGCAGGTGCCATAGTCACCCTTGACCCTGCACGCTGGGACTTTCCGCTTTTCTGCTCAGCCAATGAAGCAGGCCTGGCCCTTGATGCGGAAATTGCCGCCCAACGACTTCCTCAAGGCAACTGGGCGCTCTATCGACTTGATGGTGACTATTCAGCACTTGCTCGAATCCGTGACAAGCAGGTCCTTTTGCTCACCAAGGCAAGGCTTATGGATTGGCAGACATGGCCCCCCAAACGCAGATAACGCAAGAGCTCTCCCCCGATGTGCTCTTTGAACCCCTGCCGAAGGAAGGGCAGGAAAAGCGCGAGCAGCTTTGGCTGCATGCTGCCCGCTGCTGTGATCTCCCCGATCCCTACTGCAGTGAACCAGACTGGGTGATGAGCTATCACGCAAGTCATGGAAGCGCACGCCCCGTGCTCATGCTCTTTGAGCACGGCAATGCCATCATCCTTGCCCAGGAAAACATGGCCAATGATCAGCCGGTCTTTGTCTCACCGGAATCCTCCTGGCTCTATGACCGTCCTTTGCTTGGCGCAGACCCCATTCCCCTCTTTTTTCGCGCCGTAGACCTCATCGAAAAACGCTTTGGCAAAAGCCAGATGCCCCCCATTATTCTGGGAGGTATCTGGCCGCATCATCCTCTCTCCAATGAACTGCTCTTCAATCTCGGCCACATGTTCTCCTTCTACCTCTATACTCAGGGCAAACAGTGTGCAGCCTCTCTTGAGGGCGGTATCGACGGTTTTCTCTCCCGCAGGTCCCCAAATTTCCGAGCGAAGTTGAAGAAAGCTGTGCGCAAAGCGCGTGAGGCAGGAGTCAGCTATGAACGCGTCAGTCCCGCAAGCGAAGCCGATGTTGATAAAACCTTCGGCCGCATGCTCACGGTAGAAACGCAAAGCTGGAAAGGCCATGAAGACAATGGCCTTTTGCACCCGCTGGCCGGCAATTTCTATAAGGAACTTTTGCAACGCCAGGCCAAAAGAGGTACTGGGCGAGTGATCTTTGCCCGCCATGAAAACACCGATATCGGCTTTATCTTTGGTGGGCTGACAGGCGTCATTTACCGTGGACAGCAGTTTAGCTACGACTTGAACTGGAAAGCCTTTTCCATTGGCAATACCCTCCAGTATGAGCAGATTCTCTGGCTCTGTGAGGAAGGCGCCCTGCGCTATGACATGGGGCCCATCTCAGGCCCCAAGATGGGCTATAAAGCTCATTGGACCGAGCTGATTTTTCCTCTTGAAAGCTGGATACTGCGTCGTTGAAGCGCATTTGGCAGCTCAACGCTTTTGCCAGCATATCAAGCCAAGAACGGCCTGCAGTTTTCCCTTGCAGGCCGTTCTTGGCTTGGCACAAGATGCCGAAAAATAGCTAAGAGTAACGGGAAGTCAGGCAAAGCCTGAAACGCTGTATTCTTCCTCGACCTCTCTGGCCAAATTGATCTCTTCTGTTTAGGCTCCAGGATCAAAATTAAGATTTTCGTTGACGCCGTAGAGCATATAATGCTGAACAGGATTGAGCTTGGCATCCTCGAAGGCCTCAAGCAAACTCTCCATGGTCCAGTGTTGCGAAGGATAGTCTTTTTGCAGTTCATCGAGCTTGGCATCAAGGTATTCACTGGTGGAAAAGTTGCTATTGGCGTCGATACCTTCTTTCATACCCCAATTCTTATAATGGTCCCAGGTTGACAGATGCGCATCCTTGAAGGCCTGAACAACACTGTCCATGGTCCAGCCGGCATCTTCTTCCTGCAATTGTTCGAGCTTACTCTGAAAATAGTATGTGCTGTCGAAATAGTTGTTGGGACTAACATTTTCGCGATTTCCCCAGTCGAGAAAATGCTGATAGTAGCCTTTTGTGCCGATGTAGCCGGCGTCCTGAAAGGCTTGGAGCATGCTTTGCTCAGTCCAGTCATCACCGAGTTGCTCAAGCTTGTTTTCCATGTAGATATCGGCATCAAACCAGGCTGGAACACTGTCTCCAACCACGTCTGCGCCATCATTTTCGGTTGTTCCCTCCAGGGCGACATTATCGACGTACAGCGTGTGACCGTTGGTAATGACATTTGCAGCTGTACCTGTGAAGGCGTCAATATAGGTATCGTCGTCCAGGTACCATTTACTTGTGGCATCGAGCGTGACTGTGACAGAGCCGATTTCCGTCGAGATGCTTGAGCCTTGTGTGTTTACGATCTCTCCACTGATATTGCCTGTAAACGTAGACCTATCCGCAATATTGAGCGTTAAAGAGGAATTGTCACCAACCAGAATATCCCCGGAAATCGCCTGATCGCTTATGGTCAGCGTTGCCCTGTTGCTTGCGCCACTCCAGCCGTCGTCACATACAGACAGAAGAACACCGACGCCTGAGTCCTGGATAGTCACGTCACTCAGGTTGATAAAGGCGTCCGTGTTGGTCACATGAAAGAGATGGCCTGATTTATTGATGAGTGTGCCACCTGTCATTGAAAACGAGGACGTTCCTTCCGAAGAGTCTCCCGACATTGATTGGTACAAGATAACTGCGTCGAGGAACTGCGCGTTGCCATTGGTTTGCGTATTATTGACCGTCAGCGTGCAGTTGTTCAATTCGACAGAATTTTTGCCCTCAATGCAGACGCCCTCAGAAAGATTTGAGGTCAACATGGCATCATCGACAGTGATTTGCGCTGTGGAATAAATGGCTGGAGAGCCAAGACCGTTTGAAACAAAGGTACCACCGTTGACGTCAACTGTGCCGCCACCCCGGTCAGTTCTAATGGGTGCGGAAGATTGCCCATCTGTTTCGACGGTCACATTGTTTGCGGTCATGGAACCGCCCCCGGTCGTCATGATGCCGCCTGAGCCACTTTCATAGGTTCTAATCACAGTATCTGTAAGGATGACAATGGTGCCGTCTCCGGCTGCACCATTGGTTCCGCCATTGCCCCCATAGGAAAAGACCGCATTGGCGCCTACTGCCGTTGTCGTAATGGTTCCGCCAGTGATCGATACTGTTCCCCCATCCTTGACGAGAATACCCGAGTTTATCCCGTAAAAGTTGTAATTATCGTCGGCATTGCTTGGCCCACCACTTTTTTTGACAGTAGGACTGGTCAGCGAAACATTTCCCTGGGCCGTAATGAGCAAGGCACATTGGGCATCCACCGTCGAGGAATACATGCCGTTTTGATACGTTCCTGCCGTAGTAATCGTTGACGCACCTGTCCATGTCAGGGTCTGCGTCTGTGACTGCGGTTGCTGCGGTTCTTGGTTTTGTGGTGCCATAGAGTACAAATCCTCCCTTTACGCAAAATCATTCTCAGGTAGGCCAATGCGAGCGAGCAACTTAGTGACAACCAGCAAGCGGCTATTCCCACGTCTTTCGCTGTCGCAATAATACCGGGGCAACGGTAGCAAGAGTCATTCAATCCATGTTGTTCATGAAGATTGTGTTATTATCTGCAAAACATATGATGTCAATTTTTTTCCCGTTATTATAAAAATATCGTATGCTCAAATCGACAAAAAAAACGTTACCTTTCCTTCAGATTAATCACTACACATGATCTACAGAACTTTTAATCTCTTATATAAATAAATATTCAAAGTTATAATGCAAATTTTACCATTGAATAGTATCTAACAAAAAAGCCCATGTCAATACACGGGCTTTCTACTTAATAAAATCTAAATTTTTATACATATTTTTATTTTTAGTCTGCAAGCAAAAAAACTAAAAGACAGACTATCTAAGATAATTAGCAATAGTCACGCCACTTCTCTCGGCGATTAATGCGTCCAATAACATGGGCAAAGGCCAAAACAATTACTATTTCAAAAAAGATAGCGAATCCGAGAACGATTTCCATATATCCTCCTATATACAAAAAGACAGCGAAAAGTAATATTTAACAACAATCTTTAGCTATCAATAGATATATTCATAATAATCTAGCATCAAATATTTCATACCTAATATTCTAGAAATTTGAGGTCAAGATAACCTTTCTGGGAATTTCTATATATCGTTGGATAGTCAGGGCTTGCAGCTTGTCTATACTTCCCATTTGAAAGAATCGCGCCAGCTTCTTGTGCGACATTTTCACCCCAAATCTTAGTAGACCTCTTCCTGAAGAGTTGCTGCGCGACGGGTAAAGAAAAAACCAAGCAGGACTTCGGCGAGAATGGCGCTACCCAGTACGATTTCCATGTGAGTCTCCTGAAGTGTCTGAAAGGACCTGATGGCATGAGCCGTGGAAAAAATGTCCACTCGACCTATTTTATGCAAACTTTATGCCTATTCTCGCAAATTTTTCTGCCATTTTTTTTGTGGCTCAAAGACAGCATGCACATGCAGGCCAAGACACGCTCAGCGGTTCCCCTTGCCATAAAAAAAGACCTTCTGCAGATGGCCTTTGGAAGTCTGAATAACGACTAAAGAGCTTGGGATTCGTCCAAGGGGCACTTTTGCAAGTGATGATCAGAACTCGTTGCGATACAGCTGAAGCCAAATTGAGCAGGACGTATCCTCGAAGCCTGCAGCACAATAACGAAAGAAGAATTCAAGCAGGGACTCGGCAAGGATTGCACTTTTCACTACGATTTCCATGTGAGTCGCCTGAGGAGCCCTCGAACATCCAAGAAAAGCGGCCTTATCAGAGTTTCTCATCTTCTTTTGCTTTGCAACCCGAAGACCCATCATTTTCTCTGTCATTTTTTAGACGCTTGCCAAGGGATTTCCTCAGAAGCACTGAAATCTGTCAAATTCCCATAAACACCTATTCCGCTGACAGTATACATTTGAGTCCGAAGCCATTGGACACGGATTCTGTCTTTGCTGGACACCGACCCCGCCCAGAAATGCACATCGAAGCCCGGCAGTACTGTCCATTACGTTCTCCTACGCCTCACAGCCCACGCGCCACTCTTGACAGATCCGATAGCCGAAGAGGAATATTCCATAACAAAAAAGACCAGTATCCGAGGAATCACTGGCCTTTTAGAGGTTGAAGAAGGTTGGAGAGGAGCTGACAGTCACGTCGCTTTGACGTTATTGAAGGAGATTCTCTGAGCAATGGTCTCAAGATTGAAGTTTAGCAGGATTCTTCCTGGAGGCTTGCTGCGCGGCGGGTGAAGAACATACCAAGCAGGACTTCGG
>JAFXOX010000055.1 GCA_017528345.1 Desulfovibrio sp.
GGCATCGGCGCTTTTGCGGCCTGTCTTGGACATTTTCTGGGGCTGAGTCTGCAGGGCGAGCTTGTGGTTTTTATTCTTGTCTCCTTGCTCAGCCTGGTCATTTTGCGCCGCAGACTCGCAGTGATTTTTGGCGGAGCCAGTCTGTCCAAGGCAGAGACTTCGCTTGTTCACCCTCTTTGCGGACGTGTGGGTCGCGTCAGTAAAGACATCACGCCCGGGCAAATCGGGGAAATTGAGATTGATGGCAGCTTCTGGCGTGCCACAGCCTCTGAGCCTCTTGTCTCTGGCATACAGGTGCAGGTTGTTTCAGTCTGTCAGGAGGATGCCCTGCTTCTGGAAGTGCGACGTTCTCGTCCTTCAAAGTAACTGTGGAGGTCGTTGTGGAAATCGAAATGCTTGCCGGTCTTGGTCTGCTTGCCATTTTTCTCATTATCGTGCTTGTCAAGACAGCGGTGGTGGTCCCCAATCAGTCAGCCTATATTGTGGAACGGCTCGGGAAATTTAGTAAGGTCCTCTATGCAGGCTTCCATATTCTTGTTCCTTTTATCGATGTCACGGCCTACAAGCGTTCCCTGAAGGAACAGGTTCTTGATGTGCCGAAACAGACCTGCATCACCAGAGATAACGTGAGTGTGGATATTGACGGTGTGCTTTACCTGCAGGTGATCACACCGGAAAAATCCGCATACGGTATTTCCGATTATGAATGGGGCGCCATTCAGCTGGCCCAGACCTCTTTGCGTTCTGTTATCGGCAAGCTTGAACTGGACAAGACCTTTGAGGAGCGCACGCGCATCAATCAGGAAGTGGTCGAAGCCCTGGATGCTGCCACTGCTCCCTGGGGCGTTAAGGTTTTGCGCTACGAGATTCGCGATATTACGCCGCCCATGACGGTGATGGAGGCCATGGAAAAGCAGATGCGCGCTGAACGTGAAAAGCGCGCAGCCATTGCCCAGAGTGAGGGCGAAAAGCAGGCCAAGATCAATCTTGCCGAAGGTGAGAAAGGCGCGGCTATTGCCGAAAGTGAAGGCCAGAAGCAGGCTATGATCAATAAAGCGGAAGGCGAGGCCGAGCAGATCCGTAAGGTGGCTCAGGCCACAGCCGACGGTCTCAAACTCATTGCCCAGCAGATGAGTTCGGGCGACGGCATCGCTGCAGCCCAGCTGCGTTTGGCTGAAGCCTATATTGCACAGTTTGGCGAGCTCGCACGCAAGGGCAATACGATGATTATTCCCGCCAATGTGGCCGATGCCGCTGGCATGGTGGCCACGATGACCAAGATTATCAAGAGCGGTCAGGGTATGGACAGCAGTAGCTGCTGACCATTTGTTCTCTAGCGCGACAGATTTCTGGAGGAACTATGCGCAGGATCACATTCGTTGTTTTGGCTCTGGCTTTAGTTGTCCCCACAGCTTTGCTCGGCGGTTGTGCCAGCAAATATGGCACCCAGAGGACATCTGTGCACTATTATCCAGCCTGTTACCGTCCTATCCACGATTTGCGTGCCAATGAGCACAATGTGGCTAAAGGCACAGCAGGCGGTGCCGTGCTCGGAGCCATGGGTGGAGCACTGCTTGGATTTTTGACCACAGGCAAGGCTGAAGGCGCCCTGGTTGGTGGTGTGGCCGGTGCAGCGACTGGTGCTGTGGTTGGCAATCTCTATGCCAAGAAGAAGCAAATTACGGATGAAAACCGTCGTATGGCCAGCTATCTGGAAGACATTGATGGCGATATCAGAAACCTGGATATTGCCAGTGCCTCAGCCAGAGCCAGTCTTGACTGCTATGACAGAGAGTTCAAGCAACTGCTCAATGATATCCGTACGCGCCGTCTTACCCGCAGAGAAGCCGAAGATCGTTACGGAGAGATCACTTCGGGCCGCGAAGAGGCCATTGCCCTGCTTGGCAATGCTGTCAATAACGGCAGGGATCTGGACAGGCAGTACGAACAGGCTTTTGTGCAAGAAGAGCGTAGCATGAAGCGTTCAGGTTCAAGCCGTCTGACGCAGGTCAAGCGCCGCAAGCAGAACCTGACATCGCGTGTTAACGAGGTTTCCCGCCAGAAGCAGCAGGCCGAAACGCAGACTGTGACCAATCAGCGTGATTTCACGGCCCGTCTCAAGGAAATTGATGCCTGATCTGTGAGGAACTATGCCTGAACAACGCGTCATACGAAAAGGAAGGCTTGGTCTTGTCTTTTTTCTGAGCATTATTCTGCTTTTGGCTCTGGCTGTCGTCAGTTTTGAATGCTACCAGAAATGGCAGAATGAGATCAGACTGTCACGTGCTGTGCAGGAAAAAGGCGAACTGCGCAAGACAGAGCTGCGCGCACGCATCGACTATCTTCAGAAACTGCTTGTGCTTTCGCCCTGCGAGGCACAGGCCAAGTGGCAAATGCCCTAGTTGTCGCCGCAGAGAGGGGATAGAATGCGTATCACATTGATTCGGACCATTGCCCGTGCCAACGTCAATGCCTTGGCCTATCAGGGAATAATGCCATCTGAGTGTTTCGCTCAGATCCAGGAGACCATTCGCAGGCATTTTGACGAGCGGCATGCGCAGGCCTTTGCCGAACCGGTCTTTAACAAGGAAGAAGGCTTTGTTGACTGGTATGTTCCCTTTACCGGCAATGTCCGTCGTTATCAGGACCTTTCCGACGACGAGAAAAAGGCCCGGACGGCGGAGTTTGCAGCGCTCGCCGCTGACGTCAATGCCTATGCTGATGAGCTGATTGCCAAAGGTGATCCTCAGAAGGTCACCCGTGGCAATCTCCTCAAGCTGGCTTTGCTGTATCCCAGTGCTGATGATCTGTATGTTGTGGATGACAGACCTGTAGTCACCTGCTGGGGTTTTGGCCCAGGTTCCAATGATGACGCCGTCTGCAATCTCTGTGATCTGCGGGTCGGAGAAGTGTTGCCGGCAAAGCCTGTTCACCCCGAGGTCGCAAAGGTCGAAGAAAAGGAAGAAGTCCCGCTTGTTGTCATTGAAGAAAGGCGTTCTTCCCTTCTGCCCTGGCTTTTGCCGCTGCTTTTGCTTTTGGCACTGGCTCTCCTGCTTTTTGGTGACTTTGGCCGTCAAAAAGCCTTATCTGGCCTGAGTCTCTTTTCGCTGCCTTCGCTGATGCATGAAGATGATGTGCGTGAGCGGGCCATTACGCTCAATCTTCTCGCTTTGGATCATGAACGTCTGGAGCTCGAGGAAAAGGCGATTTTCCTCATCTCGCAATGTCGCAGACAGGATCTGCCGCAACCCAAGGGGCTTGTTCCTGTCCCAAAGGTTGAAGAACCCGCACGCATTCCCGTGCAATCTGAAGCAGCGAAGGAAGAACTTGTGATTCCTGAAAATGTGAAGGATACGGGATTCCTGGCCGGTCGCTGGCTTTGCGCCACAGGTCTCTTCAATTCGCGCACTCAGGAACCAGTGCAGGTGGAATTTGTCTTTGGGGCTGATGGACAGGGGAGCGGACATATCTATGAAAAAAGCGGCCGCTGTTCCGGGCCTGCCAAGGCCTCTCTCCAGGACTCTGTGCTCTCTATCACCCACGAAGCCCTTGTCTGTGAAAGTGGTGCAAGCTACCGACCCAATACCATTGAATGCCGCAAGAGTATGGGCAAGACGGAATGTCACGGTATCAATGCCGGTGGTGGTCAGTGGAAAGCGGTCTTTTTAAAGCTCAGCCCTGAAGAGTAGGGAGCTTACGATGCAAAACGGTTTTTTACGCTCGCTGTTTTTTCTTCTGGCTTTGAGTTCTTTCGTTTTTGTCCCGCATACAAGGCTTTTGGCTGAACCAGAAGAATATGGTTTGAGTAATGCGCCGCTTCCGACAGCTGAGGTGCCCGAACAGGAAACGATCGTTATTCTGCCTGACGGGCGCAGGGTGAATCCCTGGCTCGTGCTGCCTGATGGTTGGCTTGTGAGTGATGATGGCAAACTCATCACTGACGATGGCGTGATCATTCACCGTGACGGACATTTTGAGTACCCATTTGGGGCGCTGCCAGAAGGCTACGAGACACGGGCAGACGGAAGTTTGGTTTTGCCCTCGGGTATTGTTTTGCCCAAACCCGGCAAACCTGCCCTTGCCGCGGCACCGACAAGTATGAAGAATCCTGAGGAAAAGAAAGAGGGCCGGGAACAGCCAAGACTCAGGCCTCTTGAGCCTGTAGCGCCCAAGCCCAAGGAAGAGCGCATCAAACCCGTAGCGCCGACTGCCCAGGAAGTTCCTGTTATCACGCCACAAAGACCTGTGGCGTCTGCCCCAGTTGTTACCCCGCAAAGACCGGCGGTGTCTGATCCTCAGGGACCTGTCCAGCTCTGGAGTATGCTGCCTTTATCTGAAGTGCCAGGCAAATCCAAGAGTGAAA
Organism: Desulfovibrio sp.; assembly: GCA_017528345.1. Classification (GTDB taxonomy): domain Bacteria; phylum Desulfobacterota; class Desulfovibrionia; order Desulfovibrionales; family Desulfovibrionaceae; genus Desulfovibrio. The sequence goes on from JAFXOX010000055.1 coordinate 4,364, forward strand.
AACCCAAACGAGAGGGTAAACCCGAAGTTTCCCAGCCAAAACCTCAAGAAAAGCCCGAGGCAAAAGCTCAGGAAAAGCCCAAAGAAAAGCCCAAAGAAAAGCCAAAGGCAAAACCTGATACGCCAAAGTCCGAACCTCCCAAGGAAAAAAGACGTCCCAAAATCGGGGAAGAGCTGTCAATTCCCAAGGAATCCCTGAAAACTGGCAATCTGGATTTTTTGGAAGGGTGCTGGCAAGGCACACGGCCTGAATACTATTCCAAGCGAACCATTTATGAATGTTTTTGCTTTGGAAAGCAGGGCAAGAACGGCAAACGCCGGGTTATTGACCCGCAGGGCGGTCGCCGTTGCGTGGGTGGCACGCAGGCGCGTCTTGGTGGCAATGGAGTGCTTTACGTGCAGAGCCAGGGGGCCGTCTGCTCAGATGGTGAACGATGGGGACAGGCAGAAATGACCTGCCGGGGTAAGGGACAGCACACGCCGTGCTCCTGGGTTTTCAGAGATGCCAACGGCGGCCGGCAGTCCTATGAAATTCCTTTTGTACGCGTCGAGAAATGCGGGCGGAGATAGCATGGAGTATCCCAAATACAGTGATCGGATCAGCCTGATTCCGGGTGGTTGTCCACAGCTTCTCGATTTCTCTGTGGATCTGACCAAGGTCGAACGCTTGCGCAGAAATTTTGAAGAGCGTCAGGATGGCGGGATCCGTCCTTTGGTGGAAAAGGACGGCGAGTTTGTCGATGCCCTGGATGGGCAGATCCCCAACGGCGATACCTACAGCATGGACTTCCCCAAGCATTTGACGCCCTGGCTTGGGCAATGGATTCCCCTGCCGTATCTGAGAGAGCGCGAACAGGTTTGGGAAGATACCGGCGTCAAACGCGTGGAACACGGACCGTCCAACTGGGCCCGTGCCCGACTGGTTCTGGCTGATGATCAGCCTGAGACCCTGCGCGTCGTCCTAGCCTTTGACATGCAGGTGGAAAGCTGTGATGTCAACCAGGTCTACGGAGCGCTGAGCCCGCTTGACGTCAATGCCCACGCACAGTTTCGTCTTGCCTGGCATATTCGTGATAATGGCTGGTTTCTCAATGAAGCCTGGGTCAATGACTGGCTCAAAGAAATCTGGTCCGGCCAGACCAGACGGCGTCAGGAAGACGATGGCCCTCAGCTCGAGCATCTGGCAAGCTATCTCACGCTCCTTGAATTCCTTGACCTTTGTCTCAGCGATCCGCGCGTCTATGTGATCAATCCCGCCAAGCTTGTCCCCATTGATGTGGATTTTGTGCTTGATATCGGCAATTCACGGACCACAGGCATCCTCGTGGAGACGCGGGCTCAGAGTGTGACCAATCTCAATAACAGCTATCTCTTGCAGCTCAGGGATATGGATGAGCCGGAAAAGATCTATACCGATCCTTTTGAGACGCGTATTGAGTTTTCTGAGATTGCCTTTGGCAGTGAATCCTTCAGCCGGCGTAGTGGAAGGAGAAGTGCTGCCTTTGTCTGGCCATCGCCTGTGCGCATCGGTCCGGAAGCCGCCAGGCTTTCAACACAGTCGGTGTGTGCCGAAGGTGCAACGGGCATGAGCAGTCCCAAACGCTATCTCTGGGATGAACGCGACTGGAAACAGAGCTGGCGCTACAATACCAAGGGGCAGGGCGAGCCCTATGTCACCCGTGGACTTCTTGCCCAGCAGGTGAATTCCAGCGGCACTCCCTTATGCTGCATGCAGGACAGACGTTTCCGCAACAATAAAATTCTGCGCAAACAGGAAACGGAATGTGCCTTTGAGTCCCTGTTCACGCGCTCTTCGCTGATGATGTTCCTCCTTGTGGAAGTCATTCAGCAGGCTCTTTTGACCATCAATAGTCCTGGCCAGCGTCTGCGTCGGGCCTCTCCCGATGTGCCGCGACGACTCAGACAGGTCATTTTCACGGTTCCCGGTGGCATGCCTCTTGCCGAACAGCGCATCTACAGACGCTGGGCGCATTGGGCTGTGCATGTGCTCTGGGAATCACTGTCCTGGGCGGACTACTATGTTCCCAACGGCAAGACCTGGCCCAGGGAACTTGCCCAGGAATATCGCCGTAGTCCTGTGGTGCGCTGTAACTGGGATGAGGCGACCTGCACGCAGCTGGTGTATATCTACAATGAAATCAGCAGAAAGTTTCAGGGAGATGCGCATCTCTTTTGCTCTCTTGCCGGCAGAAAACGCCCTGAGTATGGCAATCGTCCCTGTTTGCGCGTGGCAACCATTGATATTGGTGGTGGCACTACAGATCTTTCCATCACAACCTTTGAACTGGAAAGTGATGCCGGTTCCTCGGCGCGTATGGTGCCGCACCCGGAATTCCACGATGGCTTTAGCCTGGCTGGCGACGACGTGCTTTGTGCTGTGGTGCGCAATCACGTGCTTGAAAGCCTGGGCAGTGCCATGCAGGCAGCCGGAGTCCCCGATGTGCGCAGGGCACTTGGCGAACTTTTTGGTCGCGATGTCATCGACAGCAGTGAAGAGAGTCGTAACCGGAGAACACAATTTATCAGGCAGGTGGCGGTCCCCTGTGCCCTGTCTGTTCTTGCTGTCTATGAAAAGTCGGATCTCATTCAGGGCGGTAATCGCGTGCAGCACCGTTTTGGCGACTGTTTTCTTGGTTGCAGCCAGGTGGGAGAGGATGGCCAGTCACTGGCTATTGCGCATTTCCCGCAACCCAATGCCGAGGCCCTGAATTACGTGGAGGACTATGTGCGCCGCAATGGCAGCAATGGCGAATTCCGATTGCTGGATGTGCCTCTGGTCATTGACGCCCGGCGTGTGGATGAGACCATCAGGTCCGTGCTCAAGGATATTCTGGCCAATCTCTGTGAAGTCATCCATCTCTACGACTGTGATGCGCTCTTGCTCACAGGCAGACCAAGCAGTTGGAAGGCCATTGAGGACACCGTGGTGTCCCTTTTGCCGGTTGCTCCTGACCGTATTTTTGCCATGGGCGACTATCGGGTGGGCAGCTGGTATCCCTTTGCCGATGCCCTGGGAAAAGTGACCGATCCCAAGACCACTGTGGTTGTGGGTGCCATTCTCTGTACGCTGGCTGAAGGGCAGCTGGAGGGCTTTTCCTTTGATCCGCAGAATCTGAACCTGAATTCCACAGCACGCTATGTAGGCGAAATGGAACTCAACGGGCAGATCAGAGCGGCCAAGGTCTGGTTTGATGTCGATGTCACAAGCAAGGAAGAGCGCATCTATACCCAGAAAATTGCTTTTGGCGGCCCCATAGCCGTGGGCTTCCGACAATTGCCTGTGGAACGCTGGACAACCACGCGTTTTTACTTCCTGGAATTTGTGAATGAGGATATGCGCCACAAGTATGCTCAGGGCTTGCCTTTTACGGTAACACTAGAACTATCCGTCAGCGCTCTTGAGGATGACAGCGAGGACGCAAGCGTCAATCAGGAACGTGATGAAGGCGAATTCACCATCGTCGAGGTGGAGGACTGCCACGGCAATCCTGTTCTCAATGCTCTTGAAATGCGTTTGCAGACGTTGCCCAGAGATGAGGGCTTTTGGCTGGATACGGGTATTGTGTATATCTAGGCATTTTCGTCAACGAGGAAATATCGGAGGCAGCGTTTCCTCCCCGTGGCTTGAGCATGAATCGGGGCCTGTACGCTGATGTTGGGATGAGTCTGGAAGATCTTTGTGCCAAGTTGGGCGGCGCCTGCAGCGAAGCCGGTGAATGGGTTAGGCGAAATACGGATCTTGTGCGCAATGAAGAAGAGAGTCTCTTAAAAGAATTGCGCCATGCGGGAAGACAGTACCGCATTCTGGGGCGCGCAGCTGGGAGAAAAATGTGTGCCGGCGTCTTCGGGCCCAGTCAGGCCGGCAAATCCTACCTGATTTCGGCCTTAGCCCGTGACAGCCAGGGTTTTCTCATGGCCCGTTTCGGGGCTGAAAAACACGATTTTATTCAGGAAATCAATCCCGAAGGCGGCAAGGAATCCACGGGCCTTGTGACGCGTTTTACCTTGAGTGAACCGGCAAAGCTGACAGAAGGTTTCCCTGTCCAGGTCAGGCTTTTATCTGAGACCGATCTGGTCAAGATTGTGGCCAATACGTTTTATGCTGACTGTGAACATAAGGAAGAAGATCAAAGCGATGTCCAGAAAACGCTTGAGCTCCTGAAAACACGGCGCAGGAAGGATGCCTCGCACATTGATCTGGACGCTATGGAGGATCTCAGGGAGTATTTGAACCGCGATTTCCGCTCCAAGGCACGTGTGGCCATGCTCGACAAGCAGTACTGGCCGGAGGCCCTAGCTCTTGGCCCCTGTCTGGGGCTTGAAGACCGTCTCCTGCTTTATGCGTTGATCTGGGATGAAGTGCCGGAATTTACCAGACTTTTGGGCATCCTTTTTCAGGCACTTGAACAACTCGGTCATCCTGATTTGGCCTATTGCCCCATGTCGGCACTGACGCCGCGTGAGTCAAGTATTATCGATGTCGCAACTCTTGAGGGCTTGGAAAACGGGACTGCGGACGGCGAAACGCTGGAGATGATTAGCGCTGACGGCAAAAAAGCAACGCTTCCCAGAGCCGTGGTTACGGCTTTGACCGCTGAGCTGACCATTGTCATGGATCAGCAGCCTGCTCCCTATTTTCAGACCACGGATCTGCTCGACTTCCCAGGCTACCGCAGCCGCTATAAAATTGATAATATTCGCCATGAACTGGCCAAGCCTGGCATGCTCAAGGAAATGTTTTTGCGCGGCAAGGTCGCCTATCTTTTCCAGCGCTACTGCAATGAGCACGAGCTGACGAGTATGCTTCTGTGCATTGGTCCGAGCAATCAGGAAGTGCAGGATCTGCCTGGTGTGATCAATGACTGGGTCTGTTCCACCCATGGAGACCGTCCTGAACTGCGTGACAATCACCCTGTTTCCCTTTTCCTGGTGCTTACCAAGTTTGACATGGAATTTGAGCAGAAAAAAGGTGCTCCCTCAGTGGAAAGCCGCTGGGACAACCGTCTGCACGCTTCCCTGCTCGATTTCTTCGGCAAGCAGCACGACTGGCCGAGAGAATGGGACAGCAAGGGAGCTTTCCGCAATCTTTTTCTCTTACGCAATCCCAATTTTCGCTTTGATGCCATTCTCGACTACGATGCCGAGGGTCATGAAAAGGGCGTGCGCAGTGAAATGCAGGGCTATGTGCAGTCTCTTGAACAGGCCTTCATGAACAGTCAGCTTGTGGCCAGTCACTTTGCCAATCCCCGTGTTTCCTGGGATGCGGCCATGCGTCTGAACGACGGTGGTATTTCCTATATTCGTGAATCCTTAAGCCCGCTCTGCAATCCCGAGCTCAAAGATTCTCAGCTCTCTCAGGCTATCACGGAAATTTCCGCCAAACTGCACAATCGGCTGAAGATTTTTTATCGTTCCGATGACCGCGAGGAACTGCTCAAGCAAAAACTCGGGCAGGTCAAGGTGCTTTTTGCCCGTTTGGGGGCTCTGCAAAAGAACTATCAGCGTATGGGCAAGCTTCTGCGCAGTTTTACCCTGCGCGATGCCGATATCTTTGATATGTATCCGGAAGCACTGCGCAACTTTTTGGAAGATCATGAGGATAAGGCCAAAGAGAGCGAAACAGGGCCGGAAACGCCGGCAGAAGTGGATATCACGGAAGTTGATCTTGAGAGTTGGAATCCCTTTTCCGACAGTCCTGACCATGCACAGCAGGCGGCAGAAGTTGAACCTGAACGTATGGATGAGGCGGCTTTCTTTGCCAAGCAGATTGAGCAGAATTGGATCAGTCACCTCAGGGATCTTGCCTCTGATCCGGCCATGCAAAAGTATTTTCAGCTCAGTGCCCAGGAATTTTCCGATCTTGTGGGGGAACTGGGTACCGGCTGTGCGCGTCTTGAACTGAGAAAAGCCATGCTCGACGCCTTTCACAAGGCCTCAGCCTATGTCAACACGCAGAAGGAAAGCATCCTTTGGCAGCAGTCGAGCATGGCAGCCCACATTATCAATCATTATGTCAGTTATCTTGGCTTTGATCCTGAGTCCAGTGAGCAGGAACGCACCATCAAGGCTGGTGCCAACACCGTGGTGGTCTTTACGCCTCCCAAAAGCGTGACAGGTATGGTGGAACTTGGAACTGAGCGTTCCAATTATCTTGCCGGCTATCTGCGCGACTGGCTGCACGCCTTATACGCACTGGTTGTGGGCAATGTGAACTTTGACGGCCAAACGGAAATCAATATGGAAGAAAATTTGGCTCTTGGTACTCTTTTGCAGCATTTCTCCGCAACGCCCCGATAGTCAAGAGAGAACGTCTATGAAAGTCTCCTATCATTGCGACGAACAACGCGGGGCTGGCTACGGCTATCTGCTCTGCTCCGAGGAAGCCTTTGCCGCCAAAGACTATGACCTTTGTCTGCAGCGGGCTGTGGATAAGTGCTACCTCAGTCCTCAGTGCGAGCAGGCCCAGGAACGCTGGATGGAGTCCCGTTCAGTGTTTACGGTTGCAGGCAGTCTTACAGCTCAGGGAGAGCTTGTTCTGCCCCTTGAACCACGAGCCGTCAATGTCCTCTCAACTCAGGACACCTATCGACTGAGTCTTGCTATGGGGCAGAACGAAAAACCCTTGCTTGCGCAGTTTCGCATTGAGCAGATTGTCTACAGCAGCGAAGACAGTTTGAACAATGCCCAGGTTTTGGCAGAACCAGAGCCGGCTGCTCAGCCACTAGCCCCTGCCATCCTTGAGCCTGTGCCAGAAACTCTGCCTGAGCCGTCTCAACCCGTGCAAAGCCAGTCCTCCGGTGGCAAAAAAAACGTTATTTGGCTTGTTTGTGCTCTTCTCCTGCTTGCTCTGGCGGCTTTTTTGCTTTGGTTTTTTCTGTGGCGCAAGCCACCTGTTGTCACAGAAAATGTACAGCCTGAAAATGTGAAACAGGAAGCTGTGACAGCTGCTCCCCAAAAAGAAGAAAAACAGCCAGAGCCACAGTCTGAACCGATTCCGCCGTCAGAACCCAAACCGGAACCTCAGCCTGCGCCCGAGCCTCCGGCCCCAGAACCAGCTCCTGAGCCGGCGGCTGAGATAAAACCCGTCCCGAGCCCCGAATCTTCCCCGGTTACACCGCCTCCTGTTGTGCTCAGTGTGGAAGAGCAGGTGCGGGCCTTTTTTGCCGGCAGTGAGCGTACAGCTGCAAGGGCAGTGACCTTGGCTCAGGAGCTTGCTCACACAAGTCCCGCCGAGCAGGATGCCGTGTTTCGTCTGTACTATTTTGCGGCAGAACAGGGTGAAAACAGGATCTTGCTTGACTATGCCGCCTGTTTTGATCCTGCCATGCCGGCATGGGGATCCATTCACAAAGACGCCATTGAGGCCAATCGCCTCTATGAAAAGGCAAAAACCTCTCTGCCCGAGGCCGAGGAGCGTCAGAAGCAGCTCAAACAATGGCTTGAGCAGGCGAGTGCAGGTGGTGATGCCCAAGCGAAAGCCTGGCTTCTTCAACTTTCCAAATAGCTGATCAATGAGCAAACTATGGATACAGCACGTCTTTCTGTCTGTCTGAGGCAATGGTCGAAGATTTCTCTCTTCTTTTGTCTGTGGGTCGTTTTTTTCTGTGGTCAGACCCAGGCGATGACGCCTCTTGTGCAGGAGGGGAAAACTTCCGTTTTTCAGCGGGTGGTCACCCATCCGGGAGCCCGTCTTTATGCAGGTGCGGAGCAGACTGCCGAGGCAGGCAGTGAACTTCGCACCTTTACGGTGATGTATATCTATGCGCGGCAGGGTGGGCGTCTGCAGGTCGGTGTGAACAGTAATAAAGCTGACGGCTGGATTGATGCCAATCTTGCCACAGAGTGGCCTCAGGCCATCACCATGCTTTTTACCGACAGAACCGGCCGGGCCCCTGTGCTTTTTTTTAAAGATCACGCAGCCCTTGAAAAAACCTGTCAGGCAGAAAGTGTCGCCAAAACGGTTCAGGGCTATCTTCAGGCCCTGCAGGGCCAGGCACAGCCGGGCCAGGATCTGCCAGTGCTCGCCAGTGAACCCATTGACTCCCAGATCGCCGAGAAGAACTTTTACCTTTTGCCTGTGCTCAATATCGATAGAAAATATGAAGGCTTACAGCTTTTAGAGGTTGCTTCCATTGATCCGGGCAAGGGTGAGGCTCCCAAATCTGAGATGCCCAAGCCCGCAGCTTCTGAATTCAAAATCGGTTTTGCCTTTGTCATAGATACGACTATATCCATGGGGCCCTATATCAAGCAGACGACGGAACTTGTGAAACATCTCTATAATGAGCTGGAAAAGAGTCCGTATGCGGAAAATATGGCTTTTGCCGTGGTCGCTTTTCGCAGCAGCACCAAGAAGACGCCCAAGCTTGAATATACGGCACGGGTCGTCTGTGATTTTACGACTGTCAAGGACCGGGCGCGTCTTGAAAAAGCTCTGGAACAGGTTCATGAAGCCACGGTCTCAACCCATGACGTCAACGAGGATTCTTTTGCCGGCATCAAGGAGGCCGCTGAGAGCCTTGCCTGGCAGGATTACGGCAGCCGGATCATGCTCATGGTTTCCGATGCCGGACCTCTTAAAGCCGGGGATCCGACTTCACTGACGGGTCTTTCCCCAGAAGCCCTTTCCGATTATCTGCGTGAACGCAAAATTTATCTGACCTGTGTCCACGTCAAAGGCGGCAATAACAGCAAAAATCACGCCTATGCCGCACAGGCCTATCGCACGCTGACCATGCAGAGCAATAATCAGGCAAGTTATATTGCCATTGAGGCGCGCAATCAGAAAAAAGGCGCGGCAGCCTTTCGCAGTGCCGCCCAGGTCCTGGCCAAATCCTACGAGAATCTTTTGCGGGCAACGGCGACAGGGCAGTTTTTGACTCAGCCCAAGGAACCTGAACCGTCGAGGGCGCTTTCACCTGAAGAGGAGGCTCGGCGTATTGCCCAATGTACAGGCTATGCCATGCAGCTGCAGTTTTTCGGCAATCAGAAGCAGAGCCGGGCTCCGCAGGTGGTCAAAGCCTGGATTGCCGACGCTGACCTGGAAAAACTTGAACAGTCCCAGGGTGCGCCCATTTTGGCCTGTGAGCCGGCGGTACTTCTGACAAAAAAACAGCTTGATCATCTCTATGCTCAGCTCAAACGCCTGCTTGATGCCAGTGAAGAGGCTTTTCTCAATGGCCAGACGAATCTTTTTGCACAGATTCAGTCGGCTTCGGCGCAGATGAGCCGGGATCCCAAGCAATTTGTCCTTAACCCTCAGGCCAATCTTCTGGAAAACAAACTTTTGGACGAGGTCCTGCTTGATTTGCCCTATAAAAGCCATATCAGTGGCATGACGCAGCAGGATTGGGAGAACATGTCCACAGGTGAGCGGCAGAAACTCATTAGCTGGCTGAAAGGGTTGCTTGCGCGCTATCGGGAATACGACAGCGATAATACCCACTGGGAATGTTTTGGTGCCAGCAATGCTGATGACTGTGTCTACCGGGTTCCCCTCAAAATGCTGCCCTAAGATGCCTATGTCAGATCTGCTATACAGCATTGAGGGTCTTGAAAAAGGGCGTGAAGGTGCTCAGGGCTATTGTCTGAGCATTCCCCGCTTCACCCTGAAACGTGGTGAAAAGGTCGCCTTGACCGGTGAAAGCGGCTGCGGCAAGAGTACGGCTCTCGATATGCTGGGTTTTGTGCTGGCTCCAGACAGAGCCAGCCGTTTTCTTTTTGAGAGCGAAGAGAAACGTTGGGATATCTGGGACCTCTACAGGCGTAAGGCAAGCGAGCAGCTCTGTGCGTTGCGTCTCGCCCATCTTGGCTACGTCCTGCAGACAGGAGAGCTTCTGCCCTTTTTATCGGTTGCCCAAAATATGACCCTTGTGGCCAGAATGCGCGGTATGGAGGAAAACGATGCCCTTGAGCGTGCCCATGCTCTTGCTCTGAGACTGGGCATTGCCCAGAGAATGCAGGCTCAGCCTGCCACGCTGTCTGTGGGGGAGAGACAAAGAGTGGCGATCGTGCGGGCGCTTCTGCCCAAACCTGAAGTCATCCTGGCTGATGAACCCACAGCAGCTCTTGACCCCATGCACGCCCAGACCGTACTTGAGACGTTTCTTGAGGCCGTGGATGAGGAAGGGGCAACGCTGATCATGGTTTCGCATAATGTGCATTGGGTGCGGTCAAGTACTCTGCGAGAATGGCACTTTGACCTTGAAAAGACGGCAGACGGTACCCATGCCGTGCTCTGCAGCTGAGGAGTGTGACCATGAGCACATGCCGCCTTGCCCTGTTTTTGGCCTTTCGCGACTGGCTGCATGAGAAAACCCTATCCGTATGTGCCGTGCTCGCCCTGGCCAGCATGCTGACGCCCATACTCGTCCTCGACGGTGTCGCCAATGGTGTCATTGTGGCCATGCGCACCAAGTTGCTTGAGGATCCCGCCGTTTTGGTTGTGCGACCTATCAGCAGCAGAGTGGAAAGATCGTATACGGCAGCTGATATTGCACGCTTTGCCAGACTGCCGGGGGCACGTTTTGCCATTGGCTGCATTCGGGCCATGGCCACAGATATGACCCTGCAGGGGCCCAAGGGCTCTGATGTTGTGCATTTGGAGCCGTGTGCACCAGGAGAACCAATACTCACGCATTATCATCTGCGAGAACCCAAGGATGGAAACGTCCCTGAACTTGTTCTTTCCAAAAGAGCAGCTGATAGGCTTGGCCTGAGTGTGGGCTCAGAGCTGCTTGCGCCCCTTGGGCGCAGAACCCAGGCCGGACGTTTGGAATCTTTGCAGATGACGCTTCGAGTCTGTGATATCCTGCCGGCCAATGTTGCTGATAGTATGACGGGTTTTGTGCCCCTGACGTTTTTGGAAGCTGTGCAGGACTACCATGATGAAATCGCTGTGCCGGAGCGTGGCATGAGTGGCAAGCCCCGAAGTGCCGAGCGTCTCTACGGCAGTTTCCGTCTGTACGCGACCGATCTTGATGGCGTAGAGCGTGTCAGCCACGAGTTTACGACCATGGGCATTGAAGTTGCCACCAAAGCCCGGGAAATTGCCGATATCCGTGCCCTTGATCACGCGTTGAGACGCGTGCTTCTGATCCTTGCGCTAGCCGTGGGTACAGGTTTTTTGGCGCATACGCTCAGTTCGGCGCAGGCTTCCGTACGCAGAAAACTGCGCATGCTGGGGCTGTTGAGGCTTTTGGGCTTTTCCCGCCTGCAGCTTGTCTGCTATCCTCTGGTGCAGATCTTTTTGACCGTGTTGAGCGGGTTAGCTTTGGCCTTTCTGGTGTATTGCCTGGTCAGTGCGAGCATTAATGTCTTTTTTGCAGAGCAGAGCGGTGGTTTGGATATTTGTCAGCTCTCCCTGCACGATACCCTGCTCATCGTCGTCTGTGTTTTCCTGCTCTCCGCCGCGGCCTGTGTGCACTCGGCCCTCAAAGCCTCGTACGTGGATCCTTCAGCTGTTATTCGAGAGGTGTAAGATGCGCGTCTGCAGACCGGCGTCTCTTTTTCTTGTGGTTTTTGCCCTCATTTTGCTTGCATTTTCTGCTCAGGCAGCCATTCGCTCGCAAAATACCCCGCTTGACCCCAAGGCAGCCTGGAATCCTCATGAAGATCCTGATGATCTTTTGTTACCCATGCCCTGTGGCCAGAAACTCGTCCTGCGGGCCATTGCCGTACCCGGTGGCGTGCAGCGAGACAGGCCTTTTACCATGGGGATCGGCAATATCCCTAAAGAACGACAGATTTATGAAAGTCGTTTTGAGAGCCATATTGCAGCCTCTTTTGCCCTGACGGATCTGCCAGAGCAATGGCGTACGCATCTTGGCGTACGTCAGGGAGAAAGCTTTTCCTATTATTTTCTCGCCAAATACGAGATCAGCCGTCAGCAGTGGGACAGTGTGATGCAGGCGCTTTCACCAGATGGTGTTCTGCATGAAGAAGCCTGTCCAAGACAGCTGGATCGCAGTGGCACGTTACCTGTCGTGGGCATCTCCTGGCTGGATGTTCAGAGCTTTTTGAAACGCTATAATGCCTGGCTTATCGGGCAACAGGATGTCCTGCCTCGTTATGCCCAGACAAACAATATCGGCTTTCTGCGTCTGCCCAGTGAAGAAGAATGGGAATATGCCGCACGCGGTGGTTGCGCTGTGAGTGAGGAAGACCGTAAAAATCAGGACGATTTCCTGCGTGCCGGTGAAAAGGCTGAAGACTACGGCGTTTTTCACAGCGAAACGTCTGCCATTCTTGATGCGCCTCAGCCTATCGGTCAGAGAAAACCTAACCCGCTGTTTCTCTATGACACGATGGGCAATGTTCGTGAAATGGTTGATGGCTTTTTCCATCTGACCATTGAAGAATTTAATGCTGACGATACTCTGCGCAGCCGTTTGCACGGGGCCTCAGGCGGTCTGATCTGCAAGGGGGGGGGCTTCCTCAGTGAAGAAAGCGGGGTTTTGCCAGGCGCACGGGATGAATTTCCCCTGTATACCAGTAAAGGCGAATATAAAGCGAGAGACCTCGGCTTTCGCGTGGCTTTGGCCGGTATGACCACTCCAAGTGCCAGTCGATTAAAGTTGCTCAGCGAGACAAATGCGCAGAAAAATGTCGCCAAAAAAGAGCAGCCGGCAAAACCCAAGCCTCAGACGGATGTCACGGGGAAAACAGAGGCGGCACTGCAGCTCAATCAGCAGGGTGATCTTCTGGCGGAACTTGACCGTGTGCGACAGGTCGCCAGTCCCGGCATGCGCGCCAACCTTGATCAATTGCGCAATATGATTGATGTACGCGAGCAGGCACAGAACCGGCAGCGCCTGGATTTTCTCGAAAACACCATGCGCTCGACCCTGTATCAGGCAGAAACCATTCGCTCCTATGCTTTCCGCTATCTTGAAATTATCAAAGAACTTGGCAAGATCGGCAAGAATGTGACGGCAGCGGAAAAAAAACAGGCTGATGCGTTTTTGAACGACTATTATCAGACACTTTTGACCGCAGCCAATCAGTATAAAAGTCATCTGGAACGTCTTGCAGGTGCAGATGCCAAGCGTGTTGCCGATCTCCATGCACAGCTGAGCCAGGAGTATTCCGGGAAGGGCTCGCTTAACCGCCATATGCAGCAGAATCTGGTAACGCTGTCTAAGCATCTTGCCTTCATACGCAACCGTGGGCTTTCAAAACTTTCCAGCGAAACGGTTTGTCGTGACGTTATCCCGCCCCAGCACCTCAAACAGATCCAGCAACTGAATAAGTAATCAGTACAAGCTCACATATCTAACCTAGCCGAGGCTGACATGCCGACAACAATTCTGCTTTCAACGCCATCGCACAAGCATGAAATTGCCATTGCCAATGATTTGCCACTTGTGGTTTTAGCCGGGCCCTGTGCCATAGAAAGTCGTTCTCAGACGCTTGAGGCGGCAGAAGCTCTGTCCCAGATTTTTGCCAATCAGGGAATCGATCTTATTTTTAAATCGAGTTTTGACAAAGCCAATCGCAGCTCTCTTACCGGTTTTCGTGGTGTCGGCATGACCCAGGGACTGGACATTTTGGCAGAAGTGCGGGAGCGTTTTGATCTGCCTGTAGTGACCGATATCCATAGTCCCGAGCAGGCAAAAATTGTGGCGGAAGTTGCGGATATCCTGCAGATACCGGCATTCCTGTGCCGGCAGACGGATCTCCTCTTGGCTGCGCAGGCAACAGGCAAGATCGTCAATATCAAAAAAGGTCAGTTCCTGGCGCCCTGGGAAATGGAACATGTCCTTGGCAAAGCCACAAGTCAAGGAAATCAGCAGATTTTGCTCTGTGAACGCGGTTCAAGCTTTGGCTACAATAATCTGGTCGTGGACATGCGCTCCCTTGAGATCATGAAGCGTACAGGACAGCCCGTGGTTTTTGACGCCACCCATTCGGTTCAGCTGCCCGGGGCTTCTGGTGGCAAAAGCGGTGGCCAGAGAGAATTTGTACCGGCCCTTGCGCGTGCTGCCGTTGCTGTGGGCGTTGCCGCCCTGTTCATGGAGACGCATTCCGACCCTGATCGGGCGCCGTGTGATGGTCCCAACATGCTTGCCTTTGCCGACCTTCCTGAACTTTTGGCTTTTCTCAGGGCCCTCGACCTTCTTGTGAAGGAGCATCTTTCCCAGTCATAAGGAGTCTTCCATGCGCGTCATTGCAGTGATTCCAGCTCGTTATCATTCCACAAGGCTTCCTGGCAAACCTTTGCTTGAGATTGCAGGTAAGGCCATGATTGTCCACGTGCTTGAAAAGGCCAAGCAGGTCCGGGGGCTGGATGATGTCCTGGTGGCAACAGATGATGATCGTATTGCCGAGGTTGTGCGTGCGAGCGGTGGCAAGGTCTGCATGACTAGTCCTGACTGTGCGAGTGGATCTGATCGACTGCAGGAAGTGGCTAAAAAACATCACGCCGATGTCTATATCAATATTCAGGGCGATGAGCCGCTTTTAGACCCTGCGGCCATCGAAAAGCTTGTAAACTGCATGCGGGGTAAGGATGCTCCGTCGGTGGCCACTCTGGCCTATGCCTTGCCGAAAGCTGAAGAACAGCGCGTCCATGATCCCAATCTCGTTAAAGTGGTCTGTGACGAGATTGGCCACGCCCTTTATTTCAGTCGCAGCCCCATTCCCTTTGTGCGTGATGCCGGCACTGACTGTACCTATTTTGTGCATATCGGCGTATACGCCTACAGCCGGGAAGCTCTTGAGCGATTTGGACAACTTGCGCCGTCGAGCCTTGAGCAGATTGAAAAGCTTGAACAACTCAGACTTTTGCAGGCAGGTATAGCCATCAAGGTTGTGCAAACACAGGCTTTTGGTCCTGGCGTGGATACTGCGGAAGATTTGGCAGCTGTGCGGGCAATTGTGGAAGGCAAGTCACCTCAGCCAAGTCTTGAGCAGCGTTTGTCCCATATTAAACTGATTATCACTGATGTGGACGGGGTTCTTACCGATGGGGGCCTTTTTTATGGCCCAGAAGGTGAGAGCTTAAAGCGTTTCAATGCCAAAGACGGGCTTGGCTGTGTCCTTGCTCAAAAAAAAGGTCTGCGTCTTGCGGTTCTTTCAGGCCGTGACTGTGAGGCCTTGCGCAGACGGCTTAAGGATTTGGGCATTGCAATTTTTCGCCTTGGTCGTTTGGAAAAACGGCTGGCTTTGCAGGAAATCTTTGCTGAAAGCGGCTGTGATGCCTCGCAAACGGTCTTTTTGGGAGATGATTTGACGGATCTGCCGGCCTTTGAGGCATGCGCTTTAGGCGTGTGTGTGGCAGATGCTCAGAAAGAAGTGCGTGAGGCTGCAGATCTTGTGTTGGAAAGTCGTGGCGGACAGGGCGCTTTGCGGGAGCTGCTTGAGCGTGTTCTGGCAAGTCAGGGCTTAGGCCTGACTTGCCAGAAGCGTCGTACTTCGGCAAAGGAAAAAAGCGATGAAGAAGTCATTTCACTTTGACGCCAGAAAAGCCCTGTTGCAGGGTATAGATACGGTCCGTCAGGAGGGCGAGGCACTTTTGCAGTTGAGTCGCTCTCTGGATGAACATTTTACGCGTTGTGTGCAATGTCTTTTGTCCATCGAAGGACGTGTGGGTGTCACGGGCATGGGCAAAAGCGGCCATATTGCCCGTAAGATCGCTGCCAGCATGGCCAGTACAGGGACTCCTGCCTATTTTATCCATCCTGCTGAGGCCAGCCACGGGGACCTTGGTATGATGAGCCCGCGTGATGCGCTGATTGCCATCTCCAATTCCGGCAATACCGCAGAACTTGGTGATATCCTTTTTTATGCACAAACCCATGCCGTGCCGGTGGTGGCCATTACGTCAAATCCGCAAAGTCCCCTTGGCATGCATGCCGATCATTGTCTTGTTTTGCCAACTGTGCATGAGGCCTGTCCCCTGGACTGTGCTCCCACAACATCGACAACCATGAGCCTTGCTCTAGGTGATGCGTTGGCCATGGCCTTGATGCAGGCTCGCGGCTTTACGCCCGAAGATTTTAAATCGTTTCACCCCGGAGGCAGCCTTGGGCAGAAACTGCTCAGGGTCAGGGATATCATGCATACAGGTTCAGCTGTTCCGCTTTGCGATGTGCATGATCCTATGAGTATTGTCATCGTGGAGATGAGCAAAAAAATGCTTGGCTGTGTGGGAGTGACCAACCATGGGCGTCTTGTGGGGGTCATTACAGATGGTGACCTGAGGCGTGGTATGTGTAAGGATCTTTTGACGAAAACAGCTGATGAGCTGATGACGGTCAGTCCGCACACAATCGATGTGGGAGCAACGGTTGAACAGGCACGGCGCATGATGAAAGAACACAAGGTCACGAGTCTCTTTGTACAGCCTGGAGACAATACGGTTGCGATTGTGCATATTCACGATCTTGGGTAGCACAGATCTGTGCAAGGGCTTCCCATAACCTTGTTCCCAAAGGTCGTTAGCTCCTTGCTTGTGAGTGTAAGGTCTCCGAACGGGAAAGCTCGTAGCCAGCGTCTTTGATGGCAGATTGCAAAGCGTTTTCAGCGACATCAGCGCTGAGAGAGATTTTGACAGTACCGTCTTTGTGGTTAGCGCAGGCACTTTGGACGCCGGGGAGCGCTTCCAAGGCCTCCTTGACGTGGGCCTCACAGTGCTCGCACATCATGCCTGAAACCTGCAGCACAAGCTCTTGAACAGGAAGAGGTGTCTGTATTCCCTGGTACTCGTAGCCAGCGTCTTTGATGGCAGATTGCAAAGCGCTTTCAGCGACATCAGCGCTGAGAGAGATTTTGACAGTACCGTCCTTGTGGTTAGCACAGGCACTTTGGACGCCGGGGAGCGCTTCCAAGGCCTCCTTGACGTGGGCCTCACAGTGCTCGCACATCATGCCTGAAACAAGAAGCGTTTTCTGTGAAAGGGATTTTGGCTCGAGGTCGTAGAGTGTGCCGGAAACGACGTTTGGGCCTGGATGATCATGCGATGCGTCGTGCGGCCTAAAGAAATTCAGTCTGAGTGCATTGGAGACCACGCAAAAACTCGAAAGGCTCATGGCCGCTGCTCCGAAAATCGGGCTGAGGGTCCAGCCAAAGAAGGGGTAAAAGACGCCTGCGGCCAAGGGAATGCCCAAAATATTATAAAAGAATGCCCAAAAAAGATTTTGCCGAATATTGATAAGTGTGGCCCGGCTTAGACGAATGGCTGCCGGCACATCGGTCAGACGACTCTTCACGAGCACAATATTGGCCGCATCAATGGCTACGTCTGTGCCCGCTCCAATGGCGATACCGGTATCGGCCCGTGTCAGTGCCGGGGCATCATTGATGCCGTCTCCAACCATGGCCGTTGCCCCTTTGCTTTGCAGCTGGCGGATGACAGACTCTTTGCCATCGGGCAGCACGTCGGCGATGACTTCATCCACGCATGCCTGCGCTCCAATACTTTTTGCTGTCTGCGCATTGTCTCCGGTGAGCATGACCACGCGTATCCCCATATTTTTCAGGGCAGCAATAGCTTCGGCACTTTCTTTTTTGATAGTATCAGCGACGGCAATAATCCCCAGCGGCTTTTGCCCATAGGCAAAGAAAATGGGTGTTTTGCCCTGTCTCGAAAAGTCTTGACCCTGTGCCAAAAGCTCGTCGCCAAGGGAAACGCGACTTCCGACAAAGGCCTGGTTGCCACCAATCAGCACATTGCTGTTTTCTTCTCCCATCAGTCCATTGCCGGCTACAGCCTGAAAGTTTTCAAGATGTCTGGCCGTAAGGCCAAGACTGCGCCCCCGTTCAACTATGGCTCTTGCCAAGGGGTGTTCACTCAGGCTCTCAAGGCTGAGTGCCGCGCCCAGCAGCTCTTCGTCTTGAATGCCAGGGCAGGGCTCCACATCTGTGACAACGGGTGCACCCTGGGTGACTGTGCCCGTTTTGTCAAGAGCAACGATCTGTGTCCTTCCTGCCTGTTCAAGCGCTACGGCAGTTTTAAAAAGAATACCGTGGCGTGCACCAAGACCACTTCCCACCATGATAGCCACCGGGGTGGCAAGACCTAGCGCGCAAGGGCAGCTGACCACAAGCACGGCAATACCTCGAGCGAGGGCAAAGCTTGTGTCCTCGCCACATATAAGCCAGCAGACTGTCGTGATGCATGCGATACCGATGACCAGCGGGACAAAAATACCGGAAATCCGGTCAGCCAGTTTGGCAATAGGCGCCTTGCTGGCAGCTATATCACTGACCAGACGAATGATCTGTGCAAGCGTGGTATCCTGACCAACACGTGTCGCACGACAGCGAAGAAAGCCAGACGTATTGGTCGTTGCGGCAGAAACTCTATCGCCTGCGGTCTTGTCCACAGGAATACTTTCACCCGTGAGCGCCGCTTCATTGATGGCGCTTGCTCCTTCGAGCACTTCTCCATCTACCGGGATATTGGCACCCGGTCTTACCAGGAAGATATCACCCACAGAGACTTCATCCACCCGCACTTCGTGCTCCAGTCCATCACGCAGGACAGTTGCCGTTTGTGGGGCAAGACGCATCAGACTTTTGAGAGCATCTGTTGTTTTGCCTTTGCTGCGAGCTTCAAGCAATTTTCCCACAGTAATCAGGGTGACGATCATGGCTGCCGTTTCAAAGTAAAGGTCGCCCATGCCCTGTCTGACTGCCTGCAGATCTCTTGCCGCCTGAGCTTGCGCTATGCCAAAAAGAATATAGGTGCTCCAACCGAAAGACGCTGCAGAACCCAGAGCAACAAGCGTATCCATATTGGGCGCCTTGTGGAGTACTCCGCGAACGCCGTTGATAAAAAATTTTTTGTTGATGGTCATAACGGCGAGGGCCAGCACAAACTGTAACAGTGCCAGGCGAATACCTGTCTTCAGAATGTCCGGGAGAGGAAAATCCCACAGCATGTGCCCCATGCTGACATAGAGCAGGGGCAAAAGCAGAAGAAGAGACCAGAAAAGTCTGTGCAGAAGCGTGCTGCTTTCCTGGTCGGTAGCTGCTTCAAGATCCTGAACAGACACAGCTTGGCCTGTTTCTTCAAGGCGGGCGCCATAGCCAGCTTCCTCGACGGCCTGGATAATGCGTGCAACAGAGGCAGTGCCTTCAACTCCCATACTATTGGTTAACAGATTGACAGAGCAGTAACTGACATCTGCCAAGGCATTGACGGCTTTTTCGACGCGTGCACTGCAGGCGGCACAACTCATTCCGGAAACGCTGAATTTCTGCATAGCAAATCCTAGAGAAGGGGAGACTGTCTAAGGGTAGGCAAAATGCGGAAGCAATGTCTGTGCCTCATGTCCAGAATGAGGCCCCCCAGGGACAACGCATAGGGTTTTTGAGGAGAGGCGGATTGAACCGAGGTTGACACGATTTGCCTGCGCTGCAGCCCTCATTTTCTTGCGTGAGCTTTTGCCTCTTGTTTGGAAAAGTGTGAAGTACAGACGTAACTTTGCACTTTACCGACCACGGCATGATGTTTGGGAATGCGAAGAGAACACAAAAAAAGGGTAAGCGTGAACTTACCCCTTAACAGAAAAACAGTCCATTTTTTGCGTATCAGATTAGCCTCCGATGAGCTGCATGGCCATCTGCGGCAGGGAGTTGGCCTGCGAGAGCATGGCCACAGCCGACTGGGTGAGGATCTGATTGCGGACGAAATTGGTCATTTCCGTTGCCACGTCCACATCGGAAATTCTGGATTCTGCGGCC
>JAFXOX010000056.1 GCA_017528345.1 Desulfovibrio sp.
GCTGGAACAGCATGGAGTCATGCCATGAAGAACGTTATGGAATTCGACGGCGGCTACAAGGCCGTCATCGCCTACGACCCGGAACTCGAGATGTTCCGTGGAGAGTTCGCGGAGCTGAACGGCGGCGCGGACTTCTACGCGGCCAACCTTGAAGGGCTTCGCAGGGAAGGCGCCGAATCCCTGCGCATATTTCTTGAGGAATGCGAGCGGCACGGCGTCAGCCCGCGCAAGGAGCGCAAGGGAAACTTCGCCCTGCGGCTCGACCCCGAGACCTACCGGCAGGCAAGCATCGCGGCCGCAGCTCGGGGAGTCTCTCTGAATTCGTTCATCTCCGACGCCGTCCTGCAGGCTGTCGCCGCATCAGATTGAGACGAAAAGCGTTCTTTAATCAAGCAAACCATCTTTTTACCTGAAAATGAGAGTCCTGCGCCAACGGATCTGCTATAGTAAATGACATAAATAATTGTGCTTGAAATCTTCTTCTTGCTCCTGTAAAATCACTGCAGGAGGGGACGAAATGCCTGCACGTGTTTACAAAACCGACAAGGAACAGTTACTGGCTGAGGGCAAGTTGATTGTCAGCGCTACGGATGATGCAAAGTTTCAGCATAAAGTTGAAATGGTCAATCTTGTGCTTGGGGGAATGACTCCGTCAGCTCTCAGCGAGTATGTACGTGAAAGCAAAAATACCATCACTCTATGGGTCAAAACAGCCGACGAACAGGGATTTGACGCGCTCCGCGCCAAAAAGCAGTCTGGTCGTCCCACGAGACTCTCAAAGGAAAATATTGCGGACATCAAAGCCGTTCTTGGAGAGGATGATCCCAAAAAATATGGTTACAATGTTTGGGATGGGCCGTCATTGTCCGCATACATAGCAAGAGAGTACGGTGTAAACCTTTGCGTTCGCCAATGCCAGCGAATGTTTCACAGTCTTGGTTTTTCTCTTATTCGCCCACAGACATTCCCATCCAAGAATAAGGGCTTAGAAGAAGAGCGTGAGTCGTTTAAAAAAAACGGCAGAAATCATAGCTGATGATTCTCGCATCCTCGTTTTTCAAGATGAAGTCCATTTCCAGGTGATAACATCTGTTACCCGTAAATGGGCATACAAGGGTTCAAAGCCGACAGTTGATTCCTCACCCAGAAGAAAAAACGTTCCATACAGTGGTTACGTCATCCCGGAGATGGGAGAGCTTATTACGACAAACCCCACGTGGTTCAACTACGAAACTGTTATCCAGTCATATCGGGATTTCATAGCCGAATATCCAGTCGCAGAGGGTAAAAAGGTGTGTATGGTCATAGACAATGCACCTTGGCATAAGAAGGCATTTCGCTTAGTGCAGGAAGAAGCGCTGGAGGAATACAGCGATATCCGCGAGAGGATTGAATTGATAAAACTCCCACCATATTCGCGGGACCTGAATCCCATTGAACAATGCTGGAGAATCACCCGGCGGGATGTCACTCATAACATCTATTTTCCCAACGAAAGAGTTTTACAAGAAACGCTCGATGACTACTTCAAACAGTACCGGAAGCCAAATAATAGACTTGCAACGCTCTGCTCATTTAAGCACAAAAATTAATGTCGTTTACTATAGATACGTAAGGCCGCCTGGCATCACTGTTATGCCTGGCAACACGGCCTCGACTGCTATCCCCACGCGAGCAATTATACACTTTTCGACAGTCACAAATACGCAAAAGGCGGGTCTCAACCCGCCTTTTTTTTGGTCATATGTGTTACGCCATTGTCAATTTCTTGTGTTGAGCGAGGCAGAAATTTGGTGGCCACCACGACGTTACTGCGTTTGCTGTAATCTTTCAGAGCTCGGCCAAGGTATTCTTCGCTTGTGCCGTTCTGGTAGGCAATCGCCGTATCGAAAAAGGTGATGCCGAGTTCCAGTGCACGTTTGATGATCACTCGGCTTGTCTTTTCGTCAACGGTCCAACTGTGTTGTCCAGTCGCCGCGTTGCCAAAACCCATGCAACCAAGGCAGACACGAGATACCTGCAGCGTTGAGTTCCCGAGCATCCTGTATTCCATCTAGAAAACTCCTGAATGTCGCGTTTTTGGAGATTTTGTGGCTGAAGACTGTGGTCAGAAAAAAAAGTCATGTGTTGGCGAATGGACTTGATATGGGCATTGTGAGAGCACGAATCGCCCTGTGACTCCGTTGCTCTGAGAAACAATGCCCTGGTAACGCTTTGTTGTTCCTTAAAAATCATTACGTTTGCCCTTGCTCCAAGCTTCCATTTCTGCAGACAGTTTAGAGCATATTCACAGGATCAAGATCAAGGCCAATGCGTAGCATTTTACATTTGGCGCGGCTGAGGGCCTGACTGTAAGCGGCCCGGATGGCCCCCCAATCCTGACTTTTCAAAAGGCATTGAAAGCGTTTTCGGCCCCTGAGCATGGCAAGTGGTGATGGTGCCGGGCCGAGAAGCTGCACACCAAGGGCTGAGCATTCCCTGCTAAGTTCGTGGGCAAAGGAGCTCAGTTCATCACGCGCGTTGTTTTCTTCTCTTGGGTGGGAGATACGAATGAGTGCAAGGTGGGAAAAGGGGGGATATTTGTATCTTCTGCGACGCTCAATTTCCGTTGCGTAAAAGCCTTCGTAGTCATTGGCAAGAAGATATTTCCAGCAGTAGTGATTGATATCACGCGTCTGCAAAAGCACTTGTCCTGGAAGCTCTCCTCGTCCAGCACGTCCGGCTGTTTGCAGAAGTAGCTGAAAGGTGCGTTCGGTCGCCCGATAGTCTGGGAGATTGAGCCCCATATCCGAATCCGCAGCAATGACCAGCGTGACCTTCGGAAAATGGTGTCCTTTGGAGAGCATTTGGGTCCCGACAAGAACGTGAGATTCTTCTCTGGCAAAGGCTGTGAGAATAGCCTCCATTTGGCCTGGACGTCGTGTCGAGTCGCGGTCCAGACGCAGTACGTTTTGCCCAAGGACTGAGGAAAGTTCTTCAGCCAGGCGTTCTGTACCCTGGCCCATGGGAAGAAAAGAGGCCGCGCCGCAGGTGCTGCAGGGCGACGGAAAGGGGCGGGAATACCCACAGTAATGGCAGACCAGGCGCCCTCTGGCCTTGTGGTAGGTCAAGCCAATTTCACAGTCTGGGCAGTGCTCGGTCTTGCCGCAGTCAAGGCAGTACATATGCGGTGCAAAGCCACGTCTATTGATGAGAATGACGGCTTGTTCACCGCGTTCGACAGTTTCGCAGAGTTTGTTCAGGCTTTCTCGGGCAAGAAGCGGAACCGTCTCAGAAAGAGCCTTGCGCTCGCGTACATCCACAAGCGCAATGGGGGGAAGCTTTTGGCCTGAGATACGCGCAGGCAGGCGCAGCATCGCAAGACGATTGTCCAGAGCCGCATAAAAGGTGCGTACATCAGGCGTTGCTGAGCCTAGGAGCAATAGGGCCTTATGCTGATTGGCCCTAAACCACGCAATTTCCTTGGCATGATAGCGCAGGCCGTCTTCCTGTTTGAAAGAGGCATCGTGTTCTTCATCAAGGATAACGAGACCGAGTTTTGTAACTGGCAGGAAAAGTGCTGAGCGTGTGCCGATGACGAGGCACGGAGGACTTTTTTCCATGCTGCGCCAGGTGCTTTCACGCTGCGAGGCCGGCTGATAGCCGTGGTAGAAGACTACGGGGAGTTCAGGCGAAAGTGTGCGAGTATCGTTGAGGAGTTTGAAGGCCAGGGCTACTTCGGGCACAAGAAGAAAAACGCTCTTGCCGGCCTCAAGACATATTCTGGCCAGGGCGAGATAGACGGCCGTTTTGCCGCTGCCTGTAACCCCGTAGAGCAGAGCGCTCGCAGGTTGGTCAACGGCCAAGAGTTTTTGCAAACGGAGAACCGCCGCTTTTTGATCCTGCGTCAGTTCAAAGGGGCGCTCTGCAGGTGGCAAGAGCTCGCTACTTGCACAGGAGAGCGCTTCTTCATTTTCCAGCGACAGTTGCAGATGACCGGCTTCACAGAGTTTTTTGAGGGCTGGCAGCGCCTTGCTGCCAAGGGCTGCTGAAAGTTGGCGGCTGTTTTGGGCTCCGTGATTGAAGAGATATTCGAGAATCTCAATCTGCAGCTTGGCATGAGGTCTGACCGGCCAGGGCGGGTCGCAGGCAAGATCGTAATTTTCTTCATCGGCAAGATACTGCTTTTTGGGCACAAGCGTGGCTATGCCAGAAAGAAGCTCCTGCGCCCAGGCTCGGCGCTTTTCTTGGGAGGCGTCAAGAATTTCAGACAGCTGTACAAGACGACGGCGATTGTCTTCCACCGTGTGCAGGACAAAGGAGATATTACGCAGACCCTGCGGGAGAAATCCTCGGGCGATCAGTCCCAGCTCCTCGCCTTGGCGCTTGGCCATCTGCTCAATGAGCTCAAGCAGGTCCCCTGTGAGAAACGGCTGTGTCTCTAGAGGCCAGAGGATAGGTTTGATTCTGATTTTGGGGTCTAGAGTATTTTGCGCGTCTGTCTCGACAATCACTCCTGTTCGCCACGATTCTTTGCCGCGGCCAAGAGGGACTATGACCCGTAAACCTTTTTTCCAAAAAGTGTCTGGAAATTCTTCAAGACTTTGGTAGGTCAGGACACCGAATGGCTGGCTGAACAGGGCAATCTTCAGGAACATGAGCTCAGGCAAGTTCCCGGGCTACGACCTCGCTGAGATCGTCGGCATACTGATTGACCAGCTCCTCGTTTTCGCCTTCCACCATGATCCTGCAGAGAGGTTCTGTGCCTGAGTAACGCAAAAGCACGCGTCCGCGCTTGCCAAGAGCCTGTTCAATGGCCGCAACGGTTTCGCCAATGGCCGGCCTTTCCTCAAAGGGCAAGCGTTTTTGCACCTGCACATTGACGAGCTTTTGCGGAAAGAGTGTGAGAAGACTTGCCATTTTGGAGAGAGGCTGATCTTTTTCGCGCATGATGCGCAGAATCTGCAGAGCAGCAAGTAATCCGTCACCGGTTGTACTCAGATTGCGGAAAATGAGGTGTCCTGATTGTTCGCCGCCGAACATGGCGCCATTTTGGCGCATGCTTTCAACGACATAGCGGTCGCCAACCTTGGTGCGGATGAGCTGGCCTCCCTGCTCCTGCATAAAAATTTCAAGGGCAAGATTGCTCATCACTGTGGCAACTAAAATATTGCCAGGCAGTTCTCCGCGCTTGAGCATGGCCTGAGCACAGATGGCCATGAGCTGATCGCCGTCAAGAATTTTGCCGCGCTCATCGACCACAACCAGTCGGTCAGCATCACCGTCAAGGGCAAGTCCTACATCGGCGCGAACTTCACGTACCTTGGCGGCCACAACCTTGGGGTGGAGCGAGCCACAGTGATCATTGATATTGGTGCCATTGGGGGAAGTCCCGATGCGGAAGACCTCGGCTCCCAGTTCCTCCAGGGCCAAGGGGGCAACCTTGTAGGCTGCGCCATTGGCGCAGTCAATCACAATGCGCAAACCCTGCAACGTCATGTGTGGAGGGAAGCAGCTTTTGGTGTAGACAATATAGCGGCCACCGGCATCTTCGATCTTGGTGGCACGGCCTATGCCCGCCGGTTCCGGATAGGGCCAGACCATATTTTCATTGAGGACCATGTCAGCGATTTCGTTTTCTGTTTCGTCCAAGAGTTTATAGCCCTCGGCGTCGAAGAATTTGATGCCATTATCGTAGAAAGGATTGTGGGAGGCTGAAATCACAACGCCAAGATCTGCCCGCATATTGCGGGTCAGAAAGGAAATAGCCGGTGTTGGCAGGGGGCCTGTCATGATAACGTGCATGCCTGCCGCACAAAGACCAGCTGTCAGGGCCGATTCAAGCATGTACCCGGACAGACGTGTATCCTTGCCAATGACCACACGGTGGCCGTTTTCTCCCTTGCGGAAGCGGATTCCTGCTGCAATGCCAAGTCTCAAGGCAATGTCCGCCGTCATCGGCTTTTTGTTGACCGTGCCTCTGAGTCCGTCAGTGCCAAAAAAACGTTCAGCCATAGTCTGTCCTTTCTCAATCGCGTTGTTTTTGCGTGCGCCTCTCACCGCGGGTGGGTGCTTTCTCTTTGCTGCGCGTCGTTTGTTGTTTATGTCTCGGTTTGCTTTCAGCTTTTTTCTCAGATTTTCGTCCTTCATGAGGCTTGTCAAGCGGAACGATCTGAGAATTGTGTCGCTCCCTGATCTGCGAGCCGCTGAGACGTGTGATTATCACCCATTTTTTATCCGTCTCCATGATTTCCATCCCTTCTGGCGGCGTGAAGTTGAGCTGCACACGCTTGCTCTCGCCCTCCTGCATGTCTGGCGGCAGCGCCATGACGCGTAATTCTTTGAGATATTGCACATCCTTTTTATTTTTTTCGGGCACCTTCAGTCGGACAGTAACTTCTTTGGGCTGCATTTCGTAGAGATTGGGATTGGTGACAGCGAGATTGATTTCGTAGGAGCGGACGACCTCAACGCGTTCTCCCTTGACCTCATAGAAAACCCTGACCGAGGATGGCTCTGGTTTGACATGGGGGCAATCACTGTTTTCCGGGACAAAGACGGAAATATCCTTGCTCACTATACCCTTGCCCATATCCAAAAGATCCACTCTGACGTCAATATTGAGGCTGTCCAAATCCTTGAGCTTGCGAATTTCATTTTCAGGTCCGCTGAGGACGGCAGAATTTTGTGAAACCTTATGGGTGACAACAATGAGGTCATTGTCACTGCGGTAACGGACCTTGAGGGGAATACTGATACTGTCCACGTATTCAGCGTGCAGACGAATGACAGGGGGGTCAACGCTCTGAAGTTTAAAGGCTCGGCTTTGTGAGGGTGTGACGATTTTTTTCAGCTCATCAACCACAGAAAAGACATTGGTCGGGTCGTCACCTACCTTGAGACGAGAAATATCAATGGGCAGGGGAATCGTTGCTGGCAGCTTGTCCAGCAGAAGTTTGGGGCCGCGTAAGCGTTCGTGCACAGTGTAGACAAGGCCGCTTGTCACATAGAGTTCTTTGGGCTGGCCCTTGTAGTTGACGAGAAGTTCCACATCGGCTTCTGAGGTCTCATGATGGGTCACAAAGTACCACATGCTTAAGGCCAGACAGAAGGCAACGAAAAAAAGCTTCGGCCGAGAGATAGTGGCTTGAGGAAGTCTCGTGCTAAAGAATTTCATGCAGAATTTTCTCCAGGGCTGCGCCGTCGAGACTACGGTTGAGTTCACCACGCAGGGCCAGGGAAATTTCCCCTCGCTCTTCACTAACCACAAGAACCGCAGCATCACTATCGAGCGTGATGCCCAGAGCGGCACGGTGGCGGGTTCCGAAATTCTGCCCCTTGGTCACGGCAAGAGGCAGAATGCAGCCGGCCGCGGCAATGCGCCCGTGACTGATGATCACGGCTCCATCGTGCAGAGGAGAACCGACATAGAAGATATTCATGAGCAGGCGGCGAGAAATTTCGGCGTCAATGCGCTGTCCTTCCTGTTCAATGATGTCCGACAGAGAGACTGAGCGTTCAAAGACAATGAGTGCGCCCACGCGACGTCTGGCCATTTCCAGGCAGGCGTCGATGATTTCGCGGCTGAGCTCCTTGTTCAACAGTTTCCGACGGAAGCGGAAAAGCGGCATAATGCCGATGTCGACAAGTGCCTTGCGGATATCGGGCTGGAAAATGACAATGATCAGGATGAAGAGAGAGTCAAAAACGTGGGAGAGCAGCCAGGTGAGTGTATAGAGACCGAGGTATTCAGCAAAGGAATGCAGAATTTTCAGGGCGATCAGGCCGATGAGCACGGCCATAGCGCGAGAGGTGCGCAGACGCTGCAGCAGGTAGTAGAGGATAAGACTGACCGCTACGATATCAATGGCATGTATAAAATCAAAGTCCATAGCGCGACAGGTCGTCTTTCGTTGAATGTTGCATAGCTTGGGCCAGAAGCAGGCTGCGCCGCGTTTCTGCCACATGGTGAACGCGGTGCCAGAAGACTCCTTGCGTGAAGAGCAGGGCGGTGGCCACCTGAGTGGCACAGGCTCGGTCTTTGAGCTCAAGACCCAAAAGATCGTAAAACATGCTCTTCATAGAAAGCCCAAGCAGCAGGGGCCTGCCTAGGCTGAGAAAACGCGGAATGCTTGTCAGCAGAGAAAGATTGTGGGCAAGGGTTTTGCCAAAGCCTATGCCCAGATCAAGCACAATGCGCTCTTCAGGCAGACCCGCAGCGACGAGCCTGTTGAGCGCACAGGTAAAAAAATTGAGTTCATCGTCCACAACGTTGTTGTAGACGGGATTGTTTTGCATGACCTTCGGGCGGTCACCGGCATGCATGAGTACATAGCCAGGTTTCCAGCTCACCAGAACGTCGAGAAGCTCAGGATCCCAGCGGGCTGCCGAGATGTCATTGATGATGGCGCAACCTTGTTCTAAGGCCATGCGGGCAGTTTGGGCATGCCAGGTATCCACCGAGAGGAAGGCTCCGCAAGACTTGAGGGCAGAGAGCACTGGGATGAGACGCTGTGCCTCACAGTCCGGATCAATGCTCACAGATCCAGGTCTTGAGGATTCGGCGCCAAGGTCGATGATGTCAGCTCCCTCTGCCAGAAGTTTGCGTGCCCGGGCGATGGCCTGATCCGCCGAAGGTGTGCGTGCAGCCTCATAGAAGGAATCGTTTGTGCAATTGACGATTCCCATGATGCCAAAGGCGGCTCCAAAGGCCGGTTGCAGACCGCAGGCAAGCTGCCAGACAGGTTTCACGCTTTTTTATCCGTATGGGAATCTTGCTCAGGTTCAGAGTTATCCTGTTCCAACAGAAATTCGTTCTTTTTCTCGGTCTGTTTCTTCGGAGCTTGGACGCTTTCCTTCTCCAGATCCTCCATCGTCGGCAGAGGCTTATTGTCCATAATCAGATCAAGCTCTTCTCCGCTGATGGTTTCGCGTTCAAGGAGAGCTTCGGCAATGCGGTGGAGAACGTCGATATTGTCACTCAGGAGCTGCTTGCAACGGTCATGGGCTTCATCGACGATTTTGCGTACTTCCACATCCACCTGGCGTGCTGTTTCTTCGCTGAAATTCTTGTTCTGTATCCATTCGCGGCCGATAAAGACTTCCTCGCCAGTCTCGCCGATGGAGAGAGTGCCGATGGCATCACTCATACCCCATTCGCAGACCATTTTGCGGGCGGTCTTGGTGACGCGCTCAATATCATTGGAGGCACCCGTGGTCACTTCCTCGAAGACGATCTCTTCAGCCACACGCCCGCCAAGGAGCACAACCAGGCTGTTTTTAAGCCATTTGCGGGAATAGCCGTGACGATCCTCATCGGGCAGCTGCATGGTGATACCTAGAGCGCGACCGCGCGGGATGATGGTCACCTTGTGCACGGGGTCTGTACCGGGCAAAAGCCGTGCCGCCAGAGCATGACCGCCCTCGTGGTAGGCTGTGATGCGTTTTTCCTCATCCGAAAGGATCAGACTTTTGCGCTCACGACCCATGAGCACCTTATCCTTGGCAAATTCGAAATCCTCCATGAGCAGCTTATTTTGATTCTGCTTGGCTGCCTGCAGAGCGGCCTCGTTGACGAGGTTTTCCAGATCAGCGCCGGAAAAGCCGGGAGTGCCCTTGGCCAGTACATCAAGATTGACGTTTTTGCCAAGGGGGGTCTTCTTGGTGTGCACATCCAAAATGCGGCGGCGACCACGCAGATCTGGCGTCGGCACCACTACCTGGCGGTCAAAGCGTCCAGGTCTCAGCAGTGCCGGGTCAAGGACATCTGGTCTGTTCGTGGCGGCAATGAGAATAACACCTTCGTTGCTTTCAAAACCGTCCATTTCCACAAGCAACTGGTTGAGGGTCTGCTCACGTTCATCATGGCCACCACCAAGGCCGGCACCGCGCTTGCGGCCAACGGCATCAATTTCGTCAATGAAGATGAGACAAGGGGCATTCTTTTTGCCTTGCACAAAAAGATCACGGACGCGTGAGGCGCCAACGCCCACAAACATCTCCACAAAATCCGAGCCTGAGATGGAAAAGAAGGGGACACCGGCTTCACCGGCCACCGCTCGTGCGAGCAAGGTCTTACCTGTGCCGGGAGGGCCAACAAGCAGAACACCCTTGGGAATACGCCCTCCCAGACGGGTGAATTTCTTGGGATTTGAGAGAAATTCCACGACCTCAGAAAGTTCTTCCTTGGCTTCGTCGACGCCTGCTACATCCGAAAAGGTCACACGGTTCCCTTCGCCGTCCTGATTGAGCATGCGTGCCCGCGAACGGCCAAAGCTCATAGCTTTACCATTACCTGTCTGCATCTGACGCATAAAGAAAACCCAGACACCAATCAGCAGCAGCATGGGAAACCAGGAGACGAGCACCGAGACATACCAGGACTGCTCCTCGGGTGGATCAGCCTTGATCTCGACATTTTTTTCCATGAGACGGTTGACCAGCGTCAGATCGCGCGGAGCATAGGCCTGCACTTCGCGGTTGTCAGCTGTTTTGCCGATAAGATTGGAGCCCTGTATGGTGACGCTGAGCAGCTGGCCCTCATCAATACGGTTCAGAAAGTCGGTGTACGAGATCCTGTTGTGACCGGTAGGCGACTGCTGAAACATATTGAAGAGCATGACCATAGCCAGGATAATAATCATCCAGAGTACAAAATTGCGACCCATTGGATTCACATCGTGCCTCCCTTGAATTCTGCATACGCAGTAAATATACCAGATAACGACCGCTTGGCAATGCCTTTTGGCGGCGCAGGCTAGAACATTTTGCGGCTGTCAGGAAGCGGCAAGCCAGAAAGTGGCTTCATTTGCCCAAAAGTGTTTTTTCCTTGACAAGGACTGCTTGATGATGTGAAAAGAAAGATTCAAGTAGGCAAAGGAGATGTTTCGTCACCGGTGTGGCGCCCGGCCTTCAAAGCCGGTGGAAGGTTGAAAAATCTTCGGTAGGTTCGACCCCTATGCATCTCCGCCACCTAGATAGCCATGACACACAGAAGAAGGAGATGTAAAATCTTCTTTTTTTTTGTCTCAATCTGTGTCTAGGTTCCCATCTGCGCAAGATGTAGAGGAAAGCTCGCGTATCTTGCAGACGGAGACTGCCATGCGTTTTACAAGTTTTCGCAATATGAGCTGGCTGATTGTGGCCATTTTGCTCGCCTCGCTTTCCATTTTCTTCACGTCCAGCTATTTCATGAAACAGGGCTTTGACTCACATTTTGAGCAGGATATGGCCACGATGCGCAAAGTTGTGGCTAATGATCTTGCCAATCTCCACGATCGGCTTTTGCAGGAAGTGATCATGCTTTCGCATTCAGTGGAACTTGAGAAAGCCTTTCAGACCGGCGATGGCCTGCTTCTCTCCAAAATGGTGCATGATGCCAAAGAGCGTTTCCGGGCGAGTTTTGCGACAGTCACCGATGCCAAGGGAAATGTCCTGGCTCGCGGTCATTCCAATAAGCGCGGAGACAATATTTCTCAGTCTACGGTCATGCAGCAGGCATTGATCGGCAATCCCATGGTTGATGTGGTACGTTTTCAGAACAATGGTCTCTCAGTGGGTGCCGCCGCTCCCGTGATCATTAACGGAAAAATAGTCGGGGCTTTGCTTTTTGGCGAGGCTTTTCGCAGTCACACCTATGTGGACAGAATCAAGCAGGCCACCAATCTCGAAATGACGGTCTTTGACCACGACATGCGCATTTCAACTACGCTGATGCGTCAGGGAATGCGAGCTGTAGGAACGCGCCTGGATAATTCCGAGGTCTTCAGCAGCGTGCTTGAGGGCGGCAATGCTTTTGAAGCCGATGCCGACATCCTTGGCCGCGCCTATAAGACTGTCTATTGGCCTATGCGAGACAGCCGGGGCAAGATTCTTGGCATGTGGTTCATTGGCACAGAAGTCGAGGGCCTGCAGAAAATTATCATGGCCATTGCTGTCTCCTGTCTGGCGGCGACTCTGATTATTGCCGCAGCGTTAAGTGCCTTAGGCATTGCTATTTTCCGTTCTCTGATCAATCCCCTGGAGAAACGAGCCTACGTAGATATGCTGACAGGAATCACCAACCGTGCCGGTTTTGAAAAAGCGCTCGATTTTGTCTTTCGCAGCCGCCCCAAGAGCGGAGCCCTTTTCCTCATTGACCTGGATAATTTCAAAATGCTTAATGATACCCTTGGCCACCCTGTGGGTGATGAATGTTTGAAGCGGACGGCCTATCTTCTCAAGGAAGTCTTCAGGGAGACAGATATTGTGGCCAGGCTGGGCGGCGACGAATTCATCGTCTTTGCTCCAACGCTGAATGAGATTGATGTTATTGAAGAGAAAGCCCAAGAGTTTTTGGACGATGTGGTTTACAAATACATCCTTGAAAAAGGACAGGAACTTGTCATCACAGCAAGCATCGGTATTGCCCTCTATCCCAGAGATGGCCGCAGCTACACCCCTCTTTACAATCACGCCGATAGCGCCCTGTATGCCGCCAAAAGGAGCGGTCGCAATAAATACGCCCTTTTTGAGGAGTAGCTACACTTCAGTCCCTCGCGTTTGCCACGCTTCGCTTTGCGGAGCGTTTTTTTTGCCTTCGACTCCCACCAAACTGTGGAAAGCTTGACAAAGAAAAGGTAAAATCTGTGTGTTTTTCACAGAGAAAAATAGATCAGATCTAGAAAAATCATTGATAAATTTTTTTGATAAAAATTAGCTATGCTTAGTTGTTTTGCGCTCTTTGCCTTTTAATTTTGCAATTTTTTGTAAAAATATAATTTTTTTCATTGGAAAGCTCGTGTAGCTTTCCTGAGTTCTGCGTATTGCTATCACCATTTGTGTTCATGCACTGTTTAGAGGAAAAGGGCTTTACAAGCTGATATCGCTTCTTTTTTGGCCCTAGCCAAATCTGCAGAATTCTGGGTTTGGAGGACAGACAAATGCTGTTTGTAAAAAAACGAGAAAAAGTGAGAAAAATAGAAATTTATAAATAAACACATGTGGAAAACTTTTTGGCAAAATCTGTGGATAACTCAATCTGAAGCACCACAGCTCGCCTGTCCCGGCAGCCTTGGAGCCAAGCCTCTTTTCTCCAGTTTGAGAAAAAAAAGTTAATAATATCAATGTGTTACACGAGTGACAGGCCTTGGGGAAAAGTTTTCTGAACCTTGTTCAAGACTGTTATTTCTCCGCTTTGCGGTCTTTTTCATCCTCGCGTAGAGAGAACTCATGGAAACGCAATGGCAAGAAATACAGGCGAAGCTTTCAGAGCGCCTGGAACCGGGTCTTGTAAAGATCTGGATCCAGCCTCTGGAAGCTTCTGTTGAGGATGGCTGCCTGACACTTACAGCTCCCAGACCGTATATGGCCCAGTGGCTGCAGAGCAAGCTTTTGTCTGTCTTGGAAAGCTGTACGCGCGAGGTCCTTGGCGAGCAAGCGCATGTGCGTATTGAGGCAAGCAATGTCACGCCAAGCCTCCCAAGACGGGAACAGTACTGGCTCCCTATGTTGACTCCCGTGCAGCAGCAGAAGAAGAGCAAAAACTGGCGCTACCGTTTCAGTGACTTTGTGGTTGGAGAGAGCAACAGGGTGGCTGTAGCTGCGGCCAAGGATCTCTGCCGGCGTGACGGAGGTGTCCAGACACTCTATGTCAATGCGCAGGCTGGTCTTGGTAAGACACATCTTTCTCAGGCTGTTGGCTATGACCTTACGGAAACTCCTGATCGCTCGGTTGACTACCTGACGGCAGAAGAATTTTCCGCACGTTTTGTGGCAAGCCTCAAGACCAATGAAGTTGAGGGGTTTAAGGAACGTCTGCGCAAGCTTGATGTTTTGCTCTTTGAGGATGTGCATTTTCTGCAGAATAAACCAAAGATTCAGGAAACAGCGTTATCTGTGGTCAAGGGCATTCAGGATCACGGCGGCCGAGTCATATTCACTTCCTCTTTTTCCCCAAGGGAAATGCAAAAGGTCGACAGTCAGCTCGTTTCCTCCTTCTGTTCTGGTATTCTCACGCAGATTGACCGACCCGACGAGGGCATGCGCTGTGAGATCATTGAGCGCAAGGCACAAGCCATGCATGTGACTTTAAGCGAGTCTGTCTGCCAGTTGCTTGCCAAGCGTTTGGACAGTGATG
Source organism: Desulfovibrio sp. (assembly GCA_017528345.1). GTDB lineage: Bacteria > Desulfobacterota > Desulfovibrionia > Desulfovibrionales > Desulfovibrionaceae > Desulfovibrio. Next base: position 14,096 of record JAFXOX010000056.1, read on the forward strand.
TTCGGCAAATTGAATCCTGTCTGAAAAGCGTGATCTTCAAGGCAAATTTGCTTAAGACCGAGGTGACCACGGATCTCGCCCTGGAAGTGCTAGCTCAGTATAGCACAAGTACCGACGTGGATTTGCGTCTGCTCGCCACCCTTGTCTGTGAACATCTTGGCCTTGAACTAGACAGTCTGCATTCGCGTTCGCGCTGCCAGAATTACGTTGTTGGCCGCAATACTATTTTTTATCTTGCCCGCAAGCATACGGACTTAACGCTCAAGGAGATCGGCCAGCCCTTTAACCGCAGGCATTCAACGGTCTTACAGGGCATAACCTCGGTTGAACGGGAACTGGCCAGGCAGTCGAGTCTGGGCCGTCAGATAGCAAGGGTTATGGATCTTGTGGAAGAAAAAGCCGGTCTCAGTCAGACGCACTGAAAATGATATCCCTGTGTCTTCCGAACAGGCTTTGACGGCGTGTTGAATAAAAAAACGCGTTTGCCTATTGGGCAAACGCGTTTCTTTATGTTTTTTTTGTTTTTTTTAGCTTTCAGCCATGGCCTCAAGGCTGAGTGTCGCCACCATGACAGCCTTGATGGTGTGCAGACGGTTTTCGGCCTCTTCAAAAACAAGATTGCGGGGGGATTCGAAGACCTCGTCTGAGACTTCCATATACGGCAGACCAAAGCGCTGATAGATGCGTTCGCCGATTTCCGTCTCCCTGTTGTGGAAACTCGGCAGACAGTGCAGAAGGCGGCTGTCAGCCTTGCCTGTGAGGCGGAAGACCTCTTCTGTGATGGCATAGGGCTTGAGTTGGGTAATGCGTTCTTCCCAGACTTCGTCCGGTTCACCCATGGAGACCCAGACATCGGTATAGAGAAAATCGCAGCTTGCCACGCCCTCCTGAATGTCTTCGGTTCGGGTGATGCGTGCCCCGGTCTTTTGGGCTATTTTCTGCGCTTTGGCAAAAATGGCATCACTTGTCCAGAGATTTTTGGGGGCAACGGAGCGAAAATCAAGTCCCAAGAGGGCACTGCCCAGCATCAAAGAATTGCCCATATTGTAGCGTGCATCCCCAAGATAGGCGAGCTTCTGGCTTGCCAGAGGCGCTTGCGCATGCTCTCGGATGGTCAGCATATCCGCAAGCAGCTGAGTCGGGTGCCATTCATTGGTCAGGCCGTTCCAGACAGGCACCTCAGCATATTTGGCCAGCGTCTCCACCCTTGCCTGCTCAAAGCCGCGGTACTCAATGCCGGCAAAGAAACGGCTGAGAACACGGGCCGTATCGGCCATAGATTCCTTTTTGCCAATTTGCGAGCCCTGAGGGCCAAGATAGGTGACCTGAGCGCCCTGTTCGTGGGCTGCCACTTCAAAGGAACAGCGGGTACGCGTGGAATCTTTTTCAAAGATCAGCGCAATATTCTTGCCAGCAAGATAATGCTTTTCCCGGCCAGCCTTGCGATCCTGCTTGAGACGGGCGGCGAGGTCGAGAAGGGCAAGCAGTTCTTCAGGGCTGAAGTCTTCTTCCTTGAGAAAATCGCGGCCAAAAAATGTGTGCTTCACTTTTGGAGAACCTCGTAGATCATGCTGATTTCATCGCAGTGATAGAATTTGGGACATTTGCTGCATTCGGCCCAGACTATGGGCGGTAGCAGTTCGCGGCTGAAGGGCTCAAAACCACAGCCGGCAAAGAATTTGTCAACGAGCGTAAAACAGAAGACTCGTGGAATTTCTAAACTTGCGCAGCGCTCGATGAGCTGTTTGACAATCTTTGCACCAAGGCCGTTATGCTGACAGCTGGGATGTACGGCAAGAGATCGGACCTCGGCAAGATCAGCCCAGAGCACGTTGAGCGCCGCACAGCCCACAACGTATTCCTTATTGCTTCCATCGTTTTTGAGTTTTGCGGTTGCCACAATATAGTCCTGCAGATGCTGGAAGAGATACTGCGGCCCGCGCGCCAGCATGACATTGCTGGAAGCGTAGTGATTGATGAGGGCACTCATGCCATGGACGTCTCCGGCCTTGGCCGAGCGGATACTGATGTCACCGATTTCGGAAGCGGCAAATTCAGGAAAAATCGCCTGATCGCCATGACTGATAAGCGGTACATCCATATCCAAGCCTCCACTGTGAAAAATGACCGTAAAAAAGCGTTTTGTAGACGCTTTTGGGAAAATGCTCAAGCGGGATAGGACAAAAAAGCAAAAAAAATTTTTTGATCCCTCCTGTAGGCAAAGACCATAGCCGTGATAGCCAGCGCTCGCCAAAGGTTTTGGCTCTGCCAAAACCGTTACCGCAGACTTGGCATGTTGCTCTTTGCCAGGTCTCGGATGCGCGCAGAGAGGAGAAACAGGTTGATGTGGGCGTGAGAAGTTGTTTGAGAGAGGAGTGATGTGCCGCGTTTTTTGCTGACAAGTCGACGAGTATGGGGGCTTTTGCGGTATTCTTGCAATCTATGCAAAATGTGCTTATTTCGAAAATGATGAATAATTACTGAAAATTGGTGAAGCAGCAAAGATATTGGGAGATGCCATTACGACGCTTTGTCACTGGCAGAAAAAAGGCAAAATCGTGCCAGTGCGTACGCTTTGGCCCTATCAGCGCAGAAACTGTGCCAGCAGCAGGCTGAAGGCCAAAAAACAGATGTCTGCCTGACCTGTGAATTATGGAAGTCAGGTGCAGTATTGCCTAGGACTTTCGGGTGAGAGCCCGTGTTTCTCACGATGGAATGAAGCTTGTTGACATTCTCCCTAGAGGAAGAGGATCGTTGGCCTATCTAACACGAGCTCTGCTGAAGCGCAGAATCCTACCGAGTTCCACGGATGGGCTTCTGGAAAAGCATTGGAGCTCGAATCCCTTGTGCCGCACAGGTTGACACGGCATAGCTTGTTGCCAGGATGTCTTTTCCTGCATTGAAATCGGCACACATGACCACTACGGCTGCCGTGAAAATGGCAAGATCTTGTATATCGGCATGTTTTTTGCTTCTGGTGAGTCCGTAAACCCGGAAACATTTGGGTTTTGAGAGACAATCCGGTGGCGTATCAATGATGACGGTGGAGCTTGTGTCTGACAGCACGGGCTTGGTATTTTTTGCAGAGGAGGAAGCGGTTGGCGTCAACCGCTGAAAGGCTTTATGGCGCAGTTATCGCAGCTTATTCCCACAACAGTTGGCATTCCCGAGATCCGCATGAGCACCATGGGGCATCTGCTCTGGATCTGTTGGCAGGGCAATCTGCCAGCAGCCGTGAATCAGACCCTTGAAAATTATGGCGGCATGCAGATCTATATACGTGAGGATCAGGGACAGTCTATCTGGTTCTTTTTCACGGAAGAAGTCTTTCTTGTTCTTGCGCGTCTGATCATCTGGGGAAATTTCAACGAACTGGCTGTCTGTGTGGAACTCTTTCCTGGCCGTCTGCAGCTTGACCGCAAGGGAGAGATAGGCCTGCTTATTGATGCGACATTGCAGAACCAGGAAATTGTAGTGCCTGACAAGCTCGAGGTCTGGGTACATCCCAAGAGTCGAGAGGATCATTCTGTCTTACCTGGCATTGAGTTTGAGGAAAAGCGTGGCCGTCAAGGCATGGCTGTGGTTAACTGGTACATGCCAGTGGTCGATGTGCGTATGCCTTTTTCCTCCACCCAGAGTTGGCTGATGGTGGTGCATCCTCTGGGTAACCCTTTGGATCGGGCCTTTCTCGATGGCTGGTACGCAACCCTCAAGGAGCTCACCGATCTTCTGCAGCAGCAGAAAATTAAATTCCTCGTTGAGGACAATTTTGTCATTATTTCCCTTGAAAATCTTTTGATGCTGCGCAGCTTTATGCGCGCTTACCTGAAGCTTTGTCATGATCTTGATGAAGCCGGAAACAATTGGCCTTGTGTCAGTGCTGTCGTAGACCGGGGCAATCTCAATTTTAGCGCCGATGTGCCGCAGAAGATTAATCTGCACTGGCAGCATTTGGTTGCCGGTTTCCCCTATATTTCCTACCGCAATGCCTATCTTCTGGGCAAAGGCTTCCTGGTCCGTGATCTCCATTTTTCCGGCGATCAGATGACCATGGATGAATGGTGCAATATTCAGCTCAATGTCAGTGATAGCCGCACAGAGTCCATACCCGTGCTCATGAGCGGAAAGCTGGCTGCTTCTGAGGCCGACACCGTGGAATGTTTTTTCTGTGGTGTTTCGAGCCATTCGAGTTTGGACTGCCCAACGCTCAAGCTGGCAAGAATTGAGGACGATGCCTGGCTGGAGATGAGCCGAGTGGATCTGCAAGGCATCAATACGGCTTTTCAGAACATTGAGAAAGTTCTTGAGGATGAAGGCAGCGGCGGCTTGGTTAAGGCGTTACAGAGTTCCGATGCGACGGGTTCTGTGCTCAAGGCCATCTTTGAAATTTTGCGTTTTGCCCAGCTGCGCAATGTCGAGCATTACTGGCTTTACCGCATGAAAGAGCCGGAGCCCGGAGAAAAGCCTCCCAAGCGTGATGAGAGCATTGCTTGGGAGATGTATGAAAATCTTCGTAAAGTGGATAGAAGCGATCTGCTCTCTCTGTCCAAGCAGATGGATCAGCTTTTAGATGAGCATGCGCGTGATTCACGTCTGCATACGGTAGCCGGTTTTCTTGCCGCCATGCGAGAGGATTTCTCCACCGCCTCAGCTGAATTTACGAGAGCTGCGGTTTTGACCTCCAATGTTCCCCTGCAAGCCTGGAATGAATTTCTCGCAGCACGCTGTGAGGAGGTAGAGGGGGTCTATGCCAAGGCTATTGGCCACTATGCCCAGGTCGCCCGGGTGATGAGCGATAATGAAGAATGTCGATATAGGGCCCTGGTCTGTCGGGTAAAGATGGGCTTTGTGGAACAGACCCTGGATGAGGTTCTGGCACTGGTTGACGAAAATCCTCTTATTTTTAACCGTTTCCTCATTGATCCTGGCCTTGAGCGCGGTCGTATTCTCATACTCTCGACACTCTTTGCACGCTGGAATGGGGCGGAAAATCGGGCTGAGCAGGAAAAGGACAAAATTGCTGACATACGTCGGGAATTTGAGGCCTGGTTTGACGAAAAGCATCCCTTTTATCTGAGTTTTGAACCTCAGCTGGCAGGTATTGAGCGTCTTTCTGAAATCAAGAACTATATTGCTTTTCTTGAGCTTGTGGAAGGACGGCCGAAGCTTGAAGAAGCGTTGCAGACACATGTAGAGAAGGAAATCGAGGATTTGCGGGCTCGCTACAAGGCATATCTCAATGCTTTGCAGATTGTGCGTGATGAGGCCTCGTGGTTTCCCTTTCCTTCGGCCCTCAAGGATTTCGGTCGTGAGTTCAACGAGGCCGCTGGCATTCTCAACTGGGCCTATTCCAGCAATTTCAAGGATGTACATGTTTTTCATCAGGCAAGTAACGCACTTAGCCAGCTGGATAGCCTTTTGCATAAACTTAAGCAGCGCCTGAAAAGCTTACGTTTTGTGCGAGACGCCACGCTTTTTACCATGACCATGGGCAAAACCTTTTTTGTGGTGGAAATTCTCTTCTTGGTGCTCGCGTTTTCTTTTGTGCTCGTTGTGGGCTTTTTTGGCCAAAATCTCCATCTTGGCTGGCTTAAGGCCCTGATTACCGCTAATAAGGTATCCATTCTTGAAGTGCTTTTGGTGGTGGTTTCGGTACTGAGTTTAGGTCTTGCAGCGCTGCGCACGACGCTGATTTTTGATAAGCGCCGTGACAACCTTGTGGAGCAGGCCAAAACCACACGTGAACAGGAGCAGCAGGCAAGACTTGGCAAAATCCGGCAGCAGCAGCAGGAAAAGGCTGCTGCGTTGCGTAAACAGCGAGAGGAAGAGCGTCAGGCAGAACTGAAGCGTGAATTGCGCGAACGGCTGGAAGAGTGAAATGGCTTTGGGCTCTGACCCAGTTTTTGTGGGTTTTTTTGAGGAAAAACGGAGGCAGCGCGTCTGCGCTGAATGCTGATGACCTATTTCACCAAGAAAATTATGCAGATTGTTGGAGTTTTTTTTGTGCTTCTGACCCTGCTCTTGCTTGGTCAGATCGACAGTATTGCTCTGCAGTGTACGGAGGCCTTTTTCCCCGGTTTTGGCGTTCCGGTCTGTCTTGTTTTAGTTGGCCTGGAACTTTTTGCCATCTATGCCTTGTATAGAGCTCTTTTTGGCCGTCCAAGCCGACTTCTGCTCAAGGCAACGGCAACGGATGAAGAGCGCGAGGCTTTTAGGCGTGAAATGCGCCACAGACTTGCCCATAATCCCCATATTCTTGAATCCGGGCTCAATGTCAATGATGCTGACTTCCTGAACAAGGCCATGCAGCATCTGGATACTCTTGCTGACGCAGAAATTCGCGCCAATGGCAAAAAAGTTTTCCTAGGTACAGCCCTGTCCCAGAATGGCCGTCTTGATGCACTTATTGTTTTCTTTTGTCTGTGCCGCATGGTCTGGCGGGTTTCTGCCATTTACAATCAGCGTCCCACAGCTCAGGAAATGCTTAGCGTCTGCTCGACGGTTTCTTCTTCAACCTTTGTGGCTTTTTCCATCGAAGCTCTGGATATTCCTCAAACTATCACTGATACCATGAATGAGCTGATGCCAAGTGTGGCTCCGGCCATGGCCGCATCGTCTGTCCCCTTTTTGGGATCTGCCATCCACGTTTTTACCCAATCGCTTATTGACGGGGCGGCCAACTGTCTTTTGGCCGTGCGCGCCGGTGTGATTACACGGCGTGCCTACCGCTTTGCCATGAACGGAGGCGAAGAGAGCCTACGCAGATCCTGTGTTAAGGAAACGGCCGCCATGATGGTTGATATCTCACAAGAAGCTGTCGGCTGCGTCGTGTCTACTCTGAAAAAGGAATTTCAGGATCTTTCCCTTGAAAGCGGTAAGAAGCTTGTGAGCCAGGCGGGCAGTATGACTGTCAATCTGGGGACAAGCGCAGTCCATGCCGTGAAGGAAGGGGTGACAAGTGCCGCAGAGGGAGTTGCGGGTTTTGCCCAGAAGACCGCAGAAGGTACCGTTCAGGTTGTTAAAGACGGCGTGCTTGGCGGGGCAGAACTTGCAGGTCAGGCAGCAGTGGCCGTCAAAGACGGTGTTGCAACAGCCGCAAGTGGCGTTGTGGGCTTTGCCCAGAAGACCGCAGAAGGCA
>JAFXOX010000005.1 GCA_017528345.1 Desulfovibrio sp.
CAGGCACCAGAGGTGGACGGACAGACCTATATCAGCGGTCCAGGAGTTGCCCCTGGTAAGGTCGTAGAAGCCGATATTGTCGAAAGTGCAGACTACGATCTGACGGCACTGACCTAGGAGAGATTCGCCGCATACCAATCACCGGCAAGACGCAAGCCGGAGCGTACGTCATGGGTGGGCTCATAGCCCAAGAGTGTTTTGGCTCGTGTGATATCGGCCAGAGAATGGCGCACATCGCCTGCCCGAAAATCACGATAGGTGGCGGTCATTTCCAATGCCTGAGGTCTGTGGCGCGCGACTTCGTCACGAATGGCGGCAAAGAGTTCATTTAAGGTAATACGCTGGCCATAGGCCACATTGTAAACGTTATTTTTGGCTTCTTCCCCGGCCATACTGGCCAAAAGATTGGCCTGCACCACATTGTCAATATAGCAGAAGTCACGAGTCGTTTCCCCGTCGCCGTTGATATAGACGGTTTCGTTTTTCAGCATGCTTGCAAACCACTGGGGGATGACGGCCGCATAGGCGCCATAGGGATCCTGGCGCTGACCAAAGACATTAAAATAGCGCAGACCAATGGTTTTAAAGTCATAGCAGCGTGCACAGACATCGGCGTAAAGCTCGTTAACATACTTGGTGACGGCATAGGGTGAAAGAGGATGCCCAATTTTATCCTCAACTTTGGGAAGTTCTGTAGAATCCCCATATGTTGAAGATGAGGCAGCATAGACAAAGCTTGCCACCTTGGCATCACGGGCCGCGAGCAGCATATTCAGGAAACCGTCGATATTACAGCTGTTGGACAGGAGGGGATCAGCGATGGAGCGCGGAACAGAACCGAGTGCCGCTTCATGAAGCACGTGCTGTACACCCTGGACAGCTTTCTGGCAGGTGGCAAAATCACGAATGTCACCTTCAATAAACGTAAAATTTTTCCAGGCCTCGGGCCCCACAAGGGCTTGCACCATGTCGAGATTCTTCTGATAGCCTGTGAGAAAATTGTCGAGGCCGGTCACTTTCTGACCGAGTTTGAGCAGGGTTTCCAGGAGATTGGAACCGATAAAACCGGCAACACCGGTAATCAGCCAGTGTTCAGGGTGCCTTTGGATCTGCTCGAAACATTTGGTTTGGGCGGACATACGACGTATCCCGGTTACAGGTGAGACGCTCAGGGCATCGGAAAGACAATACACGAAAACGAAAACATAGTGTTTAGAGCATTTCAGAGTGCTATGCAAGCCGTACTGTATGCTTGAGAAAGGCGCAAAAAGGTGATAGCCCAAAACACGATCTCTTTCTGTCCGCTTATCAACAGAAACGTACGCGGGCAAAAACCCTCACCAAAGAACATGTTCTATGAAAGTCCTTGTTTTGGGAAATCAGGCCCGCGCTGTCCGCAATTTCTGGACTGTGCTGATGCGCAGACTCAGACAGGCAGGTCATGAAGTTGTTGTCTGCGTGCCTGAAGGTGCAGATGCCGAAGACCTTGCCAAACTTTCTGATAATGCCCGCGTGCGAACCTATTACCTAGCACGCAAGGGACTCAATCCACTGCAGGATGCTCGCAGCTTCGTGGAGCTTGTCCGCATTCTCCGTAAGGAAGCCTGTGACGTGCTTTTTACCTCGACAATCAAAGCTGTCATCTACGGCTGCCTGGCAGCGCGGCTCGTGCATGTACCTCATATTTATGCCACAATCACGGGCCTAGGCTATACCTTTGAAGCAGATAGCCCAGCCAAACGCCTCCTGCACGGGCTCAGTCGATTTCTTTACAGACAGGCGCTGCGTTTTGCCGAAGGCGTTTTTTTTCAGAATGTCGACGATGCTGAAGTTTTTCAACGTCAGGGAATCCTTGGCCCCAAAGCACGCGTGCTCTTTGCCCGCGGTACCGGTGTAGATACCGAACGTTTTGCCTATCAGCCCCCTGCTCTGCCGGCAGACGGTCTGATTTTTTTATTTGTCGGACGCCTGCTTGAAGCCAAAGGACTGCGTGAATTTTTTACGGCGGCAACAGAACTCAAGGCACGTTATCCCCAAGCACGCTTTCAAATTCTTGGTCCTGAAGAACACGGGCCAGGAGCCGTGCCTTTGCAGGAAGTCCTCGATTGGCAGCAAGGCGGGAACCTTGAATACCTTGGCAAGACAAGTGATGTGCGGCCTTATCTCGCGGCCTGTCATGTGCTTGTTTTGCCATCCTGGCGCGAAGGGACCCCCACATCGGTCATGGAAGCCATGAGTGTGGGGCGCGCCGCCATTGTCACAGACGTACCCGGCTGCCGGGAAGTGGTTGTGGATGGCGAAAATGGGCGTCTGGTCAAGCTGCGTGATCCCAAAGCTCTAGAAGCAGCCATGGCTGAATTCTGCGCTGAGCCCCACAAGGTGCTTGTCATGGGGAAGAACGGTCGAAAACGCGCGGAGACGCTTTTTGATGCTGAAGTCGTTGCGAGCCATATTCTCCAGGACATGGGGCTGCTTGAAGGAGGAAATTGATGATTAGTGCCTATCGCCGAGCGCTCCTGCAGACACTAGACGCATTTTGTCTGCTGCTTTCCCTTGCTGTGACCGGTCTTTTGACCATTGCCGGTGATCTCAACGTTTTTTTTGATTATACCGGAGCCTCGCTGTTCACGGTTTTTTTCTACCTTCTCTTTTTTTATATTACCGATGCCTACAAGGTTGGCTTCGAAGACTTCAAGGAAAGCATGGGTCGTCTGCTTGTGGCCTGTGTTTTAGGGATTCTCTCAAGCAGTGTTGCCTCCTACGCGTTTGATCACTGGCGTTTTGACAGAGAAACCCTGGGGCTGCTCTTTCTGCTTTCCACGACCTTCTGCCTTGCCTGGCGCTGGTTTTACTACCGCAATGCCGACAGTCTCACACATCCTCTGAGAATTCTTCTGGTTGGCGTGGATAGGGCGGGAAAAGTCCGCCAGCTTTTGCAGGAAGGCTTGCCCAAGGCAAGTATTCTCGGCTATGTGGGAGAAAAAGGACAGGGCGAAGAAGCTGGGCCCTGTCTTGGCGCGCCCTTTGATGCTCTGAAGATAGCTCAGGAGCACCATGCTACCATGATTTTGCTCTTGCCTGATGCGCCCATTGATGAGGATATTGCCCACGACCTGCTCATGGCAAAACTTGGGGGGCGCATGGTCGTGGATATCCGTTCTTTCTACGAGCATGTGGTCAAACGTCTGCCACTCTCTCAGATCACCGAGGAGTGGCTACTGCTTTCTGAGGGTTTTTCTCTCAATACACGCGGATCTCTGCGCAGGCTGAAACGAGCCCTTGATGTCATGTGTTCCCTCCTGCTTTTGGTCTTTACGGCCCCTATCATGCTCATCACAGCCATCATCATCCGCCTTGAATCACCAGGTCCGATCATTTACCGGCAGGATCGCGTTGGCCTCTTTGAAAAAGAATTTACGGTTTATAAATTCCGGTCCATGTGTGCTGATGCTGAAAAGAACGGCGCTGTCTGGGCCAAGGCCAATGACAGTCGTGTCACACGTTTTGGACGTTTTATCCGCAAAGTGCGCATTGATGAGCTTCCGCAGATCTGGAACATTTTAAAGGGAGATATGAGCTTTATCGGTCCAAGGCCTGAACGCATGGCATTTGTGCAAAAGCTGAAGGAAGATATCCCCTACTACAGCATGCGCCATACCGTGAAGCCGGGGCTGACAGGTTGGGCCCAGGTCTGCTATCCCTATGGAGCCAATGAAGAGGACGCACGCTTCAAGCTTGAGTATGATCTCTACTATATCAAAAATATGTCGCTTTTACTGGATATCCACATTATCTTTAAAACCATCGGTGTTGTGCTTTTCCCCAAGGGAGCCCGCTAGACCTGGGGGAAAAACACTGGCAGCATTTTTCTGAGCATGGGAGGAACAATGCATCGCCTACTATCTGCAGTCTGTGTTATCTTATGTATGATGTGGCTTGTGCCCGCGGCACAGGCTCGGCCTGATCTCAACCCTCAGGCCCGAGATCTCTTGCAGCGCCTTGAACAGAATATGCGCGAGACCGCCAATTCGCCTCTGCAGGGAGCATGGGTCGGCCGACGCGGACAGGACTGGCTTGTACTCGTCTTTATGCACAATGTCTGCGCCATGGGTATGAACAATCAGGAGCTCTATGGTCTGTGGCGGACACGTGGCAGGCGCCTGCAATTGCGGCTTGAAAAGGACAAAGTGCTTGATTTTGACGTTCAGCTTTCGGGCAATACCCTGATTTTGGATCACGATATCCGTCTGCAGCGTTATTCAGACAATCGCCATGAGCGTGCGTCAATCCCGGGTTTTGGAGATCAGCCAAGACGGAATTCCGGTATTGACGATATTTTTGGAACTGGCGCAAGAACTGTCCTTGAAGGATCCTGGGTCAGCCATACCAATCAGGGTGAGGCCCGTTTTGTCTTTCGAGGGAATACCTATCAGTTTTTCCTCAATGGCCGTAACATCGAAAGCGGTATTTTCTCATTTACAAACAATGTTCTCAGCTACGAGATCACAGCCGGTACCGGCGTGGGCAACAGAGGAGAACACAGAGCCTTGATTCGAGACAATACTCTGCTCATCAGCTCGCAAAGCGGGGATACGATGCGTTTTCAACGACGCTGAGGCAAGTCCAAAAATCGCCATAAAAAAGCTCGCCAAAAGCGAGCTTTTTTATGCTGGTGGGCCTGCCAGGACTTGAACCTGGAACGAGCCGGTTATGAGCCGAAGGCTCTGCCAATTGAGCTACAGGCCCAGCGTTTTTTCTGATACACAAAAAGATACTATAGTCATCGAGATTTGTGAAGCGCAGCTTACAGAGCCGAGCTGGCATTGAGCGTTGCGATCTGCTCGTTCATAGCCTTTTGCAACTGGTCTGGCAGCCCCATGATATCCACATTGAGAAAACCACGAACAATGGTGGAGGTCGCTTCATCTTCGTCAAGACCTCGCGCCATGAGATATTCAATTTCTTCCTGGGCTATCTTGCCCACGGCAGCTTCATGAGAAAGCTCCACACCGTCCTGACAACTGAAGAGCTCAGGAATGGTATGGATGGAGCCACCACCAAGGATCAGACCCTTGCACTCAAGATGCCCTTTGACGGGACTTGCCTCAGCTCCAATATAGCCGCGGCTAACGACCTTGCCTCCCACGGTAAGAACGCGGGCAATGACTTCACCGCGTGTATTCTTGGCATTGAGTTCAATTCTGTTGCCGCAATCAAGATTGGAGCCCTTGGGTGCAACAATGACGGAATTGAAACGGGAGACGGCGTTTTCTCCCACAAGTTTGATCACCGGATACATGGCAAGATCGCCCACAGTCTTCAGGAGAATATAATTACTCTGAAATTCTCCGCCGCTTTCCACGATACCAGCAGAACGAGGGCGTACAGTGACATTATCGCCCCAGTTGTGGACCATAGTAAAGGTTAGTTTGCCGCCCTTTTCCACGTAATACTCAGTAAAACCAAGATGCAGGGCTTCCTCCGTTGCGTTGGAGGTGGCACAGCCATTCAGGATATGTACTTCAGCCCCTTCTTCCACAATAACAATATTGTGAACGCTTTGCCCAACGCGAGTGCCTTTAATAAACATACATGACTGCAAGGGTTCAGTGATTTTCACGCCTTTCTTGGCTCGAATAAAATAACCACCGCCCAAGGTCTCTTTCACGGTTCTGGCCAGTTCGTCTTTTTCCGGATCAAGCAGATGCCAGTAATGTTGAGGTAGTCCATCGTATTTCTTTAAGGCAGCCTGAATGCTCAACAGTTCAACACCCTCATGACGGGTATTGCAATGCACGCCGTCTTTATTGATCTGCATAAAAGCGCCGCTGACATGGTGATCCTGGACATTGATACCAGCTTCAATCAGTCTTACCTGGTCCATTTTCGGCAAAAGGCCGAGATCGGCCAGCGGCCCCGTCTTTTCTCCGGCATTAAAGGAATAGCGCGAAAAATCGACACTCATAAACGTATCTCCTTATCGTCGGTGGACAGACAGCGCAGACACTCGTGATAGCCATGCTTCTGAATATGCTTGAGAATCTCGTGAGGATTGGCTTCACAGCAGAGTTTTCCGTGATAAAGCACCTGACCGCGATGAGCATTAACATACTGTAAAATATAGCCGGTATGGGTGATGATCAGTCCACAGGTCTGACGCACACGGCCAAGCTGCCGGAGACTGACTCCCTTGGGGCTTTCACCTTCAAGCAATTCGTGCACGGTATTGCCCACGAGGGACATATTTTCCAGATCCACGCCACTTTCCGGCTCATCAAAGAGGATCAAATCAGGACGCTGGGCCATGAGCTGCAGAAGTTCAGAGCGTTTGATTTCACCGCCTGAAAAACCAGCATTGACATCGCGGTCCAGAAATGTGTCAAAATTGAGTTTCCTGGCCATGGCTGGCACATCGACTTTCTGGTCGCGAGCACAAAGTTCCACAAGCTTGCCTGTGGATAGCCCGCGTATGGTCGGCGGACGCTGAAATGAGATGCCAATACCTAGACGGGCTCGCTCATACATAGGAGCCCGAGTGATATCCTGACCTTTGAAGACAATGCTTCCCTGAGTCACTTCATAGCCGGAAATTCCCATCAGCGTCATCAAAAGACTGGTTTTTCCTGATCCATTGGGTCCAAAAAGGATAAAGGTTTCGCCGGCATTGATGGTCAGATTGACTCCCTTCAGAACCGGTGTTCCTCCAATACTGACGTGAAGGTCGTGAATTTCAAGCATCTTCATGGTCATGACACCCGCAGCTGTGGTCTTCTTCGAGGTAGTGCAGCACATTGAAATGCAACCTGTCCAAAAGACTTGTGAGATAATCAACGCATTCCTCGCCAACGGCCCGGCCGAGCAGGGAGACGAGGATTTCCGCTCGCTTGGCGTCAAGCAGGGCAGAAAAACCCGGTTCATCGCCGGTCGGGACAGCCTCAAGCTTGGCGGCAAAGTCCCTGACCTCCTCTTCACTCACATGCTTGATGGGCTGAACTTCTCCGTCAATATAGATCAGTCCTGCGCGCCATTCCAGCCAGACCTCGTGATCGTCAAAACAGGCAAGACATATCTGCATAGCATCCTTCTTGGGCAGAGCATACCTGTCAGGCGCTGACTTGCCTGACAGTGGCTTTGGGGATACCATTTCTGAGCAGAAGTAGCAAATTTTTTCTGGCGTGACCTGGAGATCAGGCTATTTCCGGTCTAAAGGAGGCGGGATGCTTGTTGTAACTGGCGGAGCGGGCTTTATCGGCAGTGTCCTCTTATGGCAGCTGAACATGGCTGGCATAGACGACATCCTCGTTGTTGATCACCTCGGTCACAGTGAAAAATGGCGCAATCTCGTCAAGCGCCGCTATGTTGATTTCTGGTCTCGGGAGAAATTCCGTGACCTTGTGCTGCGTGATGCCCTGCCCTTTTCAGTTTCAGGCATTGTCCATCTTGGTGCCTGTTCTTCCACGACAGAGCAGGACAGTGATTTTCTCATGGACAATAATTTTCACTACAGCCAGGATCTCTGCCGTTACGCCATCAAACATCATATCCGCATCATTGTGGCAAGCTCCGCCGCAACCTATGGGGATGGAAGTCTCGGCTTTGCCGATGATCTTGATCTTCTGCCGGCACTCAGACCTCTGAATATGTATGGCTATTCTAAACATCTGCTGGACCTCTGGCTGTTGCGGGAAGGCTTCACAGATGCTGTCGCAAGCCTCAAATTTTTTAACGTCTACGGTCCCAATGAATACCATAAAGGATCCATGAGCAGTGTCGTGCTGAAAGCTCACCGAGAGATCTCAAAAACTGGCAGATTGCGTCTTTTTGCGTCCAATCGGAAGGATCTGGCTGACGGTGAGCAGAAACGCGATTTTGTCTACGTCAAGGACTGCACGGCCATGATCGCCTGGCTTTTGGACAATCCATCCATCTGCGGCATTCACAATGTCGGCACAGGCCAGGCCCGAACCTTTAACGACCTCGGAAGAGCCGTCTTTGCAGCCTTGGGGCGAGAAGTGGCCATCGATTACCAGCCCATGCCAGAAAAGCTTTCGGCCAATTACCAGAACTATACCTGCGCTGACATGAGCTGGCTTGAGGGGCTCTCGTGTCCGGTTTCTTTTGTCAGCCTTGAGCTGGGCGTGCAAGATTATCTGCAAAGCTATCTCGAAAAGCCAGATTCCTATGTGTAGAAGCACAAGCTATACAAAAAAGCGTGGCCTGCGATCAGACCACGCTTTTTTTATGATTCGTGAAAAGAAGTTTTTCACGCTCTGGAGATCATCTTAGCCCCAGAGCACCAGACCAGTATCAAGGGGAGAGAAGAGGCCACGGTGCACCGGCACAACTCGGATACCATAGCTGTAATGTCCATTGGTTGCAGGCGTATAACTTATGGAATAATCCATGCCATCAGCACCGTGATCTGCAGGCTGAGCCTTCAGAGGCAGAACTGTGGGAGCCTTGAGGAAATTCCCGTTTCCGTGCACAAGCCCTATGACCAGTTGGGCCTCAATTTCCTCGGCGCGCATTTCACCCAGATGCAGGTGGAGATAGACCTCGATGGGTTCGCCGCAGAGCATGGTATAGCCATCTGCGCCGCGAATTTCGATTTTCTCGAGATTCAGCGTTCTAAAACGGCCAGGCAGGCTCTGCTCCCATTCAGTGACTTCACGCAGAAGCTTCCAGTCATCCTCAGCCAGGCGATCTCTGCGCTCAGCAGCCGGCAGATAAGCTTCGCGGCAGTAATCATTGAGCATTCTGGCCGAATTGTACATGGCAGTCAGACTCTTCATGGAATTCTTGGAGATGTCGATCCAACGCGTGGGCAGCTTATGTTCGTCAATGTCATGGTAGAGCGGAATGACATCGTGCTCCAAGAGATTGTAAAGAGACTCAGCATCAGCATAATCGTTCTGGCTGTCCTTGGGCAGCTCTGTGCGCACCACAGGCCCGATCGTCCAACCATTACGGCGATTATAGCCTTCGCACCACCAGCCGTCAGAAATACTCAGGTTAATGCCGCCATTGACCGGCAGCTTCATGCCGCTGGTGCCCGAAGCTTCATAGGGTCTACGCGGCGTATTCAGCCAGACATCGCAGCCCTGTGAAAGCACACGGGAAACACCAAGATTATAGTCTTCAATAAAGAAAATTTTGCCAAGGAAACGAGGTTCGCAGCAGGCCTGAACGACCTTCTGAATGAGGTCATTGCCAGCTTCATCGGCAGGATGGGATTTGCCGGCAAAAACAAGGCAAACAGGTCTGGCCGGATCGTTGAGAATACGAGCAAGACGGTCCGGATCAGCAAAGAGCAGGGTGGCACGCTTGTAGGGCGCAAAACGCCGGGCGAAGCCAATGATCAGCGTCGAGGGATAGAGCAGCTTTTCCATAGCCTTGATCTTACTCGTATTCATGCCGAATTTCTGAGCAAAATCTAGGCTGTTTTCACGCAGCAGATTCAGCAGCTCTTCCTTCTGCGTCATCTTGGCTGTCCAGTATTCGTCATTGGGAATGGTGTCGATTTTATCCCAGACAGGGGAGTCAGGCGATGCGCTCATCCAGTCAGGACCAAGATACTGATTCAGCAGCTCTTCCATCTGCATGCCCACGTAAGAAGGTGTATGTACACCATTAGTCACGTGATAGATGGGCACTTCCGTCAGTGGCAGATTCTTCCAAAGCTTGTACCACATATGCCTGGCCACGACACCGTGCAGACGGCTGACACCATTGGCCCAGCGTGAAAAGCGCAACGCAAGGATGGTCATTTCGAACTGCTGCGGGTTGGAACCTTCCATTTGACCTAGTTGGACAAACTGCTGCCAGGAAAGTCCCAGGCGAGCGGCAACGCCGCCCAGATAACGCTGCATCAGCTCCAGCGAAAAGGCCTCATTGCCAGCGGCAACAGGGGTGTGCGTCGTGAAGAGCGTATTAGAGCAGACGCGCCTGGAGGCTTCGGCATAGCTCATGCCAAAGTTCATGCATTCCACAAGCCGCTCAATGACAAGCAGAGCTGAGTGCCCCTCATTCATATGGTAAACATGGGGCTCAAGATTAAGCTTGCGCAGCAGACGAATACCACCGATGCCCAAAAGCATTTCCTGCAAAAGCCGTGTCTCACGGTCACCAACATAGAGATTGGCTGTGATCTCCCGGTCTTCCTGGGTGTTTTTGTCAACATCAGAGTCAAGAAGATAGAGGGGAATACGGCCGACCTGCATTTTCCAGATGCGCGCATAGAGTGTGCGGCTTGGCAGATCAACCTGCACAAGAAGTGGTTCCCCCTCCTCGTCAAGCATAGGACGAATAGGCAGATGCGCGAATTTATTGACTGGATACTCGGCAACCTGGCGCCCTGAAAGATCTATGCGCTGCTTGAAATACCCCTTGCGATAAAGCAGACCAATGCCAATGAGGGGGATAGCCAAATCCGACGCAGATTTGAGGTGATCGCCCGAAAGCACACCCAAACCGCCGGAATAAATGGGAACGGATTCATTCAAACCATATTCCGTGGAAAAATAGACAATGGGATGCTTGGGGGTAACATGCTCGGACTGAGCGTGCAGAGGCTGGGCCATGTAGCTGTCAAAAGCCGCAACCACCTCATCATAGCGCTTCATATAATCCTGATTGTAGATCATGGCATTGATCCGCTCAGGATCGGTTTCTTCCAAAACCTGAATGGGATTATGATTTCTGGCCCAGGCCTGAGGATTCAGGTCGCTGAAAAGGGTCTTAGCCTTATTATTCCAGCACCACCAAAGATTTTGGGCCAAATCACGCAACCTGATCAGAGCCTTGGGGACTTCAGCAACTGCCAGAATAGAGCGTAAGAAGGGGATGGTTGACGATGAGGCTGTGAGTACGCGGTTTAAAGCCTCTCGTGCTGTCGTGGGCCGCTCCACACGTGAGTCAACCTTGGAAAGAGCCATGGAAAAGGCTTCGCAGTACTTATCATAAAAGGCATTCCAGTCAGTTTTGGTGGCCAGGAGCCTTGCGGAGCGGCGTAATGCCGCTGTTTCTTCGGGCGAACAGACGATCAGATCAAGCAGCTTCTGATGCAGTACAGCCACGCAATCGTTAAAGGTTCGACCTCGGCGGGGAAGAATGCTCACACCAGGATATTCGCAGTCATCTTCCTGCATCTTCTGCTTGGCCCAGATACCAAAACCGGAAAGATCTGTGGTCACCGTTGGGACAGCCCAGGCCGCCGACTCCTGAGGTGTATAGCCCCAGGGTTCATACCAGGAGGGGAAAAATCCAGCATCACAAGCCTGCAGAATTTCTTCATACTGCATGTTGAAGAAGCCGTCATTGCCGTCAAGCATGGCAGGCACAAAGATCACCTTCACATGATCTTCCTGGCGATTGTTCAGTCCCAGACGCCGGCAATTGGTGATAATGGCATCGTTGGGGGCATTCCAGGCAAAGTGCGTGCAGATGAAGGGGAGCCCATTGTCACTGGCATAGGGCTTTCCTGAAATGGCGTCTTCGTTGACGCCTGTGTGTCCGCCCATAACCAGGCAGAGAGCAAGGATGCAGGTATCGTCGTGACCGGCAAGATTGACATTGGCGCGGGCCATGGCTTCGAGGAAAATGTCCACGCCCTTGTTGCGGTATTCATAGCGTCCAGAAATGACAATAATCTTGGTATTTTCTGGGAGAGGACTGCGCAGAAAGCGCTGTGAAATCTCAAGAATGCGGGCACGGTGCTTGTTGGGGACATCACGCTTTTGCGAGTAGTCGGGAATAACGCGCATGTCCAGTCCGTTGGTCGTAATCACTGAGGGCTGACGGCCAAGAAAGACCGCACTTTCCTCACCAGTGATATTGCTGACTGTCGTAAAGGCATCAGCTTCACGGGCACTTGTGCTTTCCATGGACCATTTGGCGGTAATATTGTGAGCGGCCGCTTCAGTAGCGGGATTGATGCTGCGCAGATTGGAGTAGATATCACTGCCTGAGCCAGCCATAGCACGACCAAGCATGGTGGCATGGGTGGTGAACACGGTGCCGACACTGGGCACGTTCTTTTTCAGCCAGAGCAAGCCTGCGCCACACATCCACTCATGAAAAAGCGCTATGGAATGCCCGTTTTTGGGCATCACCTTGGCTTCATGAATGGCTCCGATGACTTCACCGCAGAGGGTTGAAAACATCACAGGCTCGATGTAATCCCAGCCTCCGGACAGTGAATCAACTCCGAAATTTTTCCACAGTTCATAGAGCAACTGATTGGAATCGTAACGTTTCGTGAAATCAACGAGAATGGCTCTGGGATTGCCAGGGATATCCCACCTGCCGAGTTTGGCGACAATCTCCTTTTCAGCAAGGGCCTGCCGGATCTTTTCCCAGATCGGCTCATCAGTTTCTTCGAAACCTGAATTATTCTGGAGAAGAGGTCCCAGGACATAGTACCTGTCGTTGAAAATATCGCGAGACTTGAGAGCCTTGCTGCTGACGACAGAATAAATTCCACCGACCTTGTTGCAGACTTCCCAGCTTACTTCGAAAAGGGTGACTGGGGCGTTGTTGAACTCCATAGAATCTTCTCCTTAACTGGGGTGCAGTAAAGAATATCGGAAGTGGTTCAGATTGTGTGGAGAGACTTGACATCCTCCCCTCGCCTTACGGGAGGGGATGCCTGGTGAAACACGGTATTTCTACCGGGTTCCTCAGGTGGGTTCCTGCTTCAACGCGGACGCTCGAGCCCTTTCCGCTCCACAGGCTGACACGGCATGCCCTGCCGCCAGAATCTTCAATGCCGCATTGTAGTCAGCATTTGCTTCAAAACCGCAAGCAGTAGACGATCAGCTGCTCGCTTTTTTGACAGTGCGCTTGCTGGCGTGAACTTTACTGGCTGCGCGCGTGCGTGCGGTCTTTTTCGTCGTCTTCGGAGCAATAGGATCTGCTGTTTTTCCCGTCTGTGTGGTTCTCTCCTGCATATTTGACTGCGCCGGAGATGCATTGCGACTACGAGATGCTCTCGTCTTCTGTTTTTTCGTTTCTTCGCATTTGGTCAGCCGCTCGCCGAGATCAGCCACAATATTCATATAGGAAATATAGGCATCATAGGGACTGGCATAGGGATTGGGCCGGTCGGGCTGTGACTCGGAAAACCAGCGCGTCGACATATAATGGAAATAATCTGAGGTCTGCAGGCGTTCAAAGTCACGCAGGATGTCTTCATCCCCCAAACTGCGGGCCCTCAAAGCCAGACGATAGAGTTCCTTGATGGCATCTTTCTGCATTTCATTGCCAAGCCAGCCCTTAAGATCACAGCCTTCATCATTCCAACTCTGGTATTCGGCTACGGCAAGGCTATCGCGCACAGGAAATTTCTTGACAACCTGTTTGGGCGTCAGAAAATCAAGGTGTTTTTTCTGAAGTATTTGCTCCGGCAAAGCCTCCAAGAAGGAAAAAATACCGCTATCAGCTGTGTTTCGCAGGCCAAAAACATGAAAATCGAGAAAAAGATTAATGGTATCGGCTTGTTCTCCGATATTCTCGCACCAGGAGGCAAACGTGTCGGCCGTCAGTGGCCAGCGATCCCAGCTTTTCTGACTGAAACGCTGGCTGATATCAGTGGAAAGATCAGCGTTGCGCAACAAAAGATGCAATTGCGGAGCCACTGAGGCTGCATAGACAAAATTAGCGCTACGCCAGCCGAGCAACTGTGGAGAACCTTCGGTGAGTACCGTAGAAAAACCAAGCTGAGCGATGGTCTGGGCGAGATCATTGCCATAAAGCAGTTCCGAATTGCGAAAAGTGCTGGGAACACGGCCAAAGGTGCGACGGATGCGCCGATTGTGCTCCTGCACCTGATGGATAAATTCTTCTCGTGAGTAAAGGCAGGCCAGACTGTGAGGGCCACTTTCACTGATGAATTCAACACAGCCGGTTTCGGCAAGGGCCCTGACGCTATCAATGACTTCAGGCGTATATTGTTCAAAGAGATCCAGAGCAGAGTCTGAGATGCTCAGCGCTAATCTGAAATTCCCCTTATAGCGTTGGATAAGATGGTAGAGGATTTCATTGGTCGGCAGATAGCAGGTTTGGGCATTGTGCATGGCCATATTGCAGCTGCGATCATCATCCTCGTAGAGGCTGTTTTCCGCAATATCAAAGATGGTATAGCGGCGCAGATAGTAGGGTTCATGAATGGCCAGGCAGAGACAGATGGCAGCCATTAGTTTCCTCCCGTGAGACTTTCGTAGATGCTCAAAAGCTGCTCGGCGGCATTTTCCCAGCGAATAGTCTTCATCTCTTCCCGGCAGTTCTGAACAATCTCCATGGCCAAAGCCGGATGCTGAAGTACAGCGCAGATCTTATCTGCCATGTCGCGAGTATCCCAGAAATCGGCCTTGAGGGCATGATGAAGCACTTCGGAGACGCCTGACTGACGGGAGAGCAGAACCGGGACATCATAGAGCATGGCCTCAAGCGGCGTGATACCAAAGGGCTCAGAAACCGAAGGCATGACATAGAGGTCACTTAAGGCAAACATCCGGTTAACCTCTTCGCCACGCAGAAAACCGGCAAAATGGAAACGGCGTCCGATACGCAGCTGACTGGCACGCCGGATAAGTCCTGGCAGCATGTCTCCACTGCCGGCCATATAGAAGCGCACATGCTGCACCTTCTGTAGGACAAGACGTGCGGCTTCCATAAAGTATTCAGGGCCCTTCTGATAGGTGACACGTCCCAGAAAAAGCACCCGTTTTTCATGCCGCAGACGTGGCGGAATAACATAGTGGTGCTCAATTTCCGGCCGAGTCACGGCATTGTAGACCACGGTGACCTTTTCGCGGGGCACACCGTAGCGCTGGACAACGACATCCCTTGTCAGACGGCTCACGGCGACCACTCGGTCTGCGCCAAGGAGGCCCGCTCGTTCTATGGCAGCCACCTGGGTATTGATATTCTCACCGCTGCGGTCATACTCGGTTGCGTGTATATGGCAAACGAGAGGCTTGCCGGTCAGGGCCTTGGCCAGAAGGCCTGCCGGATAGGTCATCCAGTCGTGCACATGGATAACATCAAATTTTTCTTCCAAAGCAATGGCACTGGCCAATCTGGAGTAACGGGAGACCTCCTCCATAAGGCCTGGTCCATAACCGCCTTTGAGCTGATAGGTAAAGGCTCCGTGGCTGACAAGGGTTGTTTCCGAGAAACGGGTAGACTTACTGAGTTCTCTGATCGCTCTGGTATAGGCTTCAGGCGTAAGATAGGGCGTCAGAGGGCTCATAATGGGCATATAGCGAATATTGTCCTGCCAGACACTTTCTCCAGCCATTTGCATTCTTTGGGCTGCATCATAGTTGATTTTCGTGCCACTGGCCGAGCGCAGTTTCAAAAAGCCGGGTTCACCTGCGCTACTGGTCCTTGGCAAAACAAAGATGACCTTGGCTCCCTTCTGTGCCAGCGCCTGAGTCATGCCAAAGCAGGCTGTGCCGAGACCTCCACTGATGTGCGGGGGAAATTCCCAGCCTAGCATTAAAATCTGCATGAGATGGATCCTCTGTTCCTTGGGTTCGTAAATAAATGTGTAACGATGGACGAAGCTGTGTTCAGCGCTTCGCTATCAGAACAAGAGGAAAGGGGCAAGAACAGCAGACGCAGACAACCGTTCCTCTTGGGACTAAAGACGCCATCGGACTTCCTGGATACTTTTCTACAAAACGCAGTAAAATTACGTTTCGATGACTTACCGTGAACGTATTCCCGTCAATACCTGCGGGAGCACAAACAGCACCAATGCGGCGACGCACACTCTCCACAGGCGTCGATTCCCGGGCGACCACGGTATTATGACAGGTTTCGTCTTCATCCCCCGTCTCAAAGGCGGAGGACTTCTGGCGGATAAGGTGAAAACCTATTGCTTGGACAACAGACAAGAAATTTGAGACAGCATGTGTTCAGTGGCCGTAAAACAAAATCGTAGCAAATAGGGGTAGAAGACATCCCTAACGATTTCAGGCGTTACGGTACGCCACAATTTTTCAAGCACCTCAGTTCGTTTCTCTTGGGCTTCCCAAGTGGCACAACAACTATCAGCACTTGCATCTATATCTCCAACGAGGTTGGAGGGTAACAATCTCGTGGAAATTGCTCTCTCCTCATTGGAGGTCTTTGTTTATGCCGACTTCTTAGAAATAGGTGTAAATAAGAGAATTACGCCCCTGTTTGCATCTATTATAAAAAACTGCCAACCTACCCAAAGGTTTCGACAAGCCGACCACGACCGACCGTGTCATCAGTGGGATGGAAGAGCTTTTTGAAGGTCTTTTCCCGGAAGTTGGCGTAAACCCCGGGTGCGTGACGGCGTGCACAGATCAACATACGCAGACATTCTGCCACACTCCAGGCCTGAGCAATACAGCCATTGGGACGATAGGGCGGGGCCGCATCAAAGACTTCAGAAAACGTGCCCAAACCAGCCTGCAGGAAGTGATCACTGAAAAGAGGGCTCACTGTTTCCAAAAGCTCGTGCATTTCCTGCTCTACCGCCCAGGTTGCCCGCACGGTTGCATCGGTATAATGGCCGAGAAGCCAGGGCCAGACCGTGCCCTGATGATAGCTGGCATCACGCTGTTCTGGGCCGCCCTCATAGCGACTCTGGAAGGCGAGATCGCTGGGAGCAAGCGTCCGCAGACCATAGGGAGTCAGCAGATTTTCCTTGACGGTGTGCCAGATGGAGTACTGAAATTTTTCAGGCACAGGGCTGTGAGGAAGAGAAACAGCAAATATCTGATTGGGACGGATGCTCCTGTCGAGCCAGCCATCACGCCAGACATCACCGAGATAGCCGCCATCAGGTGTCGTGATATAGAAATGCCGAATAAAATGCTTGCGCAGCTCTTTGAGCTGAGCCTGTTCATTGACCTCACTTTCACCAAATTTCTCGGCCAATTCCTGAATAAAGGCCAGGGTATTATACCAGAGAGCATTGAGTTCCACAGCGCAACCGTGGCGTGGTGTCACAGGATGCCCATGGACCTGAGCGTCCATCCAGGTGAGCTGCGTTGTGGCATTACCTGCGTGCAGCAGACCTTCCTGGTCGATATAGATATCAAAGCCTGGTCCTCTGCGGAAACCTTTGACGATTTCCAAAAGTGGCGTCCAGGCATGGGCTTTGACCCAGGCATAAGCCTCATCACTGCTATCGGCGGCAAGGAAGCTCTGCACGGCAAAGGCATACCAAAGGGCGGCGTCGGCAGAATTATAGGCGTCATTGCCATCGGGTGAAAACATATTGGGAACGAGGCCATTGCGTACGCTCTTGCCGATCTCTGCCAAAATTTCACAGCCCTGGGCGATTCTACCGGCAGAAAATGTCAAACCTGGAAGGGAAATCAGCGTATCTCTGCCCCAGGCATCAAACCAGTGATAGCCGGCAAGAACAGCCATGCGCCCCTGGGGATCACGCACAATAAACTGCTCGCCGCTGCGCTTGAGGTGCTTGATCAAACCTGCGCGGCCTTCCTGCTGACGCCGCTCCTGATAGAAGCGCACTTCGCGCTCCCAAATTTCCTCAGGTGCACACTCCAAAGGCGAAGTGCCCACAGAGAGAAATACGGTACTTCTCCCGGCAACCGAAAAGTCAATACAGCCCGGCATGAAAAGATCTTCGCTGTAGGGGAAACCGCGCTCGTGCTCGTTCTGGTATTCGACGTTGCGATACCAGTCAGGCGCTTCTGTAAAGCCGTTCTGGTCGATATTCTGGAAATAAAGGGTTGGTTGTCCGGGATACGGGGTTATGGCAAAACCTCCCGGGATGGGCGTGCAATTGCTCGAAATGGCGTCATTGGCTGAGGTCAATTCATGAAAGCCGCGAACGGCGAGCAGAGGCTTGACGCGAAGTTTTGTGGGCATCAGGCCGTTGCCGTCAATGGTCCAGCGCACCAGAAGACGTGTCTTGCCACGCTCAAGGAGGAGTTCCCGGCGGATAAACGTTTTCCCCATGCGGTACACAAAGACCGGCCAATCTTCAAGAGAGAAAAGCTCCTGAAATTCGTAACCATTGGGGTACATGGTCAGCGGATGCTGGCGGGTCGAAAAGAGAAATTCCCTGTTTTCTCCCTGCAGAGACTCTTCAAGGGCGGAGAGGAGGACCATCCGGCCATGGGGGGTAGAAGAGACAAGAAGACCATGATATTTACGCGTATTGCAGTTGAGGATGCTACTGCTGGCATAATCGCCAAGGCCGTTGGTCAGTAACCATTCATTCTGTAGGGCCCGCCGGGTGTTCTGACAGGCTGCCTTGTCGAAGAAAAGATGCATGTGACCTCCAAAGAAGAACCAAAGAAGGCAAAAAGGACGGCCTTTTTTCGCCGAAGTAAAAACGTAAACTTAATCTTTGCAAATGTCGAGATGCAGAGCGGCTTTTTCTGCTCTTACTCAGATTTTGCAAGTTCTCTACGTAGGAGTTGTATGATGACAGCAACAATCCAGGATGTGGTTCTCGCCACGAGCAATGCTGGCAAAATCCGTGAGCTGTCCGCCCCTATGGCGGCAATGGGTGTGCGTTTGCTCGGTCTTGCCGACTTTCCGGATCTTCCGCCAGTTGAGGAAAATGGTGCGACTTTTGCCCAGAATGCGCTGATCAAGGCTCGTCAGGTGGCCAAGCTGACCCATCTGATTGCTGTGGCCGACGATTCAGGTCTTGAAGTTGAGGCTCTGCATGGCCGACCTGGCGTTCACTCAGCCCGCTATGCTGATGACTGGCCTCTGCTTGAGGGAGAAAACCGTGATCAGCGCAATATGCGCAAACTCCTCTTTGAAATGGAGGGACTGCCTGAATCGCGCCGAGGCTGCCGCTTTGTGACGTGCATGGCTGCAGTACGCCCTGATGGCCGCGAGTTAACCGTCGAAGCACATTGGGAAGGTCGCATTTTGACGGCTCCCATGGGCAACAATGGTTTTGGTTACGATCCGCTCTTCTTTGATCCAGAAATCGGCACAACAGCTGCCATGCTCACCAGTGAACAGAAAACCAGTCGCAGTCACAGAGGCAAGGCAGTACGCGGTCTTCTGGCACGCTGGCAACATTTTCTCAATCTCCCCAACCTGTAAAAAAAAACGTGTTCTCTAAACTTTTCAAAGACGGTGCCGATACAAACAAGGAAGAGCTTTTTTCTCGGCAACTCTCTAGCTGCTTAAGTTAGCATGCTTTTTGCATAAAATTTCTCAGGGTAAAAAAGAGTCCATTTGGCAAAAAGTCTTTGTGAGGAACTATGTCTATCAGTATTTCAGGCTCAACTGCCATCTCCGGCTTGAGCGGTATGGATACCAATTTCGATACCGTACTCGAGCAGCTGTATTCGGTAGAAAAGTCTCAGCTAAACCAGCTGCAGGCCTGGAAGAGCGATTGGCAGCTACGTTACGATGCCTTTAATACGGTCATCGATCAGATGTCTGCAGCCAAACAGATGCTTTCTGCTATTGGCAGCCCCAACAGTTTCGTGACTAAGAATGCCGTGAGTACAGACGAAAAGGTGCTCACAGCTCTCGCAACTGGCTCAGCCAAAGACGGACAGCATAAGATTATGGTCTCCCAGATAGCCAGTAATGCCATCTGGTGTAATACTGGCGCGGTTTTTGAGAACAAGGACGATATCATTAATAAGACCGGCCAGACCGTCACCTTTGCCTTCGATTACGCTGGCAAGCACTATAGCTACGACATAGCACCCAATACGACGCTTGAATCCTTTGTCAGCATGATCAACAATTCTTCGACAAATCCCGGCATCAGGATGTCGGTGATCAATACCGGTAACGGCTATGTCTACCAGATAGCCGGCACCTCTACCGGTGAATCCAATTCTTTGTCAATCTATGACTGTGCCCTTGAGGGCATGAACGTCTCGCAGTCAAGCTCTGTCTGGAGTACCAACACTGGGTATGACATGACAGAGGCTGTAACCAATCCCACCAAGTTTACCTATACCGCCACCCTTGAAAGTGGCAGCAAGATCACCGTCACACTCAAGGGTGATGCCACAGATGAGGACCTTGCCCAGGCTCTGACGAATGCCGCAGGCACAGGTCTTGTGACCACAAGTTTTGACGCCTCAGGGAATCTTTTGATTGGTGGTATCACCTCACTAACACGCAGCTATGAGGGTAAGCCGAGCTATACCCCTGGAGGCCTGACCGTTTCTGCCGGCAGTGATCAGAACGAGCAGCTGTTAAGCACAAGTCCCTCAGAAACCCTGGATTTCACCGTGCATTTGTCCGATGGAAATACCAGGACCTTTTCTCTCGATAGCTCATCAACGAAAAAGGATTTTCTCAATCAGCTCAAGCAGTCGCTGCAGAGTACGGCTTCCGTCAAGCAGAATTCGGGCAACTATGAGCTCAAGCTGGCAAACATTGCCGGCATTGATGTCGCAGGCTACGATCTTGGCGACCTTGGGCTTTCTGCAACAAGCTATGCTGCGACCGGCACTGAGGACACCATGACGTCCTCGATGATCGATGCCAAAACCAATCTCACCTTTGCCTCTGGCAAGCTTTCTTCGCGCATTGACGGGGCTGCTTCCGGTACTGGTGACCCTCTGCGCTATACCATTGTGACCTCGGATGGCAGTGCCATCTATGTGGATGAAACAGCTGACGGCAATCCCCTGACCGGTGACCTTACCAACAGTGACCTGCTTGCGGCCATCAAGGCTGCCATGGACAATCACGGTCAGACCTATACTGAATCAACGGATAGCAGTGGCAACAGTGTGTTAGCCCTTGACGGTGTCAAGAGTTTCTTCCTTTCCACAGGCAGCACGACAAATTCCGGCGTGAGCTCCAAGATGAGTGATGTGACTATGCAGATGGACGCATCCTCATTTTTCAGCACAACAGACGGAGAAGGAAATCCTGTCCGTTATCTGGAAGAAGCGCCCGAATTGACCTACTCCCTTGTTTTGAATGATGGTTCAAATATCAATTTTTCCATGGCTAGTGGTTCAACAAGGGATGAAATTATCGCTGAACTTCGCAACCAGCTCAGTGGAACAGATTGCGAAGTCGCCCTTCTGGACAGTGAAGGCAACCCCTGGGTTGATGCCGCAACATCAGGTGAGGCGTATCTCAACGTTTCCAATATTCAGTCCCTAAACTGCACAGGCCTGTCAGGGCAGATTGTCTCATCGTCTATCTGGAGCATCACCAAGTCAAGCAATGCCATTTATCAGGTCGACAACTGGCCTATGGCCATGGAGTCGGAATCCAATACCATCACCGATCTTCTGGATGGCGTTTCTCTCACCCTACACGGGGCTGGTGAAAGCAATCTCACCGTTTCCACGGATATTGCTTCTGTGGAAACCTCCATTCAAAATTTCCTCGATGCCGTCAATTCCGTGGTCATGACCATCAATGAACTGACCAAGGTGGACGAAGACAAGGAGACCACATCCAACGATCCCAACGACATTGGCAACAAGAATTACAGTAAGTCCACGCTGACCGCGGAAAAGGGCGGCCTTCTGACTGGTAACTACGGCGTACAGCTCGTCAAGTCGCGCTTTTTGAGTGTGGTGACAGGCACGCCTCCGGGCTTTCAGGCCATGGCTACGGCCGATGATCTTTTGTCCGGTGATATGCTCTCATGCCTGTCCAATCTTGGTGTAAAGACCGATACCGACACGACAAGTGCAACCTATGGTCTTCTGGTCATCGCCCCCAGGTCCGATTACCTCCAGAACATGGACCAGGAAAACTACGAGAATATGCTGAACAACCATATCTCGGATCTTGTCGATTTCTTTGTCTCGGAAGGAACAGGCACATCAACCTCAGCTGACTTCAGATACAATAGCCATGTCGCAAGCATCACTGAGGCAGGCATTTATGATGTATCCTATGATGTGGATTCCACGGGCCACATCTCCAATGTGACCATAGGCGGCGAGGCCTGCGTGCGCGATGAAACACGCGGCGGCTACTACTATACCTGTGCCTCAGGTGCCGCTCGAGGCATGGCCATCAATATTGATGACCTGACTGAAGGCACACATACCGGACAGGTGCGTATTAAGCAGGGGCTCGTGCAGACTGCGGAGAGTTTTCTCACCAAGGAACTCGTCTACAATGACGTCAATGTTAATTCCAAGGCGCCTGACGATGTCATAGAAGCTCAGCTTTCGCTCAAAAGCGAAAACGGCGCCATGATGACGTTAAAGGCCAATTATGCCGGTATTATGAAGAATATTGACAAGTCCATCTCCAATGAACAACGACGTCTTGATACCTGGTATAAGCGACAAAAGAATGTGTTCTCCAATATTGAGACCTTATTACGACAGCTCAACGATCAGCAGACATCTCTCGAATCTCAGCTTAAACAACTTAGTTAATGCGCGAAAGCGCGAATCAGGGGCGTTGTGACCCCACCTGCACAGGATCGTGCAGAAACAAGGGAAAAGGATTTCATATGAACAAGGCAGCACATGCGTATTTTAAGACGAATGTCAGTACCACCGATCAGGGTCATCTTCTGATCATGCTCTATGATGGCGCGCTGAAGTTTTTGCAGCAGGCGCGCGAGAAGATACTGGCTAAGGACTATGCCGCCAAAGGCATTCTGATTTCAAAGGTCATTGATATCATCAATGAGCTCTCAAGTTCGCTGAATATTGAAAAGGGCGGAAGTTTAGCCACCAATCTCAATAATCTCTATTTTTTATGTACAGCCAGGCTCTTGCAGGCCAATCTTAAGCTGGATCTCAATGCTCTGGACAGCGTCGTCAAGATTATTGAAGGCCTGCGCAGTGCTTACGCGGAAATTCTCAATCGTCCTGAGGCCAAGAGTGCCGTACAGCAGATCTCGCAGCGTATGCAACCTGCAGGTTCCGTGAATAAGCGGGCTCAGCCCCTCATGTCAGGGACGGCTGCGGGTGCTGCTCCCGTCTCCGGTTTGCAGGCACGTGCCGCCTACGGGCGGATGATGCCCCAGCAGGCAGCGGCTCCTGCGGCTCCCGAGAAGCCGGCTGCGACAGCCTATGCCGGTCAGAATTTTGCCTCGCAGCCTGGCGTGCAAAACGCCATGCTGCAGAATCGCCTGCGTTCCTACGGCCAGGTGTAGTCGTTTCCCATCGCCAATCTTTTTCCCTGCTCTGGGGAG
>JAFXOX010000057.1 GCA_017528345.1 Desulfovibrio sp.
GCCTCTTAGGCATTGACAAGAAGGCCGACCTGAGTAGAAGATAGTCTGTTCTGGCATCTGCCGTGTTTTTTTTCATCCAGAGCCCACAAAGCCTAGACAGCGTCTGGGCATTAGCTTATAGTCTTTTGACTTTTTTTCTCCCACCGTGGGGGAAGGTTTATTGACGCTTTTTTCAGTTGCGGAACCTTCCGCAAAGAGTTTTTCAGGAGCTTACTATGGCTGTTCAGCAGAATAAAAAATCACGTTCTCGTAAAGGTATGCGCCGCTCTCATGACCGTGTGGCTGTTCCCTCTGTCATCTACTGTGTGTGTGGTGAGCCCACCCTGCCGCACAGAGTTTGCCCTGCTTGTGGCAAATACCATAATCGTCTCGTGGTGAGCAAGAAACCAGTCACTGAATAATGGAACGTCCAGTCATAGCTGTCGATGCCATGGGGGGTGATTTTGGCCCCTCAGTGGTCGTTCCCGGTGCTATTGACGCCTCACGCCAGTACGACCTGCATGTTCGTCTGGTGGGCGATACGGCGAAGATTGAGGCGGAGCTTTCCCGCCTGAATCTTCAGGGCGCGAGCTATGACGTTGTGCACGCAAGTGATGTCGTGCGCATGAACGACAAAGCAAGTGATGTTCTGCGCCGCAAAAAGGATGCCTCCATTCAGGTGGCCTGTCGTCTCGTTAAGGAAGGCACAGCCAACGGGGTCGTCAGTGCGGGCCATTCCGGAGCTTCGGTGGCCTGTGGTATGTTCACCATCGGACGCCTGCCCGGGGTTGAGCGTCCGGCCCTTGCGGCCATGCTGCCCACGGAGAAGAACCCGGTGGTGGTCATTGACGCAGGCGCCAATGTGGACTGCCGGCCCTATCACCTTTTTCAGTTTGGCCTGATGGGAGACGCTTTTGCCAGGGATCTTCTTAACTATCCGGCACCCAGAGTCAGTCTACTGAGCATCGGTGAGGAAGAGGGCAAGGGCAATAGTCAGGTTAAAGAGGCCTATGAGCTTCTGAAGTTGGCCCAAAACATCAATTTCGTCGGTAATGCCGAAGGCCGCGACATTTTCACCGGCAACATTGATGTGGTGGTCTGCGATGGTTTTGTGGGCAATGTTGTGGTCAAGATGAGCGAGGGTCTGGCGGCTTCACTCATGCGCATGCTCAAACGCCTCTTCACTTCGGGTATTCTTCCTGCTCTTGGCGCCATGCTGGCCAAGGGCGCCTTTAAAAATTTCGCCCACACCATCGATTATGCCTCCTACGGAGGCGCCCCGCTTCTGGGACTGCAGGGACTGGTGATCGTCTGCCATGGCCGTTCCAACAGCCTGGCCATGAGTAATGCCATCAAGATGAGCGCGACCTTTGTTCGGAAACAGACCAATGCCCGGCTTGCCGAGACAATTGTGGCCAATGAGGAACTGACGCGTTTTTCACGGGCTCTCTAAGACCCATCCCGCTTCCCGCCCGCCCTTTCTTTCTGGGTGCACACGCTCAATCCCCTCTTTTTTTCCTTACTTTTGATCGATCATCCGGGCCGTCTGCGCCTGACATCGGTCCATGACGCGACAGGTAAAGTCCGATTTCAGGAAGACTCGTCCCAAGGCGCATTTTCTCAACCAATTGGAAAACTACTGGAGGCGGCGTTTCCTCCCTGGCATTGCGCCGGGTTTATGACGCTGAAAGACAATGTCACAGACAGTTCTCGACCCAGAAAAGCCAACTGCCCTGGTCACCGGCGGCAGCAGAGGCATCGGTCAGGCCATTGCCAAAGCCCTGGCCAAAGACGGCTATCAGATTCTTCTGACCTACCGCAGCAAGGAGGAAGAGGCTATTGCTGTGGTTCAGGAAATACAGGCCATGGGGGGTCTTGCCCGGCATGCCGCTCTTGATATCGGCGACAGTCAAGCTATCCGCAACTTTTTCAAAGAAGAAGTCAAAGATCGTATTCGCCTTGCCTGTCTTGTGAACAATGCAGGCATTACCCGGGACGGACTGCTCATCCGTATGAAGGAAGACGATTTCATGGCTGTGGTTGACGTCTGCCTGCGAGGGACCTTCGTGGTCACCCAGGAAGCGGCCAAGATCATGAGTAAAAATCGTGCCGGCCGCATCGTGAACATCAGCTCTGTGGTCGGACTGATGGGCAATGCCGGCCAGGCTAACTATGCCGCCGCCAAGGCAGGTATCATCGGCCTGACCAAAAGCTGCGCCAAGGAGCTGGCCTCGCGCCAAATCACCTGCAATGCCGTGGCCCCCGGTTTTATTGAAACGGATATGACTGCCGGCCTGCCTGCCGAGGTCAAAGCCCAATATGTGGAGGCCATCCCCCTGAAGCGCATGGGTACAGCCGAGGATGTCGCCATGGCTGTCTCGTTTCTGGCTTCGGAAAAAGCTGCCTATATCACCGGACAGGTGCTTTCAGTGAATGGTGGCATGTATTGTTAGCCTCGTTGACAGCACAGCCCCCCTGCCGTAAACTAAAGTCACTCTCGGAACTTTGCAGAAGTTGAGGTCGGGCGGACCTTTAACCTGTACGTTCACGGTCGCAACTCAAGCAGAGCCAGACATGAGCTGGACCGGGAAGAATATGGTAAGAAGACCCTTTTGGAGGAATTATGTCTGATATTGCTGAAAAGGTACAAAAAATCATTGTCGATCAGCTTGGCGTGGAAGCGGCCAATGTCCGTCCCGAAGCCTCCTTTGTGGAAGATCTGGGTGCGGATTCTCTTGATCTGACCGAGCTGATTATGGCCATGGAAGAAGAGTTCGACATCGAAATCGCCGATGAAGACGCCCAGAAAATTCAGAAAGTTCAGGACGCCGTGGCCTATATCGAAAAAAATAAGAAATAAGTTCCAAGGCACGGTCTCTTTGCTGAGATCGTGCCGTTTTTTTCCACTGCCCTCCCTTTTTCTTTCTGTGCAACTGTGAAAAGGATTTCCCATGTCTCGCCCCCGTGTTGTCATCACAGGTATTGCCGGCATTACCCCTCTTGCCAATGATTCTCAGACCACCTGGGAACGTCTGCTGAGAGGTGAATCCGGCATAGGCCCCATCACCCTCTTTGACGCCCAGAACTACACTTCGAAAATCGCAGGTGAAGTCAAAGATTTTCAGCCAGAAAACTATATGACAGCCAAACAGGCGAAGCACATGGACAGATTCACGCAGTTTGCCATGGCCTGTCAGAAGATGCTGTTTGAAGATGCGCATTTCGCCATTGACGAAAGCAATGCCTTTGACGTAGCTGTGATTCTTGGCGTTGGCCTCGGGGGTCTGAGGACCATTGAGACCTATCACAGCAAACTTCTGCAGGCAGGGCCGAATAAAATCTCACCGTTCATGATCCCCATGCTCATCTCCAATATGGGCCCGGGACAGATTGCCATGGCCTGTCAGGCCAAGGGCAGCAATTTTGTGACGACTTCGGCCTGTGCCTCGGGCATTCATGCCCTTGGCAGTGCCTTTGGCGAAATTCTCCTCGGCCGAGCCAAGGCAGTCATCTCCGGCGGCTGCGAAGCCACCATTACACCACTGGGAGTTTCTGGTTTTACGGCACTCAAAGCCTTGTCCAGCCACTATAATGACACGCCGACCCTTGCTTCCCGTCCCTTTGAAAAAAATCGCGACGGTTTTGTCATTGGCGAGGGGGCGGGTCTTCTGCTGCTTGAGGATCTTGAAAGTGCCAAGGCACGCGGAGCCAAGATCTATGCTGAAGTTGTCGGCTACGGAGCCTCCTGTGATGCCCACCATATGACGGCACCTCTGGAGACAGGCGTCGGCATGGCCCGGGCTATGCAGAATGCCTTAAAGGATGCCGGCATTGCGCCAGAGGCTGTGGAGCATATCAATGCTCATGCCACCTCCACCATGCTCAATGACAGCACTGAAACCAAAGCCATGAAGCTTGTTTTCGGCAGCCATGCGCCCAAGTTAAAAATTTCCGCCACAAAATCCATGACAGGTCATCTTCTGGGAGCCGCGGGCGGTATCGAAACTGTCTTCACGGCTCTGGCTATCAAGACCGAAACACTGCCCGGTACCATCAATCTCAAGGAGCCCTCTCCTGACTGTGATCTCAACTACCTGGCAGACGGATCCTGCAAATGCGCCTGTGAGTACGCCATGTGCAATTCCTTTGGCTTTGGCGGAACCAACGCAAGCATCATTCTCAAGCGCTACGATGCCTGAATAGACAGGCCCACCCACTTCACCCTCTAGCCCTAGAAAACACCATGGACGAGATATTCTTACAGGATCTTGAAGTGGCCCGGGCCATTGCCAAGGAAGCCGAACGTCAGATTTCCAAACTTGAGCTCATTGCTTCGGAAAATTTTGTTTCAGCTGCTGTGCGACAGGCTCAGGGGAGCATTCTCACCCACAAATACGCCGAAGGTTATCCCGGTAAACGCTATTACGGGGGCTGCGAATTTGTGGACATCATTGAGGATCTTGCACGCAGCAGGGCCCGCGAACTTTTCAACGCGGTTCATGTTAATGTGCAGCCGCATTCAGGTTCTCAGGCCAATATGGCCGTCTACTATGCGTTCCTCAAACCGGGCGCAACCGTCATGAGCATGAATCTTGCCCACGGCGGTCACCTCAGCCACGGCTCTCCCGTCAATTTTTCGGGCCGGCAGTTCACCATCGTTCCCTACGGCGTAGATCGTGAAAGCGGCTGTATTGACTACGATGAACTGGCCAAACGGGCCAAAGAATCGCATCCGGCAATGATTCTGGCAGGGGCGAGCGCCTATCCCAGAGCCATTGACTTTGCCCGTTTCCAGGCCATTGCCCGTGAGGTGGGAGCCCTTCTCTTCGTAGATATGGCGCATATTGCCGGTCTTGTGGCTACGGGTCTGCACATGAGCCCCCTGCCCTATGCGGATGTTGTTTCAACCACAACCCATAAAACACTGCGTGGGCCTAGAGGCGGCATGATTCTCACGGACAATGCAGAGTACGGCAAGAAGATTGACAGCCAGATTTTCCCGGGAACCCAGGGCGGTCCGCTCATGCACGTCATCGCCGCCAAGGCTGTTGCCTTTAAGGAAGCACTGCGTCCCCAGTTTCTCACCTATCAGAAACAGATCCTGGCCAATGGCCAGGCACTGGCCCGTGAACTTCTGCGCCTTGGCTATACGCTTGTGAGCGGTGGCACAGACAATCATCTTCTGCTCATTGATCTGACCCCCACCGGCATGACAGGCAAGGATGCCGAAGGCGTCTTAGACAGTGCAGGCATCACCGTCAATAAAAACAGCATTCCCTTTGAGACGCGCTCACCCTTTGTGACCAGCGGCATTCGTGTGGGCACACCAGCCCTGACAACCCGCGGTCTCAAGGAGGAAGATATGCGCACTGTTGCCGGCTTCATGCATC
Source organism: Desulfovibrio sp. (assembly GCA_017528345.1). Taxonomy (GTDB): domain Bacteria; phylum Desulfobacterota; class Desulfovibrionia; order Desulfovibrionales; family Desulfovibrionaceae; genus Desulfovibrio. The sequence goes on from JAFXOX010000057.1 coordinate 5,370, forward strand.
GCGCGCTGACCGAGCACAATGATCCCCAGGCCCTCGCCCGTATCCACGCCGAAGTTGAGGAATTTGCCCGTTCTTTCCCGCTTTTTGCCTGGTAGGCCCCCATGTCACGACTCCCTTGGCCTGATTATTTTATGCACATTGTGGATTTAGTGCGTGAGCGCTCCACATGCCTGCGTCGGCATGTCGGCGCTCTGGCTGTGCGGGACAATCGTATCCTGGCCACAGGCTATAATGGCGTGCCTCAGGGTCTTACCCACTGTCTTGACACTGGCTGCCTGCGCCAGCAGCTCGGCATTCCCTCAGGCCAACGCCATGAAATCTGCCGTGGCCTGCATGCCGAGCAAAATGTCATTATTCAGGCCGCCACCAACGGCATCAGCATTCAGGGAGCGGACATCTATACCACGACCTATCCCTGCGTGCTTTGCTGCAAAATGCTCATCAACTGCAAGGTACGCACCATCTACTATGCCGAGGCCTATCCTGACGAACTCTCTCAGTCCATGTTCAAGGAAGCCGGCATTCCTGTCATTCCCATCGCCATTCCCGGTCACCAGCCGTCTGCAGAGGCCAATACTATGAATGAGGAGGCGGCGCAGCCAAAGTCAGCGCCGATAACGTAATGAGTGCAGAAGCGTATGCCGTCTTCATGCAGGAAGCCATCAGGCAGGCGCAGCGCAGCCAGTGGCTGACGTATCCCAACCCCTGTGTCGGTGCCGTTCTTGTTCAGGATGAGAAGATTGTTGCTCGCGGCTGGCACCATGTGGCAGGCCAACCTCATGCCGAAGTGGAATGTCTCAATGATGCCCGGGAAAAAGGCATTGATCCAGCCCTCTGTACCTTGGTGGTCACTCTCGAACCCTGCAAGCATCAGGGCAAAACCCCGCCCTGCACTGAGGCCATTCTCAAAGCAGGAATCAAGAAAGTCGTCATCGGTTATCTCGATCCCACAGACGAGGCAGGTGGCGGAGCAGAAATTCTGCGCGAGCATGGCCTCGAGGTCGTAGGGCCGGTCTGCGCAGAGGCTTGCCGCGATCTCATCGCCGATTTTCTTGTCTGGAAAACCATGGACCGTCCATATCTTCTGCTGAAAATGGCCGCCACCATGGACGGACGCATTGCCACGCGCACAGGTCAATCGCAGTGGATTAGCTGTGAGGCCTCGCGAGAGGCCGTGCACAGGCTGCGACAGAAAATCGGGCAGGCCGGTGGACTCGTTCTTGTGGGGGGCAAAACCTTCCGTCAGGATAATCCTCAGCTGACGTTTCGCCTGCCAGACCAGCCACAGACCCCTCAACCTCTTGCCTGTGTCCTCACCTCACACCTCCCTCAGGCCAGAGACGAATTTGCGCTTTTACAGGAAAGACCCGAGGAGACCATTTTTCTCGCCTCAGCCGCAGCTGCCGCCTCCACCCAGGCTCAGGAACTGCGCAAACTTGGGGTGCGCGTTTTTCCCATTCCCCAGTATATCAACGGCTCTACGGATCTGCGCGGTCTCCTCAAAAATCTCTACCACGAACTGCACTGTCCCTACGTGCTCTGTGAAGGCGGAGGAGAACTTGCCGTAAGCCTTCTCGAAGAGCAACTTGTGGATGAATTTCACCTTCATCTGGCACCAACCTTTTTGGCTGATAATGACGCATTGCCGCTGTTCACCAACCGCATGCCCCTGACTCTGGCCGAAGCCATTTCTCTGCGCTGCACAGGCTGTGAGCAGGTGGACAATGACGTCCATATTCTCCTCAGGCCCAAGGTACACGAGGCGTAAGATGTTCACAGGCCTGATTACCAGCCGGGCTTGTGTGCTTGAGGTGAAAAGCCAGGGTACTGACAGACGCCTGAAGCTTGCCGCAGAAAATCAGGCGGCCTTTGCCGAGATTGAGGATGGCGAATCCATTGCCGTCAACGGGGCCTGCCTGACCGTTGAAGCACACAGTGGAAATACCTTCCTACTCTATGCCTCAGCAGAGACGCTCGCCAAAACGACCCTGAGACAGCTGACGCTCAATTCCCGTCCCAATCTTGAACGTGCACTTTGCCTGGGGGATCGCTTGGGTGGGCATCTTGTCACAGGTCATGTGGACTGCGTCGCCACAGTTCTCAAAAAAGCCCGGACAGGCCTTTCGGTCTGCTTCACCATCAGCTATCCCAAGACTCTGGCCGGACAGATTGTGGCCAAAGGCTCTGTGGCCCTTGACGGGATAAGCTTGACCATCAACAGCGTCGGGCCTGACTATCTGACTGTCAATGTTATTCCCGAAACCTTCTCGCACACGACAGTTGCCGACTGGCAGGAAGGCAGTCTGATCAATCTGGAAACAGATATTTTGGGCAAATACGTGCAGCGCAGCCTTGCCCTTGAAGACAAGGGGCGCGACAAAACGCAGGGTGGCGTGGACTATGAGCTGCTCATGCGCAACGGTTTTTTGTGAGATAAGCCACCATCAGCCGCAAGGGAGGCAGCGCAATAGCGGCCAAGGTACCAATCAGCGCTGAAAAAAACATGAAAGAGATCAAAACTATCGAAGGCAAGCTCGTCGCGCAAAATCTGCGCATCGCCATCGTTGCCACACGTTTCAATAACTTTATTGTGCAGCATCTCATCGACGGAGCCCTTGACTGTCTGGAACGACACGATGCGGACATGAACAAGGTTGTACTTGTGCGGGTGCCGGGAGCTTTTGAACTGCCACTCATTTGCCAAAAGCTTGCCCATTCCCAGCAGTACGACGGCATCATTGCGCTGGGAGCCGTGATCCGCGGGGGAACGCCGCATTTTGACTATGTCTGTGCTGAAGCCAGCAAGGGTATTGCCCAGACCATGCTCAATTTTTCAACGCCCATTGGCTTTGGTCTTCTGACCTGTGACACTGTGGAACAAGCCATTGAGCGGGCAGGCTCCAAGGCTGGCAATAAGGGCGTGGAAGCAACGCTTGCCCTGCTTGAAACCGTGCGCCTGATGGAGCAGCTCTAGACCATGCCCAGAACGCGCAATTCCAGACGGCATCAGGCCCGTATGCTGGCCTTTCAGGTGCTCTACGGACTTTCCTTTGCTCAGGTCCAGAACCAGGACGAACTGCGTCAGGCCTTTATGAGCTATCCTTCGCGTGAAGACGAAAAAAGTGAGGATCTGGAAAGCCGCGGGACCTGCTCAGGTTTTGCCTGGGAGCTGGTCTTTGGGGTCTGGTCCATGCGCGATCCCATTGATGCGCTCATTTCGCGTTTTTCCCAGAACTGGCGACTTGATCGCATCGGACACATTGAGATCACGGTACTCAGACTGGCCCTTTTTGAGCTCTTCTTCCGCAATGATACCCCACCCAAGGTGGTGATCAACGAGGCTCTTGAACTCAGCAGTCACTTTGCCGAAGCCCAGGCGAGAAAATTTATCAATGGCATTCTCGACGCCGCTGTCCGTGAGCACACCAAAAAAGCTGCGGACAAAGCCTGATTTCTCCCCCAACAGCTAACTTCATGGAGGCGGGCCGCTGCCGCGGTCCGGTTTTTTTTGATGCAACAGAAGCCGTACCACGCACAGGACATTGAAAAGAAATGGCAGGCCCGCTGGCAGAGCGAAGGCGCATGGAATTGTTCAGTAGATGCTGACAAAAAGAAATACTATGTGCTTGAGATGTTTCCCTATCCTTCGGGGAATATCCACATGGGCCATGTCCGCAACTACTGCATCGGCGACGTCATGGCTCGCAGCAAACGCATGGAAGGTTTCAATGTGCTCCATCCCATGGGTTGGGACGCTTTTGGTCTGCCGGCGGAAAACGCAGCCATCAAGAACCATGTGCACCCCGCCGAATGGACCTATGCCAATATTGACACCATGCGCAGCCAGCTCAAGCGTCTCGGCTATTCCTACGACTGGCGCCGAGAACTGGCCACCTGTCGTCCTGAGTACTACCGCTGGGAGCAGGAATTCTTTCTGCGACTTCTGGACAAGGGCCTGGTCTACCGCAAAAAAGCCCCACAGAACTGGTGTCCTTCCTGTCATACGGTGCTGGCCAATGAACAGGTTATTGACGGGCAGTGCTGGCGCTGTGACAGCATCGTCGAGCAGAAGGAACTGACCCAGTGGTTTCTGCGCATCACCGCCTATGCCGATGAATTGCTAGCCGATCTTGACCTGCTTTCCGGTAAGTGGCCGGAACGCGTTCTTGCCATGCAGCGCAACTGGATTGGCAAATCCCATGGCTGCGAGGTTGCGTTTACCCTGCCTTCGGCCATTGACGGTCAGACAACGATCAAGGTTTTTACCACTCGCCCGGACACCCTTTTTGGCGTGACTTTTCTGACACTTGCCCCAGAGCATCCCTTGGTCGAGAAGCTGATCCAAGGCTCAAGCCGTGAGAACGAAATCCGCGCCTTTATCACGCGCATCCGCAATATGGACCGTCTGGACCGTCAGGCAGAAACCCTTGAAAAAGAGGGTATTGCCACAGAAGCCTATGTGCTCCATCCCCTCACCGGCAAGCGTATTCCCATCTGGCTTGGCAATTTTGTTCTCGCAAGCTACGGAACGGGAGCTGTCATGGGCGTGCCCTATGCCGATCAGCGCGATTTTGACTTTGCCCGCAAATATCACCTGCCCATCGTCCCCATTATCGAGCCTGAAGGTGGACTGCCTCATCCGCAGGAAGCCGCCATGACAGGACCGGGAAAACTTATCAATTCCGGTGAATTTGACGGACTGGACAATGAGACAGCCAAACAGGCCATCAGCCAAAAATTAGAAAGCCTTGGCCTTGGCAAAGCCACAGTGCAGTACCGTCTGCGTGACTGGAACATCTCTCGCCAACGCTACTGGGGTGCGCCAATTCCTGTTGTTTACTGCGAAAAATGCGGTGTTGTTGCCGAAAAAAGCGAGAATTTGCCAGTTTTGCTGCCCCTGGATCTCAAGGTTCTCGATGACGGCAGATCTCCCCTGCCCGGGGAAGAATCTTTCACAGCCTGCACCTGTCCCAAATGTGGCGGCAAAGCCAGGCGTGAAACCGACACCATGGATACCTTCATGGAATCGTCCTGGTATTTTGCGCGCTACACTTCAGCAAGAAACACGGAAGCGGCGTTCGACCAGGAAGCCATGAACTACTGGCTGCCTGTTGACCAGTATATCGGCGGCGTTGAGCATGCCATTCTCCATCTGCTCTATGCGCGCTTTTTCACCAAAGCACTGCGCGACCTTGACATCTATCCTAAAAATCTTGCCGAACCTTTCAGCAATCTCCTGACGCAGGGTATGGTGCTCAAGGAAGGCAGCAAGATGAGCAAGTCCAAGGGGAATGTGGTGAATCCCACAGAGATGATTGACCGCTACGGGGCAGACACTGTCCGCCTCTTCTGCCTTTTTGCGGCACCTCCCGAACGCGACTTTGACTGGTCTGATGCCGGTATTGAAGGTTCATCGCGTTTTCTCGCGCGCGTCTGGCGCCTTTTCATGGATGCTGCAGATCGGCTTTTGCCTGTGCGTGCCTGCGCCTCAGAAGCAGCCGATGCCACAAATAATCTCTGTAAAGAACTGCGCCGCAAAGAGCATGAAACCGTCAAAAAAGTACGTGAAGATCTCTGCGAGCGTTTTCAGTTTAACACGGCCATTGCGCAGATCATGGAACTGGTCAATGCCATGTACCTTACTCGCGAAAAGATGGGAACGGAGCCAGGTGCCCAGCGCATTTTCTCTTCAGCCATGGCCACAGTGCTCACTCTGCTCTCACCGATCACACCCCATCTCTGCGAGGAACTCTGGGAGCTGATGGGACACACAACGCGCCTTGGCGATGAACGCTGGCCCGAAGTCGATGCCAAAGCCCTCGAAAAAGACCTTCTGAACATTGCCGTCCAGGTCAACGGTAAACTCAGAGCGAATATCAGTGTACCGGCTGGGCTTGATCAAAAGGGTATGGAAGAGGCGGCTCTCGCCAATGACAGCGTCAAACGTCATACAGCCGGGCTCGCGGTCAAAAAGATCATTGTTGTGCCCGGAAAACTCGTGAATATTGTCGCCAAATAATATGGCATTGCCAAAAACTCCACGCAGACCGGCGTTTAGCATGCTCATCTGCCCGGACAGCGGCCTTGGCAAGCAGAAGGCCAAGGCTTTGCTGTCCCAGTTTGCACCGTCTCAAGGTGCATGGCAGATCAAAACCTTCTGGGGCGATGAAACGCCGCAAGACAGCTTTTTTGAATCTTTTGATGCCGGAGGTCTGCTTGGAACCTCGACCTGTCTTCTGGTGCACAGTGCTGAACGCTGGAATGCCAAGATTTGGGACAAAATCGAGAAGATGCTGCCCAGGCTTTCGCCCTACTGCTGGCCAATCTTCTGTCTTGAAGGCGAGTGGACAAAGGGATCACCCAAGCTCCCTGCTCACCTTGGCAAAAGAGCCTGTCTCAAGCTGGCTGAAAAAAACGGCTGGGTCTGGCGAGATGCGGGATTAAGCCAGAACACGGTACATGACTACGTGACAAAGCGTGCCAGGGAACTCGGCTATAGCCTTCCCCCGGATCTGCTCAGAGATTTAGCCCAGACCACGCCACTTGATGCGTTAAGCATTGACAGTGAACTTACTAAACTTGCCCTCTACTATGCGGAAAAAGACCGCCTTGACGTCAGAGAATGGCAGAGATCCGAACGCGAACAGGATATTTTTACCTTTCTGCGCAATATTCAGAGTGGCAATCTCCCCAAGGTTCTCTCGGCCCTCAAGACGGAATCCGAGCCTGAGCGCGCTTTTTTTACCCTTTCAGTTCTGCTTGACCGCAATATCCGCGCCATGTGGAAAAACACATCTGGCTTTGGCAGTACGGCATCGCTACCACGAGCCAAGGTTGCCCAAGCTATGAGTCTGCTTGTGGATGTAGAGTGGAAACTCAAGCAGGGAAGCATCCCCTCCGTTGCCAAGGCTCTGGACACCCTGGTCATTGAGATGACCCGGCTTTTTGCCCGCAGAAGCTAGCTCCCCCCCAACGAACTTCCTGGTTGTCTAAGTGAGACATATCGCTTGCACGACAACCTTCCGCCCGTATCACAAAAGAAATCTCAATTTTTCCCTTGTCAGCATCGGAAGCAGACTTATGTTAAAGTCTGCCCTGACTGATATTCTTTTGTCTGTAAGCCAATGCAACCAACGGAGCGACAAAATGTCGGAGATGATGCCTCAAGACCACAATTCCAACGGCGCAAGCGAAAACCCGCAAGATACGCAGTCGCGTTTCCTGACTGAAGAAAATCTTCAGGAAATCAGCAGCCTGCTGCCAGTGCTCCCTGTACGCGATGTGGTCGTCTTCAACTACATGATCCTGCCGCTCTTCATCAGCCGCAAGCGTTCCGTGACTGCCGTGGAGCAGGCACTGGAGGGACAGGGCCATCATATCCTTATTTGTACGCAAAAAGACGAAACGGTGGATGATCCTGAGATTAAAGATCTCTATACCACAGGTACCGTTGCCAATGTCCTGCGCGTGCTCAAGTTGCCAGACAACCGCATCAAGCTCCTGATCCAGGGTATCTGCCGGGCCCGTGTGCGGCACTTTAAAAACGAGTCTGACTGTCTCTGGGCACAGATTGAGCCCATTGCCGAAAAGCAGTGCGTCAAAGACGACATCGTAGAAACCGCCCTCAGATCTGCAAGATTGCAGAGTGAACGCGTCCTTGCTCTGCGTGGACTCATTTCCCCTGATATTGCTCAGGTTCTCAAAAGTGTTGATGATCCCGGCCGGTTGGCAGATCTGATTGCCGCCAATATCCGCATGAAAACGGATGAGGCCCAGAAACTTCTAGAGGTGGAGGACCCCCTGCTGCGTCTGCAGATGGTCAATGAAAAACTCCTGCACGAAGTGGAAATTGCCACTGTACAGGCGAGAATTCAGAACTCTGCCCGTGAAGGCATGGACAAGGCCCAAAAAGACTATTATCTACGTGAACAGATCAAGGCCATCCGTCAAGAGCTGGGAGAAAAGGACATTGCCGGCGACGACGAAATCGCCGACCTCAAGGAGCAGATTGCCAAAGCAGGGCTTCCGCCTGATGTGCGCAAAGAGGCCGACAAGCAGCTGCAACGCCTGGCCGGCCTGCACGGAGACTCTTCAGAGGCTAGCATTATCCATACATATCTTGACTGGATTGTTAGCCTGCCCTGGAAAAAAATGTCCAAGGATGCTCTGGATATTGCCCGGGCCAAGACCATTCTCGACGAGGATCACTGTGGTCTTGATAAGGTCAAAGACCGCATTCTGGAATTTTTAAGTGTGCGCAAGCTCAATCCCGACTCCAAAGGCCCCATCCTCTGCCTTGTGGGCCCTCCAGGCGTGGGCAAAACCTCTCTTGGGCGATCCATAGCCCGCGCCATCAAACGCAAATTTCAGCGTATTTCCTTAGGTGGCATGCACGATGAGGCGGAAATCCGCGGGCACCGCCGAACCTACGTGGGGGCGCTGCCAGGCCGCATTATTCAGGCCATCAAGCAATGCCAGACCCGCAACCCCGTCATTGTGCTCGATGAAGTGGACAAAATCGGCACGGATTTCCGTGGTGATCCCTCTTCAGCTCTGCTTGAGGTACTGGACCCTGAACAGAATTTCTCCTTTAGCGATCACTATCTCAATGTGCCTTTCAACCTCTCCAAGGTGCTCTTTCTCTGTACAGCCAATCAGACCGACACCATTCCGGCGCCTCTCCTTGACCGCATGGAGCTGATCACGCTTTCAGGCTACACCGAACAGGAAAAGCTGGATATTGCCCGTGAGCACCTTCTGCCCAAACAGATCAAGGAAAATGGACTGAAAGAGCCCGAGCTTGAGGTAAGCACAGCAGCCATTTCCCGCATTATCCGCCAGTACACCCGTGAGGCCGGCGTGCGCAATCTGGAGCGGGAAATTGGATCCCTGTGCCGCAAGGTGGCCAGAAAGAAGGCAGAAGGCGAAAAAGGGCCCTTCAAGGTTGGCGTCAAAGAAGTGGAAAAGCTTTTGGGTATTCCACGCTATCTGGACGATGATACCCAAAAGACACTACCTGCCGGAACAGCCCATGGTCTTGCCTGGACAGCAGCAGGCGGTGTTGTGCTTACCGTTGAAGCGTGTCTCATGAAAGGCAAGGGCGAGCTCTCGCTCACCGGGCAGCTTGGCGATGTTATGAAGGAAAGTGGTCGCGCTGCCGTCAGCTATCTGCGAAGCCGGGCAGACAAGCTTGGCATTGATCCGGAATTTATGAGCAATCAGGATGTGCACATTCATGTGCCTGCGGGTGCCACTCCCAAAGACGGTCCCTCAGCCGGCATAACGCTGACAACGGCCCTCTTAAGCGCCATCACCCAAAAACCTGTACGCGCTGACGTCTGCATGACGGGGGAAATTACCCTGCAGGGCCGAGTTCTGCCTGTGGGCGGCATCAAGGAAAAAATCCTGGCCGGCGTTGCCAAGGGACTGAAGCATGTGCTCATTCCCAAGGAAAACGCCAAGGACCTTGAGGATATTCCCCAGCACCTGCTCAAAAAGATCAAGGTCCACAAAGTGCATTCCTACGACGAGGTCATTCCTCTGGTCTTTGAGGAAGCGCCCGGTGCGCGTTCGTGAAGCTCAAAGGCTTGCCGCACGCATCTTAACGAAAGCCAAGCGTGACAGTCCGGCTCTTTCGGCTCGTCTGCTTCTGGCAAAGGTGCTGGCAACGGACAGAAGCGGCCTTTTGCTCAAAAGTGAAGAAGTCCTTGACCGTAAACAAGGGAAAGCGTTTTTTGCCCTTGTGCGAAGACGGAGTCGCGGAGAACCATTGGCCTACATATTAGGCTCACGCGAGTTTTACGGTCTTGATTTTCAGGTCAATGCCTCAACACTGATTCCTAGGCCTGAAACCGAACATATCATTGAGTGTGTGCTCGCCCAGGAATCGACCGAGCGCAGGCTCTGCTTTGCAGATCTTGGGACAGGCAGTGGAAATCTTGGAATTACCCTGGCATATCTTTGCCCCAACTGGCGAGGCCTGCTCATTGATATCAGTGCCAGTGCCCTGGCGCAGGCAAAAGCTAATACGGCTCGGCATGGTCTCGAAAAACGCCTGACATGTCTGCGAGCTGACCTTGGCAGCCTGCCCCTTGCGCAACAGTGTCTTGACGTACTTGTGGCCAATCCTCCCTATATTGCCCATGAGGAGAAAGATCTCGTCATGGACGAGGTGCTCAACTTTGAGCCACACCTCGCTCTTTTTGCCGATAATCACGGGCTTGCCCAGCTTCAGGCAGCCATTGACGAAGCTAGCCACCATCTTTTGCCTGGGGGCCGTATTTACCTTGAACACGGGGCAGAACAAGGTGAAGCTGTCCGAAACCTGCTGCAAAAAAACTTCACAGAGGTGTCGACAATCAGGGATCTGGCAGGCCATGAAAGGGTCAGCTTTGGACGTCTGAAGAAGAATTCGCTGATTTTGACGAAAAAATGAAAAACTGCTTGCCAAGGTTGAAAAAATTTCGTAATAGATCCCGTGTCGCTGGCGTAGCTCAATTGGTAGAGCAGCTGATTTGTAATCAGCAGGTTGCGGGTTCAAGTCCCATCGCCAGCTCCAGACACGCTGTCTGCAATCTCTGGAGGGGTTCCCGAGTGGCCAAAGGGAACAGACTGTAAATCTGTCGTCTTACGACTTCGGTGGTTCAAATCCACCCCCCTCCACCAGCTTATTGCAGCTGTGCGAGTATTTTGCCACACGCCTTGACTGTAGGAGACAACTGTCGAGAACTACGGTACATGGATTCGCTTCAGCCTACGCATGATGCGGGAATAGCTCAACGGCTAGAGCATCAGCCTTCCAAGCTGAGGGTTGCGGGTTCGAATCCCGTTTCCCGCTCCATATGTACCCTCTCTCCTCCCTCTCCAAATCAGAATCCTTGTATCAAGCCATGCATTTTTCAATGCGTGAGGCATCGTCAGTTTGTCATAACACCCTCAGCAGTCACTGCCAGGGGATATCAGTCACCATAATTGGAATTTCCTGCCTTTTCCGCTGCATTCTCTTTATTGGCTGTCCGGCCTGCCACTGGTTCAAAAGACCTGGTTTGGATGCATGCCGCAACGGAAATGTGAAAAACACAAACAACCTTGTTCCTCCGAGCAGTCCAGTTTCCGCAGGAACCCGTCTAGGGTTGCAGACGTCAGTCTGCCTCCGCATGGAACCTCCGGCTTAAGGCGGAGGAGGATGTCAACTGTAACCATTCTTTACGGATAGGAGATGTACGATGGGCAAAGCAAAATATGAACGCACAAAGCCGCATGTCAACATTGGTACCATTGGTCACATCGACCATGGTAAAACCACACTGACCGCGGCCATTACCAAGATTGCCAGCCTGCAGAAAGGCGGCGAATTCGTTTCCTACGATCAGATCGACAACGCACCTGAAGAAAAAGAGCGCGGCATCACCATTGCTACCGCCCATGTGGAATATGAGACTGAAAAGCGTCACTATGCCCACGTGGACTGCCCTGGCCACGCCGACTACATCAAGAACATGATCACCGGTGCTGCACAGATGGACGGTGCCATTCTCGTGGTGGCCGCCACCGACGGTCCCATGCCCCAGACCCGTGAGCACATTCTGCTGGCTCGTCAGGTGGGCGTGCCCCGTATCGTTGTCTTCCTGAACAAATGTGACCTTGTCGACGATCCCGAGTTGCTCGACCTGGTGGAAATGGAAGTTCGTGAAGAGCTCTCCAAATACGATTTTGACGGCGACAATACCCCCATCATCCGCGGTTCCGCTCTGAAAGCCCTGGAATGCGATGATGCTGGTGCCGACGATGCCAAATGCATTCATGAACTGCTCAAGGCTTGCGACGACTATATTCCTGAGCCTGTCCGTGAAATTGACAAGCCCTTCCTGATGCCCATCGAAGACGTCTTCTCCATCTCCGGCCGTGGTACTGTGGTCACCGGTCGTGTGGAGCGCGGTGTCATCAAGGTTGGCGATGAAGTCGAAATCGTGGGCGTCAAAGAGACCCAGAAGACCACCTGCACAGGCGTGGAAATGTTCCGCAAACTCCTGGATCAGGGTGAGGCCGGTGACAACATCGGTGTTCTTCTGCGCGGCACCAAACGTGATGAAGTGGAACGCGGACAGGTTCTGGCTGCGCCCAAGACCATCACTCCCCACAAGAAGTTCAAGGCCGAAGTGCTGGTGCTCTCCAAGGAAGAAGGTGGCCGTCATACCCCCTTCTTCTCCGGCTACCGTCCTCAGTTCTACTTCAGAACAACGGATATCACCGGTGTCATCACCCTGCCTGAAGGCGTGGAAATGGTTATGCCTGGTGATAACTCCCAGTTCATCGTGGAGCTTATTGCCCCCATCGCCATGCAAGAACAGCTGCGTTTCGCCATTCGTGAAGGCGGCCACACTGTGGGCAGCGGCGTTGTAACCGAAATCATTGAGTAGTAACATGCGAGTTAATATCCTTCTTGCTTGCACAGAGTGCAAACGGCGTAATTACAGCACACAAAAGAACAAGAAAAACACAACAGGACGCCTTGAGGTGAAGAAGTATTGTCCCTGGGACAAGAAAGTTACACTTCACCGCGAAAGCAAATAATATATGACACTTGGAGGGAAACCTCCAAGTGTTCTGCAGGGCAGTAACTCTAACGGCTAGAGTGGCGGTCTCCAAAACCGCAAGTTGGGGGTTCGAATCCCTCCTGCCCTGCCATTTTTTTTTGCAGAAATTCTGCAGATGAAAAGCCCGGGCATCCCTCTTTTTTCAAGAAGCAACTCTCACGACGGAATAGATCATGGCCAAAAAACAGGCAGCGACCCAAGAGGTCAAAAACGCCGGCACTCCGAATGTTTTCAGCCGCTTCAGTCAGTACGTAGAAGCCTCTCGCCTTGAATTACGCAAGGTGACATGGCCCACCTTAAAGGAAACCAAGAGGGCTTCTCTGGCTGTGCTTGGTTTTGTGGCAGTCATGGCTGTTCTTCTGGGTCTTGTGGATCTTGGTCTGTCGAGCCTGATCAAAACGGTTCTATCCTAGCTGCAAAGAGGACGCCCATGAGTGACACAGAGATCAAGGAAGGCCTTACCAACGTCGGCGAAGCGAGTGGTGAGACCGCTTCCGGGCAGGATGGAACAGAAGCCTTAGCTCAGGATGATACTATCAAGAAAGCGCGCTGGTATATTGTCCACACCTATTCTGGCTATGAGCAGCGCGTGCAGAAAACCATCAATGAGCTTAAACGTACTGGTCAGGATCAGGGTCTCATTGAAGAAGTCATTGTGCCCACAGAAAAGGTCATTGAAGTGGCCAAGGGCGGACAAAAACGGACGACAACCCGTAAGTCCTACCCTGGCTATGTCCTTGTGCGCATGATTATGACAGACCTCTCCTGGCATCTGGTGCAATCCATCCCCAAAGTCACAGGCTTTATCGGCGGCAAAAACCGCCCTGCGCCTATGCGTGACAGTGAAGCCCAGCATATTCTCGATCTGATGAAGACAAGCCAGGACACCCCGAGACCAAAGTTCAGTTATGAGCCGGGTGAAGAGGTGCGCGTCATTGAAGGTCCCTTTGGCGGCTTCAATGCCGTGGTGCAGGAAGTTAATTACGATAAGGGCAAATTAACCGTCTCCCTGACCATCTTTGGTCGGCAGACGCCCATGGAACTCGACTTTGCGCAAGTTTCAAGAGGCTAGGCCCCTTAACCATACAGTCATTAGGAATAAGCTATCATGGCGAAGAAAGAAGTAGCGAAAATCAAACTGCAGATTCAAGCCGGGGCTGCCAATCCCTCCCCGCCAGTTGGACCTGCTCTTGGTCAGCACGGCCTGAATATCATGGGCTTCTGCAAGGAATTCAATGCCCGCACCCAAGATCAGAAGGGTATGGTCATTCCTGTCGTCATCACGGTCTATGCCGACCGTTCCTTTACCTTCATCACCAAGACCCCGCCTGCGGCCGTCCTGATCATGAAGGCAGCCAAAATTGAAAAGGGTTCTGGCGAGCCCAACAAAAAGAAGGTAGGATCTCTGACCATGGCGCAAATTGAGGAAATTGCCAAGGTCAAACTTCCTGATCTCAACGCCATGAATCTTGAGTCCGCTGTCAAGTCCATTGCCGGTACCGCTCGCAGCATGGGCATTGAAGTCAAGTAAGTCGTCCGGGCGGGGCACTACGCTCCGAGCTAGACGTGAGTTCGTGAATCAATTGTACTGCCCTGAGCTTCAGCGGCAGGAGATCAAACGACAAGGAAAAGAAGATGCCCAAACACGGAAAAAAATTTCTTACAGCCGTGAAATCCGTTTCCCTGCAGGAACGTTCCAGTGTGGAAGATGCGGTAGCCAAATCCCTTTCCAGTGCCTTTGCCAAATTTGATGAGACCGTGGATGTGGCCCTGAGATTGGGTGTTGATCCCAAATATTCCGATCAGATGGTGCGTGGCGCCATCGCCCTGCCCCACGGTCTGGGCAAGAGCGTGCGTGTAGCGGTTTTCTGTAAGGGTGAGAAGCAGAATGAAGCTAAGGAAGCCGGAGCTGATGTCTATGGCGCTGAAGATCTCGTGTCACGCGTCAAGGAAGGTTTCCTGGATTTTGATGCCGCCATTGCCACTCCTGACTGTATGGCTCTCGTTGGCCAAGTTGGTCGTATCCTCGGCCCCCGCGGTCTGATGCCTAATGCCAAGACCGGAACCGTGACCATGGATATTGCCAAGACCATCAATGAACTCAAGGCCGGACGTGTCGAATTCAAGGTCGACAAGGCCGGCATTCTTCATGCACCTCTCGGCAAAGTTTCTTTCGGCTCCGAAAAGATCCTGGGCAATCTGCGTGCTCTGCTCAAGGCCGTCAATCAGGCCAAGCCGCAGGCTGCCAAAGGTTCCTATATGCTGACCATGTCCATTTCCACCACCATGGGACCCGGTTTTAAGGTGGACATGAACCAGCTCAAAAAATTTCTTGAAGCCTAATTCAAGACACGGCAGAGGCCCTGAAATTCCAGTCGAAGACGACAGGCGCCACAGGCTTAATCTCCTGTCCAGACACTATCTTTGGCTAGGCATTTCATCCGACGAACTTTGAACATGTGAGGTCTCACATGGAAAAATCTGGGAAAGCGGCAATCATCGAAGCGTTCAAGGCTCTTGCCGAGAAAGCTTCCTTTGCCTGCGTGACCGACTTCAAAGGGATGACGGTTGAAGAGCTTACGAAACTGAGAGTCAATATCCATCAGGCGGGTGGTCAATACCACGTCATCAAGAATACTCTCGGCCGCATAGCTGTTACCGATACAACCCATGATGTTCTCAAGGACAAGTTCCATGAGAACACGGGTGTTGCCCTTGGTTTTGAAGACCCGGTCGCGGTTGCCAAAACCCTTGTGGATTTTGCCAAGGGCAGCCAGCTCTTCGGCGTCCGCTGTGCCAGTCTCAATGGCAAGCCCATGGACAAAACTCAAGTTGAGGCTCTGTCCAAGCTGCCTGGCCGCGAACAGCTGCTGGCTCAGATGCTCGGTACCATGAATGCGGTTCCGACCAATTTTGTTTCGCTCTTTGCCAATATTCTGCGTGGCCTGCTCTATGCACTCAAAGCTATTGAAGAGCAGAAAAAAGAAGCTGCGTAAACAACAAATCTTTTACATCCACCCGCTCAGGGGAATCTCAGGAGTTAACCATGGCTGTTTCTAAAGAAGAAGTCATTGAATTTATTTCCAATATGACCGTGCTCGAGCTGTCTGAATTCATCAAAGAACTCGAGGAAAAATTTGGCGTTTCCGCTGCCGCTCCTGCTGCGGCCATGATGGTTGCTGCTCCCGCCGGTGGCGCTGATGGTGGTGCCCAGGCTGAAGAGAAGACCGAATTCGACGTGGTCCTCAAAGAAGTCGGCCCCAACAAGATCAATGTCATCAAGGTCGTGCGTGCCCTGACCAGCCTTGGCCTCAAGGAAGCCAAGGACAAGGTTGATGCCTGCCCCTCCACCATCAAGGAAGGCGTTTCCAAGGAAGAGGCCGAAGACGCTCAGAAGCAGCTGTCCGAAGCAGGCGCCGTTGTGGAACTCAAGTAAGGCTGCGGATGACATCATTTCAAGGCGGAACCCTAGTTCCGCCTTTTTTTTTTTTGCCGGGTGCGGACTGGTCAGTGCCATCTATCTGTAATCAATAATGACGCGGCAGCAGCCTTCCAGTGGTCCTTGCCTCAAAACCAAGAGCAGCTTAGAATAGAATACTACAAGAAACCTGACACAAAAAAGACAGTCTCTAGCTTGAACTTCCCCACCTCTCATTCTCTGTTGTTTCATCATCAAAACGCCAGCGTTGATACGCTAAGGTGGCGTAGGCAAAGTGTATTTGCATGTGAAGACGAAAAAATCAGTGTTCTCTTGTCTCTCTTTTCGCTTAGGTCCAGGGTCGCTCCGTGATGACTTCTACCATTTGCGCCACCGAGGCAGTGTGCCCTTTCCAATTTTCAAAGACCCAATGGCCGTTACCATGAAGTGAGTGCATCGGCAGGTTGTCAGACCTCCTGATGACCAACTATGTACTTGATCGCACCTAAGGTGTTTCGCACCCCTTGAGAAGTCAAAAGCTGTGACAGAGGAAGCAGCCGGCTTATGGACTTCTGACCTCAGAGTATGGATTACTTTTTGACCAATTGAGGATAAAAACACATGTACGCAGATGAGCATGCGAAAACACGTAGACGAAATGGGTTTATGCCGGACTTCGGTTTTGTACTGAGCATGAGTCAATGATAAAGATAAAGCGTATCCAGCTTACGGTGTCTTTTTTTGCATTTTTCCAAAATAGATATTATTTGATAAAAATATAAAATCAAATACTTCAAAATTAATGATAAATCTATATCATTGGATACAAGCCACACACATAATTACTATATATTTTGTAAATAATAATATTTACAAAATAGCTGTAATCTTTAATTTTTCGAGAAATGTCAATGAACCCTCCTTTATATATAATAACAACTGCATACAATGCTTTAGATTATTTTGATAGATACATAGAGTCTTTATACTCAGAAGTATCAACATTAAGCTTTGAAACTCACGTTTATATTGCAATAGATAACTGTCAAGACACTTTATATAAAGCTAAAATTTGGAAAAATAATAATAAACATATTAAAAATATAAATATATTTTATTCAAATAAAAATGTAGGAACTTATATTTTAAAGAATTCACTTCTCAAAAGAATACAAGATGAAAATTCTATAATACTATTTTTTGATATTGATGACATTATTATACATGGATTTTTGACGCCATACTATAGTAAAAGCATTGAATATTTTAAGAATAGCAAAAATTTTATAATACGTGCTATGCATTACAATATTTCTGAAGATTTAATTAGCAGCATCTACAAAAATCATTCAGAAATTGAATTGTCAAAAAGAATTATTTATACACTTATTAATAAAAATGAGTATTACAATCTTGTAATTTATATATTAACTATATTAAAGTTAAAAAATTTTTACAATAAAAACTTGATAACAGAGGATGTATACAAAAAAAATGTTATCAAAATTATAAATAATTTAAAGGTAGCGAACACGTATAACGGCAACATCGCTTCAGAAATTATCTCTGATAATTATAAATCAGTAAATAATATATGTAATTCTTTGATTTATGCACTAAAACTTTTGGCTTTATCAAAAAATGATTCAGAGTTTGTCCGTAAAAAACGATACTTACCAACTCCTGGCTGCGGTTCTTTTTTCACATCTCTCAGCTGCTTGAAAAAACTTGGCATGTTTAATAAATACAGAGTTGAACAAGATAATGACATTTTAATGAGGGCTAATCTTAACAACATTTCTATAATAATAGACGAAACTCTACCGTTTTTTATCAGAAGTGTATCTAAAACAGCACTCACGCAAGATAAAAAAACTGGCTATTACTCACAATATCGCAAAAAGATTAGAGCAGTCAATAGGAACCTCATAGAGCGTAACCATCTTATAGCACCAGGAAAAAGCTGTCAGCTACAAAAAATCAACTAAACTTACATTATTTAGGTGAGATAATGTATTACGCATCAATATGTGCAATAGCAAAAGATGAAACTTTAGACCTAAGAGAGTGGGTCACATACCACTTAGCAATTGGCTTTGAACACATATTTCTATATGACAATAATAGCAAAATAGCTATTAGAGACACTCTTTCAGACTTTATCAATTCTAAATTAGTAACGGTTATTAACTTAGACTTAAACGAATCACAACAGCTCTCTGCTTATTATAATTGCATAAAATTATTTGGAGATCTTACTTTTTGGCTGGCTTTTATAGATATTGATGAATTTATTGTACCTTTAAAAGATAATGATGTTAAAGATGTTTTGGACGATTATAAAGAATATGCAGGCCTAGGCGTTCATTGGATGATTTTCAGTTCTAACTCACATATTAAAAGACCAAAATCACCAGTTATATATAGCTATATAAAAGCAATCGAGCTTAACAAACATATAAAATCAATAATACAGCCTAAACATGTAATAAGCCCAATCTCTCCACACCATTTTAAATATAAAAATGGGTATTTTTGTGTAAATGAAGAAAAGTTTATTATTCCAAATTTTCAATCTTATCCAATTGCAAATAAAATTAGAATAAATCACTATTATTATAAATCGCAAGAGGATTTCGAAGATAAAATAAAAAGAGGTTTAGCTACTAAAAGTAAGTCATCAAACGAAAGGGACATTAAAATTTTTTATAACCATCTAAATTTAGCAACATTTGAAAATACTGACATACTAAGACTTAAAGAAATTTACGATAAATTTAACAAGCTTACACTTGACCACATAAGCAGTACAATTAATAGATATAGTTGTAGCAAATTATTAGACCAAATTAAATCACTATCAAGACTTATAAATAATAGAAATCTAGAACACGCCCAAAAGCTATTAAATAGACTAAAAAGATACCATAAATCGTCCGACCTTGATCTTTTAGAACTATATTTTTATATTACCAAACATGATCATGAAAAAGTAAAAAAATTATTTTCAAAGTGTGTTCAAGAGTACACAAGCAATTATAGTATTATACAATCTTTTTATAACGCCTTGTCTTACTATTATAAAATACAAGGAAGAACAATTGAAAGTGACTCCATAAAAATATTTATCAATAAACAATAAATATATTTATTGTTGTAATCATTGTGAATATATTATTTTTTTGCAAACAAAAAACAATACGTTTCAAGAGATATACTTTCAATAGGGTTTAACACATTGAATTATCAGAATATTGTTGGCATAATGAACTAGATCGTCAAATAACTAAAATGTGCGATATATGCTAATATCCTATAAGTCAAAAACTACTCAGTGAGCGTGTTTACCATTTAATTCGTCTTTTAACCCGACAAAGACAACTTTATTGGCTGCAACAAAATCATTAAATTAACCAATATACGATATTTATTACCATAATATACAAATTAACACGCATCAAACTTAAACAATAGTAAAAATTAAATTCTTGCTAATCGATCATGCTAAAATTAGTATTAGAAAAATAATATACAAAAATTATAAGTAGATTAGTTTAATTTATTGGCACATAAATATTAATTATTAGCCAGTTAAGTAGATCGATTATAGCAAAAAAATCTATCCATCATACTCACCTTTTCCATTCCCGTTTGTCGAAAATTGACTAGGGACGGGCATCTTTGTTCTTTAGGACACAGACCATAAATGAAAATCTTTGCAACAGAAAAAATCTTACACGACCTCCTCTAACTACGCCACATGACTTTGCAAAACAAACGACTAACTGCTATCACCCCTGCTGTTTTTTTCACCCACCCAAGTTAGTGCTGAGAAAAAAAATTTTTTCACCGAAAGCTTGCAATTTACCTTTTGATGAAGTAGAGTTAAAAATTCAGGTGATTCCTTCTTTTCCCCTACCTCTAGCCACCAGCCCAATCCCGTGAAGTTCGTGGCCCTTCCCAACATTTTTTCCTGTTTGAGGTGCTCATGCGGCAGCTTACCAAGCAGTTTGGCAAAATCAAAGTTTCTGTTCCCATTCCGCATTTACTGACGCTTCAGATTGACTCTTACAAAAAATTTCTTCAGGAAGGCGTGCCTACTGAAAAACGCGACAAAACCATCGGTCTTGAGGGCGTTTTTCATACTGTTTTCCCCATCGAAGATTTTAATGGCACTTCCAGTCTTGAATTCGTCAAATACGAAATTCAGGAACCCAAGTACGATATCCCCGAATGTATCACCAAAGGGCTGACCTACGAAGCTCCTCTGCGTATCCATGTGCGCCTGGTTCTCTATGATGTCGACGACAGCACCGGCACCAAGACACCCAGAGACATGAAAGAGCAGGACATTTATTTCGGGACGATTCCGCTGATGACGGAAAAGGGTACCTTTATCATCAACGGTACCGAACGAGTCATCGTCAATCAGCTGCAGCGCTCGCCTGGCATCATCTTTGAGCACGACGAGGGCAAAACCCATTCCAGTCACAAATTTCTCTATTCCTGCCGCATCATCCCCATGCGTGGCTCCTGGCTTGACTTCGACTTCGACCATAAAGACATTCTCTACGTGCGTATTGACCGCCGTCGAAAAATGCCTGCGACCATTCTCTTCAAAGCCATGGGTATGTCGGATCGGGAGATCCTTGATTACTTCTACAAGACAGAGACCTATGAGCTGACAGATGACGCACGCCTTTTCTGGCGTGTGGAAAAAGACCTTTTCCGCAAGGAACCGGCCTTTGCCAATATCGTCAACAGTGAAGGCAAGGTCCTCGTCAAGGCAGGAAAAGAAATCACCCGCGGCAAATGGAATCGCATCGTCGAAAGCGGCATCACCAAAATCGAAGTCAGTCCCGATGCGCTTTTGGGTATGTTCTGCGCAAACGACATTGTCGATGAGAATACCGGCGAGGTTGTGGCAAAGACTGCCGAGGAAATTACCCAGCCCATTCTTGACCGCATCCGTGAAATCGGGTTTTCCACTGTGACGGTCTTGCACACGCAGGGTACTGATACCTCTTCCTCCATTCGCGATACCCTGATGCTTGATCATATTGAGGACACCCTCAAAGCGCAGGAGGAAATCTACCGCAGATTGCGTCCGTCCTCTCCGCCAACTCCCGAGATAGCGGCAAGTTTCTTCGACAACCTGTTCCGCAATGAGATGTACTACGACCTCTCGCTGGTCGGACGTTACAAGCTTACCCAGCGTCTGCGTCTTGATGCCGGCCTCTCCAAAAAAGAGTGTGAAGCTCTGAAAAGCGTACGTACGCTGCGCGACGAAGACATTCTCATAGCCATCAAAGCCCTTGTGGACCTCAAAGACAGCCACGGACCGGCCGATGATATTGACCATCTTGGCAATCGTCGGGTGCGTCTGGTCGGTGAACTGGTGGAAAATCAGTACCGTATTGGTCTTGTGCGCATGGAGCGGGCCATCAAGGAGCGCATGAACGTGCAGGAAAGCACACAGCTCATGCCCCATGATCTGATCAATCCTAAGCCCGTCGGCGCCGTGCTCAAAGAATTTTTTGGCACGTCACAGCTTTCACAATTTATGGATCAAACCAATGCGCTCTCCGAAGTCACGCACAAACGCAGGCTCTCGGCCCTGGGCCCCGGTGGTCTGACACGTGAGCGTGCAGGCTTTGAAGTGCGCGACGTGCACACATCCCACTATGGCCGTATCTGCCCCATTGAAACTCCAGAAGGTCCCAATATCGGCCTTATTGTTTCACTCACGACCTTTGCCAGAGTCAATGATTTCGGTTTCATTGAGACGCCCTACCGTGTGGTGCGCGACTGCCATGTGACGGATGAAATCGTCAATCTTGATGCCTCCAATGAGGATGAAAAGCAGGTCGTGGCTCAGGCCGATGTACGATTGGATGAAAACGGCAATCTTGTGGACGAATTTGTGACGGCCCGAGTCAAGGGTGAAGTCGAAATGAAGCGCAGAAGTGACGTGACACTCATGGACATTTCGCCGAGCCAAATGGTCTCCATCTCCGCTGCGCTCATTCCCTTCCTTGAGCACGACGACGCCAACCGCGCTCTCATGGGAAGTAACATGCAGCGTCAGGCCGTGCCGCTTCTGCGCAGTGAAAAGCCCCTGGTCGGCACAGGCATGGAAGTGGATGTGGCTCGGGACTCCGGCGCCTGCATCGTTGCCCCCTGCTCAGGGCGTGTGCAGTATGTGGATGCCAACCGCATTGTGGTCGCCTACGAAGACGGCGCCTTCCCCGAACAGGGTGGCGTCAAAGGGTATGATCTGCTCAAATTTCACAAGAGTAACCAAAATACCTGCTTTGGGCAGAAGCCTACCTGTTATCCCGGCCAAGAAGTCCACAAAGGGCAGATCCTCGCTGACGGTCCGGGCATTGACGAAGGCGTGCTCGCCCTTGGCAAAAACCTCGTAGTCGCTTTCATGCCTTGGTGCGGCTATAACTACGAAGACTCTATCCTCATTTCCGAAAAAACCGTTCGTGATGACACCTTCACCTCTATCCATATTGAAGAGTTTGAAGTTGTCGCCCGTGACACCAAGCTCGGACCTGAGGAAATCACCTGCGATATTCCCAATGTTGGCGATGACATGCTGCGGAATCTCGATGAGAGTGGCATTATCCGCATCGGCGCAGCTGTCAAACCTGAAGACATCCTCGTCGGCAAAATTACGCCCAAGGGTGAAACCCAGCTGACACCTGAAGAAAAGCTGCTCAGAGCCATTTTCGGTGAAAAAGCGAGAGATGTAAAAAACAGCTCTCTCAAGGTTCCGCCGGGAGTGGAAGGCACGGTCATTGATGTTAAGGTCTTCAATCGCCGCAGTTCTGGCGAAAAAGACAAAGACCAGCGCACGCATGAAATTGAAAAGTACGAGCGCGAGCTTCTGGATCGCAAGGAAGAAGGTCATCTCCAGGCTTTAGGCGACCGCACACGTGAGCGTCTGCTGCCCATTGTTAAGGGCAAGCAGGTCAGCGTGACTGTGACCGGCAAGAAAAAAGGCGATGTTCTGGTCGAGGCTGGCAGCGTCATTGATGAAAACCAGATCAAGCAGATCCCTGTCAAAAAGTTTGCAGGCCTCTTCAAAAGTCGAGAAACCAATGATGCCGTGGCCAAGATCCTGGATGAATACGATAAACAGGTCGCCTTTATTCAGAACATCTACGAATCCAAGCGTGGCAAGATCTCCGAAGGCGACGATCTCGCCCCTGGCGTGATCAAGATGGTCAAAGTGCATGTGGCCATTAAGCGTAAGCTTTCTGTCGGTGACAAGATGGCCGGCCGCCACGGGAACAAGGGTGTTGTCAGCTGCATTCTGCCAGAAGAGGATATGCCCTTCTTCAAGGACGGACGTCCTGTGGACATCGTGCTCAATCCTCTGGGCGTGCCTTCACGTATGAATATCGGCCAGATTATGGAAACACATCTCGGCTGGGGCGCGAAGGAGCTTGGGAGAATGCTCGCTACCCTCATTGACAGTGGCGAGGCCCTGAAGGTCGTGCGTAAGGAGGTCAAGGACGTCTTTGCCTCACCGGAAATTGATGCCCTCGTAGATGAAATGGATGACGAGGAATTCAGAGAAAGCGTGCTTCGTCTGAAAAAGGGTATCGTCACGCGCACGCCTGTCTTTGACAGCGCGACGGAAGACGAAATCTGGGGCTGGATGGACAAGGCCCATCTGGACAATGACGGCAAGACACAGCTCTATGATGGTCGCACGGGTATGCCTTTTGAAAACCGCGTAACCACAGGCGTCATGTATATGCTCAAGCTGCACCATCTTGTCGATGAAAAAATTCACGCCAGATCCACTGGCCCCTACTCTCTGGTCACCCAGCAGCCTCTGGGCGGTAAGGCGCAGTTCGGCGGTCAGAGACTGGGTGAAATGGAAGTCTGGGCTCTTGAAGCCTATGGTGCCGCCTATCTCTTGCAAGAATTTCTCACCGTCAAATCGGATGATGTCACAGGCCGCGTGAAGATGTACGAAAAAATTGTCAAGGGCGACAATTTCCTCGAGGCCGGTCTGCCGGAATCGTTCAACGTGCTGGTTCAGGAACTGAAAAGCCTGGGTCTTGATGTCAAATTGCACGAAGAGGGAGACAAAAAAAGCCCCAAGCGTCTGGGAACAGGCGAAAAAGACTTTGTTGTGCAATAGCCGGCATCTCTGAACAGAACAGCTTTTTTTGAGCTTTCCAAGACAGGAAGGAACTATGAGCCTTGATGAACTCTTTACAGCGCGCGGAATGAACAACAGTGTCTCCAATATCAAAAATCTGACCGCCATACAGATTTCGCTGGCCTCGCCCGAGGTGATCCGTGAATGGTCCTACGGTGAAGTCAAAAAACCAGAGACCATTAACTACCGCACCTTCAAACCCGAACGTGACGGTCTGTTCTGCGCCAAGATCTTTGGTCCCGTAAAGGACTATGAGTGCAATTGCGGTAAATACAAACGCATGAAGCACCGCGGCATTGTCTGCGAAAAATGTGGCGTTGAGGTCATTGCCTCCAAGGTGCGACGTGAGCGCATGGGGCATATTGAACTTGCAGCACCGGTTGCCCATATCTGGTTTTTGAAAACACTACCTTCCAAGATTGGCACACTTTTGGACATCACCATGGCCGATCTGGAAAAGGTGCTGTATTTCGACTCCTATGTGGTTCTTGATCCCGGCAAAACCAATCTGCAAAAACAGCAGGTCATCTCCGAGGATCTCTATCTACAGTATGTGGAACGCTATGGCAGTGAAGATGCCCTGGAAGTCGGCATGGGCGCCGAGGCTGTCCGCAAACTTCTGGAAGAACTGGATCTTGAGAAACTGCGTGAAGAACTGCGCAGTGAAGGCGAAACAACCAAGAGTTCCACGAAGAAGAAAAAAATCACCAAGCGTCTGAAGATTGTTGAAGCCTTTCTTGAATCACACAATAATCCGGAATGGATGATTCTCGAAGTCATCCCCGTCATTCCCCCGGAGCTGCGCCCGCTAGTGCCTCTGGATGGCGGCCGCTTTGCGACCTCGGACCTCAACGATCTCTATAGACGTGTTATCAACCGCAATAACCGTCTCAAGCGCCTCATTGATTTGGGTGCGCCTGAGATCATCATTCGCAATGAAAAACGCATGCTGCAGGAAGCTGTAGATGCGCTCTTTGACAATGGGCGCCGCGGCCGTGCCATTTCTGGCACCAATGGCCGTCCTCTGAAATCACTTTCAGACATGATCAAGGGCAAACAGGGACGCTTCCGTCAGAACCTGTTGGGCAAGCGTGTGGACTATTCTGGTCGTTCCGTCATCACCGTTGGCCCCTATCTCAAGCTGCACCAATGCGGTCTGCCCAAGAAGATGGCCCTCGAGCTTTTCAAGCCCTTCATCTATTCAGAGCTGGAAAAACGTGGCCATGCCTCGACCATTAAAAGCGCCAAGAAGATGGTGGAGCGGGAAGAACTGGTGGTTTGGGATATTCTCTCGGAAGTTGTGCGTGAATACCCAATTCTCTTAAACCGTGCGCCTACACTACACAGACTAGGCATTCAGGCTTTTGAGCCTCTGCTTGTGGAAGGCAAGGCTATTCGCCTGCATCCCCTGGTCTGTACCGCTTACAATGCCGACTTTGACGGTGACCAGATGGCTGTGCACATTCCCCTCTCCGTGGAAGCGCAGATTGAATGTCGCGTGCTCATGATGAGCACCAACAATATTCTCTCCCCGGCCAACGGCAGTCCTGTCATTGTCCCCTCGCAGGATATCGTGCTCGGTCTCTATTACATGACCTGCGCACGCAGTTTTGAAAAGGGCGAGGGCATGATCTTCTGCGGTCCATGGGAAGTGGAGGCGGCCTACGATGCTGGCCAGGTCTCCCTGCACGCCAAAATCAAGGTGCGTATGCGGGAAGGTGGAGAACTCGTTGAGACAACACCGGGACGCGTGCTTGTCAGCAATATCCTGCCGCCCGACATGCCCTTTGACAATGTCAACAAGGTTCTCACCAAGAAGGCCATCGGCAAGCTTGTGGATACGGCCTATCGCAGTTTCGGTATCAAGGCAACGGTCATTCTCTGCGACAAGATCAAGGATCTGGGCTACGAATTCGCGACCCGAGCTGGTATCACCATTGGCCTCAAAGATATGACCATTCCGGCTCGCAAGAAGGATATTCTTGAGACATCCCTCAATGAGGTCGACGAAATTGAACGTCAGTACCAGGATGGTAATATCACCAAGAGTGAAAAGCGCAATAAGGTCATCGACGTCTGGACCAAGACCACCCAGGACATCTCCAAGGAAATGATGAAGGAGATCTCCAAGGATCGCAGAACGCGCAAGGATGCTGACGGCAAGGTTGTGGAAAGTGCCGAGGACGACAGCTTCAACCCCATCTTTATGATGAGCAATTCCGGTGCCCGAGGTAATGCCGAGCAAATGCGTCAGCTGGCCGGTATGCGCGGTCTGATGGCCAAGCCCAACGGCGAAATCATCGAAACGCCCATCACCTCCTCCTTCCGCGAAGGGCTCTCGGTCTTGCAGTACTTCACCTCAACCCACGGTGCGCGCAAAGGCCTTGCCGATACCGCCCTGAAGACTGCAAACTCCGGGTACCTGACCCGACGTCTGGTGGACGTGGTGCAGGATGTGATTGTCTCCGAACACGACTGCAAAACAGTCAATGGTGTGGAGCTGACGCCTATCAAGGAAGGCGCCGACGTCAAGGTAACCTTGTCCGAGCGACTGGTTGGCCGTGTGCTGCTCTATCCCATCCTTGATCCCAAGGATTCCAAGACAGTGCTCTTGCCTGAAAATACCCTGATCACGGAAAAGGAAGCCCAGCTCATTGAGTCTCTTGGCATCAATTCCGTGACGGTACGCTCACCACTCACCTGCCAGTCCGAACGTGGCATTTGTGCCATGTGTTACGGACGCGATTTGGCCCGTGGCAATCTCGTCAATATTGGTGAAACTGTGGGTATTATTGCGGCTCAGTCCATCGGTGAACCTGGCACACAGCTGACCATGCGTACTTTCCACATCGGTGGTACCGCCTCCAATACTCTGGAACTGAGTAAGTACAAGGCTCAGAACGCCGGCCGCGTACATCTGCATAGGGTGCGCACGGTAACACGTAAAGACGGCACGCAGATTGTTCTTGGCAAGAGCGGTCATGTGACCATTGTGGATCCGCAGGGTCGTGAATGTGAAAAATATGTGCTGCCCAACGGTTCTCGCCTCATGGTCACGGACAATCAGGAGATTGCCAAGGACACGGTCTTGGCTGAATGGGATTCCTCCAACGAACCATTCATCTCCGAGGAGGAGGGTTTCGTTAAGTTCTCCCATATCATCGAGGGCAAGACCGTGCAGGAGCAGACGGATGAAATCACGAGCTCTACCTCGCTGACCATCATGGAATACCGCTCCACCAACTTCAAACCTGCCATCTCCATCTGCGATGAAGAAGGCAATGTCAAAAAATCCTCGCACGGCGCCATGAACTCTGATGCCACCTATTTCCTGCCAGTGGGTGCCATTATCATGGTCAAGGACGGTGACCGCATTGAAGTGGGTGAACCCATAGCGAGACGTCCGCGTGAGACCTCCAAGACCAAGGATATCGTGGGTGGTCTGCCGCGAGTTGCTGAACTTTTTGAAGCGAGAAAGCCCAAGGATATCGCCGTCGTTTCGGATATCACCGGCACTGTGATGTATGCTCCTGATGCCAAGGGCAAACGCAAGCTGATAGTCCGTCCTGAAATCGGTGATGAGCGTGAGTACCTGATTCCCAAAGGGAAACGCATTACTGTGGCTGATGGTGATTTCATCGATGCCGGAGATCCTTTGACAGAAGGCTATCCTGAACTTCCGGATATTCTGCGCACCAAGGGCGAAAAATTCCTGGCACGCTATCTGGTTGACGAAATTCAAAGCGTCTACCGCTGTCAGGGCGTGGCTATCGACGATAAGCACATTGAAACCATTGTGCGTCAGATGCTCAAAAAGGTCACAGTACTCGACAGCGGCGGCACAACGCTGCTTGAAGGCGAACAGGTGGATAAGAGCGACTTCAGAATCGAGAACAAAAAAGCCATTGCGGAAGGCCGGCAGCCTGCCACGGCAGAGCCTCTGGTTCTCGGTATCACGCAGGCCTCACTGTCCACAACATCCTTTATCTCAGCGGCTTCCTTCCAGGAGACGACCAAGGTTCTGACCGAGGCATCCCTGAAGGGCAAGACCGATAAACTTCGCGGTCTCAAAGAAAATGTCATTGTGGGTCGGCTTATTCCCGCAGGCACAGGGTACCGTGACTATGTCAATGGCAACATCGTCGTGCCTGATCAGAAGGAGAAACCGGACAAGTTCCTGGATATTTTGCAGGAGCGCCCCCTGCTGGCAGATCTTGAACGTTAAAAACCAAGAAAATCCCGCGTAATGCGGGATTTTCTGTACACAGTTGCCAGAGGTAACGGTCAACAACCTCGCCCTAAAGAGCGAGGCTTGTAAGGCCAAACACATTAGGGATTGTTGACCAGCCTAAGACAATATGAGTGGCCCCCAAGATTGCATCTTCGCGGATTAGCCCTTATCTGACGGACAAACCCAAGCCCCGTCAGGGGGTTACCGCAATACAATTTGGAGGCCACCATGAGCAAGATAATCTATGTTGGAATGGATGTACACAGAGACCACACCAGCCTGGTTTGCTTTGAACCAACCTTTACGGCTGACAGGCAGGGAGGGAAGGAGTTTTGTGCTACGCGTGTAGCCACTTCAGCAAAAAAGATGGGTACTCGTATCAATACAAAAATGGAGGTGGCGTTTCCTCCCCGGCCTGAAGGTCGAGGTCTCCGCGCCAAAAAGAATGATGAATATCCTCATAGCCCCGGATTCATTCAAGGAATCTCTTTCAGCCAAAGAGGCGGCCCAGGCCATGCAAGAAGGTTTTGCTCGCGTTTTTCCCCAGGCAAACTACCAGATTGTCCCTATGGCCGACGGCGGTGAAGGTACAAGTGAAGCTCTGCTCTGGGCCACACAGGGAAAACGCGTCACCTGTACAGTGCAAGATCCGCTTGGCCGCCCCATCGACGCTTTTTTTGTCATCACTGGGGACAGGCGCACAGCCATTATTGAACTTGCCCAGGCAAGCGGGCTTGAGCGCCTCAAACCCTCCGAGCGCAATCCTGAGCTCACCACAAGCTTTGGCACAGGCCAACTGATTACAGCTGCACTTGATCAGGGCATTCGTCATATTGTCATCGGCCTTGGCGGTAGTGCCACCAATGATGCTGGCTGTGGACTACTTATGGCTCTTGGTCTGCGCCTTCTGGATAACCAGGGGCAAGCCATTTCGCCTACAGGAGCAGGTCTTGGCAAGGTGGCAGCAATGGATATGTCCCATCTTGACAAGCGACTGCAAGAGGCTGACATCGAAGTTGCCTGTGATGTGGATAATCCCCTGACAGGGCCTCATGGGGCCAGTGCCGTCTTTGGTCCGCAAAAAGGCGCCAGCCCAAAGCAGATCGAAAAACTCGATAGGCATCTCAAACACTTTGCCCATCTTGCCAAAGATATTCTTGGTCTCGATATGGAGACTGTCGCGGGTGGCGGTGCTGCAGGCGGCACAGGTGCTGCCCTCTACGCTTTTGTCAATGGCAAACTGCGTTCAGGCCTAGATATTGTGGCTGTACTTGTGGACCTTGAGCAAAAAGTCTCTTGGGCAGATCTCGTCATTACAGGAGAAGGCCGCATCGATGGGCAGAGTCTCCACGGCAAAACACCTGTCGGCATTGCAAGAATCGCCAAGCGCCATGGCAAAGCCGTCATTGCCATTGGCGGTTCACTGCTGGAAGGGGCGGAAGCTGTCCTCAACGTTGGTGTTGATGCCATAGCAAGCACAGTCTGCGAACCCAAGAGTCTTGACGAAATTCTGCGGCAGGCCCGCTCCAATCTCATATCGTCAGCCTTCCGCGTCGCCTGCCTGCTCAAACTCGGCAAAAGCCTGCCTATAGACGTGCACAGTTAAGCAGATACCTGCCCAAAGGCATAGCCGCAACAAAAAATGCGGACTGATCCCACGTGGACGCATCCCACAGCAAAAGTACGGAGCCAGAGGTACTATTCAGATGGATATCCTGAAAACCGGCTTCCAGCAGTTCTGCTTTGACAGATAGGAAATCCCCCTTCTTCTTAAGAAGTGCACTTCGTACACGGGCACGTCCTGGCAGGTAGCTCACGAGACTTTCGGCCAGTAAAGCCAAGGCCTCTTGTTGACGATCTCCCTCAAGGGGCGTGCCCTCAACATCAAGGACTTCTCCATCAGGCAGCATTTTTTGTGCTTCGGCAGCAACCGCCTGCCGCTCCTGCAAGAGGGCCATGGCCTTCTGAAGCGTCTCAAGCAGGGAACCATCATTACTGTTGCCCCCGCCCTTGCCTCGGCCTTTGCCTCCTGAAAAGCCTTGTGAGCCGCCTCGCATTCCGCGGCCACCCCCGCCTCCAGTGCCGGAAAGGCCACCCAGGAGATTTGTCAGCAGGGAAAAACCTCCGCGCATTGCCCCTTTGGAAAGGAGACCAACACCTATCAGGCCACCAAGACCACCAAGCAAACCTCGACCGTTCATATGAAACTCCTCTGACAGGCGCGTAAGGCGTCAAGGAATGACAATTGTACACAGATGTGGATGATTACGACAGCTAAGCTTACGATTTTTTTGGGATCTCCACACCATTGCAAGCCCTTTTTGCCCTTTGCACTTAAAGCTTCTTATTCTCCTCTGAAGCACAGGTCTCCTCGCATTTTCTCTCCTTCTGCCTGTCACAGTCTTCTTCAAATCCCTTCCCTCGGCGTCCATGACCGCCAAAGCCATGACCAAAGCCGTGTCCGTGACGGCTGGCTCTCTTCATGCGCTCTGCATGGTCCTCATGAGTGATCATAATGTTTCCTCCTTCAATCTTCAGCATTTTGCCATGAACAAGAGCTTCGGCCACCAAATGCCGCCCTTGACTCAAAATTCGGCAAAGAGTCGGGGTTGAAATGGCCATACAACGAGCAGCGTCGTCTTGGCTCAGGCCTTCACCATCCACAAGGCGAAGCGCTTCAAACATATCAAGCCCCAAAACCACATATTCCCTTTCTCCCCCTTCACACCTTGGACCAAAATCCCGACAGGTGGGTTCATAGGCTATGCTACGAGCTTTTGTGGGTCGCATATCTACCCCATGTATTTTAGTATTGAAATATTTTTCAAAATAAGAAGACACAACCCTCTGTCAAGCGCAATATGAAATATTTTTTAAAATTTTCTTGCGACGCATTTTCTGCCGCAGGGCTTTCTCACAGATATCAAATCTTTAAAATTATTCACAATAATTTTAAGAATATTTTAACAATTTATATCAAATCTTACAAAAAAAACCGCGATCTCAAATGTGGAGATCGCGTTACGTTTTGTCGACGCTAAACGTCAACAGGTCTCTAGCAGTACAAATATCCGCTACTGTAAAGCAGTTGCTGCAAGCGCAGAAAGATGACTATTTCTTTGGTTTCGCCGCTGTGACCACAGAGGACATGGTGGGTGTTTGTACGGCATGCACAACATTTTCAAACCCCACAGCTTCGAGATCTTCTCGCATCTCGTCAAAAGTATAGACACGACCTTGGGATGTGCCAACCAGCATATTGATACCAAAAAGTGTCCCTTCCTTTGGAAATGTCTTGGTGGCGTCCATGACAAAATCCCGAATAGCTACCTGGCCTCCAGGCTTTAACGCAGCCAAGGTCTTACGGTAGAGATCTCGACATGCTTCTTTCCCGAACTGGTGAATAATGGCACTTATCCACGCAAAATCGAAATTGTCAGGAAAGCCACTTTGCGTGAAATCTCCTTCCAAAAGGACGACGCGAGCTTGCAGGTCGGAATTGTGAAAGCGTTGTTTTGCCTGGGCAATACCGGCCGGCAGGTCGAAGAGTGTGGCTGTTGCTTGCGGCAAGGTGCGAAGAAATGCCTCCGTATATGTCCCGGAAGCTCCACCGATATCTAAAATCCGAGCGTCAGAAGGCAGAGAGTTCAAAAAACCCGCTTTAGCCAGGGCGTCCATAGTTGAAGCTGTCAGCCTCAAGGCAATAGCATTCATGGCTGCAATAAACGTAACACTGTCTTCTGCCGTACCAAGAAAGCTCTCCGAATTTTCTTTTTGAGGTTTCCCAGTTTTCACAGCCCAAGAAAGCCGCGACCAGTGACGTTGTAAGCGGGCTCGATGCCGCAGCATGGGAATATAGGAGGTTGGTTCACGACTATCGAGCAAAGTCTCATACGGGGAAGCAACCGAATACAAGGACGTTCCCCCTGAGCCAGATTTTGAAAAGTAGCCAAGAGCAACAAGCGCATCCAAAAGTGCCTCCATCCCTCTACAGTCTGAAGCGCTTTTTTCGGCGATCTGACAGGATGTGGCAGCATTTCCGAGTTTCAAAAGTGTTGTTGCAACGTCCAACTCGGCCATAGTGGAAATGACGCTTGCCTGCATAAAGCTACTGCTGTCATTGTCCAAATTTTCAAGTGGCGTATTCATAGCAGCTCCCTTGAAAATTACTATTGATATTCTCCCCGGCCAAAAGACCGGGGATTCCTTGCAGAGGCAGACTGACGCCTGCAACCACCCGAAAGGCTCTCACAATCTCTCCACAGGCTGGCACTGGCTAGCCGGCCGCCAAAGAGAGTTGGATGCAGGAAAGGCAAGGAATTTCCAGATAAGGTGTGCCTGAGATCCCCGTGTCTTTCGGACAAGGTTTTACGGCGCGTTGGATAACAAATAAAACCCGAGAAAAATTCTAACTGAGAGAGATGATTGTTCCTCTCAGCAAAAAGCAGCAAGCTCTGTAACAAATAAGAGCTAAAGGCCATTGACCACGTGGCTTGGCCGTCCGTCAAAGAAATTGGTAATATTATCGGCCATAAGATCGATGATACGCTGACGAGCTCGGGTGGTTGCCCAGGCCATATGAGGTGTAAACAGGGTATTGGGCGCTGCAAGAAGAGGATTATCCGGCAGCGGAGGTTCTTTGCAGAGCACATCAGCCCCAAAGCCGCCAAGCTGCCCAATCTGCAGAGCACTAGCAACGGCTGTTTCATCAACCAGTGGACCACGCGCGGTATTGAGCAAAATGGCACCCTTGCGCATAGAAGCTAACGTTCTGGCATTGATCAGGCCTCGGGTGGCATCAGTCAGCGGGCAATGCAGAGAGATCACATGGCTCTCAGCCAAAAGTTCTGGAAGCTGGACAAAGGCAAAGGGGCTGTAGTCCGGAGCAGGTTTGGGACTGCGAGAATGGGCAAGAACTCGCATACCAAAGGCATGAGCCATCCGCCCAAGGCAGGCACCAATAGCCCCATACCCGATAATACCCATAGTTTTTTCGGCCAGACAGACAGGTGCACTTTTCCAGTAGCACCAGGTACCAAGGCGAGTCCATTCACCATCCTTTACAGCCTGGCTATGCTCGCTTGTCCTGCGACACAGTTCCAGTAAAAGGGCCATGGCATGCTGTGCCACATCATCAACGCCATAGGCGACAACATTGCAGACAGCGACCCCACCCCTTGCAAAGGCAGCTACATCCACATTGTCGTACCCAGTGGCGAGCAAACCCACGAGTTTAAGCTTGGGCAAAGCTGCCACATAGTCTTCACCCAGGCGAACTTTGTTCACCAGAAGGACCTGGCAATCACCGGCTCGCGAGAGCACTTCTTCAGGTTTTGTCTCATCGTAGACGACGAGCTCTCCAAGCTTTTTCAAGGGCTCCCAGCTGATATCGCCGGGATTGAGGACATGTCCGTCGAGAACAACGATTTTCATAGGCCTTCGGCGTTCTGGCCAAACACCAGAACGCCGCCTCCTTATACATTACTAGGCTTGACGGTAACGACTAAAGAAACGAGCAAAACGTTGACAGGCTGTGGTCAACATGCTCACGTCAGGCAGATAGACTACACGAAAGTGATCAGGCGCACCCCAGTGGAAGCCGCCGCCATGGGTAATGAGAATCTTTGCCTGTTTCAAAAGATCAAGGGCAAACAATTCGTCATCGTGAATATTAAATTTCTTCACATCCATTTTGGGAAAAATATAAAAGGCGGCTTCGGGTTTAACCGCTGAAATACCAGGGATTTCATTGAGCAACTTGTAGACACAGTCTCGCTGCTCATAGACTCTGCCTCCTGGTTCAACAAGAGCCTGTGTTTCCTCCCGGCTAGCGAGAGCAGGAGCTATGATTGACTGCGCAGGTACATTGCTGCAAAGGCGCATGGCTGAAAGGAGATTTATGCCTTCAATATAGCCCTTGGCGTAACTTTTATTCCCCGCAAGACACATCCAGCCGCCTCGGTAGCCGGCAGCCAGATGGGATTTAGAGATTCCATTCAAAGAGACGGTTAAAAGATCGGGGGCAAGTGAGGCCAAGGCGGTGTGGGTTTTGCCGTCTAGCACGAGGCGATCATAGATTTCATCGGCAAAAAGAATCAGCTGATGCTCGCGCGCAATCTCCACAATCTGCTCGAGCACTTCAGTCGGATAAAGAGCCCCTGTGGGATTATTGGGATTGATGACAACGATACCCTTGGTCTTATCGGTCACCTTGCTGCGGATATCTGCAATATCCGGATACCAGTTAGACTCCTCATCACAGATGTAGTGCACAGCTGTACCGCCAGCCAGGGTAACGGCGGCTGTCCAGAGAGGGTAGTCAGGAGAAGGCAAAAGCATTTCATCGCCGTCGTTTAAAAGTCCCTGCATGCAAAGACTGATGAGTTCGCTAACGCCATTCCCCGTATAGACATCGTCGATATCCACGTTGGGAATAGATTTTTCCTTGCAGTAACTAACGATGGCTTCTCGGGCGCTGACCTTTCCTTTACTGTCGGAATAACCTTCCGTATCAGGCAGACAGCGGGCCATATGATCCACAATGTGATCTGGGCAACGAAAGCCAAAATACGCGGGATTACCAATATTCAGTTTCAGAATGTCCTCACCGCCGCGGATCATCTTCTGTGCCTCATCCATAATGGGGCCACGAATATCGTAACAAACATGGTCAAGCTTATGCGATTTTTCGTAATTCATCAGCACTCCGGCAAAGCCCCCCAAAAAGGGGAAAACTGCCGCCTCCGGTTTTTCCGATAAAATGTCTCAGACAGGCAATGCAAACCCTGGCCAAGGAAATAGCAAAGCGTTAAGTTTTGCTCATCGGCCAATGTAGCAGGCATACGGCAAACTAGCAACAAAGTGAGAGTACAAAGGGGATAAAAAAAGGGAGGCGAACCTCCCTTGTCTATGGCTAAAAAAGGAAAGACTTAACTTTCGCTCTTCGTCTCTTCTGCAGGTTTGTCCTCAGCTGCTTCCTTCTTCTCCTGAGGAAGCTCTCGCGTCAACTCAATGACGGCCATAGGAGCGCAGTCACCACGTCTGGGCATAGCCAGCTTGGAGATACGGGTATATCCACCTGGCACCCCAGCAAAAAGAGGACCGACCACATCAAAAAGATGTTTGACCAGTGAGTGATCATTCAAAACTTGATAAGCCAGTCTGCGCGCATGCAGATCATTACGCTTGGCCAGAGTGATCATGGGCTCGACGACACTGCGCATATCTTTGGCTTTGAAGACCGTGGTGCGAATCTTCCCATTGAGCAGCAAAGCCTTGGTCAAGTTTACCAATAAAACCTTGCGGTGTGATGGCGTACGCGAAAATTTACGCCCTGAATTACTGTGCCTCATTTTGCTGCATCCTTTTCCATTCCTGGTATTTCTTTTCAAAGCCCTCGACTTTCAAGCCGAAATCGAGACCCATTCCAACCAAGACACTCTTGATCTCATCGAGCGACTTGCGACCAAAATTCTTGGTCTTGAGCATTTCAGCCTCAGTGCGCTGCACAAGCTCACCCACGAGGGAGATATTGGCACTGTGCAAACAATTGGTTGCCCGCACAGAGAGCTCAAGATCCGTAATATTCTTAAAAAGACTCTCGTCGATGTCGCCATCCTGGCTTCCGCCCTGAGCGGCTGCACCACTGACCTGTTCATCAAAATTGA
The DNA here is from genome assembly GCA_017528345.1 of Desulfovibrio sp. Lineage (GTDB taxonomy): Bacteria > Desulfobacterota > Desulfovibrionia > Desulfovibrionales > Desulfovibrionaceae > Desulfovibrio. The sequence continues at coordinate 41,467 of JAFXOX010000057.1, forward strand.
TGAAAACAGAGATCTGATCCTTGATGATTTTGGCACTGTAGGCAATGGCATCCTCAGGAGTCACGCTGCCATCAGTCCAAACTTCAAGAATCAGTCGATCAAAGTTGGTCATTTGCCCCACCCGGGCCTGTTCCACGGTATAGGCAACTTTGCGCACCGGGGAAAAACTGGAATCAAGTTTAATCAGACCTATTTCATCTTCAAGGCCCTCATGCATATCGGCAGGCATATAGCCCTTGCCCATGCGCACTTCAAACTCAAAGTCCAGAGGTCTGTTGGCCGTAAGAGTGGCAATATGCTGTTCAGGATTGAGGATGCACACATGCTGATTGGTGACGATGTCCCCGGCGGTGATAACCCCCTCGGTATCTCTGTGCAGCGTAAGATGCTGTGGTTCGTCGGTATCCATTGCCATACGAACCTGCTTGAGGTTGAGGACAATATCCGTCACATCCTCATGCACACCTGAGATAGTCGTGAATTCATGCTGAACGCCTGAAATTTTCACGGAGACAAAGGCTGCACCCTGCAGGGAAGAAAGCAGTACCCGACGCATGGCATTGCCAATGGTCGTACCGTAGCCCCGCTCCAGCGGTTCACAGATGAATTTTCCGTGCGTACTGCTCGCTGTTTTTTCATCATCACGGACAATTCGCTCTGGCTTGACGAGTTCAGACCAGTTGCGTGAATTGATAAGGCGATCACCCTGTTTCGTTAGCATGCCTCACCTGCTTATTTCGAGTAGAGTTCGACAATCAGCTGTTCTTTAATATCGAACTGAATATCATCACGCTGCGGCAGAGCTTTGACAACGCCCTTAAATGCAGGACCGTCGCTTTCGAGCCAGGCCGGGCAGCCACGTCTAGCAATAACTTCCTGGGCCTGGGCAAGCACTGGGATCTTGCGATTGGCTTCGGGCACCTCAATGCTGTCACCAACTCTGACCTGAAGAGAGGGGATATTCACTTTCTTGCCATTGAGCGTGAAAATCCCGTGTCGTACAAGCTGTCTCGCCTGATTGCGGGAATTAGCAAAACCGAGACGGTAGACTACATTATCCAGACGACGCTCAAGAATGATGAGCAGGTTGGCGCCAGTGACGCCCTTCTGCATTTCTGCCTTCTTGAAATAGCCGCGAAATTGTTTTTCCAAAAGGCCATAGACACGCTTGGTCTTCTGTTTCTCACGCAGCTGAATGCCATATTCACTGATTTTCTTGCGTGCATGACCGTGCTGGCCAGGAACAAAACCATGTTTTTCCTGAGCACACTTTTCGGTAAAGCAGCGGTCACCCTTGAGGAAAAGCTTGCAGCCCTCACGACGGCACTGCCGACACTTCGCTTCCGTATATTTAGCCATGAGTATTGTCCTCGTCTTTAAGTATCTAGCCTACACGCGACGGCGCTTGGGCGGACGGCAACCATTATGAGGAATGGGCGTAATATCACGGATGAAGGCGACTTTGAAACCCGCCTGGGCGATGGCCCGCATGGCGGCCTCGCGTCCGGTGCCAGGTCCCTTGACATAAATACCCACAGTACGCATGCCACTTTCCTGAGCCTTGTGAGCTGCTGTTTCGGCAGCAACCTGAGCCGCAAAGGGAGTGGACTTTCTCGACCCCTTAAAGCCGCTCTGACCGGAAGAGGCCCAGGATACGGCATTGCCACGGGTATCGCTGAAGGTCACAATGGTGTTATTGAACGAAGCCAAAATATGCGCAATACCGACAGGCACGTTCTTCTTTTCTTTCTTCTTGACATTTTTATTACTGGCAGTGGCCATTTTTCACCCTCTAACTATTTCTTTTTGCCCACCAGACCGTGCCTGGGGCCTTTACGTGTATGTGCGTTGGTATGGGTCCGCTGGCCACGCACCGGCAATCCCCGGCGATGCCGAAGACCGCGGTAGCAGCCAATGTCCATAAGACGCTTGATGCTGCTCGAGACATCACGGCGAAGATCACCCTCCACCTTATAATTCTGCTCGAGCTCCTTGCGGACCTCATTCACTTCGTCTGCAGACAGGTCGTCAATGTTGCGCTGCCAGTCAATACCGGCAGTATCAAGGATCTTGAGCGCCGTCGTACGGCCAATGCCGTAGATGTACGTCAAGGCAATATCTACCCTTTTGCCGCGTGGCAAATCCACACCTGCTATTCTCGCCACAACAATACTCCTGCCCTAGCCCTGGCGCTGTTTATGCCGGGGGTTTTCACAGATTACCCGAAGAACGCCCTTGCGCCGGATGACTTTGCACTTGGGGCATATTTTTTTCACTGACGGTCTGACTTTCATAACCAAATAACTCCTGCTTGCAGTCAGCTGACAAAGGGGAACTCATCTTCGGATAGCCCTCGGCCAGTTCCAACAGAACGAGTAGTACTACTCCTCTCCGTGCTTTCTGTCAAGCCTTGATAGTATGCTTATTCAGCCCTCGATCCGAAATGCTGAGGATTCTCGGGCCCTGTGGCGTGATAGCCACACTGTGCTCAAAATGGGCAGCCCATTTACGATCCTTGGTAACAGCCGTCCAGCCGTCTGACAGAATATCAACGTCATAGGTGCCTGCGGTAACCATCGGCTCAATAGCTATAACCATACCGTTCTGCAGGGTAAGCCCTCGCACACCGGTTTTAAAATTGGGAACCTCTGGCTTTTCGTGCATACGGCAACCAACTCCGTGGCCAACAAAACGCCGAACAACATTAAAGCCATTTTTTTCAACAAAGCTTTGCACAGCGGCACCAATGGCAAAAACATCGTTGCCTGCCACCGCCTGCTCGATACCTACATACAGGCTATCCTCAGTCACCTGCATCAGCCTGAGGGCTTCTGCACTGACATTGCCGGCCGGAAAGGTGCGGGCCGCATCACCCACAAAACCCTGGAATTCGACTCCCATATCAACGCTAACAATATCCCCCTCTTCAATAACGCGTTCCGAGGGAAATCCGTGCACCACTTCTTCATTGACCGAAGTGCAAATAGCGAAGGGGTAGCCGTTGTAGCCGAGAAAGGCCGGTTTCACCTTGTAGTCGCTGCACATATCAAGAGCGAGTTCGTTAATCTGTCGTGTCTTGATACCGGGCTTGAGCATGTCGCCCACCGCATCAAGGATATTGGCGACCATGCGGTCTGCCTCACGCAGATAACTGATTTCCCGCTCGTTTTTAATAAATGCACCGTGGTATTTTTTCATCAGATATTCAGCGTGCATACCTCGGTCTTCAAGCCAAGGAAAACGCTGCCTCCGTTTTTTCTGGCGGGTGCTTGACACCCGCCAGATACGAGGACGTGGTCAATCGAGCCCAAACATGCTTGGTTTTACAAGTCTCACTTAGCGTGCAACTGACATAGACCTCACGACACTCTGCCACCTTTGCGCGCTTTTTGAAGCAGATTCTGGTATTGACTGGAAATCATGTAGGACTCAACTCTATTCATGAAATCCATAGCCACACCGACAAGGATCAGAAGGCTCGTACCACCAAAATAGAAGGGCACATTGAACTTGCTGATCAAAAGCATGGGCATAAGACAGACAAGTGATATATAGATACTGCCCGAGAAAGTCAGCCGTGAAAGAACACCATCAATATAGATCTGGGTTTTTTCTCCAGGGCGAATTCCCGGAATGAAGCCGCCGCTCTTCTTCAGATTTTCAGACATATCCTTGGGATCAAAGATAATTGCCGTATAGAAGTAACAAAAGAAGACCATGAGGGCCACATAGCAGACATTATAAAGGAGACTTTGCGGAGCAAAAAAGTCCGCAGCTTTTTTGATATATTCATTGGTGGCAAACTGCCCGATAGTCGCCGGAAAAAGGAGAAGCGAGGAAGCAAAAATGGGCGGTATGACACCTGCGGTATTCAGCCTCAGCGGCAGGTGGCTGTTTTGGCCACCCATGACCTTGCGGCCAATCTGCCGTTTGGCGTAGCTTATTGGTATACGGCGCTGGGCGCGCTCCATGAAGACAATGCAGACAGTGACCACAGCCATAAAGACAAGAATCAGGATGGCCATGAATATACTCATGTCCCCTGCCTTGATGAGCGCTATGGACTGAATGATGGCTCTTGGAATGCCAACCACAATGCCGCAGAAAATGATCAGACTTATGCCGTTGCCAATGCCTCGTTCAGTGATCTGCTCACCGAGCCACATCACGAGGATGGAACCTGCCGTAAAAGTCATCATGGTCACAAGCCGGAAATTCCAGCCTGGATCCATGACAACCGAGGCCCCGCTCGGACTTGTCATATTCTCAAGTCCAACGGCTATTCCCAGCCCCTGAATCAGAGTGATAAAGACTGTCAGGTAGCGGGTCCACTGCGTGATCTTGCGGCGGCCGGCCTGTCCCTCCTCTCGCGCAAGGCGTTTGATATTGGGACTAACCACCTGCATCAGCTGCATGATGATGGATGCCGAAATATAGGGCATGACACCGAGAGCAAACACCGAGACATTGCTCAGACCACCGCCTGAAAACATGTCAAAGAGCCCAAAAAGGGTCCCTGACATGCTTTCAAAGAAAGAGGCAATAGCGGCCGCATCAACTCCCGGGATGGGAACATGCACACCAATGCGGTAACAACACAGAAGAAAAAAGGTCCAGGCCAAACGTTTGCCGAGATCCATCTGTCCGGCGCCGAGATTTGGGGATCCTGTTGCCATGTATCGCTCTTTTCAGACATTTTCCTGAGAACTACTCAGATGCGGCCACGTTTTCCAGTTCCTTGACGGAACCGCCGGCCTTGCAAATTTTGTCCTTGGCCTGCTGGCTGAATTTAAAGGCTTCGACATTCACAGCCTGAGTGAGTTCGCCACGCGAAAGAATCTTGACCAGAGAACCCTTGGGAGCAAGCTTGCGGGCATAGATATCCTCAAGAGTAATGTCGGTCTTGCCAGGAAAAGCCTTGACCAACACATCAAGATTGACCACAGCGTAGACGGTCTTGAACAGGGCGTTTTTGAAGCCATGCTTAGGCAGTCTGCGAGCCAGAGGCATCTGGCCGCCTTCAAAACCAGGACGCACGCCACCGCCGGCACGCGCATTCTGCCCTTTATGTCCTTTTCCGGCGGTCCCGCCCAGGCCTGAACCACCACCGCGACCTACACGGCGGCGAGACTTGCGCTGTTCGCTAAACGGATAGAGATCGTGCAACTGCATGAAAACAACTCCTTGCGCCTACTCGACAATGGCCACAATATTGGCCAGTTTGGCGATTATACCGCGAATGGCGGGGGTATCCTTGAAGGTCTTCACCTTTTCGCGACGACGCAAACCCAGGCTGTCCAGCATTTTTCTCTGAATAGGGGTTTTGCCGATTCGCGAAAGGACGAGCTTTACTTTGATTTCAGCCATGATTACTTCCTCGGCGCGACAAGTGTCTTGCCACGCAGTTCGCTGACCATCTCTGCGCTGCGCAGGCTGGTCAGGCCCTGAATGGTGGCGCGCAAAACATTGTGGGGATTATTGGTGCCAATGGCCTTGGCCAGAACGTCACGTACTCCCACAGCTTCCATAACCGCGCGCACAGCGCCGCCGGCAATGATGCCGGTACCTTCACTGGCGGGCTTAAGCATAACGCGTCCAGCTCCAAAGCGTCCAAGCACTTCATAAGGAAGCGTTCCGTCAAGCAGAGGAATCTGCACGCGGTTCTTACGGGCACGTTCAGTGGCTTTGCGCAGGGCTTCGGGCACTTCCTGGGCCTTGCCAAGACCGAAACCAACGCCGCCCTTGCCATCACCGACAACCACGAGGGCACTGAAACTGAAGCGCCGACCGCCTTTCACAACCTTGGCGACTCTGTTCAAAGACACGATTTTTTCAATTTCACCCAGCTCGTTGGGCTGGGCTTCGGGATTATTCGTATTCTCCTGCCGCATATCAGAACTCCAGACCCGCCTCGCGGGCACCATCGGCTACAGCCTTGACGCGTCCGTGATAGAGATATCCGTTACGATCAAAGACCACTTTAGTTATATTCTTTTCCTTAGCCAGACGGGCAATTTCCTTACCCACGCGGGTGGCCCCATCTTTATTGCAGTGTAGACCGGCCTCGGCCTTGGCGAGAATCAGGGTTGAAGCCTGAGCCAAGCTCTTGCCGCATGTGTCATCGATAATCTGCGCGTAGATATGCGCATTGGAACGAAACACAACAAGACGGGGACGTTCTGCTGTACCAGAGATTTTCTTTCTGATCCTGATCTTACGATGTTTACGATTTTCGTTCTTACTGAGTTGCATGACGCACCCCTACTTCTTGCCGCCGGACTTACCGACCTTACGGCGGATGGTCTCTGTCACATATTTGATGCCCTTGCCCTTATAGGGTTCGGGTTCGCGTATACGTCGGATCTTGGCAGCCATTTCGCCAACCATCACTTTGTCAGCGCCGGAAAGCGTCAGAATCTGGCCTTCAACCTTGGCTTTGATGCCATCGGGAAGATCCACAAGAACAGGATGAGAAAAGCCCACGAAAAGCTCAATCATATTGCCCTTGACCGCTACACGATAGCCCACACCAATGACTTCAAGAGACTTCGAAAAGCCCTTGGTCACGCCTTCAACGGCATTGCTCAAAAGCGTTCTGCGCAGACCGTGCTGAGAACGCGCTTCACGGCTTTCTTCCTTGCGCGTGAGGGTCAGCTTGCCATCGGCGAGCTCATAGTTGAGAAGCGGACAAAGCGGCGTATGCAGCACACCATTGGGACCTTTGATCTCAACGGAGTCGGTCCCGATCTTGATTTCCACACCCTTGGGCAGGGAAATGGGAAGTTTTCCAATTCTAGACATCAGATACACCGCCTACCAGATTTCGCACAAAAGTTCGCCGCCAACGTGCTTTTCACTGGCGGTTGTACCATCCATAACGCCCTTGGATGTGGAAAGGATGCAGATGCCAAGGCCATTCTGGACCTTGGGAATCTCTGTGCTGCCCACATAAACACGGCGGCCGGGAGTGCTGATTCTCTTCAAACCGCTGATCACAGGACGACCATGATCGTATTTCAGGGTAATGGTGATCGTTGCATCATCCACGGACATGTCTTCCACATAGCCCTCGTCTTTAAGGATGCGACCAAGATCGACCTTCATCCGGCTCTTGGGGATTTTGACATCCCGGTGCAGAGCGGAATGGGCATTACGAATGCGTGTGAGCATATCCGCTATGGGATCGGTCAACATGAAAAGCTCCTGTGTTTTGGGTGCGGGGTTAGCTGCCCGATGCAGCCACTTCCCGCAGCTGCAGAGTCAAGCTCTGCAGATACGAACTACCAGCTGCTTTTGCGCACGCCTGGCAGTTCGCCGCGCAAAGCCATATTGCGGAAGCAGATACGGCACAGACCGAACTGCCGCATATAGGCATGCGGACGCCCGCAAATGGGGCAGCGATTATAGGCTCTGGTGCTAAACTTAGCCTTACGTCTTGCTTTGACTTCAAGAGCGGTACGCGACATAAGCTACTCCTATTTGCGGAAAGGCATTCCCAGCTGATCCAGCAGGAATTTGCCTTCCTTGTCGGTCTTGGCTGAGGTGACAATGGTGATATTCATACCCTTGGGATTTTCCACACGATCCACTTCCAACTCGGGGAAAATGGTATGTTCCTTAATGCCAAGAGTAAAATTGCCACGGCCGTCAAAACCACGGTCAGGAATGCCACGGAAGTCACGGACACGGGGCAGAGCAAAATTCATCAGCTTGTCAAGGAAGTCCCACATGCGATCCTTGCGCAGGGTCACGCGGCAGCCAATGGGCATACCTTCACGCACCTTGAATGCAGCAATGGATTTGTGGGCGCGCGTCACCACGGCCTTCTGGCCTGCGATGGCCGAAAGTTCGGCAACGGCTTCTTCCACAGCTTTATTGTTCTCCTTGAGGGCACCCAGTCCGATGTTCAGAGAGATTTTCTCAATGCCGGGGAGCTGCATGGGCGAAGTATAATTGAACTCCTTCTGCAGGACCGGCGCGACTTTCTCTCTATAGATCTTTTCAAGGCGTGTCATCGTTTCACCTTATTCCATAACTTCGTTGCATTTTTTGCAGAAACGGACCTTGCGCTTTTTGCCGTCCGCTTCCACATATTTATAGCCTACGCGGGTGGCCTTGCCGCACGCAGAACATACGACCATGACATTGGATACGGCAATGGGCATTTCTTTCTCGAAGATGCCGCCGGGCTGATTGGTGTAGGGATTGGCACGGGTATGGCGCTTAGCGAGATTGGCTTTTTCGACAATCACAGCGTCCTTTTTCTTCAGGATGCGCAGGACCTTGCCGATCTTGCCCACATCTTTGCCCGCAATGACCATGACCTTGTCGTCCTTACGGATACGAAATGCTTTCATCCTTTTCTCTCCTACAGAACTTCAGGCGCCAGAGAAATGATCTTCATGAAATTCTGGGCCCTGAGTTCGCGGGCCACAGGTCCGAAGATACGGGTCCCTACGGGTTCGCCCTGACCGGTCAAAAGCACGGCAGCATTGCCGTCAAACTTAATATAGCTGCCATCCATCCGACGCACTTCTTTGGCCGTGCGCACAATGACGGCCTTCATCACATCGCCTTTTTTCACCTTGCTGTGAGGCATGGCGTCCTTAACGGAGACAACGATGATGTCACCCACCGAGGCATAGCGGCGGTGCGATCCGCCCAAAACCTTGATGCAGGCGACAAGCTTAGCACCGGAATTATCTGCAACCTGCAGTGTGGATTCTACCTGGATCATGGATATACCTATATAGCCTTTTCTAGTATGGAGACCAGATGCCAGCGTTTATTGCGCGACATGGGGCGGTACTCCATGATTTTGACTTTATCGCCAATACCGCACTCATTGTTGGGATCATGAGCCGTGAACTTGCTGCGGCGCCTGACATACTTCTTAAGCAGAGGATGTTTGACGAGCGTTTCAACACGAACAACAATGGTCTTGTCGTTCTTGTCACTGATCACAAAACCGGTCAGCACTCTGCCCTTTTTCTTTGCTAATGCTTCCATATTAGGCCCTCTGCTGCTTTTCAGTCAAAATGGTTTGAATGCGGGCGATCTGACGGCGTCTGGTCTTCAAAAGGCTCGTTTTCTCAAGACGCGCTGTGGCAATCTCCATACGGTCCTTAACCAGAGCGTCACGCTCCTCACGCAGTTTGCTGTTCAAATCTTCAACAGAGAGATCCCTGAGTTCCTTAGCAGAGGGAAAGGTTGCTTTTTGCTTATCATTCGTAGCCATTAGACGCCCTCCTTCTGCACAATAATGGTTTTAATGGGCAGCTTGTGGGCAGCGAGTCTCAAGGCTTCACGAGCCAAATCGAATTCGACACCGCGGATTTCGTAGAGAATGCGTCCAGGCTTGACTGGAGCAGCCCAGCCCACCGGCGCACCTTTACCGGAGCCCTGACGGGTTTCCAGAGGCTTGGCAGTCACGGGGCGGTCGGGGAAAATCCGGATCCAGACCTTACCGCCACGGCGGATATGGCGCATCATGGCAATACGGGCGGCCTCAATTTGCTCGCTGGAAAGCTGTCCGTGCTGAATCGCCTTAAGGCCGATATCACCAAAGGCAAGCGTCGCTCCGCGAGTGGCCAGTCCACGTAAACGGCCTTTCTGCCATTTACGAAATTTCACTTTTTTTGGCGCAAGCATTATTGTCCAACCTCATTATCCAGGATTTCACCCTTGTAGATCCAGACCTTGATGCCGATGGCCCCGTAGGTGGTGCGGGCTTCGGCAAAACCGTAGTCAATGTCGGCACGCAGGGTCTGCAGCGGCACACGGCCGTCACGGTACCATTCGGTGCGCGCAATTTCGGCTCCAGCCAAACGGCCGGCGCAGGTCACTTTAATGCCCTCGCCGCCGCTCTTGCGAGCCAGAGAAACCGTGCGCTTCATGGCGCGGCGGAAAGCAACACGACGTTCAAGCTGCTGAGCAATATTCTCGGCCACAAGCTGAGCTTCCACTTCAGGGCGACGGATCTCGTTGACCTCAATGGAGAACTCGCGTTTAAACTTGTTGAGAAGATCCTGACGTAGTTTCTCGATTTCAATGCCCTTACGGCCAATCACAATGCCAGGACGGGCTGTGGACAGAATCAGACGCACCTTGCCGCCGGCCCGCTCGATTTCGATGCGAGAAAGGCCTGCCTGAAAGAGGCGCTTCTTAACATAGGCGCGGATCTTGCTGTCCTCATAGACAAAGGCCGGGTATTCCTTGTCGCTGAACCAACGCGACTGCCAGTTTTTATTGTACCCGAGCCTGAACCCAAACGGATGTACTTTCTGACCCATAGCCTAATCCTGCCCTTGTGCGAGTATTACGGTGACGTGGCTGGTGCGTTTGTGAATCTTCGTAGCCCTGCCCTGAGCGCGGGGCATGAAGCGCTTCCACGCGGGGCCTTCATTGACCACAACTTCCTTAACGATGAGGGTGTCGGCGTCAATGCCGTCATTTTGCGTGGCATTGGCAAAGGCACTCTTCAAAACTTTGTAAATCACCCCGGCCGGCTTATTGGGGGTGAATTTGAGCACGTTCATAGCGTTTTCCACACCCAGACCGATGACATTCTGCGCAACAAGCCGGGTCTTGCGGGGGGAGACACGCTGAAACTTCGCTACTGCTTTCATATCCCTACCCTACTTTTTGCCTGCTTTCGCCTTGGAGTCAGCTGAATGTCCATGGAAGGTGCGGGTCGGCGAAAATTCGCCAAGCTTGTGGCCAACCATGTTCTCTGTCACAAAAACAGGAATAAATTTCTTGCCGTTGTGCACTGCAAAGGTGAGTCCGACCATTTCCGGTAGAATTGTCGAACGGCGCGACCAGGTCTTCAGGACGCGGCGGTCACCATTGGCAACAGCATTATCCACTTTCTTCATCAGGTGTCCGTCGACAAAGGGACCCTTTTTCAATGATCTTGGCATCGCCTACTCCTACTTCTGACCGCTGCGTTTGATGATCATGCGCGTTGACGCTTTATTGGGATCACGCGTCTTATAACCCTTGGCCGGCATACCCCACGGTGACACAGGGTGTCTACCACCGGAGCTTCGACCTTCACCACCGCCCAGAGGATGGTCAATGGGGTTCATGGCCACGCCGCGGACCTTGGGACGACGACCAAGCCAGCGGTTTCTTCCGGCCTTGCCAAGAGAAACTGTCTCATGCTGCACATTGCCCACCTGGCCCACTGTGGCCATGCAGGTGGCAAGCACTCGGCGCACTTCACCGGAAGGCAGGCGCAACAATGCCAGCTTGCCTTCTTTAGCCACCAGCTGGGCATAGGAACCGGCCGAGCGGCAGAGCTGACCGCCCTTGCCTGGAAAGAGCTCGATATTGTGAAGCACGGTACCCACGGGAATCTTGGAGAGCTGCAGGGCATTGCCGGGCTTGATGTCTGCGGTGACTCCGCTTCTGGTATCCACACCGCTCATCACCGTATCGCCCTGTTTCAGTCCCACAGGAGCCAAGATATAACGTTTTTCACCGTCAACATAGTGCAGCAGGGCAATGCGAGCTGTCCTATTAGGATCGTATTCAATATGCGCCACTTTGGCGGGAATTCCCTGCTTGTCGCGCTTAAAGTCAATGATTCGATACAGACGTTTGACGCCACCGCCACGCCTGCGGCTCGTGACGCGGCCAAGATTGTTACGTCCGGCCTTCTTGGGAAGACCCACAGTCAGGGACTTCTCTGGGACTGCGCGGGTGATCTCCTCAAAATCGGAGACCGTCTGAAAACGCCGTCCGGCAGACGTTGGTTTCAATTTACGCACACCCATGACTACACTCCCTCAAAGAAGTCGATTTTTTCGCCTGCGGCAAGTTTCACATAAGCCTTTTTCCAGCCGGACTTACGGCCTACCACACGGCCCTGACGCCTACGGTCACTGGGGCGTTTGCAGACAACATTGACGCCTTCGACCTTGACATCAAAAAATTTTTCCACTGCCTGCTTGATCTGCACTTTATTGGCATCAGGATGCACCATGAAAGCCACACGGTTACTGCCCTCAAGCAGTTCCGTGACCTTCTCGGAGATCAGCGGCTTGATGATCACGTAGCTTATGTCCATCCTAGGCCTCCTTGCCGGTGAAGCGCTGTGTCACTGGCGCAACAGATCCTTCAAGAAGGACAAGCTGCTTGTGTGCAAGCACATCCAAAACATTAAGCTGATCCACGGTGAGCAGTTTGACACCGGGAATATTCCGGCTGCTGCGATCAAGATCGGCGTTGTCTTCAGGCAGAACAATCAGGGCGCGGGTCAGTCCAAGATCCTGCATAACCTTGGCAAAATGCTTGGTCTTGACCTCGGGAAGCGTAATCCCTTTGAGAACCATGAGATTCTCATCAGCCAGGCGGCTTGAAAGCGCCATACGCAGAGCCAGAGCGCGGACCTTACGGTTGACTTTGAAGCTGTAGTCACGCGGCTGGGGCCCAAAAATGATGGCACCGCCCCGCCAGACAGGAGACCTGTTGGAACCGGAGCGAGCGCGGCCTGTGCCCTTTTGCTTCCAGGGTTTGACGCCGCCGCCGGAGACATGGGCGCGTGTTTTGGCAGCATGGGTGCCGGCACGACGAGCGGCCTGCTGGGCACGCACGACGAAGTGAAGAATTTCTGGCTTCACCTCGACCTCAAAGACTTCAGGAGCCAGCGTAATCTCGCCGCTTTCCTGTTTATTCTGATCATATACTTTTACGGTAGCCATCTTTTCACCTATTGCCTTTGCCTACTGCTTACGGACAAACACAAGGCCATTCTTGGGGCCAGGCACAGACCCTCTGACCAGAATAACATTGTCTTCAGGACGTACACCCACGATGAGCAGGCCTTCCTCGGTCACGGTTTCATTGCCCCAGTGACCGGCCATTTTGCGGCCCTTGAAGACATGCCCGGGGAAGGTATTATTACCGACAGAACCGTTGTTCCGATGCACTTTTTCGCAGCCGTGGGTATCCTTGGAACCGGCAAAGTTCCAACGGCGCATGCGGCCTTGAAAGCCTTTACCGATGCTCTTGCCGGTCACCTTGATGACCTCACCGGCAGAAAACATGGCCACTGTCAGCTCTTCTCCGGCTTTCTGCTCAGGAGCAGCTGTCAGACGAATTTCCCGCGTGTGGCGGAAAAGTCCGGTGCCGGCCTTCTTGAAATGCCCCTGCATGGGCTTGCTGACATGTTTTTCCTTGGCCGCTTCATAGCCGATCTGCAAGGCATTGTACCCGTCGGTTGCTTCTGTCTTGACCTGAGTTACGGGGCAGGGACCCGCCTCAATGACCGTGACCGCCACAGCCGCGCCGTCTCCGGCAAAGATACGGGTCATGCCAAGTTTGCGACCCAAAATTCCCATTTTTTCAGCCATGACTGTCCTCACTAAAGCTTGATTTCAACATCCACGCCGGCCGGCAAGGAAAGCTTGCCCAGGGCATCTACGGTCTGCTGCGTGGGTTCAAGGATATCCATCAGGCGTTTATGAATACGCATTTCAAACTGCTCGCGTGACTTCTTGTTCACGTGCACAGAACGCTGGATGGTGTACTTGTGAATATTGGTCGGCAGAGGAATGGGCCCTGCCACACCTGCCCCGGTATTGCGCGCAGTATCTACGATTTCACCGACAGCCTTATCAAGGATACGGTAATCATAGGCCCTGAGTTTAATGCGAATGCGATCGCTGCCTACTGTTGTCATTGTGCCTACTCCGTTTGCAAAAAAAATCCCATCTGGCCATGAATAAGGCCATAGGTGGCCAGTCAGTCCCGACGGGTTGGGCTGACTTGATGACTGCGTTGCATCTAAAAGATTTGGCTGCACAAACGTGCATAAGATCTGCGGGCAGAAATTCGGAGGGTCCGGACTTGCCAAAAAGATCCAAAGCACTGCGGCAGGCCCAGACAGAACCATCGCTGATGGATGGCTGTGATGGTCTCGCAGAGTCACCAAACTATGAGGGCAATCCCCAACCTTACAGCCCAGGGCATGGGTTTGACCCCATGGGATACCTTCGCGGGCTGGAACGGCTCGACAATTCCGGCATCTGGTAACGCCTGCGAATGTCAATCCCGGAAATTCTTCCGGGCGCAATAGGACAGACTCAATCTGTCCTTCCCTGCCGTCCAGGGAAATGCAGAAAATACGGGGCAGTTGCCCTTAAGCTTTTCTGCGCAGGCTTGTATAAGCCCGTTGTGGTATGCTTGTCAAGAACATTACGCAGATTCTGTTGTTTTTCCCACGCCGCCAACCAAGGCATCGGCAAAATCTTTACCACTAAAGGGTCGTAGATCCTCAAGTTTCTCGCCAAGACCGATGAAGGAAAACGGCAGCTTGTACTGCAAGGCAAGGGCTATGGCAAAGCCCCCTTTGGCCGTACCGTCCAGCTTGGTCAAAATTAACTCATCCACGCCGCTGGCCTCTTTAAAGAGCTTGACCTGAGAGAGTGCATTCTGTCCAGTTGTGGCATCAATGACCAGGACCGTACGGTGAGGCGAGCCAGGATGCTTTTTGCCGATGACGTTTCGGATCTTGCTCAGTTCCTCCATAAGATTGGTCTTGGTTTGGAGGCGGCCTGCGGTGTCGATAAAGAGCAGGTCCACGCCCTGCTGCATGGCAAGATCAAGGGCTTCATAGGCCACAGAGGCCGGGTCGGAACCCTGCTGCTTGGCGTGAAAAAGTGCGCCTGCCCTTTCTGCCCAGACCTTAAGCTGCTCAATGGCTGCGGCTCTGAAGGTATCGGCTGCGCAGATCATGACCTTGCGCCCACGCAGGCGTTCCCTGTGCGCCAGCTTGCCAATGGTTGTCGTCTTGCCTACGCCGTTGACGCCAACCATAAGCACAACCTCCGGTGCTGTGTAGGCGGTGATGTGGGCCGGAATGTGGAAGATTTCCTCAAGCTCCTCTCTGAGCAAAAGGCCAATCTGCTCGACGTCCTTTACTCCCTGTCTCTGTGCCCGGCGCCTGAGACGCTCCACAAGCTCCAAACTGGCCTCGTAGCCAAGATCAGCCGTGATAAAAATTTCCTCAAGATGTTCATAAAAAGCGTCATCAAGAGACCCATGGCTGGCAAGCAGACTGTTCAGTTTGCGCTGCAGCTGCTCCCTGGTTTTGGAAAGGCCCTCGTGAATTTTGACAAGGAGTCGGTTGCGCTCGTCCTCCTCGTCTTCAAGTTCCAGGGCAAGAGCAAGCCTGTATTGGAGCTCGGAGCGAAATTCCTCAAGATAGGTATATTCCATCTCCTCAAGCCAGGCGGCGAAGTCCCCCACAAAGTGTTCAATTTCTTCCTCAGGCGCCTCCAAGGAGCGCAAAAGAAAGCGGAGACGATCATTTAGCAGATCGCCAGCTTCCTCAACACCCTCAAGGACAATGCCAAGCCATACCGAAAGCTTGGGTTCTGCCTCTCGCAGACGCACCACAAGCTTTTCTTCCTCAGGACTGCGCGCCCTGGCCTGGCTTGTCTCTTCCACAGGTTGCGGAGTTGTCTCTGCCTCTGCGCTGGTCAGGTTTTGAGAGCTTTGGCTTGCAGTCTTTGCTTGAGCATCCCCTCTCTCAGGCACCTCCTGCTCAAACTCGAGCTCTGCGTTTACCGTCTTTTGTGCCTCTTGAACTTCAGGCAATGGCTCAACCGAGACTTTTTCACATTCCTGCGCTTCGCTTCTTGCTTCAGGGAGATTCTTCTCCTTTGGCGTTTCCGCCTCCTGACACAAATCGTCTTCTTGCGCAAACGACTGCTCTGTCTGCAGGGTCTTCTGAGCAAGCGGATTTACTTCCTGGGAGACAACAAATTCGCTTTCTCCTGCCTGCTCATCCTCAGACACATACATCTGTGCGGCTTCCTGCGCAGTCACGGAAATGACATGCGTCTCCTCGAAAGTCTCCTGGTGAAAATCCGACCTTTGTGTTGCAAACTCGAGCTTTTCTTCTTCCCGGATTTCTTCAGAAACCGGGAAGGCAGGCTTGCCGAGTTCTGAAACAGGTTCTGAACGCTCTTCAGGTATCTCTTCTGTCTGCTCTGTGCTTCTGCCATCTTCTGGCACAGACTGAAGGATCGCATCTACCGGTTGCTTTTCCGTCTTTTCCGAAGTCTCGGATTCGGTTGCGGGTGCGCTATCAAGCAGGCTTTCTCGTTGCTTTGTTTCTTCCTCGGCCTGCGAACCAAATAATTTTTTGAGACGTGAAAAAAAGCCCATGGCGTTCCCCCTCAGTTTTGGCTTTGCAAAGCCTTCAGCACTTTTTCAAGAGCGGAAATGCACGCTTCCACTTCTGCGCTAAACACACCTTCACCGCTTTGCACAGCTTCGCGTGCGGCCGTAGCTGCATGTTGCAACGCAAAGGCTCCCAAACAGGGAGCACTACGTTCAAGAAGGCCTAAAAGATGCAGCAGTGCCTCATAGTTTTCTTCAGCCAGCAGGCGACTCAGGATCTGCGGGCCGTGGGCAAAAACGTGGACAAAGAGCGCTGAGCCCAGATCAGGGCACTGAGCCGTGATTGTTTGCAGGATATGCGCTGCTTCCAGATCAATGGCAGGTCCTCTTCCATCGAGCGATCGTATAACTTTGCTGTCCTGATTTCTGCGCGCACAGACATTGCCAAGGCTTGTCACAAACCAGTCCCAAAAGCGTCGCGCGCTCTTTGAAAACTGCGCCAGTTCCCCGCAGGAACAAAGGTAGAGCACAAAACAGAGCGTTGCCAAAAAGACGCTCAAAAAAAAGCGCAGCATTTCCTGGGCATTGGCAGCATGGGCTGGATCCAGGGTCTTGTCCACGCGCAAATACACCTCGACCGTTCCCACCTGACCTGTGTCGCTCAAAATGGGGCTGATGGCCTGTACGGTTCGCTCTGTGAGAACACCGTCCCAGGGTTCAAGCTCTTCCGTGCGTCCGCGACGTTGACCCTCGAGCAAGATATCTCCTCGTGCGATCTTCACGGCATAGAGCTCGGGGTTTCGCATGGCCGCAAAAACAACAGGGCGAACCACCTGAACCTCCAGATCCCAGCCTGGGATAGCCAGAAGCGAAGAGATTTCTTCTGCAACCGCCGAAGCACGCGTGGAAAGGATAGCTTCAGAACGGGAGTGGAGATCGTGCATGCGCCAGGAACTGAAGGCAAAGGCCATCAAAATGGCGACAAGCCAGAGAGTAAGCGCCGTCAAGCGGCGAAGATCACCTTGTTGCATACGCTATTATACTGCTCCCTCTTGGGCTAAATGGCCAGAGTACGGACCATAAGCCAAGTACTCTAAGAGGAGCTCACGCGGAAGGCAAGAAAAACTTCGA
Organism: Desulfovibrio sp.; assembly: GCA_017528345.1. Classification (GTDB taxonomy): domain Bacteria; phylum Desulfobacterota; class Desulfovibrionia; order Desulfovibrionales; family Desulfovibrionaceae; genus Desulfovibrio. The sequence goes on from JAFXOX010000057.1 coordinate 58,732, forward strand.
TTCCCTCTGTCGCGTTTTTTTGCCAAGAAGTGTTTTCAAACGCCCATAATCACGCCGACAAAAGAAACGCAAGGCACAGATCCAGAAACCAAGGCCTGCCAAAAGCCCAAGACCAAGGCTAAGCATGCCTGAAAGCTCAAGCCAGGCTGCAAGGGCAAGGGTTCCGCGTGCCCCACATCCACAAAGAAGTGCACAGACGAGGGCGCGACAACAAAAGCCTGTGGAAAAAGGCTGTTTCTGGCCTTTGCGAGCCAAAGACAGATGTAGCCAAAGCCAAAGCGACAGCGCGTAAGCCGCATTTCCCAAGACCAGGGCAAAAGCAGGATGCAGGGCAAAGCCGAGGAGCGTTGTCAGCGCAAGGCAGAGGAGGCTCGTTGCCAGGGAATACCCTTCTCCTCCAAGAGCTGTACAGGCGCAAAGCAGAATTCTCGCAAAAGCCTGGAAAGGAAGGAGGGGCAAAAGCAGTATAAGCATGGAAGCGACCACGGGAACAGCATCTTTGGCAAAATGGCCGTGCCCATAGAGGACAAAGGTCAGATCAAAGGAGAGGGCACAGAGTCCTGACGTGGCTGCTAAAATCAAAAGCAGGGTCCAGTGCTGGGCACGGACAAGACTGCGGGAAAAGTGGGCAAAGCGTCCGCGCAAGGCACAGCTGCTCAACACGGGCAGGGAGGCCATACCCAGGCAGACACCTATAAGGCCAAGCGGCAGTTCTAAAAAACGCTCGGCGTAAAAAAAAGCACTGACAAGGCCTGGCCCCTGTAGAGCAAGAAAGATCATGGCAGACAACGCGGCAAGATGCGGGAAGGCAGCTGGTAAAAGGCCCTTGGGAAGCGCTCTCAGCATAGTCCAGGCCTTGCCTGCCTGGTAGTCTTGCAAGGTGTCTTCCCTGATACCACGAACAAATCTCTGCACAGCCCATGCCTGAAAAAGCCACTGGCCAAGGCCCGCAAAGCTCAGGCCAAGTACGATAAGCCATATGGCGTGATCAGGAAAACATGCTGCCGGCCAAAAAAAACTCAGCATGAGCACATTGAAAAGCAGTGGAGAGCAGGCAGGAATCGTAAAGGAGCCCTTGGCATGCAAATAGCTCATGGAAAGCGCAGCCATGCCCGCGAAAAAAAGATAGGGCAAAGCCCACGGCAAAAGGGTGGCCAAGGCCTGACATTGTGCTTGATCTGCACTGATCAGCCTTGCAAGAGGCTTGGTCAAGACCATGACAAGGGCCGTCAGGAAAAAAAGAAGCCAGAAAAGTCGCTTGCGCACAGCTAAAAAAAGCCTGGGCGAGCAATCGTTGCGCACAAAGTGCGCAGTCAGAGAAAGGGAAAGACTTCCTTCCGCCAGAAGACGCCTGAAAATATGCGGTACACGGAGAGCCTGTGCCAAAAGATCTCCTAGGGGGCCGGCTCCGACAATCCAGGCTATAGAGAGATCCCGCACAAGTCCTAAAAGGCGTGAAGCGAGAGAAAAACTGAAGAGCCTCAGCAAAAGGGCGAGAAATGACGTAGTTGTAGCCATGACAGTGGGAAAGACGAAAGGAGGGTTCTCAGCGAGTGTTCCCTTACATAGCCAATTCCCGGGCCTTGGGCAATGCCAGGGAAGTACCCCCTTGCCTTTTTATCCAAAGATGTTAGTTAAAAAATAACACCTTTTGCATTGCCTGAATAACGAGGCCATCAGATGGCCGACCAACCTGCAATTACCCGCGATAGCAGCGCTCTCAGCAGCTGAAAACTGTCGTTTTTCTGCTGTACAGAACGTAACACGCCCATCTCACACAGGCCGAAATGAGATGCAATGGCCGTGTTTGCACGCCAGTATCCTTGTTTAGGACCGCAAAAAGGCGGCACAGCTTTTTTGCTTACGCTCGAAGAGCCTTCTTCTCAAACATCATGGAGGCAGCCTGACTCGCCCTTTCTGTACACCACACAAAAGCAGATCGCGATTCAGTGCTGAAAACAGCAAATGAAAATACAACAGATTCGCAGTGCTACCGTTCGTATCGAATATGCCGGCAAAACCTTTCTGACCGATCCCTGGCTCATTGCCAAGGGCGCCATGGGGACCTTTGAAGGTAAAGGCTTCCGCTACTGCAAACCCGAACAGGGGAAAATCGCCATGCCCATGTGCGATCTGCCCATGGCGGTTGCAGATGTCCTCAAGGGCGTTGACTGTTATCTTCTCACGCATGTCCATCCTGACCATATAGACATGGAAAAAGACGGAACCGTTGGCAAATTTTTAGATAAAAAGGTTCCGGTCTTCGTGCAAAGCCCGGAAGACGCCATGACCATGCTCAACTCAGGATTTGAAGATGTAACAGTGCTCTACGAAAATTCAGCCTTCCAGGGCATTGACCTGATCAAGACACCTGGCCGCCATGGCACAAAAATTCCCTGTGGTCCATCCTGTGGAATTGTGCTGCGTGCTCCCTGCGAAAAGACGCTCTATATTGCAGGTGATACCATCTGGTATGACGCTGTAGCCAAAAGCATCCGCAAATTTCACCCCGACGTCATCATCCTCAATGCCTGCGCTGCTGAATTCATTGATCAGGGGCGTCTGATCATGGATGATGCTGATGTGGAAAACGTCTATCATGCAGCCCCCAAGGCGAATATCATGGTTAGTCATATGGACAATGTGGCTCATGCTTCCTTGACGCGTCAGAGTATGCGTCAACGACTCACAGAGCGGGGTATCTTTAACAAAGTCTGGATGCCTGAAGATGGCGAAAGCCGCTCTTTCTGATATCCGGACAAAAAACCGCAAAAAAACGTCTGTTCCTCATGGGGGACAGACGTTTTTTTGCGGCCGCTTCATGGTTTTTTGTGGATGCATCTGTGTCTCCACAAAAGAAGTTGCTTTTAGGCGTCAAGCTGAAAAAATGCAGACTATTGGCTTAAAATTTTTCGTAGTGGCGCGCAATCTGCGAATCCATACGGTACTGAGCCACAGCCTCGCGCACTTGTGTATTCCGCTCTCCCAATTCCGCAAATTGCTCGGCAAAGACATTGATGCGGGCTCCGCCACGCGGTGCAAAAAGCCCCTGTACACGGCACCAACAGGGATGCATGAGCTGCCAAAGATCATCCAAAATGGTATTCGTCATGGTTTCCATAAAGGATTGATGGTTGCGAAAAGCAAACATGTAGAGCTTAAAGCTTTTGGATTCAACGCAAAGTTTGTCCGGGATGTATTCCACAAAGATACGACCAAAATCCGGCTGGCCGGTGACGGGACAAAGCGAAGTGAACTCAGGGAAATCAATGGTAATAACGTAGAATCGACCAGCATAACAGTTGGGAAAGGCTTCAAGAAGACTGACGCTTGGGCCCTGCTCCGGACGCGATAAATGCCCTTTGGCCAAAAGCTGTAAATCTTCTGTTTTATCCTGGCTTCTGCTCATGTATCCTCCCGCTTTTCACAATCCTTGATCTTTAGAAAGGCGCAGGTTATGCGTCTTGCAATGTCCGCGTTGTTGCAAATCTGTCTCTCAGAGCTTAGGCTGATTGCTCATTCCAAACGCTGACGGAGTTCTGCCCCAAAAAAATGAGGCTTAAGCTATGACCATTGCCATACAAGTCCAGACATGTACAGCAGGCGAAATACTGCCGCTTCTTCCGGCACAAATCAAAGAGACCTATGGCTTTGCGGCCCATACTGCGACATATCGCTGCCCGCCCCCCATCGCCGTCGGCTCAACGCTTTGCACAGAAACAGGCGATGTTCTCTTCACCGTTGTCGGGCATCTCTTTTTGCCCACTGGTCTGCCGCACGCGAGCCTCTGCCCGCTCCTCAAAGCCCAAAGCACCATGAAAAGCGAGGAAATGTTTGACTTGCAGCTCATCAAAAAAGGTGTCAGCCTAGCCTGGATCACTCTTTCTGACAAAGGCGCTCAAGGGCTGCGCGAAGATACAGCAGGACCTCTCATTGCTGAAACGTTGGGAACAGCACTTGACATAGGCTACAGTCAGGGTTTCCTTTTACCTGACGAGCCAGATCTGTTACGTGCTTTGCTGACTTCTCTCGCCCTGATTGACCGCTACGACATCATCTGCACCAGCGGAGGCACTGGCCTGACAACTCGCGATAGAACCCCTGAGACCACCGAACGCCTTCTGGACCGCAAGCTTCCAGGCTTTGCCCAAGCGATGATGGCCAAAAGCCTTGAAAAAACCCCCAAAGCTATTCTATCCAGAGCGTGTGCCGGCATTATCGGCGAAAGTCTCGTTCTCAATCTCCCTGGAAGTGCCAAAGCGGTCCGCGAGAACCTGGAAGCGGTTTTGCCGGCTCTTGATCACACAATCCAAAAACTTCACAATGATCCTTCAGACTGCGGAGCCAATGCATGAATACACCGTTCGGCACTTTCGGCAATATCTGCCACATGGTCAAGATTGAACACTCTATTTTTGCGCTGCCCTATGCCTGGGCAGGCTCATGCCTTGCTGCCAAAGGGCTGCCGCCACTTGACGTTTTTCTCTGGCTGACCCTGGCCATGGTGGCTGTACGCTCCTTTGCTATGGCCTTTAACCGTCTGGCCGATCTGCCTTATGACAAGGCCAATGAACGCACTAAAAATCGGCCTTTGGTCACTGGAGAAATTACAGTTTCCCAGACAATAGCTTTTTGTATCTTCATGGCAGTAGTCTTCGTCATCTGTTGCGCAGCAATGAACCACCTCTGTCTCCTTCTTTCTCTTCCCGCCCTGCTCGTGGTCATCATCTATAGCTATCTCAAGCGCTTCACCCCGCTCTGTCATTTCTGGCTGGGCGCAACACTGGGCCTCGCCCCTCTTGCCGGCTGGCTGGGCGTCAATCCTCAGAGCATGACCCTTTCTCCCGTCATGCTCTTTCTAGCAGTGACGTTCTGGGTTGGCGCCTTTGACATTTACTATGCCTTTCAAGATATCAACTTTGACAGAACATTTGGTCTGCACTCCATGCCCGCTGACAAAGGCGCGAACACAGCGCTGGCCATCGCAGGTTTTGCCCATGCCATGACTGTCATTTTTCTCCTGTTACTTGGACTTTCTGCGAGTCTTTCTCTCTGGTGGTATCTCATCTGCGCAGGTATTGCCCTTCTGCTCTTTTTGGAGCACAAGATCATGCTCAGCCGCGATGTCAGCAAGGTTAATACGGCTTTTTTCACCGTCAATAGCATTATATCACCTGTCATGCTCATTGGCGTCCTTCTTGGCATTTTTTACTAATGTTTATTTTTCTATATGCGTAAAACACACTTTCAATGGGCGGCCGAGGACTGCGAGGACACTGCTGCGTTTGAAAAGCCCAGTCGCTCTGAAAAAAAACGCAGAGCCCTTACCTTACAAAAGCTTGGCGAGGATCTGGCAAAAAGTCAGAATCTCTGGGATTCGTTACCTTTACCTGATGCGTTGCTCCTTGCTCTCAAAGAAAATCTCAGACTTTCAAGTCATGAAGCCCATCGGCGTCAGCTGCAATATATTGGAAGACTGATGCGAGAGCTGTCTACAGAGGACATTGAAATTATCAAAACAGCAATTCGCCATGGCGAACAAAAATTTGCTTGACAAAGCTTGGCAAGACAGCTACACAACTCTCTATCTTAAGCAAGACAACTTTTTCCGCAATATATGCCCATGTAGCTCAGTCGGTAGAGTGCATCCTTGGTAAGGATGAGGTCATCAGTTCAATCCTGATCATGGGCTCCAGAAATTGTAGGGGTTATGCCAATGGCATAACCCCATTTTTTCTACCCGCTCATAGCATTTCTCTCAGTCTCTCAGCCCCGTTTTTGAATAAACAGGGTTCCTGTGCTTTGCCAGGCAATCCTGGGCATCGCCATAATATTTTTCCTGTCACTCAAGCCAGCCTTTCACTGCTGTTCCTAACCGAAGATAGGAGAGACCATCATGCATATTCTGCTTATTAATTGGGATCTTCCCCTCCTGCCAGGTCACACCTGTCACCAAATCTCCATTCGTCAGGGCGGCATTTTTTCTCTCCAGAGGCTCCTCAAGCGCCAAGGAACCCTTCCCAAAAATGTTCAGCCTGATCTTATTCTGCAAAAGGAGTCCCTTGGCACAAGGGTCATTTTCCGAGATCTTGCAAGCTTTCCCTGTCCCAAAATCTTCTGGTCCATAGACAGCCATCTCAATCTTTTCTGGCAGCACTGGTATGCCCAGCTCTTTGACCTTGTGCTGTCGCCGCATCCATCTCTTTGGCGCAAGCTTCCAGTCTCCTGGGCGCATAAATATACCTCGTCCTTTCCCTACCCTGGCTATGCAAGAAGGTTCACGCCTCACAGTCAGCGCCCTAGGGATGCGGTCTTTGTCGGTATCATTGATGAAAACCGCATTCAGCGTAAACGTTTTGCCGAATTTCTCGCAGCTGAACACGGCGTCTGCCCGCAACGACTGCCCTTTCTCAAAATGCTTGAACTCTATGAGACGAGCAGGCTCCTACCCAACGAATCCATTGGCCGGGAATTCAATTTTCGCATCATGGAAGGGGCCAGTTGTGGATGCTGCGTGCTCACCGAAGACATTGGCGAAGATCTCGAGGCCAATTTTACCGTAGGTCAGGAGGTCCTTACCTACCGTCAGATTCGCGAGCTGCATGAGCTGATCTGTTTTCTCAAAAGTCGACCAGCCTTAACAGAAAAGATTGGCCATTCCGCCTGGCTGCGCGTTCAAAAAGAACATTTACCCGAGCATCGCCTGCAACAGCTTGAGAGCTTTGCGAATTCTCTCTCAGCTCAAAGCCTTGACCAGGAAAGTGGCCAACGCCTGGCCATCCTTTCTGCGGTACAGGCATCCAGAGGCGATGGACTTGCTGCCGCAACGCTTGCCGAACTCAGTCGTCTTCTTGAGACCCTTTCCCCGCATCCCGATGTTATGGCCATGGGTCTGCGCCTGGCCACGGAAGCCGGAGATTTTGACAAAGTCAGAGCACAGCTAAAGGATCTTTTGGCAGAATACAGGCCGTCAAAGCCTCCCCTCGATTTGGCGCTTGCCATCTATTGCGCAAGTTTCCGTCTACGTGACAAAGCCCAACTCCAGGTTGCGAAAAACCTCCTTGTACAGCATCTGCCTAACCCAAGCACTCTGTCGGACCAATGCTTTCCCCTTGCCCTTGCCGACCTGCTTGTGCGTGAACAAAGAATCTGTCAGCCTGGCTTTCGCTTTGACCCCAAACGCCATTGCCCGGAAACTGCTCTCGAGCTGCTTTTGATGTGCGAAGCCTGTGATGACAGTCTTCCACCTCGTCTTCTCCAAAAAAAAGTGGCAGACCTTGCCTGCCACATTCCCTTTACGACCCTGAATAAAACCTATTGTCAACGTGTAGCCGATGCGACACCAGGCTCCTGGCCTGCGGCTTTTGAGGCAGGGTTGCGCTGCCTTGAGTCCTTCGCTGCCAGTGAAGGACAGAAGTATCTGCAAAAAGCACATACGCTAGCCCAAGCAGAGGGACAGGAGGATGTTTTTCGGAAAAGACTCGCAGATGCAGGTCTTTCCGCGCCCTAAGATCTATTTTGCAAGCTTCGCCAGAAGCCGCTGAATGCGTGTATACGAGGTTCTGATACGTTCCCTGGAAATTTGCCCTTCCGAGACAAGCTTGTACAGAGCGGCATAGGCTTTTTCAGGCATATCCGCCTGCCAGTTAAGATTATTGCCAAAAAGCAAGATATCGGCATCGGCCTGCACAGCCAAAAGAATTGCTTTCTCAAGGGAATAACGATCTTTGACCGCGTGCATCTGCAGATCATCGGTGATCACAACGCCCTGCCAGCCAAGGCTTTGCCTGAGAAGATTCTTGATCACCTGTACTGAAAGGGAGGCTGGGTGTGCCGGATCAAACGCAGTCATCACATGGCCGACCATGACCATACCGGGCCAGCCGGCGCGCAGGGCAACGGTAAAGGGGAGAAGGTCACGTTTTTGATCAAAGCAGCGGGCGAGATCGGCACTGTGAAAATGGGTATCCGCTGTTGCACAGCCAATTCCCGGGAAATGCTTGAGTGTCGGAACCACACGGCCGTCCCAGAGGCCCTGACCAAAGGCCAACACATGCTGGGCACAATACTGGGCATTGGCCCCGAAGCTGCGCTCATTGCGGCCAATAACAGACTTTGGCCCTGCGACATCGGCCACAGGTGCAAAATCAAGATTGATGCCAAGCGCATGCATTTCATCAGCGCTTTTTCTCGCCCAGCTTCTAGTGGCCAGGGGGCTGCCTTGCCCAAGCTGCCGCGCCGAGGGGAGAGACACAAATCCAAGCCGTGACTTCAGTCGACTGACCTGTCCGCCTTCCTGATCAACGGCAATAAACATCGGGCGGCCTGAAGCCTTGCGCAGCTTTGCGATCAATGTTTTCAACTGCGTGGGTGAGAGAATATTACGACGCTGTCCTGTCTGAACATCACGGTCAAAAAGAATGACATGCCCCACATGACCGTTTGCCACAAGCTTCAGAAAAGCATCGTCTTCGGCAAGATCTGCACCTCTGAACCCGCACATGATCATGGCTCCGAGCATTTTCTCAAGAGAAGGATCTTGCGCTACTCCCGCGGCTTTCCCAAGACTTGCCCATGCCACAGAGAAAAAAACCACAAAAAATATCAGCAGACGACGCATGGGAACTCCTTCAGACGACGTTTTCTTCATCTCGTCATAAGCGACGTTTTCACATGCCTGTACACAATTGTTACCCCAACGCTTCCTCAGAAAGCGCTTCGACTTCTCTGGTCTTCCAGATTGTCATTTGTCCGCAAAAAATCTCCCACTTTTCCTGGCAGACGCCTCACTCAAAAACAGGCAAGATGTCTTCTGGTTTCCACTTCCAGCGATAGACGACTGGGTCTCCGTTTAGGGCCTCAATCCAGCGACTAATGAAGGAGATCAACTCCTCTTTGGAGGTCACGCTCAGCTTGTTAAGACTCTGTTTGATCAACTTTCCGAAAAAATTCTCGACCAGATTCAACCACGACGAATGCACCTGGGGGAAGGTAAACTGAAAACGACCTGGTTTTGTCCCCAAGTAATCCATGACAAGCTTCGACCTGTGAACAGATTGGTGATCCAGAATGATTTTGAGGGTGAGGTCACTTTCATATTTTGTATCCAAAAGGTTCAAAAAATCGATAAAGTCCTGGCTCTTGTGTGTATCACGAAGCAGTCCTGTGACTTCTCCGGACAAAAGGTCTATGCCTGCAAGGAGAGAGATTGTGCTTTCTCTGCGATACTCATAATTTCCAGTCATAGCGCCATGCCTCGTGACGGGTGGCAGTTCTGGGGCTATGTTGACAACAGCTTGAATCTTTGGTTTTTCTTCACAAGATATGACAGCTTTTCCGGAGAGGTCGTCTGCTTTTCTATTATCCGTCATCTCGTCATCGACAACTTGCAATATCCATTCGACTCTTTTATAAAGTATCATAGCAACTTTGTTTTCTTCACTAAAATCATGATCTTTTTTCACAAGATAATAGTTAGCCTGCCGCGGTTTTATTGAATCATCATTTAAAATTGTCCAAATTTTGCTATAACTTACTGATAGTAGAGAAGGGTAGCCTTCTTTCTCGCAATGACTGTGCACATATTTTGTCAGACTCTGAATGGTCCAAAGCTGAGCAAGAGGCCCAGCCAAGACATCCTCGGGGCGTTGACAGGCCAAATGAACGACCCAGGCTTTGGCCTCAGACGTAATTTTCTGAGGTTGTCCTGGCCTCGCCAAGTCTTCAAGAGCGTGCATCACCCCGAAGGTAGCCCACTTTTTTACGACTTTATTCACCGTTGCCGTGCAAACGTTGACTTCCTCAGCAACTTCGCTGTTTGTTTTTCCTGCATGAACAAGCAGGATGATTTTTGCTCGCTCGACCGATCTCTTGGACGCTGTTTGGGAGTCTGCAAGCGTTCTCAAGATCTTGAAGTCTTCCTCGGAAAGCGCGAGTTTTTTACGAGTCCTTGACATCTTGAGTCTCCGAAAATGCATCTTCTCAGATTGTTATCCAACGCGCAGTCTCCCCTCAAAAGGGATTGATCCAGACATGGCATTTTTGCCTTTTCAGCTTGTGGTACACTGATAATCGATGTCCTGCCGCAATACAGAAATCAGGACACCAGTTCTCCCCGCAAAGGGGCTTGGTGACCTCAGACCCACCTCACAGCTTACGTTGAAAACTTGTATACGAGAACCACATGTTGAGCCCGGTAGCCATAGCGTGTTTCAGCAGGACTCGTTTCAATTTTAGGCCAACAATCCCCTTCCGTAAAAAAGGGGAGGCTATCAATAAAGATGCAAATTAACAGAATTACCAGCTATGCACAAACGTATTTTTGCCTCACTCCACAATTTTCTCGAAGATGGTCATGTACTCGGACGCAATGTGGTTTGCAAAAGCTTCCTGCAGGCATTGTTTCGACTTGACCCTTTTGACGAATATGCTTTTTTTCTGCATGACCCCAAAGCCATGGACAACCAGTTGGAGCAGCTCACAGAACTGAGCGCACTCAAACGAGCAGCTGTGCACATTTATCCCCGACAGCACTTTGTTTCTGGCATGCTCTCTGAAGACCTCTATTGTCTACATCTGGCCGATCCTGTCAGCGATCAGCCACAAGCGGCTTTTTTACGCAACCGTTTTTCAAGAAGGCTTTTTCCTATCACAAGTGTACCGCACAGTCTGAATTACCTGAACTATCCAAGCGCTTTTCTCCAGCAAATCTGGCCGGGAGCCTGCTCTCGCGACATCATCTGTGCAAGCTCACGGGCAGCCCAAGCTGTACTCTCAGGCTATTTCAGCATGCTCAGAGACAACTACAAACTGCCTGACGACTGGCATGAACCTGAAATTCGCCTCCTTCCCCTTGGCATCGATTGCCAGCGCTTTGCACCGGCAGACGAAAATGGCCGAAAGCGTGCACGGCAAAAGCTCGGGATTCCTGAAAAAAGTGTCTGTTGCCTCTGTCACGGACGTCTGGCTGTTGACGACAAGATGGATCTTCTGCCTCTGCTCTATGCTGCGCGCCGCGTACTTGATGAAGATCAGGCACCTGACCTGCACATCCTTATCTCCGGCCGCCATCGCGAACATGACAATTATCCAGAAGTTCTTGATACTGTGGCCAAGAATCTCAAGATTCCACTGACACTGCTTCTTGACCCGAATGCCCAAGCCATGCATGAGGCCTTTGCCTGTGCAGATTTTTTCCTTTCTATTTCAGACAATGTTCAGGAAACCTTTGGGCTGACACTCCTTGAAGCCGGGGCAAGCGGGCTTGCCTGTATCGCCTCAGACTGGGACGGGTATCGGGACATTATTGATGATCAGCAAAGTGGTTGGCTCATCCCAACCGTAGCCCCCAGAGACACGCCAAGACTCAATGCCCTGGCCTATGGGCTTCCAGAAAATATTCATGAACTTCTGCGTGCCCAGCAAACAGTGATCGATGTCCCTTCGCTCGCAAACGCCATTTCCCGTCTTGCACGCGATCCGGCTCTACGGAATGCCATGGGGGCTTGCGCTCGCAAACGGATGCTCACACACTTTGACTGGTTGGTCATTGTCGAAGCCTGGCTGAAAATACTTGAAGAAGCCTATGCTGCCAAAATTACACCTTTCGAACAGGCTCGTCTTGCCACTGCCGAGCATCCTGCTTTTCTCAATTTTGCCCAACTCTTTGCGCGGCATCCGAGTTATTGCCCCCATACGGCAGAACTTGGCCAAAAGGAAATCCGTCTAAGCACTCGTGGTCTCAAGGTTCTGCAAAAAAAGGCCTTGCCTGTCACCTGGAACAATCTTGAGCTCTGCCTGCAAGGCCTAGACATCCGAAAGCTTTTGGTCCTCGCCAGACACCCCATCTCCATTGCAAAACTTTTGTCCAGGCTCTGCGAAACAAAAATTTCCCAGGAATCTGGACAATTTGCCGTACTCTGGGCCCTCAAACACGATCTTCTGGAATTTGCCAGCAATGAAACGCACAAAAAAAAGTAACGGCAGCAAAAAAAATACTTGCCAAGATAAAGAGAAGAGGATATAGCTCTTCTTCGTGCCGAGATAGCTCAGTAGGTAGAGCGGGGGCCTGAAAAGCCCTGTGTCAGCAGTTCAATTCTGTTTCTCGGCACCACCATAAATTTTCCGGGGCCTTTCATGGGGGTTAAATCCTGTGAAAGGCTTTTTTTGTGCCCTTCGCGCAGCAAGTATCCATCCAGAATTTGCCTTCAAGAACCTCTCTACTGCCGCAAGGCTAGACTTTCTTGACCAATCTCTTTCCTCTACGAGGGCGAAGCGCATATAAGATGATGCCAGGGGCACGTTAGGCCATGTCAACTCCAGAGATAGCGGAGGTGAGAAGGAAATCTTCCAAAGGCGATGCATTTACAATGACAGAGGAGCCAAATGGAGGCGGGATGCGGCAAGTAGTCGACGATTAGTGTCGGCATGCTCTGGTCAGCGTAACGGTTGAGAGCTCACAGGGGAAGGTAAGAAAGTTTTTACAATGAAAAACTCATGAATATATCATGATAAAAAATTATAACTTTCTATAGCAACTTTACTAAAGTTGCTATTACTGTTACGCGTTTTTCAAAACATCTATTCCGCCCTGAGAAGGGGGGCTGTGTAGCTACGCGTATCAATTGTTGGGGAGATACGACAGGGCATTGTCAACGAAGTTTTTGACGTATGATTCCAATTTGCCCAAAGCCGTTTCAGAAATTCGTACCTCGTCATGCTGCCTGAAAGACATGTGCAAAACCGACTCAAGCTTTTCTTTGTGCCTTGACCGCACGAAATGCCGGAATTGTTCCTCCCTCGGAAAGAAGCAACATTGTTCCTCTGGGTCGAATGCAAGGCCGTTATCGAATATTGGCGCCGGCTTCAGGATCCTCCCCGAATCATTGTCGTACAAAACACCGAAATTGAGCATATGGCGATCCTTGTTACCGACGACCGCGTCAAAAACCAACATGTCCTCATAAAAATACCCGCCGAAGAGTTTCCCTAGCTCCCGATGAAAATCGACGGTAGACGTCAAAAATTGAGGGAATCCTTGATCAACCCCTTGCGAGACGAGATAGGCCGTAGCTGGAGCGAATCCGGTCGAAATGTCCGTAAATGACCGACACTCACAAACAGGAGACAAAACGTCGCCACCCCTGTATCGAAAATCATAGGCAACATGTGTCAGGCCCATGGCCTCCGCCACCTGTGCGGCAAACCATTCCTTTGTGGTTTGACACACACCGTCTGCATCAGGATCATCTCTCTTCTTCAGGAAAATCTCATTTTCTCTCTTAAACCAGCATTTGCGCATGTTACCACTAGACCCAAATTCGGGAGATCTCGACCCCAGGACCTTCTGCGGGCTCAAACCCTGGGTAAAAGCAAGCTCTGCGATCTCAGGGTTGAGCGGGTTCTCATATAGGTTGACTTCCTCCCAGGTATGTGAGCCGTCCTGGACCCAGAACGTGTCGTTCAAGGACAAACCAAGCGTCATACCAAGGGGGCCATGTGAACGTTCATCTGTCACGACCCGCTTCAGCAAATCCTTCCCGATGGAAGAAATCCGTGAGTTCATCCATACGCCGATTCTCGTCGAATCCACGACATCTCTCAAAAAAAAAAAAAAACGGAAAAATGGCTCGGTTTTCATCATGGATCTTGAGGATCCTCGGGGCAAGTTTCCCGATGGCGAACTCTATTAATATTTTATCCTTGGACATTATATAGAATATCTGATCTATAAAATACATTCTCTGAGTCTCAGGATAAAAATTCTCTTACTTTACCTATGTAATATGCTGGCTACCAAACTTTTACCACGATCGTGAGTTTTAATTACTTGAACAGTAGGGTCTCAATATATATTTAACCAACATCACCGGCCTAATTTTCCCTGTTTTTAGAAGATAGTACAGTGTCAAGCATCTGCATGACCCAACAGAGGGTACACAGGAAGCTGCTCTCTCGTAAGCCAAAAGAAACAGCGGAGAAAAGAGCTTCTCACGCACTCTTTGGCTTCAAAAACTGTGATTTTGCACAAAACGTAGAGTCTGTGCCACAGCTTCAGCTATTGCTTTTTGAAAACCTGGATGCCTGGCCAAACGTTCCTCGTCAGGATGAACAATGACAGCCGCTTCCAACAAAACGGCCGGAGCCTCAGATGTTTTCAAAACCACAAGGTTGTCGTACTGGTAGATACCAAGACGAGCATCAAGAAGGGGGCGGTTTTCGCCTTGAATGGCTTCGCCGTGATGCGTGCTTGGCTGAAAGCCCATGGAGATCAAAAGTTCTCCGAGCACTCTGGCATAGAGGAGAGATGTTTCAAAGTGGGGATTCTTTTGTGAGACAAAAAGGGAGTAGCCACGGGCCTTGCGCGAACAGAGCTGACCATTGATACGTTCAAGATAGACTGGCTGCACAGCATCATGATGTATGGAAAGAAACCATTTATGGCCGCGAGCTTTAGCTCCACGCTCTTTCAAACCAAGATCCTCTTGCGGCCTGCGTGTGACATCGCAGCCAAGATGACGTTCGCCAAGAAAACGCACGATGGTCTGCACAAGCTGATCATTGAACTGATATTCGGGAATGCCTGAGCAGCTCGTAGTGCCCGGTTTTTTGGGGGAATGGCCAGGATCAAGCAGCAAATCTGCGCAAAAAGCCTCACAGCTCAAAACTGAAAAAAACAGACAAAAAAATACAAAGCGCAGACAAAAGACCATGTTGTCGACAGATACGCGCATCCGAGCACTCCTGAAAACAAAAAAATGCTGCTTCAGGCCACAGAGCTGTCCACTCAAAATCTGTGCTTGGCAGCAGAGATGGCTCAAGCGTTGACGATATGCCAAAGCTTGTGCCACAGAGGGCTCCTCTGTCAATCATACCATACAAAATAAAGTATCCCCGAAGGGACAAACCCTCCGGGGATACTAAGCCTGCGGTCACATCGCGGACAATTAGCCGATCAGCCTCATGGCCATCTGCGGCATGGAGTTGGCCTGAGAGAGCATGGCCACTGCGGATTGCGTCAGGATCTGGTTGCGCACGAAATTGGTCATTTCTGAGGCCACATCCACATCCGAAATACGGCTTTCTGCAGCTTGCAGGTTCTCAGACTGCGTTGTCAGGTTGCTAATGGTATTTTCCAAACGGTTCTGCATGGCACCAAGATTAGCGCGAATCTTATCCTTGGACACAATAGCGTTTGTCAGAGCCACAAGGGCTTCCTGCGCCTGTTCCTGTGTCGACACCGTGTAACCGGCACTGTCTTCCGCAGCCTGGTTACCAACACCAAGAGCCGAAGCTGTGCAGGTTCCGATCTGGATGTAGTAGTAGTCTTCCGCACTGTCGTTGGCCGAACCAAAGTGGATCTTCATCTTTCCTGTTGAGGTAAGATCAGAACCATCGTGGGTGTCTGAAGACAGATTACCGTTCAGAAGATGGATACCGTTGAAGTCTGTTGCATTGGCGATTCGGGTAATTTCCGAAGCCATCTGCTGGTACTCGGACTCGATCATCAAACGCTGAGTAGAGTCGTAGGTACCGGTGGCCGCCTGTTCTGCCAGTTCCTTCATACGGATCAGCTTTTCATCGATGATGCCCAAGGCGCCATCAGCTGTCTGAATAAGAGAGATCGCGTCGTTAGCGTTACGAATGCCTTGCTGTAAAGCTGTCACATCACTGCGCATCAATTCGCGGATGGCAAGTCCTGCTGCGTCGTCTGCAGCAGAATTCACACGCAAGCCCGTGGACAAACGCTCGGTTGATGTGGCCAGATTGCCGTAATGGCTGGTCAAAGTGTTCGCAACATTACGCGACATTGAATTGTTATTAATATACATGACATTCCTCCATGAATGTACTTTTGCCCGATGGCGCACTACGCACGTCCGCTTCCTTGCGAACAACCACCGTTTTCTGTATGAAAATACAGGATAATCTTGTTCTGTACTCCGCTTTGCTCAACTCCTGCAGGCTTTCAGCGGAGTCTCCCCAAATGCTGCCTGGCATGTGACGCCTTTGGCAGTTTTTTCCCATGACACCTGACACCTAAATGTAAGCAATTTTAGTGCCAAAATTACTGTTTGCAAATCATGGCAAAGCTAAGACTGGCGCAGGTTTTCTAAACATGTCGTGTATTTTTTGAAAAGATTTTCTACACGTCCGTTCAGAAGCTGACAGAGCGAGAAACGCTCGCCAGACATGTTCTCTTTGGGGAAATGGGGATAATGCGCATGCTTCTGCTTGGAAGCGCCTGATCAGTATTCTCACTGATCAGGCGCTCATAGGCTGCGGGCCTAATGGTTGCGTGTGGTCTCCCTCCGCCACGAAACCATTTCTATCTGATCAGCGACAGTGCCAGCTGGGGCATACTGTTCGCCTGAGAAAGCATGGCGACCGCAGACTGCGTGAGAATCTGATTCCGGACGAAGTTTGTCATTTCATTGGCGACATCGACGTCAGAAATCCGTGATTCTGCAGACTGCATATTTTCAGACTGGATAGTGAGGTTGGAAATAGTGTTTTCAAGACGATTCTGAATGGCACCGAGATTGGCGCGGATCTTATCCTTGGAAATAATGGCATTGGTCAGACCAACGAGAGCCTTCTGAGCCTGTTCCTGAGTGGAAACTGTATAGCCGGCGTTACTAGAGTCGGTCTGATTGCCAACCCCCAGAGATGAGGCCGTACTGTTGCCGATCTGAATGTAGTAGTAGTCTTCAGCTGAGTCATTGGCTGTACCAAAATGGACCTTCAGCTTGCCTGTAGCCTTAATTCCCGATCCATCGTGCGTATCGCTCGAAAGGTTGCCATTCAAAAGATGCACACCGTTAAATTCCGTTGCATTGGCAATTCGGGTGATTTCCGAAGCCATCTGCTGATACTCGGACTCAATCATCAGACGCTGTGTTGAGTCGTAGGTACCGGTGGCTGCCTGCTCTGCCAACTCCTTCATACGGATCAGCTTTTCATCGATGACACCAAGAGCGCCGTCAGCTGTCTGTATCAGAGAAATGGCGTCATTGGCATTACGCACGCCCTGCTGCAATGCGGAAATATCCGAACGCATCAGTTCCCGAATGGCCAGTCCGGCGGCGTCATCAGCAGCCGAATTAACGCGCAGACCCGTGGATAGGCGCTGCGTGGACGTTGACAAATTACTGTAATGACTTGCCAGCGTATTGGCGACGTTGGTCGCCGCTCCATCGTTAATGATATACATGACATTCCTCCATGAATGTACCTCTGCCCAGCGGTGCACGCTGCACGTCCGCAATCCATGCGAACTGCCGCTGTCTTACGTTTTATCGGCCAAGCGGAGCAATACCTTAGGGCTGAGAGGAAATTTTTTCCTACTGCTAACATATTGAATTTGTTAGATTTTTCTCCATAGGCCAAAATTTTTTGCTCTCGTCTGAAACTTTAGGGGGAAAATTCTTCCGCAGATCAGACTATGGTATTTCACCTTATTCTCCGCAGGCCAGTTCTGCAGGCCGCCTCCGCAGCCGTGGCACTTGTGACTTCTTTGCCTGCATGCTATACAAAAGGTATTAGTTTTCTCCTTGTTCTAGGTCTTTTCAAGACCGGCTTACAGCCAGACACTTTTCTCAATCCCCCATAACGCTTACAGGAGTTGTGTCATGCCTCTCGTAGGACCTAAAGAAATGTTTGCCAAAGCATATGCAGGCCATTATGCCATTGGCGCGTTCAACGTGAACAATATGGAGATCATTCAAGGCATTATGCAGGCGGCCTCGGAAGAAAAATCTCCCGTCATTCTGCAGGTCTCGGCCGGTGCGAGAAAATATGCCGGGCAGGGCTATATCATGAAGCTTGTGGAAGCGGCTCTGGCAGACGACGATCAGGTTCCTGTCTGCGTACACCTGGATCACGGACCAAGTTTTGAAATGTGCCGCGACTGCATTGACGGTGGTTTCACCTCAGTGATGATCGACGGCAGCCATCTGCCCTACGAAGAAAATATTGCCATCACCCGCAAAGTGGTCGAATACGCGCATCCCCGCAATGTCTGGGTGGAAGCGGAACTGGGCAAGCTTGCCGGCATTGAGGAGCATGTTTCCTCCAATGAGCACGTCTATACCGATCCCGATCAGGCCGTAGACTTTGTGCAACGTACTGGCTGCGACTCTCTGGCTATAGCCATCGGGACAAGTCATGGCGCCTACAAGTTCAAAGGCGACGCCAAGCTTGATTTTCCGAGACTTGAAACCATCACCAGCAAACTTCCCAACTATCCTCTCGTCCTGCACGGGGCGAGCAGCGTGCCACAGGAATTTGTCGAGCTCTGCAACAAGTATGGAGGTGCTGTGGGCGGAGCCAAGGGCGTGCCCGAAGATATGCTGCGCAAAGCCGCCAACCTCGGCGTCTGCAAAATCAATGTGGACACCGACATTCGCCTGGCCTTAACAGCCTCCATCCGTCAGTTTATGACCGAGCATCCCGAGCAGTTTGATCCGCGCACCTATCTCACCCCCGCACGTGAAGCGGTGAAAAAGATGGTACAGCGCAAAATCCGTGATGTCATGGGATCTTCAGGCAAAGCCTAGAATTCTCCCCAACTGCTATGAACCGCTCTGTGCGGCAAACTGGAGGTAACGATGGCCGTCAAAATTGGCATCAATGGTTTTGGACGAATTGGGCGTTATTTACTGCGCCTTGTGGCTAAAGATCCAGACATCCAGGTTGTAGCCATCAACGCCCGGGCACAAAACGATGCTCTGGCCTATCTCTTTCGTTACGACTCCACCTATGGTGTCTATCCTGGTGAAGTGCTCTACGATGCAAACGGTTTGATCGTCGATGGGCGTCACATTGCCGTGACACGCTGTGAGATGGGTAAATGGGAATGGAAACAGTACGGCGTGGATATTGCTGTAGAAAGTACAGGCAAAAATAAGGACCGCGAAGGCCTGGCAGCCCATCTTACCTGCGGCGCCCGCAAAGTCGTCATTTCTGCTCCCGGTAAGGGGGTGGACGCAACCATTGTCATGGGTGTCAACGAGGACCTCTACAATAAAGATATGAAAATTCTTTCGGCGGCTTCCTGCACAACCAACTGCCTGGCTCCAGCCGCCAAGATCATCAACGATAATTTTGAAATTCAGCACGGCATGATGACCACCATCCATTCCTACACCATGAGCCAGCGCATTCTCGACGGCTCTCACAAGGACTGGCGTCGTGGCCGGGCAGCCGGCGTGTCCATGGTTCCTTCAAGCACCGGCGCTGCCATTGCTGTAGGTCAGGTCATCCCTGAACTGGCCGGCAAGCTTACGGGTATTTCTGTCCGCGTGCCCACAGTTGACTGCTCTCTTGTGGACCTGACCTGCCTAGTCAACAAGAGTTGTGATGTGGCCCAGGTCAATAAGGCCTTAAGTGAAGCCAGCCGTTCAACCATGAAAAATAATCTCGGATTCAGCGACGAGCCTCTGGTCTCCATTGATTATCGTGGCAGCATCTACGGGGGCGTTGTGGATGGTCTCTCAACTCAGGTCATTGACAATCAGATGATCAAGCTGCTCATCTGGTACGACAATGAATCAGGTTTCACCAATCAGCTTTTGCGCCTAATTCGCAAGGCTGCTCAGGACATCTGCTAAAACACCTTGTCCAGAATTGTAAAGGACCGTTTACGAAACGGTCCTTTTTTTTCAGAAAAAATCGGGCACAACCAGGAGAGCCGACAATGCAGGAGCTTCCAGCCGGCGTTCAGCATTTTCCTATGATCCGCAAGGACAATCTGCTTTATGTGGACAAGACAGGGCAGCTTTTGTCCTTGATCAGACAAGGTCGCAGATTTTTTCTTTCACGACCTCGCCGTTTTGGAAAATCTCTGACGATCTCAACGCTTGCTGCCATGTTCAGTGCACAACAGGAGCTCTTTCGAGGCCTTGCGGCTGAAACCTGGGTCAAGCAGGAAAGCTCCCATCCCGTCATCCTTCTCGACTTAAGCGCTCTCAGTTCTTGCAGCACTCCTCAGGATCTTGAAAGCGCACTTGTCATCTATCTCCAGAAACAGGCTCGTCTCCACAAGCTTTCTCTTCATGCTGCACCCAAGGCAGACCTTATGCTTTCCGATCTTCTCAATGCAGCTTTCCAGAAAAGCGGGCCGCTTGTCCTGCTCATCGACGAATATGATAAGCCCATACTCGATAATATCGACAATGCCGAACGTGCGCAGGCGCTGCGTAACGTCCTGCGCTCCTTCTACAGCGTTCTCAAAAGCCACGATGATCAGCTGCGTTTTCTCTTTATCACTGGCATTTCAAAATTCACTAAAGTAGGCGTCTTTTCGGCATTGAATAATCTTGTTGATATTTCGCTCATGCGTAAATTTTCTGATATCGTCGGTTATACACAGACTGAACTTGAATCAAATTTCTCTGAATACATTAACAACTCTTCAAAAGACTTAAATTTAAGCCAAGCAAATGTTCTTGAATTACTCAAAAAATACTACGATGGATACTCATTTGATGGTGAAACAAAACTATACAACCCTTTTTCTATCCTAAATTTTTTCATCAGTAGTGAACTCAAAAACTACTGGTATGACTCAGGTTCTCCGACATTCATTGTTCAATGGATGAAAAAACACCATATTCAGTCCCCAGATTCCTATAGAGATAAAACTGTTCCCTTGGACTTTACCACTTGCCACGAAATGGAAATGTCAGAGCCAGAAAATTTTCTTTTCCAAAGTGGTTATCTCACCATCAAAAACAAAAAAAATGACCAATACATTCTCGATTATCCCAATCAGGAAGTTCTCATCTCCCTTTCACGCATGTTTCTTCTTTCGCTCTACCGCCTGGATACCTACTCGACCTTTGGCAACGATATCTGGCAGGCTCTTGGCAAGGGAGATATTCAGGAGCTTGCCCATATCTTGAACAGAGCTCTCGCCAGTATCCCGTATGAAGACTTTTCCGGGAGAAACGAATTCTGGTATCGATCCCTTTTCCTCATGCTTTTACGAGGCGCAAATATCCTTGCTCAGGCAGAAGTCCACACAAGCCTGGGCAGAAGTGACGTGACGATCTTTTTCAAGCACCTCATCTTTGTCCTTGAATTCAAATTTGCCAAATGCTCCACCGACGTACCTAAAATGCGTGTCAAAGGCATGGAACAACTTAAAACAAAGCACTATACAAAGGCCTATCTCGACAAGAAGCCACATCTTGTACAGGCCATTCTCATAGCCGACGATGAAAAGCGTGAGGTTTTGGCTTATCCATGGGAAGAAGCCATGGATTCCTCCAACACAGGAAACACAAAGGCCTCGTACCAGTAAAGTTCTGCCTCATCCTTTTGCCAGCTGCCCACAGGAACGCCAGCCTTGAGACAGAGCTGATCAAGATACTGCCGAAGATTCCAGCCTTGTTCCACTGGCACCTGTGGCAAAAAGACGCCACTGCGCCCGCCATAACGCAAAATCAGACCATGGGTGCCAATAACAATGCGATCTGGATCCTGGCAGCGCACCGCCTCGCTCAGCACAGAAATCTCTGCATGGCATTGTTCCCATTCGCTTGCGCGTACTGGTGGAAAACGCGGGTCACTAAAGGCTGCCGAGTGCGCCATATGCCAAACATTTTGGTATAGGGGCTCATAGCCCACAATTGAACCTATACAGCCTCGCAGATGCCCATTGAGGGTCAAGGTCACAAAGGACCCCTGTTTTTTTTGCAGACTCTGTACATCCTGTGCGCTGAAATCTCGCCAGTCGGGCTCTGGACAGAGGCCATGCTTGCCTTCCAAGCCATTGGCAATGGAAGTACGAACAAGAGAGGAAAGATATCCCTGGCAATGTTCACTTAAAGAAAAGGCTACCACACTCACCCCCATTCATAAAAAAGACGACAATTTTTCTCCCGCAAAGTGACACTTAACGAGAGAAGAATTGTCGTTTTCAATTTTTCAGGATGCAGAGAGGCACTTTAGAAGACTATTCTTCTCCCTCGGCCTGTGACTGTTTGCCTGCGCCTTTCAGACCATACATGGTGGTAGAACCTGAAGACCAGAACTCAAGCTTTTCAGCGTTAACAAGTTTGGTCAGAATCTTCTTCACATCGCGAGGGCCCTTGTCAGGGAAAAGCGGAAGGAAATCCTTGAAATAGAATTTGGATTTAGCTGCGGATTTACCTTTGAGAAAATCGAGGACAACATCTTCGTCAGCCATTGTCGACTCCTTATGGTAGTATAGCGGCGGCGTATCGCTACGCCGCCGGTGATCAATAACTTAGAACTTGAACTGTGTGCTCTGACGCCAGGTATTGTAGCTGGCTTCACGGAAATCATCAATCAGATGATGCGTGAATTCAAGGCCGGTCAGTTTGAAGAAGCTTTCCCAACCGATGCGTTCGCACCAGTCGCCAAGGCGCTCGTACTTATTGGCATTGGCAGCGTAGACTTCCACAATGTGTTTCACGGTCTTGGTCAGTGTGGGCCAGCGAGGAGGCTCGTTGGGGATGTAGCTCACCACAACCTTGGAGAACTTGGGCATGGAGATACGGTTGGAAACCTTACCACCAACCATGATGGCAATACCGTCGCCTTCGGAGTCAGCGATGGGCATGGCCTGGCACATGGTGTAGCAGTTACCGCAGTACATGCAGCGATCCTGTTTGACGGCCACGGAATTGACCTTCTCGCCGTTGAG
The DNA here is from genome assembly GCA_017528345.1 of Desulfovibrio sp. Taxonomy (GTDB): domain Bacteria; phylum Desulfobacterota; class Desulfovibrionia; order Desulfovibrionales; family Desulfovibrionaceae; genus Desulfovibrio. The sequence continues at coordinate 81,404 of JAFXOX010000057.1, forward strand.
TTCCACCTTGGTGGGACGTACAGCAGCTGTGGGGCAGGCTGCAACGGCCAGAGGAATTTCGCAGAGCTGATCAGCCCACTGATGGTCGATCATCGGGGGTTTGCGGTGAATACCCACAAGGCCGATGTCGGAGCAGTGCACGGCACCACACATATTGATGCAGCAGGCCAGCGACACACGCACGGGGGCGGGCAGACGCATGTTGGTGAACTCATCAAAAAGGGTGTCCATGACGCATTTCACAGGACCAGAGGAGTCTGTCGCCGGGGTATGGCAGTGCAGCCAGCCCTGGGTGTGAATCATATTGCTCACGCCGGCACCGGTACCGCCGATGGGGAACTTGCAGGATCCGCCGTCAAATTTGCGGGTCTTCAGATCCTCGCAGAGCTTCTCCATGGAAGCTTCGTCAGCGCAGAGGAATTCGATATTACTGCGGGTTGTCCAACGCACGTGGCCACCACAGTACTTGTCAGCGATATCACAGATCTCACGCACATGCGTGATGGTCATGGTACGGGCACCACCGACACGCACGGTGTAAATTTTGTCGCCGCTTTCGGCCACATGCACCAGCACGCCGGGACGCAGGATTTCATGATAAACCCATTTCCCGAAATTCTTTTTGATGACTTCGGGAAGAAATTCGTCATACTTGCGGGGACCGATATCAGAGATACGGCCTTCCATTGGTTTTTGCGGGTTGTACCCGGTAGAAATAAAAGCCATGACTTTGCCTCCCTTGTCCTAGCGTTGATGGCGTTTGCGGAATTCGGTGATATCTCGGGTCCAGCCGCCGGGCACTTCGTCTTCCTTGAAGAAGATGAAGGGGTTGGCACGAGGAGCCCGCACCTGCTGAGGCTGGGCGGGAACTTCGGTCACCTCAAGGAGGGTCTGGAAGGACAGACGTTTCATGGTCTCACCGACGCGTTCGCGGTTCTTGCCTTCTTCCATCCACCAATCCCAAATCTTTTCGATGACTTCCTTGATTTCATCATAGGGAGGTTTGACCTCGATAAAGGGAATCAAAAGAGAGCCCATCTGAGCGCCTTCAACAACGGGGGCCTTGGCACCGACGAGGATGCTGGCACCGCGCTCGTCACCGATGTGCAGAGCGCGAGGCATGGTATTGATGCAGTGCATGCAGCGCACGCAGTCAGCAGTCTTGATGGACAGCTTGTTGCCATCCCAGTTCATGCAGTGGGTGGGGCAGAGATCAACGACTTCTTTCTGAATGTCGAATTTTCCCCAGTCACGACCGGCATGGGCACCGGCATTGGGTTTGAACTCGCCGGCCACATAGGCTTTGACTTTTTCTTGATCAATCTTGATGTCGTCTTTCCAGGTACCGATGACGGCAAAGTCAGAACGTGCCATGGCACACACACAGCCATTGGGGCAGCCGTCAAACTTGAACTTAAACTTGTAGGGGAAGGCAGGACGGTGCAGTTCATCCTGATAGTCCTGAGTGAGCTGATAACAGATATCCTGCGTATTGTAGCAGGCGAACTCACATCGAGACTGTCCAAGACAGGCAGCAGGAGTACGCAGGTTAGAGCCTGAACCACCAAGGTCGTTATTCATCTTGTGGGTCAGTTCCCAGAAAATTTCTTCCAGCTGAGGAGTCTGGGTACCAAGGAAGACGATGTCGCCCGTGGAACCGTGCATGTTCAAGATACCTGAGCCACGCAGATCCCAGATGTCACAGAGCTGACGCAGAAAATCGGTGGTGTAGTACTTGCCGGCAGGCTGGTTGACACGAATGGTGTGGAAGTGGGCAACACCAGGATATTCCTCAGGACGGTCGCAGTAACGTCCGATCACGCCGCCGCCGTAACCGAAGACACCGACGATACCGCCGTGTTTCCAGTGGGTTTCTTTATCGCGATAGGACAGTTCCACAATGCCTAAGAGATCCTCAGGAGCGTCAACGGGAATCTGATAGTCAAGACCTTTGGGATTCTTGGCCCGGGCCGCTGCTTCCTGTTTAATGTCGGACACAAAGCTCGGCCAGGGGCCGCTTTCAAGCTGGTCCAACAATGGGGTTTGAAATTTCGCCATTGCCATACCTCCACTGTAATTAGTTATTCACGCCACCGTGAACTCTACTGTCTGCCGTCCAGCCCTTACGCTTTCTGCACCAACTGTACGATTGGGATTGTCGGCAAGTTTACATCTTTTTTGGTCTTAAACCATAACAGTCGTTTTGGCAAGCGCATGCCACGATCAGCTCTGATGGTTTTTTACCGGGACAATTTCATGAGAATTTTTAAATACCTACTTTGTAGGTGATTTCGCAGAATGACAGCCTTTTTTAAAAAAGAAAATTATTTTCATAAATATCACAAAATACTGTGCTTTTGCTCTCACACTGGCTATCTTTGGTGACAAAGAACGGGAAACTGTGTATCAAAGGGAAAAATTTTTGCTGGCTTGTGACCAAGCCCACAACATCATTGCAACGGAGGCCGTGCTGCGCACGGAAATGCTTATGCAGGACGAACGAGGCCTTTTCTACTATCCTGATCCCACCAACCACAGTTCGCGCGTCTATGTACGCCGTGCAGACAATGGCGAGATTGAATTTCGCCTTTGGCAGGAAGGCATCCCCGAAGTCTGGGAAAGACATCCCTGGTTGCCCCATGATGTTCTCAAGGACGCAGCTGCCCTGTATCAGAAAGAGCGCAATAAAGACGCACGCCAAATGCGACTCTATGATCTGAATGTTGCCAAAGCGCTTCTCAAGGACGAGTAATCGAGATCGGCGCCATGCGGCCCACCTCACTCTCCCTTCTGCTTCTTCCTCTCCTGCTCGTGCTGCTGCTTGCCGGCTGTGGCAGCAAAGGGCCTTCGCACCGGGGAAAATATGACCCCTACACCGTCAATGGAGTCACTTACTATCCCTTACGGGATGCACGTGGCTATCGGGCACAGGGTACAGCTTCCTATTATGGTGGCGCCTTTCACGGACGCAAGACAGCTTCCGGGGAACGCTATGATCAAAATGATCTGACCTGTGCCCACACGACATTGCCTTTTTCCACAAAAGTGCGTGTCACCAATCTGCAAAACGGGCGTTCTGTCCTTGTGCGCGTCAATGATCGGGGGCCTTTCAAGAAAGGGCGCATCGTGGACCTCTCCAAGGCTGCGGCCAAAAAACTTGCTATGCTTGAACGAGGCACTGCCAAAGTCCTGGTCGAATACGCCGACAATCCTGAGCCGTTTCCAAGACAGGACACCGAGGGCTATCTCATTCAGGTCGGAACCTTTGCCCAAAAAAGAAATGCCGATCGTTTGCTACAAAAACTGAGGAAAAAAGGCTTTCAAAGCGTCATCGCCAAAAACCGGGGAAATCTCTGGAACGTGCAGATCGGCCCACTCGCAGACATTGATGAGGCTGAAGTGATGCTCGCCCTGGTCAAGATGATCTCTCCCAGGGCTTTTCTCATCAATCGCTAAACACCCACAGATTCATCTCCTCAGCATCGCATAACGCCTACAAGACTCTTCCTGCTCCCATAAATCGCCACCACAAGTCTTTCTAACCACAGTTTTTACAAAAAGATCTGGGGCAAGCGCGTAAGCTTTCTTGTCCCGGATCTTTTTGCGTACTTAGGCATTTTTGGATTTAAGCCCCAGGCGGGCCACCACGGCCTCAGCGCCAAGACGAGCAAAGGTCGCCACATCTTTCCCCTTGCGCACATCTTCAGCGAGGAGCAACTCAGGCTGATTGGCAAGCCCAGGGTTGGGCTCCACCTCGTATTCAGGCGGAAACGTATTGGTGAAATACATCTGCTGAAAGCCCGAGAACTTCAGACTATGCGCTGTAGCGTCGAGCACGGCGTGGGCATTATCACCGAGAAGGCCCAAATGACGGGCATTGATCAGACCGGCCAGACATTCTCCGCCCTGGGTGCAGGAAATATGACCGTGACGATTAGCCATGATCATGGCATCCATTATCTGTTGTTCCTTAACCTGGATAACCTGGAAAGCCTGCTCACCCCCAACTTCAATGAATCGCTGAGCCAGTTTCTTGACGCGCGGGAAGGAGACGGGATTGCCGATCATGGCCGCCTGAGCCACACTGGCTCTGACCGTCACAGGTTCCCAGTGCCTGAGATTGGCCGGCACAGAATAATAGCGCCAGACAGGGTCAGCATGCTCACTCTGTACGCCAAAAATACGTGGAAGTCTGGAGATAATGCCAAGGTCGTACATTTTCAAAAAGCCGGCCATAATCGCCGTAATATTGCCAGCATTGCCCACAGGCACAAAAAGGCAAAGGTCATCCACGTCCCAATTGTACCACTGGGCCACTTCCAAAGCATAGGACTCCTGACCGAGAATGCGCCAGCTGTTCTTGGAATTGAGCAGAGCCACACGGTAGTTTTCGGCCAAAATTTCCACGACCTTCATGCAGTCGTCAAAAACACCTGGCAGCTCCAGCACCAGAGCGCCGCTGCCCAAAGGCTGGGAGAGCTGCTGCGGGGTAACCTTCCCATGCGGTAAAAGAACGACGCTTTTTAAAGGCGCGCCCACATAGGCGGCGTACATGGCAGCAGCAGCCGACGTATCGCCGGTTGAAGCACAGACGGTGAGGACCTCATCCCAGTTCTGCCTGCGGCAAAGCCACTTGAGGTACGAGAAGGCGCAGGCCATACCGCGGTCTTTGAAAGATGCACTGGGATTCTGACCGTCATTTTTGTAGGCAAAGGGCAGCCCCACCTGATCACGCAGAGCACCGGAGGCCTCAATGATCGGCGTTTGCCCTTCGCCGAGAAAGACAATGTCCTCCTCGTCAAAAATGGGGGCGAGCAGTTCGTAGTAGCGGAAAATACCACGCAGGGCAGGTTTGGCGGTTGCGCTACGCTCGTCAAAAGTATCACGCCAGGCCTGACCGCTTTTCTCCTTGAGCTTGGCAAAATCGAGATTTTCCAGCAAAAAAACCCCCCCACAATCGGGGCAGGTATACAGGAGACTATCGCCGGAACGTCTGGCGCCACAGCCCAGACAGACATATTCCATGCGTCCTCGATAGGAGGGGAACGCGCTTTTCTGCATAGGTTGATCCTTACTGTGCCTGCTGATCACTGGGATCAGAGGGGGTTTCGTGATGACGGCTTTTCAGCCAGGATTTTTCTGTGCCTGCATGAAGTCTATGAATATTTTCCTTGTGTTTAAAAAAAACAAGCAGACAGAGCACAAGTGAAAGCCCAAGCCAGGACGTCTGGCCCGAGAAAAGAAGAAAGAGCGGCAGGCTGCTGACAAGCGTAAGCGAGCCAAGAGAGACAAAGCCGCTCAGCCAGATAAGCAAAAGACAGAGCACGGCTGCGCCAAGAAGCGGCAAAAAAGCCAAAGGCAGAAAAACGCCGATACTTGTGGCCACAGCTTTGCCACCAGTAAAATGCAAGAAACAGGAAAAGACATGTCCGAGGACGGCAGCAAGGCCCACTGCCGAGATGAGCCAGGGATCTTGACTGCAATGCAGGGCCAGAAAGACCGGAAGTGTGCCCTTGAAGACATCACAGAAAAGGGTTGCCACACCCCAGCCAAAACCGCAGAGGCGGCTGATATTGGTGGCACCGATGCTGTGGCTGCCGGCGGTGCGCGGGTCTATGCCGCAGGCTTTTTTGGCAATAACCAGTCCCCACGGCACAGAACCCAGAACATAGGCAAAAAGCACGAGAAGAAAAGCTGTGAGCATATTGTTTCCTCAAAGAATACTAGGGCACAGCATCCAGACAGCTCTCAAGGGGCTGCGCCTCAAGAATCTGTAGTTCATTCCACAGGGGCTGCACCTTGCCAATACGCACACGCACAGGCATACCGGGATAGAGACGGTCGTCGAAGAGCTGGCGCTTTGCCCGAATGATCATGGCCTGCTGTGGAAGATTGACGGTGACAAAACTATCGTTTTCCTCCGTAATCACGGCAGAATAAAAGACCTTGTCACCCTGCTGCCGAAAATAGACAAGCTTCCAGTAGCGTGGTCGCATTCTCTGTACCGGGGCGACCCGCTCAAGAGCCTGGTCAAGGCGTGCAAGAAGACGTTCAAGGGCTTCCTGATCAAAAAGACCATGCCCATATCGCAAAAACGCGGCAACCTGGGCCATATTGACAAGATCGGCGTAACGGCGCAAGGGGGAGGTCACAGGCACATAGTCGTCCACCCCCAGTGCCGCATGGGGACCGGGATGGATGTCGAGCACCGAGGGGACAAGAGAATGCATAATTCTTGCTATGCGTTCAGGCTCCCGCCACACGCCGGCATATTCCTGGGGGAGATTGACCTTCTGAACCCTGTGCAAAAGGGCAAGTCCATGTTTTGCCGCCCATTTGGCACAGGCATGGCTTGCCGCGATCATGCATTCCGAAACCACAAGCTGAGACTGATTTGTGGGTTCCTTCACTTCGAGCAAGACCCTGGTCTCAGCCCCTTCCCCTTCCAAACGCAGGACAGGCTCCTCGCGCTCCATAACAACGGCACCATGGCGAATACGTTCTGCCTGTCTTGCCTGCGCCATCTTCAATGCGCATTGCAGACTTTTGGCATAGGCAGAAGCCGGGTTGTCAGGTGAGACATCACCGTTCAGCACCTGCTCACAATCTTCATAGTGAAGATTGGCAGCAAGAAAAACACGTGCGAGGGAGAGGTCAAAATCGAGCAGCGTTCCCTCGTGATCTATGGAAAGACGCACGAGCAAGGCTGGCCGCTCCTTTTCCTGCAAAAGGGAATAGCTGTCTGTGCCCAGACATTCCGGCAGCATATGACAGGTCATTTCCGGCAGATAGAGACTTGTGCCACGCTCAAGCACAAGTTTGTCCAGACCGCTCTCAAATTCCCAGGCAAGGATAGGGCAGCTTAAGGCCACGGTGACCAAAAAACCCTGAGCTGTCTCTTCAATGGCAAAGGCATCGTCGATATCTTTCGTTGTGGCACTATCAATGCTGATCAGAGGAAGCGCTGAGGGCGGCAGGTCAAAACCTTCATGCGCTTTCTGCACCAACTTTTCCACATCCTGTTTCACCTCATGCCACCAACTGTCGCCTGAGGCATAGCCTGAGGCATGCAGCCAGACATTGTAATGCACGGGGACCTTGTTCCAGGCAAGCAGCAGCTGTAAGGGCAGCTGCGGAGCATCAGGAAGTCCTCGGCTGACCTGAAGCCAGAGGCTTTCATTGTCATTGTCATAGGGAGCAAGCATGCGTGTGCGCAAAAGCGCTTCAAGGCGTTCACAAACGTCCTGAGGTGGCCAGTCCGATGAACTTTCACCGGCTTTGGGTTCCGGTGGAAGTTTCCTGCGGCCCAGGGCGACCTCCCAGAGCATCTGCAGAAAATTGCGACCACCGGCTAAAAGCGCTTCACGTTCAAGACGGATCTTTTGTTCGGCAAGGCGCTTTTGGCTTTCCTCTGCCGTAAAGATCTGAAAAAAAGGCGGTTGAAAACGAAAATGTGTTTTGCAAAGTAAAAGAGCGTGGGCGTGGGCTGCCACAAGATCCACAGAAGGATCACTCTCCAAGAGTTCAGCAAACCACTGTGCCTGGGCCTGTCCTAGCTCCCCTTGGGCCATTTCCCAGACATCGAGAATATTAATGGTCTCCTGCAATTCATCACGACGATTTTTATGCTGTTCCAGCAGCGCAATAAACTCATCGCGTGATTTTTCCTCACTGTATCTGGGGCCGGCCCAAGGTAGGATACGGTTTTTGGAAAGCGTGACCTCACGACGGCTAGGCAGAAGCAGACGCAGACGCTCGCCGTTCTCCCCGATAACCACAGCTATCTGTATGGTATTGCCCTCAAGATATTCCACAATACAGCCGCACTGAGGGTAGCGAACCAGATCAGCCATAAACCTTCCTTATTGCTATTTTTCACACTGCCAGCAAGAGTACACACTCATTGGCTCTGTGACAAGAACGGGATATATGCCTGTGCCAGACGGGCTGAAACGATGCAAGGTCGTGCAAAAATTCACGTGTCACATCTTCCCTTCCCGCCGTCGATCGCGTACAAGACAAGCACTATAGGCGAGAGAAGCATACCTTTCCGGATCCAACTGACCTGACGGGCAGAAAGACCAAATTGAGTCAATCTGCTTGGGCAAAGGGCGAAAAGCGACGTTGCAGACTCGAGGAGACAACTATGAGCATCATTTACAGTAAGGGCGGGGATCGCATCCTCTCTCTGCAGGAACCGCAGAAACCCCAGCTCTACCGCGACATTTTTCCGTATACGAGCATTTGCCGGACATCTTTTGACAACGTTCTGCTCGCTCCCTGCCCTGCCGAACAAATGCGCATCACAGACACGACCTTCCGCGACGGTCAGCAGGCCCGACCACCCTATACGGTTAAGCAGGTGGCGAAAATTTTTGACTTTCTCCACCGTCTGGGCGGCAAAACAGGCCTGATCACGGCCTCAGAGTTCTTTCTCTATTCGGCCCGTGACAGAAAATGCGTAGATGTCTGCCGGGCGCGCGGCTACCGTTTTCCCCGCGTGACTTCCTGGATCCGCGCAACCCGGGATGATCTGAAGCTTGCCCATGACATGGAGTTTGACGAAACAGGCATGCTCACCAGTGTCTCGGACTACCACATTTTTCTGAAACTTGGCAAAACTCGCCAGCAGGCCATGGACATGTACCTGGATCTGGCCAGACAGGCTCTGGAATGGGGCATTATTCCGCGTTGCCATTTTGAGGATGTGACCCGTGCCGATATCTACGGTTTCTGTCTGCCCTTTGCCCAAAAACTTATGGAGCTTGCCCAGCAAAGTGGCATGCCCGTGAAAATCCGTCTCTGCGACACCATGGGCTATGGCGTGCCCTATCCAGGAGCTGCCCTTCCCCGTTCTGTGCAGCGTATTGTCAGAACCTTCATTGATGAGGCAGGAGTTCCCGGCCAATGGCTTGAATGGCATGGGCACAATGATTTTCACAAAGTTCTGGTCAACGGAGTAACTGCCTGGCTCTACGGCTGCGGGTCCATCAATTCAACGCTTTTCGGCTTTGGTGAACGCACAGGCAATACGCCGCTTGAGGCACTTCTTATCGAATACGTTTCCCTTACAGGTGATGACGGGGCAGCGGATACAACGGTCCTCAATGAAGTGGCTGAATATTTTGAAAAAGATCTCAATTATCGCATTCCCGCCAACTATCCCTTTGTCGGTCGCGATTTCAACGCCACAAGCGCCGGTGTACATGCCGATGGTCTTGTCAAAAATGAAGAAATCTACAATATCTTTGACACTGAACATCTTCTGGGCAGACCAGTGCCCATCATCATTACCGACAAGACCGGTCGAGCCGGCGTTGCCTACTGGATCAACAGCAATCTCCACCTCGAAGGCAAGGCCGCCATTTCCAAAAAGCATCCAGCTGTCGGCCAGATCTACGACAGCATTATGCGTGTCTATGAGGAAACAGGTCGTACCACCCATTTTTCTCATGAAGAGATGACCGAGCTTGTGCAGCGCTTCATGCCTGAGCTCTATGCCACGGAATTCGATCGCATGAAGCAGCTGGCAGGCGAACTTGCCGCCAATCTGATACTCAGACTCGCCAAGAGTGCCGAGCTTTCAGGGCTCGACAAGCGTGCCTGTGCGCGCATGGATGTCTTCTCCAAGGAATACCCCTTTATCCAGTACCTCTATCTTACCGATACCCAGGGCAGTCTCAAGTGTGCGGCCATCACCGATCCCGCCTATCGCAAAAAGTACGAGGCCCTGCCCATCGGTTACGATTTTTCCCAACGCGAATGGTTCAAGGTCCCCATGCAGACCGGCGATCTCCACATCATGGACGTCTACCAGTCACAGTTCACAAGCAAGCTGATTATCACTGTCTCCTGCGCTGTCACCAATGAAGAGGATCAGATCATCGGCGTACTTGGCGGCGATATCCAGATCGAGCAGCTTCTCAAGCGGGCCGGAGCCCTCAAGCAGGAGGAAAAGCAGGGCTCAAGTGAAGAAGAGCTCTAACAGGCCATTGTGCCTGCCTGGCTGAGGTTTTTCCCATCACTAACTCAGGAAGAAGCGGAGGCAGCGTTCCTCCCCCGCACGTCGGGGGTTATGCTGACAATCGATGATCACTCTTAACGATCAGACTGTCGTTCTCGACAATAGCACTATCCTCACAGAACCTGAGGCTCTGGCCCGGGGTCTCGATATGGAGGCCGCACGTCGTGCGACCCTCGCATCAACCATTCTCTCCCGTCACAATTGCAGCACAAGCAGTGAGCAGCTCTGCCTACGCTTTGATGCCCTTGCCTCGCATGACATCACCTATGTGGGCATTATTCAAACGGCACGCGCGAGCGGCCTTGCGCAATTTCCTCTTCCCTATGTGCTCACCAACTGCCACAACAGTCTCTGTGCCGTGGGCGGGACCATCAATGAAGATGACCACCGTTTTGGACTCTCCGCCGCCCGCAAATACGGTGGTATCTTTGTGCCACCCAATCTTGCCGTCATCCATCAGTATGTACGCGAGGCTCTTGTGGAATGTGGAGCCATGATCCTCGGTTCCGACAGCCACACCCGTTACGGAGCCTTGGGTGTTATGGGTTTTGGCGAAGGCGGTCCGGAACTTGTCAAACAGATTCTCAAAAAAACCTATGACCTGACGCCCCCCAAGGTCATCTGCGTCTGGCTGACAGGAGCCCCCAATCCGGGCGTGGGTCCGCAGGACGTGGCACTAGCCCTCATTGCCAAAGTCTTTGCCTCAGGGTTTGTCAAAAACAAGGTCCTTGAATTTCACGGTCCAGGCATTGCCAATCTCTCGGTGGAATACCGCTCAGGTATTGATGTCATGACCACAGAGACGACCTGTCTCTCCTCCATCTGGGAGACCGATGAAAAGGTTCGTAACTACTATACGCGTCACGGTCGTGCGGACAAATACCACGATCTTCGGCTGACTGTGCCTGCGGCTTTTGATGGTCTTGTACACATTGAGCTTGATAAGATCGAGCCCATGATTGCGCTGCCCTTCCATCCCAGCAATGCCTTCCCCATCCGGGAGGTTGTGGCCCATGCCGACGACTATCTCGCTGCCGTTGACGAAAAGGCCTGTGAGCAATTTGGGGAGGTGGGCAAAAACCTTCATATGCGAGCCAAGCAGCACGATGGCGGCATCTTTGTGGAACAGGGTGTCATTGCCGGTTGTGCCGGCGGCTCTTTTGAAAATCTGGCCATGGCAGCCAAAATTCTCGAGGGGCATGATACCGGACAGGGAGATTTTAGTTTTTCCTGTTATCCTGCAAGCCAGCTTGTCTCTCTTGCCCTCATCAACGAGGGCTACAGTGCCAAACTCATGGAGGCAGGGGCCATACTCAAGCCGGCCTTCTGCGGACCCTGTTTTGGAGCAGGTGATACCCCTGCCAATGGCACGCTTTCCATCCGTCACTCCACCCGCAACTTCCCCAACCGGGAAGGATCAAAACCTGCAGGCGGACAGCTCTCGGCTGTTGCCCTCATGGATGCGCGATCCATCGCCATGACAGCGGCAAACGGAGGAAAACTGACACCGGCTACCGAAGCTGACCCACAGCGGCTGCAGGCGGTAAAAGGCTATGCGCCAGATACTCGTATCTATACGCGCCGCATCTATGCAGGCTTTGGCAAGGCTTCCACCGCATCGAAGCTCATTTTTGGACCCAATATCACCGATTGGCCGACCATGAGCAGACTGCCTGAGCATCTTGTGCTTAAGCTGGCCTGTCATATTCTGGATCCGGTCACAACCACCGATGAACTCATCCCGTCCGGTGAAACGAGTTCCCTGCGCAGCAATCCCCTAAAACTTTCTGAATTTACCCTCTCACGCAAGGATCCTCAGTATGTGACACGCGCCAAAGCCTTCCAGGAGCTTGAAACAGAACGTCTGAAAGATCCCGCATCGCCTCGGGTCAAGGCCTATCTTCAGGATCTGCGCAAAAATCTTGGCGAAGCAGGTGACTTTCTCGCCAAGGCCGAAACAGATTTCTCCCTCGTGGGCTTTGGGACAACGATTTTTGCCATCAAACCTGGTGATGGTTCTGCGCGCGAGCAGGCGGCCTCCTGTCAAAAGGTGCTTGGCGGCTGGGCCAACCTTGCCGTGGACTATGCCACCAAGCGTTACCGTTCAAACCTCATCAACTGGGGTATGCTTCCTCTGCACATTGGTCAGAAGACTGGAGAGACCCTGGAAGTGGGGGACACCCTCGTTCTGCCGGAGATTCGTACAGCCATCTCCCAGGCAGCGCTTACGATCAACGCCTGGCTCATCCGTGAAAAAGCAGGTAGCATCGAGCAGGTCAGCCTTACCCTGCAACCGCTCACAGATAATGAGCGCGAGATCATCCTTGCTGGCTGCCTGATCAACTTCTATCAGGGCCAAAAGTAAAAAGCGTCAGACAGACAAAAAAAACAGGCTGTGCCAGAAACACAGCCTGTTTTTTTGTCTCCCCAAAGACAATGCTACAACGGCTCAATGACCAGCTGTCCGCCGAGATAGGGAGAGAGCACCTCAGGCAAAACAATACTGCCGTCCCGCTGCTGCCCGTTTTCCAGAAGGGCTGCCATAGTCCGGCCTGTGGGGAGGCCTGAGCCGTTTAAGGTATGCACAAATTCAGATTTGCCACCCTTGGGTTTGAAACGAATACCAGCTCTGCGAGCCTGAAAATCAATGCAATTGGAGCAGGAGGAAATTTCACGGTACGTTTTCTGAGCCGGCAGCCAGACTTCCACATCATAGGTTTTGGCAGAGCCAAAGCCCATGTCTCCGGTGCATAGCGTAATGACCCGGTAGGGAAGCTCAAGCAGTTCAAGCAAATGGCAGGCGTGGCCTGTCATCAGTTCGAGCTGCTCAAAGCTTGTGTCAGGATGTGAAAAGCGCACCATTTCAACCTTATTGAACTGATGCATACGAATGATGCCACGCGTGTCTTTGCCGGCAGCACCGGCTTCAGAGCGGAAACAGGGCGTTGCCGCACAGTAGGCTCTGGGCAAGTCCTCCTCATCCAGCGTCTCGCCGGCATGAAGATTAGTCAGTGGCACCTCGGCTGTGGGAATCAGATAAAGATCGGTTTCACGCAGTTTAAAGAGATCCTCCTCAAACTTGGGAAGCTGTCCTGTTCCGGTCATAGTCTGGCTATTGACTATATAGGGCGGACTGACCTCAATATAATCTTCATGCAGGGTATGCTGATCAAGAAAGAAATTGATCAGAGCCCGGTCCAAGCGAGCTGCCCAATTGCGCATAACCACAAAGCGGCTGCCAGAAAGCTTGGCTGCGCGTTCAAAATCAAGGCCGTCCAGGGCCTGCCCAAGATCGCCATGTTCCTTGACGGGAAAATCAAAAGTCCTGGGTTTACCCCAGGTGCGCAGACAGGGATTGTCGTTTTCGTCGCGCCCCACCGGCACCGAGGCATCAGGGATATTGGGCACGGCCATGAGCCATTGCTGCACGTCGCTTTTGGCTTCGACGGTTTTCTGGTCAAGCTCCTTGATGCGTTGGGAAAGGTTACCAAGCTCAGCCAGAAGGGCTGTGGCATCCTGGCCCTCGCGCTTACGCTTGGCGACTTCCTGCGAGGCGCTGTTGCGCTGACTTTTGAGCGCCTCAACTTCCACAAGAAGCTTACGCCGGACCTCATCAAGACGCAAAAATTCCGCCACATCCAGATCTGAATGGCGGTCAGCGAGTGCTTTCTTCAAAATATCAGGATTTTTCTGAATCAGTTTCAAGTCAAGCATAGGATCCTCCTGTCCAATGGCTTTTTTCTCTAGCACGCAGCCTCTGACCTTGCAAGAGGATGACTTTAGGTCTATTCTAGAAAGATATACGAATTTTTTCTCAGGTCTGGGAAAGATGACCGCACCTTTCGGCAGCTTTCCAAGGTAAGCCCTTGCCTTGCCACAACCTCAGTCAGCCGTCAGACCCTCGTGGTCGTCGGCCAAGGACATGCCATGAAATCCCGCCTTCGCACCCGTCTGTTTACCACCCCCCTACTTTTGCTGGCGTTCAGCCTGCTTTGCGCCTGCGGACCAGGCAATGAAATTCATCTGCTGGCCATTGAGCAGCCGGCTGTCAGCGTTCTCCCCAAGCCCAATGCGCCTTCCGTCACGGTTGTGGAATTTGCTGACAAGCGCACTGACACCTTTGCTATTGGCAAACGCAGAGATCTGAGCGCTTTCACCACATCGGAAAGCCCCACCCTCTGGCTCAGCCATGCGCTGGCCGATGCCATTGCCCAGCACGGCCTGCAGGTCAGCTACGCCAAGAACTTTGAGCAGGCGCGCAAGGGCAATCCCGACTATATTGTTACAGGCAAGCTGCAGCGTCTCTGGCTCAAGGAGACTTCAGCAACCTATCTCGAAGCCACGATTGAGGCACAATTTACACTTGCCAACCGCGAAAAGCACCTGTTGCGGGAAAACAATTCAGCGCAGCAAAGCCGGAGCTGGCCCGCTTCAAGCTCTCAGGCCGAAATCATGGTTCGCGATACCTTACGTGATCTCATAGATCCCATTGCGGATAAATTTGCCCGCACTGTCTGGTCAAAGAAAAAGTAAGCTCGTGAATCCGCGTTTTCTTCAGGGGCTTACGATCCTCATGCTGCAAGCCCTTTTCCTTTGGCCCCTGTCGGTCCACGCTGAAACCTATGTTCTACGCGAGCAGCTTTCCATACCCAAGGATCTGCCAGCCCATGTAGCTCAAGAGGCACTGCGCGCACGCATTCTTCTTGACGGACTCAAAAAACTGCACGGGGATCTCACTGAACGTCGCAACATCGCATTCCAGTTTTCGCCCACGAGCTACCCAGCCCTGGCTCTGATGCTGAATACGATCTCCATCGACTTTGAACAACGAGAAAAGTCTACGGTCACAGCTGTTCTCAAAGCAACTCCCAGTCAGGCCATGCAGGAAAAACTGGCATGGTCCGTTACGCCGGACCTTTTGGAGGCGTTTGACGGATTCCTGCGAAACATGGAAACCCTGATTCTGCGCTTTGACCGCCACTGGCCGGGGGGAAGACTCTATACCGAGCGTCTCATCAAGGATTTGGCGCCTTTGCCTGAGGAGCCAGCTCTGCGGGATGAGGACTGGTTGTGCCTTGCCAGTCACCTGGAGGGGCTTTGGCTTGGACTTTGTGCGCTGCAGGGGGCAAACGAAAATTGGCTCTGCAAAGCCAAAGATCTTCCTGCCCTTGAGCGGGCCATTTCCCTAAAGGCGTCTGATCCCTGGCTTCTGACGCTTCTGGCTGAAGCGCGTCTTATCCACGACCTGCCACAGCTTGCCGTAAAAACAGCGACATCTGCTCTGACCTTTGCCCCCGAGCTTGAGCGTGCACGTTATATCAGAGCCCTGGCCCATTGGCAGTTACAGCAGTTTGGTCTTGCAGAAAATGATCTTACGATGATTTTGCAGAACAAGGAGATTTCCCAGCTCCGCAGGCTTCCCTATTTGCGTGCACGCGGAGCCGTACGTCTGTTTCTTGGCCGTTTTGAGGGGATGTGCCAGGATTTTGCCGATGCCTGCAGCCTCGGTGACTGCGACGGTCTCAAGCATGCCCGCAGTCTTTCCCACTGTCTCCCAAGCACTCAAAAAAAACCGGGAGACTAACGTGCAGCCTCTCCTCAAGGTCTATGGTCATATCTATCCGGCAGATTCCCTCCTGGAGAGCGCTCTCAGAGAAGCGCTGGCCTCTGCCATTGCCGATGAGATCTCGCGCGATCTGCCCTTGCTCGAACGAGTGGGGGATATGCTGCGTCTTTCCTTTGAAGGGCTCTATTTTCCCGAAGAAGAGGTCGTCGAGGCCATAACCTGTCATCTTCAGCCCAAGCAACAGGGCAAGCTTGATGTTCTTGATCTCGACGCCTGGCGCATGCGCCGCTATTTCATAGAAAAGGGTGCTATCACAAGCCGCTCAGCCTCCCTCAACAACGTCCTCGACTATTCCGGCTTCTAAAAATCATTCTTTGGCGCCTCATTTCCCACGATTTCAGCCAGGCGCATTGCTAGCTCGTCAGTATAGCGCATCAGAGTCTCGTGATGAGCATAGACACTGGTCAGGGATAATTCCTCCATTTCCGACGCAAGATTCTTCTGCGTCAGCTCACCTGTCGCTTTTTCAAGTTTTTCGGCAATACGAATCAGCCCCCGCCCGCCCACTGACATGGCGGAAGACTTCAGGGCATGCACAAGCGTGGCGTAACTTGCCCAGTCCTTGGTAAGAAAAGCGTTTTCCAGGGCCCGTTTTTTCTCGTCTTTCTGTTTAATGAACATGCCGGCAAGCTCAAGGTAGATCTCGCGCGACCCGGCACTGGCATCAAGTCCCAGGGAAATGTCCAATTCCACGTCATCAAGTACAGGTTCAGTGACCTGAAGATACTGGGATGCGCCTGACTTACCGGAAACATAGTCTGCCAACATGCTCTCGAGCTTTGAGCCGTCCACAGGCTTGGTCAGAAGATTATCAAAGCCTTCCTCCATGAGTCGTGTGCGGGTCTCTTCGGTAGCATCAGCGGTGAAAGCGATAAAGATGGTCTTGCGGCAAGTAGGCATAACCTTGGCTCTGCGCAGTGTTTCCGCACCATCGAGCATGGGCATCATATAGTCGAGGAGCACGACATCGTAGGGTCTAGCCGCCAGTTTTTCCAAGGCCTCCTGCCCGGTCAGACAGGTCTCCACCTGCATCTTGGTGCGTTCCAGAAGACGTTTGGTGAGCAGAAGATTGAGCTCATTGTCGTCAACGACCAAAACGCTTGCCCCTGAGGCCTCAAGGGTTCCTGTCACTTTCTGGAAAAGTGGCGGACGCTTTCCCTTGCTGGCAATGGGTTCAGCATCAACGATTTTCTGAGGGAGTCTCACCGTAAAGACACTGCCCTGTCCATAGACACTCTTAACATCAATACTACCCTGCATGCGTTGTACAAGTTCAGAAGTGATCACAAGACCAAGGCCTGTACCATCGATATGCCGGTTTTTCATAGGATCAAGGCGCTGGAAGCTATGAAAGAGCTTGGAGCGGTCATCTTCGTGGATACCAATGCCTGTATCACGGACCTCAATAATAAAGGTTATATGCTCAAGATCGAGGGGTTCGTAGGAAACACTGAAGGTAATGTGTCCCTTGGCGGTATACTTGACCGCATTGGAGAGGAGATTGACGGCTATCTGTTGGATGCGCAGACAGTCGCCCATGAGTTCACGCGGCAAACTGCGGTCCACATCGAGGATAAAATGCAGTCCCTTATGGATAGCCTCGGGTTTGATCATTGTCACGGCATCGCCAATTAAGCTCACAGTGCGGTACGGCTTTTCGGCAATATGGAAACCGCTGCTTTCCATATAGGTGAGGTCAAAGACGTCATCAATAAGGGCAATCAAGGATTCACCTGCTCGACGAGCTCCATGCGCATACGAGATGATTTCAGCATCATCTGTTTTGCGCAGGATCATCTCATTCATGCCCATGATGACATTGATGGGGGTGCGAATATCATGACTTACCGCAGCTAAAAAAGCACTCTTGGCATGATTGGTCTCCTCGTGCAAGGACTGTTCACGTGAGGAGATTTCCTTTTGCTCAGATTTGGCATGCATGATCAGCAGCCAAATACTGACCATAGCAAAGAGACCGAGCACCAGAGCGCCAACCTTGATGAGAAGATCGTAGATATGGGGGATGTCGCCCATTACAGCTGTATAAGGGATATGCCCCATAATGGCACATTCGCTGCCGGCGAGATTCATTCCAAAAAGGAAATGCTTCCCCACAGGTCCGTCCACAAGGACAGCAGCGGACTTCTTCAGGGCAAGCTGATCACGCACATTATCAAAGCCATCGGCGATTTCGGCAGATTCCAGAAAAGCCACTTTTTCAGCGGAGAGGATATCCTTCGGCAGAATGCGGGAATTACGCTCCTGCAGGAATAAAAAGGCTTCTCCGTGCTCGGCTAGGTCAAAGACATCCTCAAGCACAGTATCATCGAAAAGCCGCCAAATAACTGACTGCACATTCCCCTGATGGGTAACTGGCACGGCAAAAAGCAGACCATGACCTGCCCGGTAACTAATCACTTCATTGCCGCGGAAGACCTGAGAAAAATCCGGGAAGCGGTCACGCCAGAGCTCTTCACCGCAGATAGCGCTTCCATCAGGTCGCATCCAGCCTATGCTGACGCCAGACGGCAGCTGCCTCTGCAGGTCAAGAAAGGTATTGTCCGCTTCTGCAGGGGCGTTGAGCAGAGAATTTGCCGTCTGTCGCATGATGGCCAGCTCACGCGTCAGTCGTTCCATCACGACACTGCAGACATGCCTGGAAGTATTGGCCACGGAATGTTCAAGTGAGGTGTGCAGAAGTTCGCTCATGCGATGCTGCACAAGCAAGCCAATAGCCAGCAGACTGCAGAGCAGAACAACAATTTCCAGAATGATCCGTGGCAGGCGCATTTTCTTTTCGTGTCTAGTCAAGGATCTCTACTCCTTCAATCTGCCAGTCCATGGATTGAAGCAGGGTATCGTCAGCAATCACTTCTCCCGAAGGACAGCGGATATTGCCTTCACGGTCCTTGAGGGGGCCGGAGAAGACGACTTCATTACGCAAAAATTCCATTCTCGCCGACTCTACCACGGCTCGTGTCTCCACATCTACACGTGGGGAATAATTGGAAAGCATGACAACGCCGCGGTCCACACCAAGCCAGTTGATCCTGTCGGCATTGAGCTCCTCCCGGAGGAATCGGCGCAAAATATTGGCATAATAAATATCCCAGCGGCAGAGAATGCTGGCTAGGTGATGCTCTGAATAGCCAAAAAGCATGGTATTATAGCCGATGAAATCAACGCCTTCGGCCTCTGCGAGGTCTGGAACGGCCGCATCATCCTGATGGTAGGCCAGGACATCACAACCTTTTTCCCGCACTAAACGGCGGGCGTTTTCGGTTTCTTTAGCCGCATCCTGCCAGGAGCCCGTCCAGGCCACAATGACCTTGGCTCTGGGGTTGGCACGCAAGACTCCAAGAGTAAAGGCATTGAGGCCACGGTTGACCTCGTCATTGGGCATGGCACCCACGTAGCCTATGACACCGCTTTTGGTCTGCTGGCCTGCGATAATTCCGCTTAAATAGCGACCTTCATACATGCGCACAAAATTGGAAGTGAGATTGCGCAGCTGCACTTCAGCGGACATGGTTGAAAAGGCAACCTTGGGCAGATCTGCAATGGTCTGCCTGGCCTCCTTGGCATAGGAAAAACTCGCCAAAATAATGAGCGAGCAGCCATCTGCGGCAAGTTCCCGAATAGCCTCAGCGCATTTCCCCGTATGATCAGGCACCTTGTCACGCACCAAAAGCGGTAACCCAAATTCCTCACAAGCTCTCTGGATACCCTGATAATTGGACATATTCCAGCCAGGCTCATGAATATCGCCAAGCACCACAAAGCCGACCTTGGGCAGAGGTCGTTTGGGAAAGGCTTCAAACATCAGAATCACCGAGAGAATGGCGATAATCATGGCCACGGCGGTCAGGGAAAAGAGAGGCCATTGTAATGGCACGGTAAACCGGGACTCCGGCATGAACGGCTCCTTTGGTCGGGGACTGTTTGCTACGAGATTCTGCGTTTGAAGGCCTTTTCCAGGAAGACCTGATCCCAGGTCAAAACCGTGGGTCGGCCATGGGGACAAAATTCACGCTCCGGACAGGCAAACCACTGCTCAAGCAGGGCCGCCACCTCATCAAAAGTCATTTCATGCCCTGCCTTGATAGCCGCCTTGCAGGCCATAGATTTGAGAAGAGCGGTATGGTCCTGGCTTTTCCCAGTAAGGGCGTCGTGTAAAAATTCTCGCGAAGCCTGAAAAGAAAGCATAGGAGGCGTTGCACTGACAACAAGGGTCTGGCCAGAGATTGTCAAAGCAAATCCCATATCCGTCAGCTGCTGTCTGATTTCCTCGAGGCGTGAACGTTCTGACTCGTGCAGCCCCATTTCCAGAGGCAACATGAGCAGTTGTCCTCTCGCGGCAAAGGCCTTACGCAGAAGACGACTGTAGAGCACGCGTTCATGGGCAGCATGCTGATCAAGGATAAGGAGCTTGTCATCATGTGTACGAAAAATCAGATACGTTCTGGCAATCTGACCGAGATAGGTCAGGCCGCCTGGCAGAAGCGGCAGAGATGTGCTCTGCCCGGATTTTGTCTGATTGCTTGGTCTTTCCTTGGGCGGCTGCCAAGACTCCTGCAAGGGCTCTTGCTCGGCAGGAGCGCAAAGATATTCAGATTCCCGCGGGGTACTGCGCTTAGCCGCGCTCTCTTCTGAAACGAACGTCGAAGGCCTGTGCTGCTCGTCCACAGCTTGATGAGAGAGCGAGGCATCAACATCATCCCAGGGGAGAGGCTCCTGATAGGGCTTGGGCCGCTCTAAAAGCGGCAGATGATCCGCGTCGCGGTCAAGCTTTCCCCAAAAACCGACTGGTCTTGGCTGAAAGGCCTGTCTAGCGGCTGTTTCCACCTCTACATTGACAGACACGGCCTTCTGCAGGCTATCAAGAGCTTCACGCAGCACGCGCACACAACCGGCAAAAAGCTGTCTTTCCTCAGCAAAGCGCACCTCTGATTTTGCCGGGTGCACATTGACATCGACTGCATGAGGGTCTATCTCAACAAACAAGATAATCTGTGGATAATCTCGACTTGTCAGTCTTCCCTGATATGCCTCCTTGACTGCGGCCAGAAGACGCTTATCCTGTATGGGACGACCATTGACATAGAGCAGAATATGGTTGGCACGAAGCTGCGTCTTTTCCGGTGGGCTCAAAAGGCCATGCAGCCCAAGCCCCTGATCTTGCCAGTCAAAGCTTTGCATGGCAGCGACCACCTCATCCGGCCAGATGACGGAAAGCCGGTCGCGCAGACTTTCTCCCGGCAGAAACTGCCGAAGCTGACGTTCTCCAGAACTCAGGGAAAAGCCTACATCCAGATGGGCAAGAGCCATGCGTTCCAGCATTTCCTGAGCCCGCTTCAATTCCGTGGACGGACTTTTCAAAAATTTCAGACGGGCCGGCGTATTTCCAAAAAGTTCCCGAACCTCCACACAGGTTCCCTTGGGAAGTGACGAAGGAACTAGAGGCTCACTTTTCCCAAAATTGACCTGCAACTCATGGGCATAGCCATCAAAGGCTGAAGCTATACGCAGGCGCGAAACCGAGGCAATGCTTGGCAGGGCCTCACCGCGAAAACCAAGGGTGTGGATAGAGGATAGTTCCTCAAGACTTGAGATTTTACTTGTGGCGTGGCGAGTAACAGCAAGTTCAAGTTCATCGCCGGCGATACCCTGGCCGTCGTCCTGTACGCGCAGAAGATCGCGGCCGCCATTATCCAGGCGCACATCAATCTGTCTTGCTCCGGCATCCAAACTGTTTTCCACAAGCTCCTTCATGGCGCTTGCCGGTCGCTCCACGACCTCTCCGGCGGCAATCTGATTACGAAGTTCTGCGCCGAGCAACTGAATATGACGATATGTTTCCGACATATTGTTATGTCATCCTTATACCAGACGGCGATCGGCCCCAATCACCACTGTTCTCCAGGGAACCAACCCTGAGAAAGACAAACAACAAAAGATACCCCTGATGTACAGACATATCAGCTTTTTTTCCCGTGCCTTCGGCCAAAAAAAAATGCGTCATAAACGCCTTGTGGCTGCCCATTGCGCCTTACGCAGAAACGCACATCAGGCTTTGCCCAAGACCATCAAGCTGCCAAAAATTCCCGATCAACTCAGGCCCAAGTTCTTTGATCCCGAACTGCTCTACGTCGAATGCGGGCGCTGCGGTGCCCCGGTCCTTTGGGAACATGGCCGGGCGACGCTTCTGCTGCAGGAAGCGGGCATTGATCCCATGGAGCTTGACTCAAGCTGTCTTCTGGTCACCGATGCCTGTCCCATGTGCAGCAGCAAGAAAAAGCAGTACATTGTACAGATCTTTCGGGTAAGCACGAGCACCGAAAATATCGTTCATCTCACAGGCAATGCCTAAAAAGTACCGTAACTTTCCAGGCATTCAAAAAGTATACGTCAAGAGCTCAGGAGCATCAAGAATTCGCCGAGCCCCCTTTGGCAACAAAAAAAACCGTCCGCTCTTCTGGAAAGTGGACGGTTTTTTTTGTTGCGTTTTCAATAGCAGGCTTACTTGCCGCTGTACTGCGAAGCTATCTTCAAGGCCTGGGCTTCCACATCTTCCTGCATGGCAGCTCGAGCATTGCGGATTTTCTCGGCAAGGGTAGGATTGGCCAATGCCAGAATCTGCGCAGCCATCCATGCCGCATTGCGGGCCCCTGCTTTATCCAGGGCAAGAGTACCCACAGGGTATCCTGGAGGCATCTGTACGGTTGAAAGGAGCGCATCAAAACCGGCTAGCGCCGTTCCAGAAATAGGGATGCCAAGAACCGGACAGATGGTGCGTGCGGCAACTGCTCCTGCCAAGTGTGCTGCCATCCCGGCAGCACAAATAAAGACCTTGCAGCCGGATGCTTCCTTTTCGGCGACAAGCCTGGCCGTACGCTCAGCCGTTCTGTGCGCTGAGCTCACCGTCACCTCAAAGGGGATTGCAAGACGTTCCAAAACTTCCATGCACGGGGCGACCTTCTCCGCATCTGAAGCCGATCCCATGATAATCACCACATCTGCCACAATTGCCTCCCAGGCTATGCTCCAAGACGCTTAAGACCTTTGTTGCCAATATCGCGACGGTAAAAGCTTTTGGGAACTTCAAGAACCTGAATTGCCGCATAGGCACGCGACTGCGCCTGTTGAAGATCATCTCCCAAAGCTGTCACGCAGAGAATTCTGCCACCATTGGAGACAATCTCGCCGTTATCGGAGCGTGTTCCACTGTGAAAAACCTTGACGCCAGCCATTTTCTGCACCTGGTCAAGGCCGTGAATGGGAAGATTGCGCTCGTAGCTCTGCGGATAGCCCTGAGCCGCAAGGACAATGCCCAAAGCCGTTTGCGAGCTAAAGACCAGGCGCTCTTTGCTCATCGTACCCTGTACACAGTCCAGCATGGCCTGAACGAGATCACTGTCAAGACGCATGAGCAAAGGCTGACATTCTGGATCCCCAAAACGAACATTGTATTCAAGAACCTTGGGGCCGCTAGCTGTCATCATCAGGCCAGCATAGAGAATACCCACAAAGGGATGTCCGTCGCTTGCCAACACATCTAAGACTGGCTGCACCGTTTCCTCAGCCACGTGTTCTCCGTCCGCACAAGAAAGGACAGGTGCCGGACTGTAGGCTCCCATGCCGCCAGTATTGGGCCCCTGATCATTGTCAAAGGCAGCTTTGTGATCCTGGGCTGATGGCAGAGCATAGGCTTTCTTGCCGTCACAGAAGCAGAGTAGTGAGACTTCTTCACCCTGAAGGCATTCTTCAAGCACCAGGACATCACCGGCATGGCCAAAAACATGCTGGCCAAGCATGGCCTCAGCCTGGGCATGAGCCTCTTCAAGGCTCTGGCAGACCACGACGCCTTTACC
The DNA here is from genome assembly GCA_017528345.1 of Desulfovibrio sp. Lineage (GTDB taxonomy): Bacteria > Desulfobacterota > Desulfovibrionia > Desulfovibrionales > Desulfovibrionaceae > Desulfovibrio. The sequence goes on from JAFXOX010000057.1 coordinate 104,925, forward strand.
TGCGGCCAGGCCGTCGGCCTTCACCACAAGAGGGGCTCCAAGCTTGTCAATGGCCGCATGAGCCTCTGCAAGCGTTTTGACAATGAGACATTTGGCTGTCGGCACATGAGCCCGCTGCATGACCTGCTTGGCAAAAGCCTTGCTGCCTTCAAGCCGGGCGCAGTACTGATCGGGCCCAAAACAGGCAATTCCGGCTGCCCGCATGGCATCAGTGACACCAAGGGTCAGGGGAAGCTCAGGGCCTGGTACGACAAGATCAATGTTTTTCTCCCTGGCAAAGGCAACAAGGCCTTTGAGGTCATCGACAGCCAGGGGCACATTTTCCACGGCTTCCAGAGCTGTGCCGCCATTGCCTGGCGCCACATAGATCTTGGTGGCCAGAGAACTCTGAGCCAGTTTCCACACCAGGGCATGTTCACGCCCGCCTGAACCAAGCACGAGAATCTGCACAGTTCTCCCCTATTGATGAGGTTGCACTTCAAAGTCACTCATATCCACAGGCGCATTGGGATTGGTCGCCTGGGTATTCAGGGGGTAGGCCACAATCATGCACTGGCGCGAACCAATGCCAAGATCCGGTGAGGAGTTGAGACCTACGACAAGATCAAGAACTCCGTCGTTATTCAGATCCGCCAGATCCACCTGACCAACGGAGCCGCGGATACGACGGGTCTTCCACTTGAGTCCAAGGCCTACGCCATCCCAGTACAGGGCATGAATTTCACCCTGGGGGAAATAGCGGTAGCGGTCAAAAAACTGTGCAGCTGTGGACACAGGCTTATTGATAATGAGGACATATTCTCCGGTATGTCCGAGATCCACAGACAAAAAGCGCATGGGCGCGTAGTATTTGCTCGGCAGCTGATAGTTGGTGTCAATTCCCATACCAGGCATGCCCTTGTAATGCTCCATACCCACTGCGGAGCCTGAATATTTCTCCATGGTGGTATGAATGGCCGAAGTGGTATTGCGGGCGCCAAAGATCTTGATGCGCTCATCGTCGCGCAAAACAACAAGCTTATCGCCGTCACCACCGCGGGAATTGGGGAGCCAGCAGAAATTGAAGGCCGTGGCTTCCTTGGGGAGATTGAGTCTCTCACCCAGCGCGTATTTATTGCCGGTTTTGATCATGGCGTGAACGCCAGGACTGAAGAGCTTCAGTGAATCCCAGCCCTGACCGATGAGGGTCGGGGAATAGGTCGGAGGAATGCGCGCAACAGAGCAGAAATAGGGTGTGCGCTCGGCATACTGGCTCAGACGATTCCCCTTGAAGCTATAAAAAAAACTATAGGGACGGTTGCGTTCCTCATCAAAGGTGGCAATGACCAGTTCCAGAGCACCGTCACGGTTGAGATCAATGGCGCGCATGGAGAAGTTGACATTGGTCTGGGACACAAGGGTATTGCCTAACTCCTTGAGACGTCCGTCATTGCTCCAGATATAGATATAGAGATGATGCCGGTCACAGATGGCCACTTCGTTTTTGCCATCACCGTTAAAATCACCCACAGCCATATCGGACATATTGACCTTAAGGCGTTGGGAGCGCAGACGGGAACTGTCACCGGCACTTGCGCCCTGATAGCGGAACTGCGGGTTGAGGTAATACTGCTGACTTGTTTCATTGACGAGGATATCGCTGCTTGCGCCATGGCCGCCGCGAATACCGCCTGTGGCACCGGAGCCAGGTGTACGCATGGCCTGCTGGGACGACGCGGCAAGGGTCACGCCCATGGCCTCACGGGCCATGGCTTGTGTCAGAGCATCAAGACTCCCTGTCAGGGAATTAAGAGGTGTCTTGGTGGACTTGCTCCAGGTCTTCCCCCTGCGATCCACGCTATTAAGGGTAATGGCAGCCTGATTGCCCTGTACCTGGATAGTGCCCCATACCGCATAGTCGGCGCGCCCCATGGCCTTGCGGGCATCAGCGGCACCCGCCGCCCTGGCATTGCCAAGGGTAGCTGCAAGCGAGCCTGACTGCTGCAATTTGCTCTGAATACTTCCTGGCACGGCTTTGGCCAGATATGACATATTCTGTGGAACATTGGCCACAAAAGGCAAAATCACGGCCGATTTCTGCGCTGCCTGGGCCGAAACAAGCCCCAGACCAAACAGTAGAAAGGCCAGCAGCAGACACGAGAACCTCTTCATACATGCTCCTTAACGCAGGCCCTGCGGGGCCTGAATATTGCGTATTCCCGAAAAGTAACGTATGCCGAGCCAGACGCTCAGCCCATAAAAAAAAGAATTGGGCCAATATACGCGCTCTTTTTCCCCTCTGCAAGCAAGCGGACGCGCTCAAGGCTCTGTCTGCACAATGTCAATGCCTGGAAGTCCTTATGCCCGAACCCCATTTGCGCTCTTTCCGCATTCATGCGCCCCTCTCTCTCCAGCCTTCAGTCCGTGAGCTTCTGCTCAGCGAGGGCTTCCGCTTCCATGAAGAGCCTTTTTCACCCGTATGTTTCCGCCTGATTGAAGAGCCCATAGCCCTTGGAAGCTCTCTGGCCGCCTTCTTCGGCTATATCTATATCCAGGATCGCTCATCCATGCTGCCGCCCCTGGCCCTTCACCCGGCTCCGCAGGAAGCCGTGCTCGACATGTGCGCAAGCCCCGGCAGCAAGACCTCGTTTCTCGGCCAGCTGAAGGAACAACAGGGTCTTGTTCTGGCCAATGAACCTAATGCGCAGCGTCTGGCGACCTTGCGTGCCAATCTCCAGCGTCTAGGGCTTTTAAACTGTGCCACATGCTCCTATGAAGGCCAGAAGCTTCCTCTGAACGCACAGAGTTTTGATGCCATCCAGCTTGACCCGCCCTGCTCCGGCTGGGGAACCGTTGAAAAAAATCCCAAGGTTTTACAGATTTGGCAGGGGGACAAGATCAAACGCCTCACAGGCCTGCAAAGGGCACTTCTACGCAAGGCCCATGAGTTTCTGAAACCGGGAGGACACCTGCTCTACTCCACATGCACAACCAACAGCGCCGAAAATGAGGAACAGGTGCGTTTTGCCGTTGAGGAACTGGGCTTTAGCTGTGAGAAGATTCCCGCCTTTCCCGGCTTTGTTTTTGACGAACCCTGGCCTGGCACTCTGCTTGTCAGAGGTGAAGAATCAAAAGCACAGGGTTTTTTTCTGGCACGTCTTAGCAAAACGCACGATGAGCCTCCTGCCGTGCCTTCTTCGCCCCCAGAGCTTCCTGGTTATGAAATCAGTGTGGACAAAGAGCTTCCTCCCGGTCGCAGCCTCTGCATCAGGGACAAGGTCTACTTTGTCCCAAAAATCTGCGATGCTGTTGTGCCTGAAAAGTTCTCATGGCGCGCTGCCTATCTTGGCCAACTCAAGGGTGGACGCGTGCAGCTCCAATGGAGGGACAAACCATACGGACACGTTCAGCCCAGTCCTTCTCAAGATATCATCCTCGAATCTCCCGAGGACCTCAAATCCCTCTTGCAGGGCCAAAGCCGCATATGCCCCCTAGCCAGCAAAACAGCCAGGCTTTTTTTCAAAGATCTGCCACTGGGACTGGTTGGCATCAAAAACGGCCGCATTCTGGCTTCTTTCCGCTAAATCCCACGACTAAAAATCTGCAGGCAAACTTTGCAGCAGGCGGTCGATAGTTTTTCCAGCCTGAGATTGCATCTGAGAGTGAAAACGCGAAGCCGTACGCAAAAACCTTACAAGACGTCTACCCGCTTCACGCTTTGCACCATCTGCCATAAGCAGTCCCTCGCCAAGCTGACACGTAAGCTCGGTTGCGTAGTACTCAAGGCTGTCACCGTTGATCTCAAGGATTTTTCCGGCGAGCCTTCGGGCGCGGGCGTAGTTTTTGGTTTCAAGAGCAAGCACAAGACCAAGCCGCAAAAAATCAGGCTCTGCATCAAAAGCTCGCAGAAAAACCGCAAAGAGCACTTGCGCATACTCCCTGTTCTGCCGAAGCGCCAATGTCAATTTGGCAACAGCCTGAGGCAGAGCCATGGGGTTTTTCTGAGGAGCAACAGGGTATTTTTGTCCGACAATTCCCTTGGACAAACGCTCCTTGAGCTCACAGGCACGCGCAACAATAGCCGTATGCCGAGAGTTTTTTTGACGAGCCTGCCTGTAGAACTCCTGCCAGCTGCGTTTATTGACACTGCCAAAGGTTGCGTCGGTTTTGGCGAGCTTTTCGGCAAAATCCTGTTCCGAGCGATAATAGTAGTGGTTAAGACAGATTTTATCTGTGGCAGAGGGGGCAAAGGCGCCTAGGCTTTTTTCGTAGTTAGCGTTGACACCATAGCCTCTGCTGTAGCCAAAATGGTGAGAGGAATAGATGCTTGCGTAGCAGGCAGGACGCAGAATGGTCTTGCTGTCGCAGACCTCACCAAGACTTTCCGTATAGTTCAGCGTCACAAAACCTTCAGGCCGAGAGAGATGGCCTGATGAGGAAAAGAGATCCCACTGGACAATGAGCGCGGCATAATCTCTGTAATCCTGAAGAAAAACCCGAATATCGTCGCAAGCCTTGAGACAGAGGAATTCATCGAGATCAAAAAAGGCGAGCCATTCCGTCGAGTCGCCAAAATTGTGCAGACAATGTTGATAGGCAAGATTCTGCTGACCAAGCCCCTTGATGGTAAAAACTTCGCAAAAGCCAAGAGCAACATAGTCTTTCAGTGTCTCAGAGATCGGAATCTGACTCTCATTGTCGTAGAGAAAGATTTTGTCAAAACCAAGGTAGTGGTGATAGCACACCCATTCCTCGAGATACTGGGTTTCATCCTTGGCAATGGCGCAGAGACAGGCGGTATAGGGTTGAGACATACGACCCCCGCAAGCAAAAAGAGCAGGAAGAAACCTTCCTGCTCCCGCAAATCCAAATATTTCCGGAGTCAGAGTCCTAGACGGATTCCTTCTTTAAAGCCTCGTCTTCAACAACATGGGTCTTGGTGCCAAACATGATAAAGCAGACAAAAGCCGCCAAGGCCACAACAATGCCGATGATATTGGAGGTCTCAATGGGAATACCAAAACCGAGCTTTGGACTGTAGCAGATAAAGGTTGTGCAGACAGCGGTCATAAAGACTGCCGGCACTGTGCAGATCCAGTGGAAACGACCGTGGCTTGCCAGGTAAACGGCTCCCGACCAGAGCACAATGCTTGCCAACGACTGATTGGACCAGCCGAAATAATTCCAGATAGTGTCAAAGCCCACCTGACAGAGCACAAGACCCACGGCAAAAATCGGCACAGCCAGGAGCAGACGGGCCGGAATGGGACGCTGAGAATAGTTGAAGACTTCAGCGATGGTCAGACGTGCTGCGCGGAAAGCAGTATCACCACTTGTCACAGGCAGGGCGACAACACCAAGGATGGCCAAAATACCACCAAAACCACCCATCAGGGCAATGGCAGAATCGTGCACAACCGTAGCCGGGCCGCCGCTGGCCAGAGCCTGCTGCAGGGCTTCGGGACCATGGTAGAAGGACATACCAACAGTTGCCCATACCAGGCCGATGAAGCCTTCAGCGATCATGCCGCCGTAGAACACGCTCTTGCCATACTTCTCACTGCTCAGACAGCGGGCCATGAGCGGAGATTGGGTTGAATGGAAACCAGAAAGAGCACCGCAGGCAATGGTGATAAAGACCAGAGGAAAGAGAGGCAGGCCCTTGGGATGCTGATTAGTCCACTGCGCGGAATTGTAGAAAACAACATCTGGAGAGGCAAACATCATGATCGTCATGCCGAAGGCCATGATCAAAAGAACTGCGCCAAAGAGAGGATAGAGGCGTCCAATGATCTTGTCGATGGGCATGATGGTCGCGATAAAGTAGTAAGCAAAAATAATGCCAAGCCAGACATTGAAGGTCAAGACTTCAGGCGTCATCTAGGCGAGAAGTCCGGCAGGGGCCTTGGCAAAAACCACGCCCACGAGCACGAGCAAAATCACGGCAAAGACACGCATCAGCTGTTTGGCCACATTCCCGAGAGTATTGCCCACAATGACGGGAAGGTTACAACCACCATAGCGGATGGAGAGCATACCTGACATATAGTCGTGGACAGCTCCGGCAAAAATGCTGCCGATGACAATCCAGACCAGAGCCGCTGGTCCGTAGAGAGCACCAAGGATAGGTCCAAAAACCGGACCAACACCGGCGATATTCAACAGTTGGACAAGCCAGACTTTCCAGGCCGGCATGGACACGAAGTCAACGCCATCGGCTTTGGTGATCGCTGGTGTTGGTCGGTTGGGATCTTGTCCGAAGACCTTGGCAACGAAGGTGCCGTAGACAATGTAGCCGACGACAAGCGCAACGGTTGCCAAAATAAAATACATACCATTGGACATAGCAATCGCTCCTTGCTTGGGATTTGCGATGGCATGCTACCAGCAAGAGCCGAGCTTTTCAATCATTTTCCCGGACAAAAAATGCTCAAAAAATGGCTCTTGTAGCGCTAAAAAGATGCGGCCGAGAAAGTCCAGCAACTTGCCTTTTCAACGATCCTCAACTACGATTTTAGCGCTTTCACCCTCTCACTTTCTTGGCAGAGAAGGCAAAATGTCAGATGCAAATATCCCTCAAACGCTGAGTCACACCTGCCGCAATGGAGAGACCTTTGCTATTGCCGTGCGAGTTTCCTCACGCCTACGCGCACCGCAAATCAAGCTGGACAAGGGGCAGTTTATCTTCGTTGTACCCGCGTGGCTGAGAAGGAGCGATCTCGAACGCACTCTGCCACAGATTCGATTATTTGTAGAAAACAACGCTGACAAGGCTAAAGCCCAGCTTGTCCGGCTCGCCAAGGAGAAATCATCACACGCCCAAGAACAAACCTTTCCCTCAAGCTATACCTACACAACACATAGCGGAATAGTTTGTATGGTTGCTATCCGCAGATCAACCCGTGCACGCAAGGTAACCATTACGCTCAAAAACGGCCGTTTTGAGCTCGTTGTGCCCACATGGGCGTCTCGCGAGACATTTTCTTCCCTTCTGCCCCTAACGCACAATTTTCTGGAGAAGTGGGCCGCTAAGCCAACAAATCTATTGCCTCGAGAGCAAAGGAAACCTGAGGGAGAAATTCCCAATAGTCTGACCTATACCTGTAAAGATGGCCGGCAAATCACTGTTGGTGTTCAAATATCTGCTCGCGCACGCTACGTGCGCATCAAACTGATTTCAGGTCGTTTTATCATTGTCGTGCCTAAAGGCATACGAAAAAAGGTGCTGGATGAAGCGCTCCCGAATCTCTACAGTTGGCTTGAAAGAGAATTGCCGACCGCTGAGCAACCGCAAAAACACGAATCTCTCCCTCCTGAGATCGCAATCCCGCTTTTGCACAAAAATCTCCCCATCAAGGTCGATAATACCTATCTCAACGCAACCCAAAGACTCAGTGAGCTCACGCCATCATCGCTGTGCATAACGATGAAAATGAACACGGAATCAATCTGTGCCATTCTTCATAACGACGTTCTTGAAATTTACGGAGGTGGTCAGGACCTGTTTTTCCAGGTCATGGCTCTGCAGTACTGGTGCCAACGTGCAGCCGAACATTATTTGCCGCCAATACTACGGGAGGTACTCCAGCAAAACAGCCTTCCTGATGTCGTCATCTCCATCCGAGATCAAAGCACTCGCTGGGGCAGCTGCCGGAAAAAGGCCGGTGTAATGCCCAGCATCTCCCTCAACTGGCGCGCGATTCTCTTGCCAGAAAAACTCATCAGACACCTTTGTGTCCATGAGTCAGGGCATCTGCTGCACATGAACCATTCACCGGCATTCAAGCAGGCTATGCAGAAAATGGAAGCGGAAGCCCGAGAACTTGAAAAAGAACTTGATAAAGCCTGGCAGAAGCTTCCCTGGTGGGCTGTGCACAAACGCTATCTGAAAAATACGGTGTAGGCGCTTTCACAAGAGGTCTCATGCCTTTCGGCAATGAGAAACATTGCGCTGTAGCTTATCCCATAGTATACATTTGCGCGCTTTTAACAATGAATTCAGCTGGTTATGGGAAATTTTTCGCCTGCAAAGAGTGCGGAGGTCACGAGAGCTCCCAAGCATTGTATGCTGTTCTCCTAGCACAAGGAAGCTCTCGCCTCGTATGGCAGGCCTACGTTCACTTGCCTCAAACCTTGTTTTGAGGCCGAAACGACGAGGATATCATGTCCATTTGGGAACTTAACAAAGCCTTGAACGACATTCTCACAACCGAGATGCCAACGCTTGGACTGGAAGAAGGACTCGAACACGAGCGTATTTTCGAAGGGCTAGACAAAGGCACCATGGTTCTTTTAGGCAATCCAGCCCACCCCAGGCTTCGTGCAACGCTCGTAGGCCAGCCTGCCCGAGTCAAAGTCAATGCCAATCTCGGCACCTCACCACTAAACAGTTGTCTGCACACGGAAATGGAAAAAGTTGCGGCAGCCATGGATGCCGGGACAGACACCATAATGGATCTCTCGACAGCTGGTGATCTCGATGAGATCAGACAGAAGATGCTGGAAAGCTGTCCGCTGCCGCTGGGCACAGTCCCCATCTACGCCGTCGGTAAAAACCTCATGGACAGTGAACGTGATGTGGCGGACATGCACGCTGATGAACTTTTTGACGAAATTGCCAAGCAGTGTCAGCAGGGTGTTGACTTTATCACGGTTCACTGCGGCCTTTCCAAACGCGGAGCCGAACTCGCCCTGAAAAACAAGCGAGTTCTGGGTATTGTCTCGCGTGGCGGTTCCATGCTGGCCCGCTGGATGGTGGAAAATGGCAAGGAGAATCCGCTCCTTGCGGACTTTGACAGATTGCTTGAGATCTGCAGGCCCTACAATGTCACCCTATCCCTAGGAGATGGACTTCGCCCAGGAGCCTGTGCCGACGCAGGCGATGCCGCCCAGTGGGAGGAAGTCATCAATCTTGGAGAGCTTGCCAGGTATGCTCACGAAAAGGGTGTCCAGTGCATGATTGAAGGACCGGGTCATATGCCCCTCAACCTCGTCAAAGGTCAGATCGAAGGCATCAAGCGTTTAACCAACAATGCCCCACTCTATGTGCTTGGTCCATTGGTCTGTGATTCGACACCAGGTTATGACCATATCGCTGGGGCTATAGGTGGCGCCATCGGTGTCACAAGCGGCGTTGACTTTCTCTGTTATCTGACACCTGCTGAGCACCTCACGCTTCCCGATGTAGAAGATGTACGCGCAGGCGTCATGGCTTCTCGGGTAGCTGCCCATGCCGGTGAACTTGCGCTGGGCAGGACAAGAGCTCTTGCCAGAGAAAAGCGCATGAATACGGCACGAAAAAATCTTGACTGGGATGCCATGGCCAAGGAAGCCATTGACCCCAATCTTCTGCGTAAACGCAGAGAAAGTCACAAGCAGGAAGAAGTCTGCGCCATGTGCGGCAAATTCTGTTCGGTCAAGATGCTGCGCGATGTCAAGGTAAAATAAGATGCCCAAAAAAGCCCCTGGGTTCAGGGGCTTTTTTTGAGGCAAAATGAATAGAAAAAAAGCCCCGAACGGGGCTTGAAAAAAAATTTGGCAGCGACCTACTTTCCCACATGACGTTATGCAGTATCATCGGCGATGAAGAGCTTAACTGCCGAGTTCGGTATGGGATCGGGTGTACCCTCTTCTCTATGGCTGCCAAAAAATATGAATTGTCAGGGA
>JAFXOX010000058.1 GCA_017528345.1 Desulfovibrio sp.
GAATACCAGCCGGGATCGCCCTCAACGTCGTTCACCGTGATCTGCGCCATGCGCAAAGGACGCTTGCTGCGCGTTGTGGGATCGGGATTGTCCATCTCCGTCACATACTGGCTGATCCATTTGTTCAGCTCACGCTCAAGATCGCCGCGCTCCTTCCAGGTACCGATATTCTCTCGCTGAATGACCTTGATATAGTGCGCAAGCCTGTTCATGATCATCATATAGGGCAGCTGCGTGGAGAGCTTAAAATTCATCTCCGCTTCCTTGCCCTCGGGCGTATTGGCAAAGACCTTGGGCTTAAGGCAGGAATTGGCCGAGAAAAAGGCCGCATTGTCCGAGCCCTTGCGCATGGTCAGCGCTATGAAACCCTCTTCAGCAAGCTCGTACTCCCGGCGTTCACTGATCAAAACCTGCGTCGGAATCTTAGTCTCAATCTGCCCCATATTCTCAAACTGATAGAGCGGAAGATTTTCCACCGTGCCGCCACCCTGAGGGCCTATGACATTGCTGCACCAGCGGTATTTGGCAAAGCTATCGGTGAGACGCGTGGCAAAGGCAAAAGCGGTATTGCCCCAGCAGAACTGCTCGTCATTGCCGGCCTCTTCTTGGAAATTGAAGGTCTTGGCCGGGACGGTATCCTCTCCATAGGGCAGACGCAAAAGAAATTTGGGGAGCGTCAGCCCCACATAGCGGGCATCTTCAGATTCGCGGAACGAGCGCCATTTGGTGTACTGCGGCATCTCAAAGATGGAATGCAGATCCTTGAGATTGGGCAATTGCTCCCAGGCATCAATGCCAAAGAAGTCTTTTCCGGCAGCAGCAATAAAGGGCGCATGGCTCATGGCGGAGACAGAGGCCACATACTGCAGAAGCGTGATATCCTGAGGCTTGGGCCCAAACTCGTAGTTGGCAATGATCGCCCCTACGGGTTTGCCGCCGAACTGGCCGTATTCAGCCGTGTAAATCTGCTTGTAGAGGCCTGATTTGACAACTTCCGGCGCATCCTCAAAGTCATCCAGAAGATCGCTCTTGGAGACATTGATGAATTCAACTTTGATATTCTGGCGGAAGTCGGTGTTGTCCACAAGATACTTCATGGAGCGCCAGGTACTCTCAAGCTGCTGCACTTCACTCTGGTGCAGGATTTCATTGACCTGGGCTGTGAGCTTGCTATCAAGCTGGGCAATCATCTCATCAACAAGAGCCCCGGAAATTTTCTGGACTCCGCTTGTGCCAGCCAGCTGCTCAATAAAGGCCTTGAGCCCTTCCCGGGTCATGGCATAGCCATCGTCTGACGGTTTGAGCTTGGAGGCTTCAACAATGGCATCAAGAAGGCTTGTTGTGCCTTCCGCAGAGGCTGCCTGCACCTGTTCCTGTTCAGTCTGACTCATGATCTGCTCCCTACTTCTCTATGCCAAGTTCTTTGAGGACCTTGGCCCTGGCTTCTTCATCCCCCACAAGCTCCTGCAGCTTCTTGCGGAAGTCAGGCACATTGGCCAGGGGACCCTTGAGCGCCTTCAGGGCCTCACGCAGTTCCATCATCTTGGCGAGCTCCGGCACATTGCGGACAATGGCGTCAGGCTCAAAATCCTTGAGCGATTGGAACTTCAGATCCACGGTCATTTGAGCTTCAGGGTCATCGGTGAGCTTATTGGCCACATTGGCCTTGACGCCCAGCTCCTGAGCCTTCATCACTTCGTTGAAATTGTCTTTGTCGACATTCACAGGCGCCCGGTCTTCGAGAAGACGGTCATCCTGCTTCAGGGTGAAATCCCCAAGAACCATGAGCTTTAAAGGCAGTTCAATCTCTTCCTGAGCATCACCCGTAGCCGGGCGGTAGACAATATTGACCCGTTCTTTGGGAGCAACAGAGGCTTCCTTGGCCATA
>JAFXOX010000059.1 GCA_017528345.1 Desulfovibrio sp.
ATGAGATCAACACGCTTGGTGCCGTTCAAACGGCTGGCTGTAAACATGTAGCTGCCCTTTTGGCAAAAAAAGCCTGAAAGCTCAGGGGGATGGTGCAAAACAAGCGGCTTTACCCCGTCAGGGAAGTACTCGGCACGCTTTGTGACATTTTCGGCAATGGCGGCATAGGCGAAAATCTCTCCGGGTGCGAGCGCAACTCGATCAAAAAAATGCACAAGCTCTCGAATCAGGGGACCTGGAAAGGCAAAGAGCATGGATGGCAGACTTTTAGAGGCCCAAGCGCGCTCAGCAAGCTCAAAGGCACAGGCCAAATCCTCACGCACAGGCTTTTCCTTGCGGATGAGGGCCATAAGATCACGGAGCTTTTCGGGATACTCAGCGAGAGTCAGGGGCAGGCCCGTAAAATGATAGGTATCGTAGAGGCCTCGCAGCGTATGCTGCAGATAGAGGATATGTCGCCTGTGATGAACCATCCAGGCCGGATACTTACTTGTCACAACCATGTCAAAATGGCTGAGATCCATGTGACTAAAGGCTTTGTAGGAGGCCACAAGCTCTGAAAACGTGGCCTCAGGCGCAGGAACTTTGATCAGCTCAGTCTGATACGAACTATAGGCATTGAATGCGCGCAAAAGACCCCACCAGAAATGTTCTGCACCTCCAAGCTGAAAAGGCACAGATGATGGGGCAAGAATGGCTATGGTTTTACTCATCTTCGCAATCCCTAACAATCTCTTAAGTTCTCCAAAAATCTCTGGCTTCCCACATGCTTCTCGCTCATTTACCAGAGATGCATCACCCAAATGGCGAAGCTCCTTGCAAGGTGGTCTGCTTTTGTCCAAGGCCCATAGCTGATAGTTCTAGGCACATAAGCACCCTGCCCCTTGCGTCCTCGCTATGACAGGGTGAGGTAGGCACGCATCTTTTGAAAAACACAGCCGATATATACTTGCAAGTGGTGCTTTTCGACAAGTCGGCCCCCCGCAGGCCTGTTTGCTGCACAGGTCCTTTTTTCCTGGAAAAAACACAGCACTCCCAAAGCAGCCCCTCTCTCCCAAAAAAACGGCAAAGAAAAACAAATGCAAACTCGGCAATTTTGCATTTGTTGCTTGACAATCGTTTTCACAAAGAGCTAAAAGTCACCAGTATATCATGAGTTTTCTGCAAAAAGTTTCATAGCTACTATTTTCTTGCCTTCCCTTGCAAACGGCAACTCGTGCGTGTGCATAACTGATCGTAGACACGAGAGTTTGCCAGCATTTTCGTGCCATCGGCATCGCCCAATTTCGTCGTGACTTTGAGCTGGTTCAGTTTCTGACAGTCCTTGGGATACCTTCTGATCTTCATGACTTGGTTTCCCTACCGTTCAGTAGCCTTATATAAAAATTTGGAACAAATTTTGCTACACACACTCACACACACACACACAGGGAACGTTACAGACGTAAACGTCAACCCTGCGTTTATCTATGCCTTTTTGACTTCCTGGCTTCCTAGGAGGCAAAAATAACTAAACCCATGCGCTGATTTCGGTCAGCGCATGGGTTTTCGTGTTTTCTGTGGCGCAATCCTGTGCCTCAGAAGACGGTCAGTGTTCACAGCTAGACATATGGCCGCACTATTGATGAAGGAGTAGTAATTATGGCTGAATATCAAGCAAGTGCTGCTGAAATCGCAGAATTTATTCAAGGTAGTTCCATATTAACTGATGATGTCAAAGAAGCGATTGATGCAATCTTGAAAGACAAGGGCGCAGACGGTGTCGCAACCGTGGAAGGCACTGTGACCAGTGCCGATGTGGCTAATCAGGAGGCCGTGCTCGTCTCCAACGATGCCACATTGAATAATCTCACCTTAGGTAATGACACAACGGCCTTGGTCGTCGGCGCAGACACCAAAGGCGATGTCGCTATGGAGACACAGGAGCCCGCCACTGTGCAGATTGACGAAGCTTCTGTCAATCTCGCTATCAACAATAATGCCGACAACAACGTAACATTGAGTAATGCTAAGGGCGGCTCGCTGAGTGTGGGTGACGGCGACAACAGCATAAACGTCGCTGGTGGCACAAATGTGAGTGTCGAAACCGGTGATGGTGATAACAATATTACCATGACCGACGTGACCAATGCTTCGGTCAAGACGGGTGACGGCGACGACACCATCAGTGTGAAGGGTGCTGTTTCTGGAAACATCCAGAGCGGTTCCGGTGACCTCACGTTGGTGATGGACCAAAGTGCTCAGGAGGACGCCCAGATCTCAATGGATGCCGGTGATGGCTTTGACCTGCTGCAACTTATTGGCAACGCCGTCAAGCATACCTTTGAATTCGTCAACGGCAAATTCCACATGCATAGTGCCGACGTTGCTATGACCGGTGTGCAGGTGGTTGCCCAGGATGCCAACAGTGACGGCAAGATTGATCTTGCCAACGATCACATCACAGTACTGGCTGAGAATGAGAAAGACAGTATTGTGGCCAAGCTCTACAAGGTTGCTTTGGGTCGTGAAGCCATTGATGGTGATGACGGCTGGAATGGCAGCACCCTCGGTGGTATCAACTGGTGGATGAACCAATTCGAAAAGCAAGACAGCGACCAGTCCATGGATCACCTGGTGAAGTCGTTCCTGAACTGTGACGAATTCCACAACCTGTACGACAAGGTTGACGATGCAACCTACGTCAACGCCCTGCTCACGAATGCTGGCGCTGACACAGGTCTCGCTTCCAAGTATCTGGCGGAACTCGAGTCCGGCGCAAGCCGTGAGGATGTGGCCTACCAGATTGCCTCCAGTGTGGAAGTGTCCGGCATTGACGGTCAACAGTATGTTGTTGACGGATTCTAAGTCGGAAACACTGTAAAATAGTGGCCGGGCGTGGTGGAAACTACGCCCGGCCTTTCCCCAAAAAATGAACATCGTGATGTCAAAGATGCCTTTGCTTGGCGCAGACGATCTGGCCCGTCAAGCTGTACTAGCCCTCCGGGAAAAACGGATGGCTGACGCATTGGCATTCGCGCTCACATTTTCTTCCACTTATGGGACATTGCATCCCCGAGCCTTTGCCCTTTGCGCCCATGTACTCACGAAAATGGGGCACAGCGAGGCAGCGCTGAATTTCTGGGATAAGGCGATCAACTATTGTCCTGATCGTATGGAGTGGGTAGAGCAGGCCCTGCGCACAGCCTGGGCTACTAATGATACGCTGCGTGCCCAGCAGTATGTATCCCTATTACACTTTTTATACTGTGCGCATCCATCCGCTACTTTTTTAGGTGAGCTGGAACAACATGGCCATGCCTGTCACGGTGCCTGTGGCATTCATGCGGGGCATCTGCGCGCCTGGTTTATCCTGCCACAGGGCAAAACGTTTTTGCTACGTTCAGAACCGGCCAAACCGGTATTGCAACCAGGTACACTCAAAAAATTTCCTGCAGGCGCCCACACATTGTATGAGCTGGATGTTCCCCTCTCTGCCAACCGGGATCCGTACTGCATCCATCTCATAGCAAACGGTCAACATGTTATCGGCAGCCCTGCTTACTGCTCACCCTGTGACGCAGCCAGCCCCATAAAGAAGATCGCCGTTCAAAGCCGTCGCCGTGCACAACAGGCAGTTACCATTATCATACCCTGCTACGACGGGTATGACGAAACCCTTTCCTGCCTCGCCTCATGTTTTGCCTCACTTACGCAAAACACGACACGCACAGCTATTTGGGTTGTCTGGGATCACGGCCCTGATGCACGGCTCCATAAGGCGCTCATGCGCTTATCGGAAAGACACAAAATCACATTGCTCACTACCCCCGGCAATATGGGCTTTCTTGGTAGTGTGAATTATGCCCTTGCACGTATCAATGGGGGAGATGTCATTCTCCTCAATGCGGATACCCTTGTACACAGCAACTGGATAGACCGCATGGTCAAGGTCGCCCAATTCCCAGATGCTGCCACAGTGACGGCCATGGGTTCTCATGCTGAGCTGTTATCTTTCCCAGCCTACTATGACAGAGGCGATGTGCGTACGCTCCACGAAACGGCTCTCCTTGATGCTGCCTGCCGTTCACTGCCACAAGAGATGCATGTGCGAAAAATTCCTGTGGGTATGGGTTTCTGCATGCTCCTGACCCGTCGTGCGCTTGACCTATGTGAAGGCTTGGACGGACTGATGCTCTTCCGGGGCTATGGAGAAGAGACAGATTTTTGTTTGCGTTGTGCAGATCAGCATCTCAAAAACTATGCAGCCTGCAACGTCTATGTGGCACATTTGGAGGGCCGCTCCTTCGGTGCATCGAAGAGTGCCTATGTGGCGCAAAACAACAGGGCAATTTTTCAAAGATTTCCTCACTATAATGATCAATATAATGACTTTCTCCTTGAGGACCCACTTCAGGAAATTCGTGACCATATTTCCCGCCGAGCCTGCCAACCTAGGGAAGGTCATTTGCATCTTTATCCGTGGGCTAGGCTTGAGGCAATGCCTCGAAAGGACAAGGTCAAAAGTCCCATTTCCCCTGGGTCGCAGTGCTTTGTCTTAGCCTGTGGGACGGTAACCAAGGTGCTGCTGCGCATATCCCAGGACGTCGATTTGGCTGACATGCATTTTCTCTTGCCCAAAGATACCGTTGCCCTGCGCGATCTCGTACATAAATGCGCCTTTACTGGCCTCATGGTGCACGGACAGTTTCGTGGCATTTCCCAAATGCAAAAGGTCTTGGATATCCCAGTCTATCAGGCTGCAATGGATGCAGCTACGACAGCTTTCGACAAAGGAGACCTCAAAGCCGCGTATCTGGTGATTGCGCCACTCACACTGCGGGGGTGGAAACATTTTTGCGCCTACGCTCACAGGCATCCTGCTGCACGCTTTTGGGTACAGCATCTCAAACAAGTGTGGGGAGCGACTCCTCGCCCTGAAAATATCTATGCTTTGCCAGATATGAAAGACATGCGTCCCCTGCAACCATCAGCCCTTTTGTTTACTGAGCCATTGCAGGCAGACAGACAGATCGCATGGCGTACTTGGCTTGATGGCCATGGCGTTGCAGATATTCCTATGGGCCATATTCCTGCAGAGGCCGCATGAACACCTACGATGGCGCCTTTCAACTGAACGGCACAGGTATCAGCGGCTGGGCCTGTGCCACTGATAGCTCGTCGGCCATTTGGGTAGAAGTACTCGTAGATGGCCTTGTTATGGGTATAACGCGGTCAGATTTACAAGAGCCTAAGGGTTGTGGCTTCTGGTTGCCTTTGCCTTCCACGGCCTTTGCTGACGGCTCCAAAGTACAGGTGCGCGTCGCCAATACCAATGCGTACATCGGGGAGGGCCTTACTCTCGACGATGCCCCAAATGCCTGTGGTCTTGAAGGCGAGCTGCACGTAGACCGAGGTTTGACCCTTTCTGGCTGGGCTTTGGATAGCCTCGCGCCAAATACGACCTTGCGCCTTTTTGCCATTGTTAACGAAGAAGTTGTCGCTGAGACCCTCGCCAAAGAAAGCAGGTATCGTCCATCGCAAGGAGACGGACATGGTTTCACGCTCAATCTGCCTTTGAAGTTCGCAGATGGTCAGGAACACATTGTCGCCATTCAGGATGCTCAAAAACGCCCTGTCCCGGGAAGTCCGGTAACTATCCGCGTATGGCCGAAAAATGTGGCCGACTGGATTGAGAACAAAACGCGTTTTGAAAAAGAAGACCGCAAATTGTTGGCAGCTTTGGTACGCCGCTTGGAACTCAATATGCCAGGGGGCTGTGCGAGCCATGGAGCGGAGTACGCAGCCTGGAAACACGTCTTTCCGGTACCCAAACCACAGGGTACATACCAAGTTTCCATCGACCTGCCATATGGCACAGCCAAACACAAGGCACAGCTGCTGCGTGAGCAAAAGAATATTGCTCTTAAGTCTTCCGGGGTGCCAGGATATAGTCTTCTGCTGCGTGAAGGGGAACACTTGCATCCCCATGCCCTGGCACACATGCTTCAAGCCCAAAAGGCCACAGGTGCGGGGGTAATCTATGCCGATGGCGAACAGATTGCCGACGCAACCCCCTGCTTTCGGCCAGCATGGGATGCCGATGCCTTCTGGGCTTTCGACTATCTGGGGCCATTTCTGGTCACTCGGGAAGTCTGTGAGGCAACGCCGCATTCTGCAGATGATACCTATTGGGCATTGCGAGCCCGACTGATCCGTACGGCAACCACTATGGGCGGTGTGCGTCATCTCCCACAGATTCTTAGTCAGGAATTGCCTATTCCCAGTGATATGGGACGAACTAAAGCCGTACAGGAATGGGTAGCAACGGTACAACATGGTGCCTGCGTGGAAGATAAAGGTGGGATCAACCGCGTGCACTGGCTAACATCTTCGCTCCCGTCTGTTTCCATTGTCATTCCCACGCGTGACAGGGCAGATCTCCTCAGGCCCTGCCTGGAGTCGCTCTCCAAGACACATTATGCGTCGCTGGAAATACTTATTGTGGACAATGACAGCCAGGAAGAAGACGCCGTAGCCCTTCTTACGGAAGCGGCAAAACAACCAAATACTCGTGTCATCTCCTATCCTGGCCAATTCAATTATGCCGCTATCAACAATTATGCCGTGCACGCAGCCAAAGGCGATTACATTTGTTTCCTGAACAACGATACGGACGCTTTAGATCCCGCTTGGCTGCAAGAAATGGCGAGTCTTCTCGCCAGCCGAGAAGAAATCGGCTGTGTGGGTGCCAAACTGCTCTGGCCCAATAATCTTGTCCAGCATGCCGGTGTTCTTGTGGGCACACACCAGCTTGCATCGCATATTGGCAATCAGTGGATGAGCGACGAAGCAGGCTATATGCACAACAATCAAATCGTCTGCCAACGCAGTGCCGTTACTGCCGCCTGCCTGCTCACCCCGAAAAAACTTTTTGAAGACCTTAACGGATTTGACGCTTGCCGCTTCCCTGTTGCTTTCAATGATGTGGATTACTGCCTGCGTGTACGTGCAGCAGGCAAAACAATACTGTGGACACCCTACGCAACATTGCTCCATCGCGAGTCTGCAAGCCGTGGCAGGGATACCTCACCCATGGACAAGGCCAGGATGCAGCGCGAAATGCGTTTCTTCAAGCAGTTGTGGGGAAGCTACCTTGATCCTTTTTATAACCCCAATCTCCCGCTGAGCACAGTTACAGAACCCTATGAAGGTTTGGCCGTGCCTCCCAGGGGGCGTGACGCACGTTAGGAGTTTTCTTGTGAATCCGCGTACCATTCTCTTTATTCATCAGGCATTCCCCGGTCAGTTCAAACTTCTCGCCCGTTCTCTGGCTGCAGAAGGACACAAGATATTTGCTCTGGCTATGAATTCTACGGAAACAATGCCTGAAGTGACCCTCATCCGGTACGCGCCCATCCGCAGGCAGCTCGATGAAAAATCTCCCAACCTTCTGCGGGAAATGGATGCCCGCCTCATCCGAGGAGAAAGCATCTATCAGGCCATGAAGGCCCTGAAAACACAAGGTCTGAAGCCTGACGTTATTTATGCCCATCCTGGCTGGGGTGAAACACTTTTTGTGAAAAATATCTGGCCGGAAGCCCGTTTTGTGATCTACGCCGAGTGGTACTACAACTTACAGGGTCAGGAAGTGAATTTTGACCCCGACATGCCCAGGCTTACCGAAGAAAAAGAACTGCGTCTCACGCTCAAGAATACCTGTTCACTCCATGCCCTGGCAGACTGTGATGCCGCCATTACCCCCACGCAATGGCAGAAAAGCCGTTTTCCTCAGTGGGCGCAGGACAAAATTACCGTCATCCACGATGGCCTGGATATCAAAGAGTTGGCTGCCGTTAAACCTCGCGGCCTCGGCATCCCCAGTCTGGGCTTAAAACTTCGCCGCGGTATGCCCATTGTTACCTACGCCGCACGCCATCTTGAGCCCGTACGTGGCTTTCACTACTTCATGCGCTCGCTGCCAACCATACTCTCCGCCAATAAAGAGGCTCATGTCATCATCATGGGACGCGACGCAGGCATTGCCAACGTTGGGTATGGCAGCATGAACCCCAAGGGAACAAGCTGGCGCAAAACTATGGAGGCGGAACTGGGCGACACAGTAGATTGGAAGCGTGTTCACTTCCTCGGCATGTTGGACCGCAAACTCTACCTTGGCATGCTCAAGCTTTCTGCCTGCCATGTGTATTTGACCACGCCATTCATCCTCTCCTGGTCGTTCCTTGAGGCCGCAGCTCTGGGGCTGCCCATCGTGGCCTCAGACACTGCGCCTGTTCGAGAATTTGCACACCTCAAGGGCCTGGATTTTGTGGACTTTACCGATGTGGAAGGCCTTGCGCAAAAGGTGCTCGCCCATATCAACCGCGTGGAGGACAACTTCTTTGATGCGAATGCCGATGCTTTAGCCGATCTTGGCAAGGATCGCACCATTCCGGCCATCTGCGACGTACTGCTTTCTGGTAGCCGTTCCTCTGATATGGGCGAGACGCTGGAAGAGGTGGTATTTGACGAAACACTGGATGAGACTCCTTTGCCGACGAAAAAAGCCCACAAAGGCAAAAAATCCTCAGCAAAACATCCATAAAACGAGTGCCAGTCCTTGCTTTGTAAAAATTGTCCAGCGTTTCCAAGAGACAGCAGATGCAGAAATCAGAAATAAACATAAGCCTGTTTCTACATATGCCTACGGATCAATGCTTGTCACATACAAAGCCATTATTTTGTCGAAGCCATGAACGTCGTGCAAGGTTCGATTGACGTCATCCGAGGCAATTTGGTTAATGGTTGGATATATTCCCCAAGTGAGCCTGTGCTGCCTATGCTGTTCTCAGATGGAGACCCAGCTACCCTTGTGAGCGTCAACGTACCTCGTCCCGATGTGGCAGAAGC
>JAFXOX010000060.1 GCA_017528345.1 Desulfovibrio sp.
CAATGATCTCTTTCATCCCGTAAATCAAACGGTAGACGCTATGTAAAGTTAAAAAAATACCCTGTCCATCAGAAAAATTTTCAAAAAAATTCCTTAAAGGTGGAAATCTGACGTTTTCGGCTACTAGCTCACGGAATCAGGAAGCTCTAAAAGAACGTAACTGGCCTGATATTTTTGTACGTATAGGGAGGGGGTTCTCCGAAACAGCTGATATATTGGAATCAGCAATGCTTCTTCAAGATCACCATATGTGGTTAAGTAATGCAAGTGATCAGTTATTTATTAGTAGCAAGGCTTTGTGGCATGCAATGTGTACATCATGGCTAAAAAATTGCGCTACTGAAAAAGATATAGAATCAATAACCAATCCTATTATTGAAGCTCTAGCTTGTAAACGCGCTAAAAATTAATTAGAAAAGATATTGTATTTTTGTAATTGAGAGAGAAAAGGCCCAGGATTTTCATCCAGGGCCTTTTCTCTCTTGAATCCATGAGAAAGCACGTTTTTTTGCGTAAGCAGTTGATTTCATGTCAAAAACGTATTTTTTGTTATCCCCCAAATCCGAATGCCTGCTTCAAGGCAAAATTGGAACATGAGCAGCATGCCTCGGCACGTTTGTCATTTTTGACTCAGACAGATTTTCTAAAGATCATCCTTTTCAAAAGAAGATCTCTGCTTTTTCTGGCTTGGAGTCGTTTTAAGGAAGCTTTGCGTAGTCTGCGCTCTCCACAGGTTCTTCCCAGACCGTTGTTGTGTCCTTGCCAGGCACCTCAAGAGCAAGATGCTGGAACGCCGAATCACAGGCGGCACCATGCCAGTGTTTGACATTGGGCGGGATATGGACAACGTCGCCTGGATGCAGTTCCTGAGCCTGTTTTCCCCATTCCTGGTAATAGCCTCGGCCGGCTGTGACGACAAGGATCTGGCCGCCGCCAGCTGTAGCTTTGTGCGTATGCCAATGATTGCGACAGCCTGGCTCAAAGCTAACGACATAGACTCCAACCTGGGAGGTAGAAACCGGCGTCAAATAGCTGAGACCATCAAAATACCTGGCATAGGCGCTATTGGCAGAGCCTGCGGGAAAGGGACCCTTGCTGTCAAGGTCTGCGATACTTGTCTTTTCCGGTCCATGATAGCCTGTAATCTTTTCCATATGTGTCTCCAATGAATAAAGCCAAGCTCGGCAAGCATCAACATCAGAAGCGGCGTTCTTGACCGTAAAACAAAATCGTAGCAAATAGGGGTAGATGAAATCCCTAACGATTTCAGGCGTTACGGTACGCCACAATTTTTCAAGCACCTCGGTTCGTTTCTCTTGGGCTTCCCAAGTGGCACAACACATATCAGCACTTGCATCTATTTTATATCTCCAACGAGGTTGGAGGGCAACAATCTCTTGGAAGTTGCTCTCTCCTCATTGGAGGTCTTTGTTTATGCCGACTTCTTAGAAAAAGGTGTAAATAGGGTAATTACATCCCTTTTTGCGTCTATTATAAAAACTGCTAACCTACCTTCGTGCCAAAGGCAGAAAAGCCCTTGAAAAGTGTCGCCTTAGGTGTTTTGCCTATCCTTGACGCTGCCCAGGCACCTACCACCTTGGTACGAAGGGCACGAGGGGATTCCCTTTGCAATGATCCAGTTCAAGCACGGTAAAAGCACCATGGGGGTGTTCCACAAGCAGGCTAAGCCAAGAAAAAACACATCATCTTGCTGCGGATTGGGCAGAGCAACACAAGTTCCGGTCTGCATGTGCGTTTTGCTTCAGCCATGGCCTAACGGGTCAGAAGATCATCGTTGGCGGTATAGGGGGGGTCTTGTGATTTCCATAAGCTCCCCGCCATCACACAGGATACGTGAACATGGTTTAGGACATATCCGTAAACAGGTGCAGCCCTGACAGGACCTTATGTAAGCTGTGCTCGTCAAAAGGCAGGTATTCGGCAATAGTCAAGCCCACGACATCATTCTCGTCACAGACGCAGTGCAAGACCTTCTGCAGGGCTTCCATGGTCATTTTGCCACCGCCTGCCCCATCCCCCACAAGATCCTTGTTGGCAAAATAAGTTGAGTGAAAGAGGGTTTCATCAAGCACGTCAATATCAAAATGCACAAGCAGATGGTCAAAACGCGCCGTAAAAGCCCGAATTTCCTCAGCCTGAACGAAGTGCTCAGTCTGCACCTTGTAAGCGACGCCCATTTGCTGCAAAAAGTCCTGCTGATAGGAATGCAGACCCTGCAGACCGATGTAGAGGATGTCGCTTGCCGCAAAAAAGGGCTGTGTCATGCTTTGCCTGAGAGCTTCAGCCCCTCCCCCCAGAAGTGAGCCCAGAACCATGGCGTGGGCGTTGGGGTAGCCATTTTCCGGTGTGGAGACATCAGGATGCGCGTCGATCCAAACGATACCCACGTTTGGATAGAGCCCATGCAAATAGTCAAATGGCGCAAGGGAAACCAGACAATTGCCGCCAAGGGTAATAATTCTGTCGGGGAAAGCTGCCGCGATTTTTGCCTGAGCATCCTGTATGCCCCAGAGCACGTCCTCAAGGCCTGAGATGCCGTTTTTGACAGGTTTTTCCAGACCATCCGGCGGCCGCACGTCAACGGTGAACAGCGGCTGACTCGGGTTGGCCGGGACAATCTGTGTCAGAAGTTGTGCCCCAAAATAATAGGTATCAAGACCTCCACTCACATAATCGGGATACAGCAAACGAATCGTTTTCAAGACATGCTCCTCGAAATAGTATCATGAGAAGATTATTGGCAGACAACGGAGAGGATGTGGGCACGTCTGTGCAAAACAAGCGAGCCTACGCCTGACTCTTTTTCTCTTCCTTCATGGCATACTCGCGGTCTTCATCAATCATGGTCAGCATGATCCTTGCAAACTGCGGATCAAACTGTGCCCCCTGCCCTTTGGCAATTTCAGCACGTACAATCTCCTGAGCCAGCACATTGCGGTAGCTGCGATTGCTCGTCATGGCATCATAGGCATCGGCGACAGCGATGATACGTGCCTCCTCAGGAATGTCCATTCCCTTCAGGCCTTTGGGATAGCCACGACCATCATAGCGCTCGTGGTGAAAGTGGGCTCCTGTCACAAGCTTTGGCATTTCCTGAATTTTCGAGAGGATCTTGGCCCCCACGGAAGGATGGGTTTTGATGATGGCAAATTCCTCGTCTGTCAGGCGGCCCGGTTTATTGATGATTTCGTCAGGCACACCGATTTTGCCCACATCGTGGAGCAGACCAATCATGTAGATCTCCTCCTGCTGTGCGGGAGAATAGCCAGCACGACGGGCAATTTCCCTGGCATAGTGCGCCACACGACTGGAATGACCATTGGTATAGGTATCCTTGGCATCAATGGTCTGGGCCATTGTCTGAACAATGTGCAAAGAGAGGCTGGCGTTTTCCTGAGTCTTCCTGGCTACCTCCTGCTCAAGATGTTTTTGAAAATGCATCAGCTCATTGGTCATTTCATGGAAGAAATGGGAGACAAGATAGGAAAAGGGAACCTTGCCCTTGGGCGTAAACTGCGCTTTGGGAATAAGCGAGTACTTTCTGTCGACATGAGCCTTATCTTCGCCCTCTTTGAAGCCGACGGCTACACAGGCACTGTTGAGCACTCCGCCTTTGCCGTTGTGATAATAAATTTCACTGTAGCCATAGAAGAAAACGAGATCTGGATGATTTTTCCTGTAGAAATCCCATTCCAGATGGGCTTCAGCCCCCAGAAAGCCCACACGGTTGCCGCACATAGCCATCATCACGGCATCCGGAGCAAAAATGCGCATGCGTTCACTGCCGTTGAAGGAGGCATCGAGGATTTCCTCACGGGTACAGTAGGAAAAACGAATGCTTTCGCCCTCATAGATTGAACCTGAAAAATGAAGATTTTCCTCGTTGCTAGAAATGGGAATATAACAGAGATTGACGTTATTTCTGCGCACCATCAGGGGAAAAGCCCAGACATTTTCAATGATATTATCATGCCAGTCGATACCGAGATATTTCTGATAGATTTCTCCAGCCGGCCGCCCGTCGATGAGCTCAACAGCACTTTCTCCCAGTGGCGACTGCGCCGCAAGCCGAACAGGCATTTCCCGGCCAATGGGCTTCCAGCCAAGGACATAGTCGGCATAGGCATGCAGGTCCTTGCCGCTAAAGACAGCAAGAACAAAACCACTTTTCACAATGTCCTGACCCAGAGAAAAGCAGTCATCATCAGCACCGTTTGAGCCAATCTGGCTAACCTTGGCCATGGTGCCGAAGATGGGCACATCTTCGCGCCCGCGGCTGATTTCCTGCAGAAAACGGGTCACGTGCAATCGGGGATTGGCCGGAAAAATCTCAATGCCCCGAATCTGCTCTATGCCGTCAAGGGCCCGCCTGCAGGCTTCTGCGGCCTCAAGCTCTTCTCCTGGCTGACAGGGAAAGGTAAGGGTGGAAAAGGAAGCGTCCTTGGACAGAAGAAGATTAAAAACAATGAAGACTTGCGAGGGATCCTCGTCGATCATGTTATAGGCTGAAACACCAATGCGCTTAACCTGGGCAAGCTCCTGATCAAGCGCTCGCAGAAGAATCTCGCACTCTTTTCCGGAAAGGCCTGCAACAACAATATTGAGCAGGGCATCATGGCACTGGCTGTGCTTGCAAAGCAGCGCAAGCGACTCAATGTGCTTGAGGGCCTGGGCAAGATCGTGAAAGACGAAATTTTTCTGAAACATGGTTTATCCCTTGGCTCATTGTCTTGCAGAGCTTTTCTGACTTTCGCCCAGAAAGGCGGCCTTATTTGCTGCGCTGCTGTCTCAGGCTGCGTCTGGGGGGCTCACCAAAAAGTCGTTTGTATTCCCGGATAAATTGCGTCGAACTTTCATAGCCGACCCGCATGGCCGCCTCCGTCACATCAAGGGCTTCGGCAAGCAAAAGACGTCGTGCCTCGCCAAGACGCAGTCGTTTCTGATACTGCAGGGGACTGACCGCTGTGATCTCCTTGAAATACTTATGTAAGGTAGATGGCGCCATATTGGCCAGATCCGCAAGCTTTTTCACAGAAAACGGTTCAGCAAAATGCGCCTTGAGATGGCTGATAACCTGAGAAATACGATAGGCCTGAGAATCGCAGGTGACAAGCGAGCGCAGTGCTACCCCAAAAGAGCTCTCAAGAAGGCGAAAGTGGATTTCGCGAATAACAAGGTCAGCAAGAACAGGCTTTGCCTGTCTGGCCAATTCGACGAGACGCGCAAAGGCGTCCAACAGATCGGGGTCAAGCTGCAGACTCTGAGCACCCAAGAAATGCGGATTGGCCTGGGCGATGGGTGGCATCTTTGCCGTCAGCTCAGCCAAGAGATCAAGATTGAGAGTCAGGGAAAGGGCAAGATAGGGAGAGGCAGCATCTGCCTGCACCACACAGCTTGTGACCGGAATATCCACCCCACACAAAAAACAGACGCCAGGGCCGTAGCGAAACTCTTCACTGCCCACACAGACCTCTTTGGCACCCTGAATGACAACAATAGCCATGGGGGCATAAAAATGCGGACTCAGCGGGGCGCTGCAGGAGCGACTGTAAAAGGCAAGTCGGCAAGCGCCAAAATGATAGGTTGGCGTAGAACTCTGTAAGAACTCTGAGAGAATACGATCCCTGATCAGGGAAAGACTCTCGTTTTGACACACACGCTCGCGCACAATTTCCTCCAAAGAGACATCGTTCTAGCCAATTTTTCGTTTTTTGTCCTGTATCGTAGAGGAATAGGCAGAAAATTGAGAGAAATAGGCTGTCCTGCAGGGCTATTCCAGCGTATGCTCACATTCGGGACCTCGTACGCAAGATCAGGCCATGAAAGCGCCCAGGTGTTACTGCGCCGAAAAAAACTCCTCGCAGGCTTTTCAAAAGCCACGCTTTCCGCCAACCATAAGGAGATATGATGAGCCAGAATCTCGTTGCCTATTTTTCTGCAAGCGGAGTCACAGCCCAGGTGGCAACAAAACTCGCCAAAGCAGCTGCGGCTGATCTCTATGTCATCAAGCCACAAGTCCCCTATACGCAGGCCGATCTCAACTGGCAGGATGCCAATTCACGCTCCTCAAAGGAAATGCACGATACCTCCTCGCGACCTGCCTTACTGGACAAGGATGCGCCTATTGCCAGCCATTCCCTGATTTTTCTTGGTTTTCCCATCTGGTGGTACATTGCGCCGACCATTATCAACTCTTTCCTTGAGGCCTATGACTTTTCCGGAAAAACCATTGTCCTTTTTGCGACCTCCGGCGGCAGCGGTTTTGGCAAGGCTGTGGCGAGCCTCCAGCAAAGTGCCCCCAAGGCAAAGATCCGTGAGGGTCAGGTCTTCAAGCCCTCTGTTTCGGAACAGGAACTTGCCGCATGGGTAGCCTCGCTTGGTCTCTAATGTTCCCACAGATATCTGCCCCTGTCTGCGCAAGCCGCAGACGATAGCGACAAGCTCGTGCCGGGCAGACAAGGGAACTTGTAAAGCCCTCCCTTTGCCAAAAGGTGACAACGACAAGCCTCCCGTGACGGGGAGGCTTTTTTTTGCCGGCAAAGGCGAACACACGCTCATTCACGTCCAGAAGCTGAGGAGAGAATCCTGCCTGGGCACAAGGAGCTTGGGCATACGTCCCTCACAGATCTGGTCTTGAGGACGTAGCCTGTCGCAGAGTATGGGTGAGAGCGGGTCATGCTCCTGCCAGCGTTTCTTGGCCAGGGCATGGTTATTATTGGCATAACAGTAGAGACAGCCATGCGGGCAGGTATCATAGGCGCCCATATCACGCCAATCCATGCAGCGGCAGCCCTTGCGTTCGCCCCCCTTGCGTCCGTTGGGCTTAAGACGGCAGCCGGCAGCTTCACCCAGGCGTTCGGCACTGGCGCAGCCGGAGCTGCGAATACCTAGGTGACTGAAATCCTGATCCGTCCCACAGCTTTGCAGCACAAGGTGATGGCCTGCGGAAATTTCGGCAAGGCCTCTGGCCAGTGTTTCCCGTTCAGAAGCTGTCAGCGATCGGGCCTTGGAAAAATTGCGGCTGACCTTATGGTACAGCTCAAGAAAGGAAAATATGCAGACACTGACCTTACCGGCAAGCCTGGCGGCAAGGCGGGCAAAACACGCAAGATGCTCTTTGATGCCATAGGATTCGGTCAAAAGCAGGGGATCATAGCGCCAGACAACGCGCCTTGGGCCGGCAAGGGAAGAGAGCTCAAGCAGATATGCGCAGGCCTCATCCACCTCAGGGACTTCTGGTTCAAGATCTTTTCCGTAGGCTGTGATGGTTGCGTGCAGCACAAGACGATAGCGTTTGAGAAGACCTGGGATGCTTTGCAGCATAGGTCCCCAGTTTTTGGAGCACATGAGCAGAACATCCACATGTTCCGGATCACAGCGATAGCGTAAAACCTGCGAAGGATAGCGAGGATTGCGCGAATAAAACCAGCCGGCATCCAGACGGTTCAGGAACCACTCAGCGTAAAAAGCTGGAATATCCGTTCGGCCTGAGGCGTTCAAAATCATGGTCTGCAGTATCTCACTCACCAAAACACAGGGTTCTCTTTCCCCAAACACGACAGGCCCACAATACCACGCAAAGACAAGAAGACGAAATCTTTTTCGGACAAGCCGGGAAGCCTCCACCAGCTTTTCTCAGCGGCAGACAGTTTCCCGTTTTCTTCCCAAAAGGCATAAAATACGCTAGAAAAAAAGCACTTCTTTGCTTCAGATGGTATTTTTCAGCGGAGAGTTGACCATGGCCACCGAGTCAGAACATCATAGCAGCGATCAGCCTGTGCATGATCGAACACCGGGAAAAGCTCAGAAATCCGGAAAGACGTTTGAAAAAGTCTTTATTCTGCTTGCAAGCGCGCTCATCGTCGTTGTCAGTATCTATCTCGCCTACTTCTATGTGAACAATCACCGTGAACCCAGGGTGCGCATTCAGCCCAAAAACTGCTATGCCGAAACCATCAAGGTCGTCACCGACATTGATTACAATCCTTTTTCCTATGTCAATGCAGAAGGTGAGTATGCAGGTTTTGACGTTGAGCTGATGAACGAAGTGGCCAACCGACTGGAGGTGAATCTCGACCTCAAGCTGATGAACTGGTCTGAGGCACAAAAGGCTGTTTTCTCGCAGGAAGCACAGATTATTCTGAATATGGAAACAGACTATGTGGCCCAGGACCACAGTCTCATTTCCACCCTGCCAACCGTAGAAAAGCAGTATGTGGTCTATGGCCGCGAAATTGTCACCTCTGTTGCCCAGCTCTATGGCCGCCGCGTGGCTTCGCTGCACAGCCTACCGGCTTTGGGATTGACGCGGGAAATCACCTATCTTCCCAGCTATGCCAGTATTTTTGACGGTCTCAAAAACGGCCATTTTGACTTTGTGGTCTGTCCCATACAGGTCGGCAACTATTTTCTTGAAAAGCTCAAGCTCACAGATATTCATCCAAGCTACGCCGTCAGCCATGTTTACGGGGCCATGGTTCTCCTGGAAAACAACAGGGAACTACGCGACAGGATCAACCCCATACTCCGAGATCTCTGGCGCGAAGGCTTTTTCGACTATCTTACCGAAAAATGGGTTCACCACTACTACGTCAATACGACCTTCGTTGAATACATTACCCGCCATCCCTGGATCTGGCCGTCAGCCTTTCTCATTATCTTCACAGCCGCTCTCGGCATTATGTATATGCGCAGTAAGGCCCGGGAAAAGGCAGCGCATCGGGAATACGAACGACAGGCCAAATATATTAAGACCATTGAATTTCAGCGTCAAAAGCTCATTGAAGCCAACCGTGCAAGTGAGCAGCGTACACTTGAAATCTCTGAAGCGCTCATTAGCGTGCTGGGAGCCCGTGATCCCAACCTCAATGGCCACAGCCAGCACGTCCAAAACCTGACGCTTCTCCTCTACGAGCATCTGCCGCAGGCACTGCGCATCGGTATCAATCGTTCAGATTTAAGCTACGCCGCCCTCTTTCACGATGTGGGCAAAATGGGCATTCCCGAGCGTATCCTCAATAAACCCAGCAAACTCGATGACGATGAATGGGCCATCATGAAAAAGCATCCGCGCATCTCAACGGACATTCTCTCCTCTGTCTCCTCCTTCAAGACCATTGAGAACTGGGTGCTCTACCACCATGAACGCATTGACGGTCGCGGCTATTATGGCATTCCTGGGGAAACCATTCCCTTTGCCGCCAAGATGATTGCCGTGGCCGACACCTATTCAGCCATCACCATGCGTCGTTCCTATAAAGATTCCAAGAGCCACGAACAGGCTGTGGCCGTGCTGCAGGAGGTCAAAGGCAAGCAGCTGGACAGCGAACTTGTGGATATTTTCTGCACCATTGATCCGGAAAAGCTTTCAGCCTGTGCTCCGGCGAATCTTGGCGCCCTGCAGTAAACGGAACAAGACGCCAAAAAAGTGAGGCTGTCCCAGGTTCTCCCTGAGACAGCCTCTTGTCTTTGAAAAACGACTTAGCGCTTGGGGCAGCTTGCGCCCACACCACCAAGTTGCTTGGCAAATTTATCAGCATCAATCTTATTATTGAATTCAGACATCATATAGGTGTTCGAACCCCTGGCCGACTTCATCTGCTGAGGATTGCGCATATCCACCTCAACTTTGCCATTGGCGCAATAGACATAGTATTTGCTGGCAAAACTCAGAGAAGCACTCAACACACACATCAGCAAAACAGCCATCATGCACGTCAGCTTTTTCATGATAAAACCTCCGCCGCTTCCGGATAAAGCGGTCTTAGCTTGGGCTTGAACAGGGAAAGAAAACGCTTCTCCCCACAAAACAGTGTAAGTGTAGCCTGCGCAAGGGCAACTGACAAGATCATTGGCGCAAAGGCAGAAGCGGCTACTTTTCCTTGAAAAAAGGTGCAAGAATCAGCGAGCCGTCCATACCGCTGATAGCCGGGCACCACTGCGCCTTTTTTCCGTGCGCCTGCACGACAACACAAAGTGTCGGCAGGCTTTCTGTCACCATACAGCGGAAGGAAAAGCTCTCACCTTTTTTCAGGATCTGCGTATCCTCAGCTTTTCCCAAAATGAGTTCGCCCTTGTCGTTGACGCCCTGCACATGGTGCAGAGCAAGGGAGAGATCACACGTGGGCTCAAGGGTAAAAAAGTTCCCCTGCTCGTCTACGCCATCCTGCGTAACCACTATCAAGGTCTCGCTCGCACAGACAACAGACAGGAAAAAACCCGTAACACAGAGAAACACCGTCACAAAAACAAGACAGGCACGCTTACCCATGCTCATCCCAATGTTCTTTGCCATACGCTCTCCTTGCAGGATGTTTGCAGGCCTTCCGCAAAAACAAAGCTCATGCCCACAGCGGTCAGCACATCTTTTGTGAGTAGCAAGGCATCTGGCAGCTCAACCACACAGATGATGATCCCTCAAGTTTCGTCCTTGCTGCAAGCAAGCTCCATGGCCGAACAAGCAAAGAGCTGCAGGTAGAAAGTCGTATGCTCAAAATAGCCCTTGGCTCCACAGCGCTTGTAAAACTTGAGTTAAGACATGAGCAGGCGTATGAGCTTGCGTGAAGCCACAAGCTTCTGCCGCACGCGTGCGAGGACGAGGAACGGGAAAGCCATCGTAAAAGGTCGATCAGGTACCAATAGTGAACAGTGCTTTCCCCTTCCTGTCAAGCCATGTCACCGCTGTTTTCCCCAAGTTTGCGCCATTTCCGGTTCTTTTTGGCGTTGCCAGGAAATCCGACAAACCGTTTTCCCGATCTTCATCGGTATGCAACATTTTCTTCAGCACAGGCAGTTATGACACATCCCCATACTCACAGGACAGCCGTTTTTCGGACCTACGCCTGCCTTCTTCTGCTCACAGCCTGCAGCTACGCCCTCATGTACGGGCCGCAGCCCATGTTCAACATCATCTGCCGCGATCTTGCCGTAGACCGCGCCCATATCGGGCTTCTGGTCAGCGTGTTTATGCTCTCGCTGAGTATCTCCCCGCTCTGTGTGGGTCTGCTGCTTGGACGCCTGGGCGTTCGTCGGGCTGTGTATCTTTCGTCAGGGCTGCTGGCGCTCAGTGGCGGTCTCATCTACGCGTGTACCACCTTTCCGCAGCTGCTCAGTGTACGCATTATCCAGGGCATTCTCATGCCCATTCTGTTAACCAGTGCCATGGCAGGTATTGCCCAGCTTTTTCGGCATCTCGACATGAATAGAGCTCTGGCAGGCTTTGTCACGTGCTCCCTGCTTGGCTCTCTCGCTGGTCGGCTCCTTGGCGGCTATGCGGCAGAGATCTTCGGCTGGCGCTATACCTTAACTGGCATCTGTTTCTTTTTCTTTCTCTGCCTCTTTCTCGCCCGCGGCATTCCCCAAAATATCGGCGAATCAGCCACAGTTCACCATCTGCGTGACTACATGCTCGTTCTCAGGCAAAAAGGGGTTGCCATGCTGCTCTTTGTCGAAGCCTGCGGCATCTTCACCTTTGCCGCCATTGGCAATCTCATTCCCCTGCGCATGGAGGAATTAGGACAAGGTCATTCCGAAGGCCTGATCGGCTTTATGTATCTTGGCTATTCCATAGGCCTTGTGGCCTCTCTGGCCATCAATCCCCTGAAAAAACTCTTTCACACGCGCGGTCGCCTGATCATCGCCGGGGCCCTGCTCTACGCGCTCTCCCTCACAACGCTTTTCCCGAACTCCATCTGGTTTGTCTTTGTCGGCATCTGGATCATCGCCCTGGGAGAATTTGTGGTTCATTCCATTGCCCCGGGCCTGATCAACGAACTTGCCACCACGTCCAAGCAATGCGACCGGGGCATGGTCAACGGACTCTTCCTTTCCTGTTACTACATGGGCGGCGTCCTGGGCTCCTGGCTGCCCGGTGTCCTCTACGCCCGCTTAGGCTGGCTGTACTGCCTCTCGTGCATGCTTTGTGTGCAGATCATCTCCCTGATCTGTGTACTCACCTTTGTCAACAAGGTCTTTACTCCCCAGAACATGCGGTAAATCGCCAATACAGGCCGGCTCCTGCAAGCTGCTTTGCCGTTCTTACACCAGAGGCTATTGACCCGATCAGCTGCCCAAAGCACCGAGCAAAGCTTGCGGTCTGCACAAGCACTTTTTCGTAAGAAAACCCCATGACAGAGAACCTGTCATGGGGTTTTCTTACGAAAAGAACAAAGCGCTTGTACAGACTATTTTCTAAAGGTCGGCAGATAGGCAAAGAGCGCGGGAGATCCACCCGTATGCAGGAAGAGCACATTGGCCCCCTTGGGGAAGTAACCCTTGCGTGCAAGATCAATGAGGCCGGACATGGCTTTGCCGGAATAGACCGGATCTAGCAGAATAGCCTCAGTCTGCGCAAGCATCTTGACGGCTTCCACCATGGCATCTGTGGGGAGCGAATAGCCTGGTCCCACATAGTCGTCAAAGGCTACAACCTTGTCTGCAGGCACTCTCGCCTCAACGCCAAGCAGCTCCAAAGCCTGATTGGCAACGGTCAGCACAGCGTTTTCCTGCACAGCCTTGGGGCGGTTAACGCCAATACCGGTCACAGGGATATTGCCGTTATTGCCGATCATGCCGGCAATGATGCCACCGTGGGTACCGGCGCTGCCACTGGGAACCACCATGTGGTCAAAGTTGACACCCATGGCAAACATCTGCGCGAGAATTTCCTCCATGCAGGCCACATAGCCAAGGGCACCGAGCGCATTGGAAGCCCCGCCGGGAATGACATACGGTTTTCTTCCGGAGGCTTTGAGCTTATCGGCAACACCCTGCATGGCCGCTGCCATATCCGTACCCTTGGGCACGACGGTGATGCTTTTTACCCCCAGAAGCTGATAGAGGAAGTTATTGCCTGAAGCCTCAGGATTATAGGATCCAGGAACGCGCTCCTCCAAAACCAAATGACAGTCCATGCCCTCATGCACGGCCCAGGCAAGCGTCAGGCGGCAATGATTGGACTGCACGGCACCACACGTGATCAGGGTGTCGCAGCCCTTCTGCAGAGCATCAGCCACACAAAAATCGAGCTTACGCGTCTTATTGCCACCACCGGCTCCCGGCAGCATATCATCGCGTTTCATGTAAATATTGATACCCGCTCCCAGCGCTTTACTGAAATTGGGCAGATATTCAATGGGCGTGGGTTCTTTGACATAGCCACGCCTAGGGAATTGGGCGAGATTCATATATTCCTCCTGCAAAGCCGCAAAAGCATGTATTCTCAACGACGTTCAGCCTGCGGCATTTCTTCAGCAGCTTTCCGTCGTCAAAGACGAAAAGCCCTGCTTTTCATAAGACAAAGCAAGGACAATGGTAAAAAAGACCAGGAGCGGCTTGCACCTCCACATGGCCTCCCTTTGCCTGACTTGTCTGTATTGCCATAATGTCGACATTTGACATTTAGGTCAAAGCCCAATGCCTGTCAATACTCGCTGGAAATACGCCCTCTGAGTTGTCATTTGCCCATGAATACCGTATTGCCTATGCAGTTGCTGATTCTACCATTGGGAGTTTTGTATCCATGTTGCTGAAAAAGGAAACCTATTCCCGCCAGGTGGCGCAAATCATTCGCCAAATGATCCGTGAGGGCGAACTCAAGCAAGGGCAACCGGTCAAAGAACCGCTTTTGGCAAATCGTCTTTCCATCAGCCGCGCGCCCATCAGGGAAGCTTTACAGCTCCTGACCGATGAGGGGCTTGTCACCTCAGAGCCGCAAAAAGGTAAACGCGTTCGACAATTGACGGATAAGGACATTCTCGACAGCTATGATGTGGGAGCCATTCTGGAGGCGGCAGGTGTGGCTGATTCCCTGATGCTGTGGACTGAAGGTGACATACTGCGTCTGCGCGCTGTTGTTGACGATATGCACAACGCAAGCCGTAATGCCACAGATCTTTCGGCCATGATGGAACTCGATGACCTTTTCCATGCAACGCTTCTGCAGCGCTGCGATAATGGCCGTTTGGTGGAAATGGCCCGTCTTTCGTGTGTGTCCATCTCAAAGGTTCTCTGCTATAAAATCTGGCTTACCCTGTTTTCCCCCAAGGGCTTCACCGAGCGGCATGCAACCATAGCCAATGCTGTCTATGCCAAGGACGTTGCAAGCGTCGTTGCCCTGCTGCGCAAACATTACCGCGAAATCGGCGAACGCATCATCGCTTCCTGATGACGCAGGCTTCAAGCCTCGCAGTTTTTCTCCGTTTTTTTGCCTATAATCGGCATTTCTGGGAACTTAGCTCTTGACAAAGAAAAGTTCTGGGGTGCATGTTGTCATTGCATAATGTCGACAACCGTTCTTCAACGATTTGGTCCCGGTGTTCGTCCACCTTCTCAACCAACTGGAGGGTGACCCGCCCTCCTCTATCTTGGAGAAAACCATGACAACACGCATGAGTCTGCCGAAACAGATGGCCATCGGCATGGTTCTCGGTATCGTCGTTGGTATGATTGCCCCATCCGTTGGTCTTGATGCTTCCTGGTTCAAGCCGTTTGGGCAAATCTTCATTACCCTCATCCGTATGGTTGTCGTGCCTCTGGTCTTCTTTACGCTCATTGCCGGAGCAGCCAGTGTCACTGATGTCCGTACCCTCGGTCGTGTCGCCACCAAAACCCTCATCTATTATATCTTTACAACGGCGCTCGCCGTCACTATCGGCCTTTTACTGGCCAACCTTGTCCAGCCTGGCCTTGGGCTTTCGCTTTCCACAGAGAACCTCACCCCCAAGCAGGCGACGGTACCTCCTCTCGTCAAGGTGCTCATGGACATTATTCCCTTAAACCCCATTGAAGCCCTCTCACAGGGCAAGATGCTGCAGATTATTTTCTTTGCGCTCTTGTTCGGCTTTGGGCTGAGCATGATCGGCGAAAAGGGCACAACCCTCTATAATGCCGTTGACGGCTGTGCAGAAACCATGATCAAGGTCACCAATATGGTCATGCTCTATGCCCCCATCGGTGTCTTCGCCCTCATGACGGTCACTGTGGCAACCCATGGTCTTTCCGTGCTTCTGCCACTGATCAAGCTTGTCGCGGTCATGTATCTGGCCTCACTGTGCCAGGTTTTGCTTGTCTACTTACCCTGTGTGAAGTTCGCTGGCGTTACTCCTGGCAAGTTCTTCAGAGGCCTTGCCTCGCCGCTGATTATCGCCTTCACCACCTGTTCAAGCGCAGCGGCCCTTTCTGCGAACATGCTCAGTGTCCAGAAGATGGGCGCTTCCAAGCCTGTCTCCAGTTTCTCCATTCCCCTTGGCAATACCATCAACATGGACGGCGCAGCCATCTACATGGGCGTAGCAGCCATTTTCGCAGCGGAAATCTACGGCATCCCCATGCCTCTTGATAAGCAGCTCACCGTGCTTCTGCTTGCGGTGCTGGCTTCCATCGGCTCCATGGGTGTGCCAGGTGCAGCCCTGGTCATGATCACCATGGTCTTCACCCAAGTGGGCATTCCTCTTGAGGCTGTGGCTCTTGTCGCTGGTGTTGACCGTGTCATGGATATGGCACGCACAACCATCAACGTTCTCGGCGACGCCACAGGTGCCTTGTTCGTAACACGGCTTGAAGACGGCAAGCTCAAGCCACAACCTGAAAATCAGGCATAAATGACATCTGGCGGCGGAGCTGCAAGAGCAACTCCGCCGCTTACATGTTGGGAGCCATTATATGGACGGACATTGCATCGGTATTGTAGGCGGCCTTGGCCCGTATGCAGGCTTGGACCTTGTCAAAAAACTTTTCGACAGCACCCGGGCAATCCATGACCAGGACCATGTCCGCGTGATGCTCCATTCCTTTCCAGGCGATATACCCGTACGCCCAGAATTTCTCCTCGGCCTCACCAACGCCAATCCAGGCCATGCCATCGGGGACATTATGGTTGGTCTTGCCCGCGCAGGAGCAGATATCATCGCCATGCCCTGCAATACAGCCCATAGCCCACGCATCCTCAATGTAGCCCTCAAAAAGCTGTACGCCGAATTTCCCCATATCACCTATGTCCACATTAT
This sequence comes from Desulfovibrio sp., assembly GCA_017528345.1. Lineage (GTDB taxonomy): Bacteria > Desulfobacterota > Desulfovibrionia > Desulfovibrionales > Desulfovibrionaceae > Desulfovibrio. Next base: position 16,026 of record JAFXOX010000060.1, read on the forward strand.
CACCTCAGCCCTTGCCGAAATTTCACGCAGAGCCCTCCCCGGGGCACGCGTAGGATTGATGGGAACCGTTGCCACCTTGCGGACGCGCCTCTACCAGGATGCCCTTGAGGCCCTAGGATTTACACCCGTTCTCTTAAACGACGAAGGCTGTCAAAAGGTTCAGGAGGCCATCAGCAACGACCAATTTGGCATCAAGGCTGCCTCGAACCCGGTAACGCCCAAGGCAAGAGAAATTTTACTCCATGCCGCCCAAGAGCTTGCCGATCAAGACATTGACATCTTACTGCTCGGTTGCACAGAAATTCCCCTGGCTCTCAACGAAAGGCTCTATTTCGGCATACCCACCGTGGATGCCGCCTCAGCCCTTGCCAAAGAACTCATTCGTGCCTATGACCCGGCACGCTGCAAAGAGTGACCATACTATCAAAAAACGAACATCACTGCGGCTGTCTGAAAGCAAGAGGAGGCTTGGGGGCGTTCCCCCAAGCCTCCTCTTGCTTTCAAATAATCCTCCAGCCAACAAGTGAAGGAAACTACCAAATGCGGCAAAAATCTTCAGTGGAGTCTCTATGCACGAAATACCCAGAGAGCGTAACCGACAAAGGCTTTTGGCAAGCCAAGAAAATGGCCTCACCAAAATTATCACCGGCATTCGACGCTGCGGTAAATCCTACCTTCTGGATCCTCTGTTTACGCGCGCTAGGCGTTCTCGAACATCATATTATCAAAGTCAAATTCGATCGCATTGCCAACAAGAACTATCACCACAATCCCGAGCTTACCGATCAATATATAAGATCATTTCTCAAAGATAAAACAACTTACTATATATTACTCGATGAAATACAACTTGTTGACAATTTTGAATTTGTAGTAAATAGTTTACTCTATGGAAAAAAATTTTGATATTTATATAACTATAAGTAATTAAAATGGCTCTTTTGGTGAAAAGTGTTGACAAGAAAAAAGTCAATACTATGGCACTTTCGTAAAATTGTATATATAGTAGAAAAATTTCTCAAAAAAAATATTTTATAGGAGAAGTGTGTCCAAAATTTGAAAAATACGTGGCCGAGATGGATAATTTTCGTCAATGATCTCTTTCATCCCGTAAATCAAACGGGAGACGCTATGTAAAGTTAA
>JAFXOX010000061.1 GCA_017528345.1 Desulfovibrio sp.
ACCAAACAACCCATCCTCAACCCCTGGCAAACCCTGTTGGCTGGAAACCCCGAACCCCAACCTCGACAGAGGGTATCGTCAAATTCACAACCGACTTTGAAGCTTCAGGCCACGGATCAAGGCAACCAAATAACCCATCCTCAACCCCTGGCAAACCCTGTTGGCTGGAAATTTCGAACCCCAACCTCGACAGAGGGTAGCATCAAATTCACAACCGATTTTGAAGCTTCAGGCCACGGATCAAGGCAACCAAATAACCTACCTTCAACCCTTGGCAAACCCTGTTGGCTGGAAACTCCGAACCCCAACCTCGACAGAGGGTAGCATCAAATTTTTTCAGAAATACACGATATGGCCATTGGCAGAGATCATTTTTCTGACATATAAAAGATATCATGAATACCTGGTGAACATCAAAACTCGGAAAATCGAAAAATTAGCAGATTTTCGAAATAGTAGAAAAACATATTTATATGCTTTTCTACTATTTTTTGTTTCTAGTATTTAATAATTTGAAATATGCCAAGTATGAAGTATTAGTATAGATGTGGTAGATTTTATTGGATAAGTTATAATAGAAAGTAGGTTAATAACAATATGATTATCATGATCTATTATAAAAACTAAAGGTCATTGATCTGTACATCATTGGTATTATAAAAGCTTTACTGCTTATATTTTCATAAAGTCTGACGTTGACAATTTGTACACTAAGTGTCAACAAGAGATCATTCTCAAAATCTTACGTATTTCGAACAAATCAGCTCTATACTGGTTCAACTATGCAGTGATAAACCATTGCGCAAAAAAAACCTCCCGTTTTTGGTCGGGAGGTTTGTCTAAAAAGATGTTTGGAAAGGGGGGGCGTTGCTTTTCCGTGCTCTTAACGGAATCTTCTGCTCACGGAAAAGACGTCGTTTGTTGAGTCACTAAGCTCTTTTCATTTCGTTAATGAGCGAGGTCAGGCGCTCGGTCTGCTGTGCCAAATCAGTAATGGCCCGAGCCGCTTCGTTCATCGCCTGCGCTGTGCGCGAAGACATCTCGTTCACACTGGTGATGGACTGGTTGATCTCTTCACTGGCGGCAGACTGTTCTTCCGAAGCCGTGGCAATGGCCCGTACCTGGTCGGCTGTATCCTCGACGTTGCGCACGATGCGTTGCAGGGCCTCACCGGACTGCTGAGCAAGGGCCGTGGCCTTTTCAACACCATCGAGTGCCTCTTCCATGCGATTAACGCTCTTTTGGGCACTGCCCTGGATGGCAGTGATGGCGCTTGCGACATCGTTTGTGGAAACCATGGTTTTTTCGGCAAGCTTACGAACTTCATCAGCGACCACGGCAAAGCCCCGGCCAGCTTCACCAGCGCGCGCGGCCTCAATGGCTGCATTGAGCGCAAGCAGGTTGGTCTGATCGGCGATATCCGAAATGACGTTCATAATTTGGCTGATGTTCTGCGTGTGCTCATGCAGCGTGCTCATATCTTCCTTAAGAATAAGGGACACCTTTTGAACGTCGTTAATACTGGCAATGGCATTGGAGAGAATTTTTTGGCCTTCCTCAGCATTGCCACGTGTCTCGCTTGAGACAGAAGCGGTAGTGGAGGCGTTATGGGCAACTTCCTGTACGGTCGCGTTCATTTCATTCATGGCCGTTGCCGCCTCACCTAGACGCTGGGAAGATTCCACGGCACCTTTATCGGACTCTTCAATACGCACAGAAAGTTGGCTTGCCGCCGCAGAGATAGCGCTAACCATTGCTTCCAGTTGTTCAGCGGCAGTGTGCATACCTTCTGACTTGGCAGCTTTGGCGCGACGGGCGGCCTCTTCGGCCTGCTTGGTGGCCTCCTGCGCCGTTGCCATGGCTCTTTCTGCTTCTTTCGACTTCTTTTGCGCCAGAGCCAGAGAGTGCACATTGGCCTTGACCATCTTTGAAAGCGCGTTGCGTAGCGTCAGAAGTTCTTTGTAGAAGCCTGGCCTGTCAGGAACAGCCTTGAAGTCTCCGCCGGCAACAGCGTCCATAGCGACAACGAGCTTGTTCAGAGGTCGGTTGATGCTTCGGGCAATGAGCATGCCTACACCGATAAGAAGGAGAGCTACAATGCAGGCTATACCCAGCATCCGGATAATGGCCTCTCTGCTATGGGCGACAATCTCCTCTTCAGACTGCAACGCGATCATTTTCCACCCACAGGTAGCCGTACGCACCATGGCTCGCATTGGAGTTCCGCCGTAGTCGAGATTCAGGGGGCCATCCGGGGCGTTTTTCATGGTAACAAGGGCAGGATCGGAGGTGTCCGTGCCAATGATTTTTCCTGTATTTGCCGATTTTTTAGGGTCACAGAGAATGCGTCCTGTTTGCTCTATAAGCAGGAAGCTGCCTGTGTTGCCGAAGTTGAGTTTGTGCATCATTTCAGCAAGGTTTTTCAGCGTCACGTCGATGCCCACAGCAGCGACAAACTTGCCGTTTGCGTCGCGAACCTTGCCAACAGCCGCAAAGACCGTCTCGCCGGAAGTGGAGAGATAGGCGTCGACATAGGTGATATCCGAGGAAGAATCGCGGGCACGAAGATACCAGCCGCGCTTGCTGCTATCATAATTGGCGGGCACTGTACCGCCGTCTATGGATGTGGCAAAACGTCCGTCCGGATACCCGGCATAGACTTCAACATATTCCTTGTGGCGTTGACTCATGGAGGAGAGTACGCGAATGGCCTCGGCAGCCGCGCCCTCAAGCTCGGCATGCACAAAACGGGAAGTCGACGCTTTATCTTTGAACAGGGGCATGTTGGGCCAGGCTTCAGCCAAACCTGCAGTGTCCGCGAGCACAGCGACATTACTTTTCACATCTTCAATAAAGCCTGCGAGGTGATTATCCAGCAAATCCAGCTGCCGTTTCGCCGTGGCATTGAAGTAGTCGTCGACATCTCCACGTATCTGCCAGGCGGCCAGAAAGACCGTTGAAGCCGCCGTCAGAATAATGGCAAGCAAGAATCCGAGGATAATTCGCGAACGGATGCTCATAACGTCTCCTTTCTCGCGAGGTGTTGCAGTTTAAGATCCTGACGCCTTTTCGGCAAAAAAGTCTGTAACATTATGGTAAATTCTGAAAAATCTTTTGACTCCTGGATGAGCGGCGAAAGTCAATGCTGAGACTGAAATATCCTTACGCGGATTTTTTTTGATTGCTGACAAGAGTGCCTAGGATCACAAGCACGCAGCCAAGTAGGGCAAGAGCCCCCATGCTTTCTCCTGCCAGGGCGCCAAAAAGCCCTGCCCAGACGGGCTCACCGGCATAGATGAGGGTCGCGCGCGAAGGCGGTACACGTTTTTGTGCCCAGGTCAGAAGGCTCTGAATCACTGCTGTCATCAGGCCGAGGCCAAGAATGCAGCCTATAAGCCAGGGGGGGAGAGGCTGTATGGACTCGCCGGCAACGGGCATGACCGCAAAGCTTAACAGAGAGCAGACAAACGCTTCCACCGCCACCATGCGACGTACATTGCAGCCTGGGGCAAAGATGCTCAGAAAAACAATTTCAAGGGCAAAAACCACAGCGCAGATCATGGTCGCAAACTCTCCGCGTCCGAAACCCAGACCCAGCTGATCCGGCCAGGCAACAAGGAGCACGCCTGGAAAGGCAAAGGCCATGCCAAGCCAGACACTGCGCGGAGGTTTGTGATGGAGAATAAGAAGCTCAAAAATGGGGACAAGGGGCACATAGAACGCTGTGATAAAGGCAGATTTGGCAGCGGTGATGTCCACAAGGCCCAGCGTCTGCAAGCCAAAGCCCAGAAAGACAATGACTCCGATCACGATGCCGCTAACCAGCTCCCGCATGGTGATTTGTCGCAAATGCGGAAGACTCAGGCAGAACAGAAGAAGGCCTGCACAGCCGAAGCGCAGACCCACAAAATAAAAGGGACCGCATTCCTGCATGGCAAAGCGGATAAGTAAAAAGGTCAGCCCCCAGAGCATGGTCACAAAACACAGTGTCCATTCTTCAAAGGAAAAAAGACCTTTGTGCATAGTCACTCCCTTGTCGGAAAAGAAGAGCATCACAGCCAGGCGAACAGGATAAATGCAAGTCTGCTGCACAATTTCACGATTTGCCATGGAAGACAAGGTGCCGCAAATGTACTAAGATAGTGATGCTTAGGCCACATACATTTTTTGTCGCTTCGGGCTTGCAGCACAACGTTTTTTGGGGGCAACATGGACTTTGCACAGAAACTCGCCAAGGACCTTTTCCTCAAAACTATCCAGCAGCTTCGCCAACCAGCTATTCTTCTGCATCAGAAATCAGATGGGCTTTTTGAGACCATTTCTGTCACCGAGGCCTTTGCCAGAATGATGGAATGTACAATGGAGCAGGCCCTGCAGTTGATGAATGACAATGGCTATCTTACGAGCACCCACCCTGAGGACCGCATCTTTGTCCGACGCATGCTTAGACGCCATGTCAACGAAGAAGGCGGCGCTGATCTCATCATCCGCAAGACGACGGCCAAGCACAATATCATCTGGTGCAATGTGCAGTATACCTTTATTGACTCTTTTGATTCCCTCTACGTCTATTGCACCTATTTCGATATCACCAAGCTCAAGGAATATGAGCAGAGACTGCACAGTGCCTATACAAGCCTGGGTGAGAATTTCTACCGTCCAGATGAGGATACCCTTGGTCTTTTCCGCGTCAATCTGACAAGCGACCGCATTGAAGAGATGCAAGGCCGCGAGCTTTTTGCCTCCGATTCCTTGGTGACTCCCTATTCTGTTGTGATCAGCAAGCGCGCTGAAAGCCTTGAAGACGTGGAAGAACGTGAACGTTTCATTGAGACCTTTGATCCCGAAGAGCTCATGGTCACCTATCTTAAAGGGCACGCCCAGGCAAGCCTGACAGTCTATTCCCGTCGTCCTGACGGGCAGTTGCGCTATGTGACCTTAGAGGCCAATATCACCCGCCACCCCATGAAGGGCGATATCATCGCCTTTCTTGCCGAACGTGAAGCCAATCAGACCAAGGTACAGGAAACGCTCATCAACTGCATTTTGCAGCGGCAGTTTGATATGGTCGCCTGGCTCAGCGAAGGCCGCTATGGCGTGGTCATCGGAGATGCCTCGCGCATTACCCAGGGGAGCATCTTTCCCTCTTCTCGTACTGGCGATTATCAGACTTATCTGCAGAGTCAGGTTGTGCCAGTTCTGCACGGAAGCGACGAGGAAAAGCAGAAGATGATCACGGATCTTTTGCCGGAAACCGTGGCGCAGAAGATCTCGGTCAATTCGCCCTATATCGTCAATATCGTCGTCGACGTGAACGGACAAACTTGGCATAAGCGTTTTGACTTCTATGCCGTGGACAGCGCCTCACGCTTCTGTATTGTTCTTAAAAGCGACACCACAGATATTCAGCGTGAACAGATCCGCATCAACAATCAGCTGAAAGTCGCCCTCAAGCAATCAGAACAGGCTAGTGTAGCCAAGACAGCCTTCCTTTCACGCATGAGCCATGAGATCAGAACGCCCATGAATGCCATTATCGGGCTTGGCACACTTGCCTTGCGCGATCCTGACATTTCTCCAAATCTCCACGAATACCTGACCAAGATCAGCTCCAGTGCCAAATACCTGCTGAGCCTGATCAACGATATTCTCGATATGAGCCGTATTGAAAGTGGCCGCATGACCCTCAAAAATGAGGAATTTTCCTTCAGTGGTCTGCTTGATCTTGTCAGTACGCTTGTGGACGGTCAGTGTCGTGAGCGCGGCCTAAGCTACGAATGCGTGGTGCTGGGCAAGGTGGACGAATACTATATTGGCGACGACACCAAATTACGTCAGGTTCTCATCAATATTCTCGGCAATGCCGTCAAATTCACCAATCCCGGTGGTTCGGTCTCTTTGACCGTGGAGCACCAGGGCTCTTTCGATGGTCAGGCCAGGCTCAGCTTCGTGATAGCAGACACAGGCATTGGTATGGACAAAGACTATCTGCCCAGACTCTTTGAGCCTTTCAGTCAGGAAGACTCCAGTAATACCACAAAATACGGCGGTTCAGGCCTGGGACTGGCTATTACCAAGAACATGATACAGCTGATGAACGGCGATATTGCTGTGGATTCTGAAAAAGGTAAAGGGACACGCTTTACCGTCAACCTCTCCCTGCAGGAGACCAATCAGATAAAGACTGTGCGTTCCCTGGCCATTGATGCCAAGGATCTGCGTGTGCTGGTCATCGACGATGATTCGGTTTCCTGTAAGCACGCCAAGGCTATTCTCGAGGATATCGGTGTGGCTGCGGAAACGTGTCTGACCTATGATGATGCCCTGCACACCATTGCCCTCCACCACGCACGCTGCGAAGACTTCAATCTTATTCTCGTTGATCTGCGTATGCCTGAAAAAGACGGTATCGAAGTCACGCGGGATATTCGTAAGCTTATGGGGAATGATGCGGCCATCATCATTCTTACCGCGTATAATTGGCAGGATGTGGAAAAAGAAGCCAAGCGGGCCGGCGTGGACAGCTTTATGACCAAACCGCTCTTTGCCAGCACTGTTCTCAGTGAATTCAAAGCTGCCATGCAGCGCAAAAAGCAAGAGGAAGAACAGGAAGTGCCATTGGCCGATCTCAAAGGACGGAAAGTTCTCCTGGCTGAAGATGTCGCGCTCAATGCCGAAATTATGAAAGAACTCCTCGATATCCTTGAGATTTCGGTCGTGCATGTAGAAAACGGTGCCCTGGCTGTTGAAACATTCAGCCAGGACACCGCAGATTTTGATGCCATTCTCATGGATGTGCGCATGCCCGTGATGGACGGACTTGAGGCCTCAAAGGCCATCCGACAGCTGGAAGATCCACTGGCAGAGCAGATTCCCATTATTGCCATGACAGCCAATGCTTTTGACGAAGATGTGCAGCACTCCCTTGCTGCGGGCATGAATGCCCACCTGACAAAACCCGTAGATCCCGAGCAGCTCAAGCAGACCCTGGCAAGCCTTATTGCCCGTTATGACAGAGCACGCGGTCGCTGATTGTCCAAAGCTGTGGCAGGTGCTCAGTCAAGAAGCATACCCTGGGCCACACTCTTGCGCACATCTGCCCCGGCAAGCACTTCTAAGATTTTCAGGCCAAAGGGCACGGCAAAACCGGGGCCTTTACCGGTAATAATTTTTGCGCTGGCATCATAAACCACACCATCCGGGCTCAGGCCTTCAATATCCTTGTCATTGCAGCCAGGATAGCAGGTCGCTTTGACGCCACCAGCCAGAAAACCGTGTGTCTGCAGTACAAAGCCCGGTGCAGCACAAATGGCGGCAATCAGGCGACCTGCCGCTTTTTGCGACTTGAGTTTGTCGATAAGCCAGACACTGTCACGGCAGCTTTCTGAACCTTTGAGACCGCCAGGGATGACAATGACATCATAGTCCTTGTCGGCAGTTTCAGCGTTAATATCGCAGACAACCACCGTCCCCTGGGCCAGTGTCACGGTTTTGGAGGCGTCTGCATTCAGGGCTGCCCGCGTCACAGCCACGCCACCTCTGGTCAAAATGTCAGCCGTAGCCGTAATTTCAAGGTCTTCACTGCCATTGGCATAAATCAAAAGTGCTGTTTTCATTTCTCTTCGGCTAAGCCCCCAATGGGGGAAGAAATGCCGCCTCCATGGTTTTTCTTTTTGCGCTGCCCTGGCAAAACGCCTGCAGCCCTCATCTTCCTTGGCGTTCAGAAACGCCTCCCAATCTTCGCCATTTCCCCATGTGCCCAGTGATCGAACACTACCCTCAATCGCCTTGGTTTTCCCAGGCTTGAGTTGCGTGCGAATATGGCTTTTGTATCGGCCTCCAATATCTCGTCAGCTAAAGTTTTTCAAAAGGCCGCTCTTTCCTAATATCTCATGGATTGTTGTAATCTATTTATCTACAAATGCTGGAGGATCACATTATTATAATATTTATCAATTTAAACAATTGTTAATGCATAAAGAATATTTGGTAATCACCTTAATATGTAACTTCTTATGTTCTTATTTCTTTAAATGATTAGGGTATAAAAGGCCTGGTTGGCCAATGGTAACGTTAGCCCTGTCTGATCCCATGCATTCACCAGATGGTGATCCAAGTTCTGTCTGAAAGACAAAATCATATCCATTTTTTAATGCATTAAGATCAATATAATTACGCCTTGACCAACATTCATTGACTTTGACTTCTTTTAGTGGTTTTAAATTGGCTATATTTGCCTCGTCAAATTCAAAATCATTGAGGTTATGAATCTTGATCATCACAACTTTTCCTTTTTGAAAGATGACATCGAAAGATAAATCGTGAAAAGTTGATCCGACATCTTTTTGGACAAAATGGTAAATGGAGTCTTTTTTTGAGGTAATTTCATAAATTTTACTTTTTGCTACCCAATCTTCGACTTCCTTAAATGACATTCCAAGTCGAATAGCAAGAGGTTCTCTTGACATATTTTCAGTTAAATTTTCAAAATTACGTGTGGCAGGGTATTTGTTAACAATTTCATAAATTGTTGGTCCATAGGGTTCTGCATAGATAATATTAGCAAATAATAAAGATATTACGAGAGCTAAAAAAAATCTGCAAAACATAAATTCTCCAAGCTTGTGAATACTATTTTTGGGGCTGAGTATTCACAAGAAACATTCTATGTCGACAACGAAATGTAGGCAAACTGTGGGAAAGAGGAGAAACATATGGCCTCGTGGCGATTGGCTCCTTCTCCTCCGTAAGTGGACGTGGATGCTTAGCGACGTTTGCCAGGGGCGATCAGCAGGGTCATATAGGGAGGTTTGTCCTCGTCAGAGAGGCCTTTATTCATGCATTGGGCTTCCTGTTCCACGTGGCTTATCTGCCAGACACTGCCATCCCGTTGACTTCTTTGAAAGGCCCGTTTGATGGCCGGGTAATTGCGATAGGCCTTGAGGAGCACAACGGTATCCGGGCAGGAAAGCTGCTGGGTGAGCTCATCTTCACTGGCCAGACCCGAGAGAATGTGCAGATGTCCTTGGCCTGAGCAGAGCGGAATCTGCAGCTTTGCGCTGGCTGCCTGATAGGCTGTAATGCCTGGGATAACATTGATTTTGCAGTCGCTTTTGCGCTGACGGACAGCGTCCATGAGATAGGCAAAGGTGCTGTAGGTCAGGGGATCTCCAAGGGTGAGAAAGGCGGCATTTTTGCCTTGTGCAAGGATGCCGAGGGTCGTTTGGGCAGCTTTATCCCAGGCATCGTGAAGTTTCTCGAGATCTCTTGTCATGGGAAAGTCGAGTAAGAGCTCCTGATGATCTTTGGGAAGATGGGGCCGGGCGATTTCAAGCGCACGGGAGTATTCATTGCCTGTACGGGTGGCTCCCAGAATCACGTGGCTATGCCGCATGGCATCAATGGCTCGCAGTGTCAGAAGATCTGGTGCGCCTGGGCCGACACCAATACCGTAGAGTATTCCAAACATTTTTACTGATCCGTTAAACAATGAGAACGTTGTCTTTTTGGGCAGGTTAGAGCCGGAACAATCAGCGAGCTCGGTGCAGCCAGCGTTCAAGCTGGTCGCAGGCCTCAATAGCTCTGGGGCCTGGCCGTGAGAAGTCTTCCTCTGAGACTACAAGAATCTGCCCGTTTTGGGCAGCTGTGAGGCCGGCCAGATTCTTGCGTGCTGATAGCGGCTGGGGGGCCGGATTCATGGGGCCCTTTTGCATCAGGTAGACATCAGGATTCAGGGCAAGAAGCTCCTCTTCGCTGAGGCGTACAAGTTTTTTGGCAGTGCCAAGGCAATTGCTGCCGCCTGCAATCTCAATAATTTCATTGACGATATTGTTTTTGCCGGCAGCCAGAAGATTGGGGTAGCGCACCTCAAAGAAAACACGCGGAGCAGGGCCTGTATGTCTTGCTTGAATGGCGGCAAGCCGCTTTTGCCAGAGCTCTGTTTGCGCCTGCGCCTGCTCTTGTGCGCCTGTGAGTTCACCAAGAGTATGGGTGACCCGCATCAGATCCCGAAAGGAGGCAAGCTCAAGATCCAGAACGCGTATCCCCTGCTTGCGCAGGGCTTCACTGGTCATGGCTGCTTCACTGCGTCCGGCAAGCTGCAGGACAAGATCCGGCGTAAGGGCCACAATGCGTTCGATATTGGGACGCATATGCGTGCCAACCACGGGAAGATGCTGAAGACGCGGATTGGTGTCTGACTTGGTTCGTGCGATAATGCGCTCTTCCTGGCCAATGGATTGGAGAATTTCGCTGAAAGCCGCATAGAGCACGACAATACGTTTGGCGTCAGAGGCCTGGACAGTGACGGGTCTTGCCAGGCAAAGGAGAGCCGTGAGTAAAACAGTCAGGAAAGGCCACACGGCATGCGCTTTGGCCAAGCGTCCAGATGGATATGGGCAGGTCGTAGATTGTGGAGAGGTTTTCGGCCGTAAAGGCTGTAGCAGTTGGAGCATCAAGGACTTTTTCTCCGTTTTTGAGGGCAAGGAGGCGAGAGGCATAGGCAGCGGCGAGATTGGCGTCGTGGAGGGCACAGAGAACAAGCATGCCTTGGGCGCAGAGGGTTTTGAGCAGCTCGAGAACAGGCAGAACGCCTGCCAGGTCAATACCCTGGGTCACTTCGTCGAGCAAAAGCAGTCGTGGTTCCTGGGCAAGAGCCATGGCAAGCAGGACCTTTTGCATTTGGCCACCTGAAAGCTCACCAAGAACGCGATTTTTATACGCAAGAGTGCCGGTCAAGACAAGAGCTCCCTCCGCGGCCTTCAGATCCTGGGATTGGTATCTGCCCAAAAGTCCAAGACGGGCATAGCGACCAAGGAGCACACATTCATGGACTGTGAGCTTTGAAGGAAGATGTGCTTTTTGGGGAACGCTGGCCACAAGACGGGCTCTTTGCCCGGGACTGAGTTGCCCAAGATCTTTCCCCTGAAACAGGACGCGCCCGGATCTTTGGGAAAGTACACAGCTGATACTGCGCAAAAGCGTGCTCTTGCCGCTGCCGTTTTGGCCGAGCAGGGCAATGAATTCTCCTTCCTGGGCACTGAAAGAGATATGATGGATGACAGGCCGAGCTCCATAGCCCGCCGAGAGATCTTCCACACTGAGCACGGACAGTCCTTATGGTAAAAAGTGGCCTTTGTGGCTGACAAAGAGGAAAGATGTGTTGCTTCTGACGAAAGCTTTCCCCCCCCCAAAAAAAACAGGCTTGTTCACGTTGCTTTCAGGCCTTGTGTCTGCGGCCGAGCAGCCAGGCGAAGAAAGGTCCGCCAATGAGCGCTGTGACAACCCCCACGGGAATTTCCTGTCCTTCCGGAAGCAGGGTGCGCGCCAAAAGGTCTGCCACAACGAGGAGTATACCGCCGCCAAAGACGGCTCCAACGAGGAGCGGTGCGTGACTTGGGCCAAGCATAAGGCGCAGGATATGGGGGACCACAAGACCCACAAAGCCGATGATGCCGGCAACAGCCACACAACCGGCCGTCATGAGGCTTGCTGCTATGAGGACAAGCACGCGTGCGCGCGCAACATGGAGACCTGCTTGGCTTGCTGCCATATCCTCAAGAAAGAACATGTCCAGGGCTCGCCAGGAAAAGCCAAGAAGCCCAAGACCCAGAAGCAGGGGAATGAGCAGCAGGGGCAGATCGTCCCAGCTTCTGCCCTGGAAGGAACCCATAATCCAGAAGACGATGCTTGCGACAGATTCCTCGTTGAGAGCTTTAACAAGGGCAAGCAATGCCCCAAGAAATGTGCTCATGGCAATGCCTGCCAAAATGACGGAGCTGCGGTCCAGACGGCTTGCGCGGGCGCCAAGCAGCAAGGTGCCAAGAGTGGCCAAAAGTGCCCCGGCAAAGGCGGAAAGGGCCACAAGCTCAGTTTGACCCAGGGGCAGGGGACCGAGAAAGAGCGAGACAGAGCCTGTGAGCAGGAGGCTTGCACCGCAGGCAGCTCCCTGAGAAATGCCCAGGGTAAAGGGCTCGGCAAGATCATTTTGCAAAACACCCTGCAGACATACGCCTGAGAGCGCAAGGGCTGCTCCAGCAAGGGAAGCCAGAAGAATGCGGGCCAGGCGAAGGTCGAGGACAATCTTTTGTGTAAGGGTGCCTGCGCTGTCTCCGCTTAGATAGTGCCAAATCGCTAAGGCGATGTCTTGGGCCTTGAGGGGAACACTTCCCAGAAAGCAGGCAAAGACGATCACCGCAAGCCATAAAAGGCTCAGCAGAAAGAGGATGAGGCCTGTTTTATGGTGCATCACTCTGATCATAGATCAGCAGCATTGGCTTCACGCCAGATAATGCCACCCTGTCTGCCACAGATTCTGTCGCGGCGGTAGGAAAAACACTGGCTGTGACTTGCCGTGCACAGGTCAAGACCAAAAATATGGCGCGTCGTAAGTCCTGCCTCGACAAGCTGATGGCGGGTCAGCTGCCAGAGATCCATAGTGCGGGTTTGGGCATCAAACCATGGGCTGAAGGTTTCTGGCCATTCCCGGGAAAAGTTCACAAATTCCGCACTGTCCGGCCCAAGACTCGGCCCGCGGACTGCGAGAAGCTGATCTGGCGAAAGGGCATAGCGCTTACAGAAGGTAGCAATGGCAGAGCCGATGAAGTTTTTGGCATTCCCGCGCCAGCCCACATGCAGGGCAAGAAGATAGGTGCCTGAGAGGTCACAGATGAGGACCGGCTGGCAGTCAGCGGTCTTGATGAGAAGGCCCAGGCCCGCCTGCTCTGTGGCAAGACCGTCTGCTTCACAGTGGGCAAGATGGGCATCAACGACCATGTCGTTGCCAAGACTCGCCTGCTTGAGAAAGCACAGCTCTGTGCCATGTACCTGATGCACATCACAGAGTCTTTGCAGTCCATGAGGGCGGTAACGATCAAGGATTCTCCGGCGCATGAAGCGCACACGCGGCTCATTTTCTTCGACAAGAAAGGAGAGATTGCCTGCCATCTTATCCTCTGCGGCAGCATCCTCGTCACGCAGAGGAAAGAGACAGTGGACGTGGGGAATACGGGGAAAATGAAAAAATATGGCGTTCAGAGACATAACACTTCGTCCTCCGTGCAGATCAGATCAACATTCTGATCCCAAGCTGCTTTGGGTAAAAGGGGAAGAAGCTGAAAACTGTAACAGATGCCTGCAAAGCAAGCCTGCGACTCCCTGGCAAGGGCTCGGTCATAATAGCCTCCGCCAAAACCTAGACGTGTGCCCTGTCTGTCAAAGGCAAGGCCAGGGAGAACAAAGAGATCAATGGCCTGCTTTTGTTCCTTGGCCGGGTAAGGTTCAAGGATGCCAAAGGTGTTTTGCTGAAGAGGATCTCCTGGTGTCCAGGGCAGAAAGCTGAGTGTATTTTGAGCTTCGATTCTGGGCAGCAAGATACGTTTGTGCTGAGCAAAAGCCTGCTCAAGCAAAAGTTGCGTTTCAACCTCACGCTCAGCGTTGCGTTTGGGAATGTAGAGGGCAACACTCTTGGCTCTCTGCCAGGCGTCTGTGGCGACCAGGCGCTTTGTGATGCGTTCTGAGAGCGTCCGGCAGATCTCTTGGGAAAGAGCCCGGCGCTTGTGGCGCAGTGTTTTGCGCAACTTGGCCTTTGCCTCGGCAATGAAAGAATTGTCAGTATGCATGGTATAAAACTGTGCGGCGAGAAACGTTTCGGGCGCAAGCAAAAAAACGAAAAAAAAGGGAACTTGCCTTAGAAGAGCAACAGATATACTGGCAGATAGGCTTGGGAAAAGCTCTCCGGGCACTTTTCATCACGGCAAAATTGTGGCAAGATCCTCAAAATTTTTCGCTTAGAAGAAAGCGGCTTTTACGGTAGCTTGTTCTTTCTTCCTGCGTCAATATCTTACGCCGCGGGGACATAGTGTGTTTTTGAAAGCGGCTTTGTCAAATCTGGTGCCGGGCTGGGCTCAGGCATCAGGCTCTTTTGGGAAGGGATGAAGGCGACATTGTGACTGAGCAGACAGCCAATGAACAGCACTGGATTGTTTTAGGTGATATCCATGAAGGCAGTCCGGAGGTAGCTGAGATTCCAGAGCTGGCAGGTGCCAGCGGTCTTCTCGTGACTGGCGATCTGACCAATTTGGGAGGAGTGACCAGAGCCAAAAAAGTTCTGGCGGATCTTCGGGCCTGTCATACACAGGTTTTTGCCCAGATTGGCAATATGGACCGGACAGAAGTGGATGAATGGCTGAGTGCTGAAGCCGTCAATCTTCATAGAACGGTGCATGAACTTGCTCCGGATGTCGCCGTATTTGGCGTGGGTGGTTCGATATTTACGCCATTTGGGACGCCAAGTGAATTTCCCGAATCCAAATTTTCCATCTGGCTTGAGGAATGCTGGCAAAAAGCCTGTCGCTATAAGGCGAGAATCCTTATTTCTCACAATCCTCCCTTCGGTACGGCCTGTGACATTGTCGCGTCTGGCTCCCACGTGGGAAGTCGTGCTGTGCAGGAATTTATCGAAGAGTATCAGCCAGATATCTGTTTTTGTGGCCATATTCATGAGTCGCGTGCTTTTGACCGTATCGGGAGGACACAGATTGTCAATCCCGGAGCTTTTGTGCATGGCTATTACGCCACGCTGACGCGCGACAAAGAAGGTCAATTTTTTACTGCAATGCATAGCTTAGCGAAAAAGTGAGCCAAAAACTTATGACGAACGAACAGTCTGTGGACAACAGCAATGTGGAAGCGGAAAAAAAGAGCGAGAAAAAAACGCGCAGCCCAAGAAAACGCCAGACCAAGGCTTCTGCCGTGACAAATGCCGAACCTTCCCTGGAGGGCCAGGCCGAGCAAACAAGTGAGCCTGCGCCCAAAAGAAGACGTACCGCCAAGACCGCCATAGCCTCAGAGTCTGGCGAGACAGGCAGCGAAGTGAAGGCCAAAACCAGCCGCTCCAGGAAGAGCAAAAGTCAGGTTGATGCGGAAGGAGCACCCCAAGCCCCCAAGAGCAGGGCAAGAGTCTCACGCAAAGCGTTGGCCGGTGAAGAACCTGCTTTGGAGCAGCCTCAAGAGACAGCAGACGTTCAGGCAGAGGTCAAGACAAGCCAGACCAAAAAGACCAGAGTAAGTAAGAAAACGGAGGCAGCCAAGGAGAAAAAGGCTGCTGATACAGCTAACGCTTCTGAAGAAAGCGTGCAAAAGCCCAAACGAAGCACACGCAGCCGTTCTGCCAAAAAAAATGAGGCTACCCAGCGTGAACCTGCTTCTGCCAAGGAAGAGACAACGACTCTTGCACAGACAGCCGAACTTCCCAAGAGCTCGCCCAAGACGGCTGAAGAGGTGAGCACACCGCAAGCTGTACAAGAAGCACAGGTAGAGGCTGAAAGAGTGTCCTCATCCCTGGCAAAGCTCGTTATGCCGGTTGCCGAAGAGCAGCTGCAGCCTCAGGCGCCTGTGGAGCAGGAAAAAAGCGCTGCTTCCGAGTCAGGGCAGGAGACAGGAGAACAAGCGCAGGCACCTGCGCAAGAAAGCGTTCGCCTTCCCAGACGGCATCACCGTGGTCGCCGTAGGCCACAGTCTCGCCTGGGGGTTCGGGCGAGTGCGGAAACGCAGGAAAGCCGGCAGAAAGAGGAGCCTGCTGAACCCATAGCTCAGCCTAAGGAGGCGTCTGAAGAGGAGACAGTAACATCTCCGGATATACAGCTGGTACAGAGCGAGTTCGAAGATGATAGCGAATTCTGGGACTTAGAAGAGCAGGAAACTGGCAGAGACGCACGCTCCCGCAAAAAAGATCTGCAGCAGCCGCGCAAGCTGAATCGCAAGATGTTTTTCAGTGTTTTGGCCGGTGAACGCGTGGAAGTCGCGCTGTCGGCTGAAGGCAAACTCAGTGAATACTATCTTGACATGCAGCATCAGAAGAAATTGAAGGGGAACATCTACAAAGGCATTATCCAGAATATCGACACCAATCTGCAGGCTGCTTTTGTCAACTACGGTACGCAGAAAAATGGTTTTCTGCAGATCGACGAGATTCACAGCGAATACTGGCTCAGTCACTATGAGCCCACCAAGGGCAATAAGTTTCCGCCCATCCAAAAAGTCGTCAAACCGGGACAGGAAGTTCTGGTGCAGGTGGTCAAGGAGCCTACAGGCAATAAAGGGGCTTTTCTTACCACGTGGCTTTCTTTGGCCGGAC
Organism: Desulfovibrio sp.; assembly: GCA_017528345.1. Taxonomy (GTDB): domain Bacteria; phylum Desulfobacterota; class Desulfovibrionia; order Desulfovibrionales; family Desulfovibrionaceae; genus Desulfovibrio. Next base: position 16,136 of record JAFXOX010000061.1, read on the forward strand.
GTTTTCTCGTTTTGACACCTGGTCAGGATCAGATCGGAGTTTCGCGCAAGGTCGTGGATGAGGCTGAGCGTACCCGTCTCAAAGAGCTGATCAGTGGCATAGATCCGGGTGAAGACATTGGTGTCATTGTGCGTACGGTGAGTGCCGGCACAACCAAGACGACGCTGAAAAACGATTTGCAGTATTTAAAGCGCATCTGGCGGGATATTCGCAAGAAGGGTACGGAGATGCAGGCTCCTTGCCTGATCTATACGGAGCCGAGTCTTGTGGAGCGCTCTGTGCGGGATTATTTGACCGAAGATGTCACAGAAATCTGGGCAGACGATGAAAATGTGGCTGAAACCGTGCGCAATATGGTCAATCTCCTCTTCCCGCGCAAAAAGGATCTTGTGCATCTCTTTTCAGATAAAAAGCAGAGCCTTTGGGATCGCTTCAACCTGCGCCGCCAGATTGAGCAGGTCTATTCTCGGGAAGTTTTTCTTCCCTCAGGCGGACGTTTGGTCTTTGACCAGACAGAAGCTTTGATGGCTGTCGATGTCAACTCCGGCAAGATTTCCTGCAAGGGCAATTTTGAAGCCATGGCCTACCGGACCAATATGGAAGCGGCTGAAAGCATTGCCAGACAGTTGCGTCTGAGGGATGTGGGCGGACAGGTGGTCATTGATTTCATTGAAATGCGCGATAAAAAGCATGTGGAGGACGTGGAGCGCAATCTGCGTCTTGCCATGAAAAGCGATAAGGCCAGATACGATATTGAGCATATGAGCTCGTTTGGCTTGCTTGAGCTTGTGCGGCAGCGTACGGGCTTTTCAGCGCTTTCCATCACCCAGGAACCTTGTCCCTATTGTTCCGGCACAGGTCAAAGGCGTAATCTCGAATGGCAGTCCCTGCAGGTGGCCAGTGACATTCAGCGGCAGATGCGGCTTTCCAAATCACCGCTCTGTGTCTACGAGACCAGTGCAGAACTTGGCATGTATCTCTTGAACCACAAGCGGGAAATGCTGCAGGAGCTGGAACAGGAGTACGGCAAGAAACTCGAAATTGCCATTCACCACAATTCGTGAGCGGTCATGGAAGGCGTCAAGCTCCTTTTGCATGTCTGCTGCGGGCCGTGCGCTATCATGCCAGTGACGCGTTTTCTTGATGAGGGCTATGCGGTTACAGCTTGGTTCATGAATCCCAATATTCAACCGCTGGCTGAGTACTTGCGTCGCAGGGAGGCAGCAACCCAGTGCGCTGAGCACTTTGGCATACCCATTCTCTATGCCGATGATACCTGGGATATCACCTTGTGGCTGAGAAATGTTGCGGGCAGAGACAGAAAGCCTGCCCGTTGCAGCTATTGCTGCCAGTCCAGAGTCGACGCGGCCTTTGCTAAGGCCCGAGAGCTTGGTTTTCAGGCTGTGAGCACGAGTCTTTTGTATTCCATCTACCAGCCGCACGAACTTATTGCCCAGCGCGGCAGAGAGAATGCCCAAAATCAGGGCATTGATTTTGTGTACCGTGATTTTCGCAAAGACTGGCAAAGTGGTATTGATGTTTGCCGTACGCTTGGTCTCTACCGTCAGCCGTACTGTGGCTGTGTCTATAGTGAAGCTGAGCGTTATGAGAAAAAACTTGCCAGGGTTATCCGTGATCCTTCAGCTCGGCCAGTAGTCAACGCGCCACAGACATAAGACTGAGCTGACTTTTGAGCGGCTTGAGATGCGGTTTGTCAAGAAAGCACGGTACTGAAAATTTCTTCTCGGTTTTTAGTTGACAGAAAATCCAAGTTTGAGTAAAAGCGATTTGTTACGGCATTCCCCGATGGCTCAATCGGCAGAGCGGGTGACTGTTAATCACTAGGTTGGCGGTTCAAGTCCGTCTCGGGGAGCCAGAAATTTCAAGGGTTTACGAGAAATCGTAAACCCTTTATTTTTTGGGGCACATATTTTGGGGCACATATTTGACTTCGGGTAGTGCTTCGACTGCCGCCCGCTTTTGTTTGTCCATCACGAACTGGTAGTGCTGCAAAATCATATTGGGTGAGCTATGCCCCATAAGTCTGGCTACGGTTCCGATGTCGGTTCCCGCCGCAATAGCCTCTGTTGCAAAAGCATGTCTGAGGTCATACGGGCGAATACGTCTGGTAATGCCCGAGCGTTTCAACATCGTTGCCCATGATGTCTTGATGGCAAAGACTTTTTTCCCCTTGAAGTTGATGAGATTCTGAGCTCCTATCTCCAAGTCTTC
>JAFXOX010000062.1 GCA_017528345.1 Desulfovibrio sp.
ACAAAGGAACCTGTACTGGAAGGCAGTATATAGAATCAACACAAGGCCAAGAAAAATACTCGGGTGGAAATCAGCCGAAGAGTGCTTTTGGTACGAAATATGCAACAGGACGTAACTTTTGCACTTGACATTTAAATCACACCCAAATTCCTAGCACAAGAAACTCCACTGTGCTTTTGCTTGAAAATCTTTATTCTACTGTCATTTTTAGATATTTTATTTACTATATCTAATGTACCATCATTTGATCCATCATCAACAACTATTACTTCATATTTAGCATTAATGTTTTAATTAGTTGCAGACTTAATTGACTTGTCTATAAATTTTTCTTGATTATATACAGGGATAATTACCGATATTAGAATGTCTTCCATGGTATGATCTCATATATAATATGTGTTATGTAGTTTATTAGTATTGAATATGTTATATAGAATATTAAAAACTATCTGTCATTATTTTTAATGTATTCAAAAGATTGCTGATTCCTAATTGAAATGGCGAGAGCAAACAACTGCCAGTCCATCACTATTTTCACGCACAGAAGCTTTTGCGAGAAAGGGGTATGACCACAATAGAGTCATACCCCTTTCTGTTGATTGTACGCTTGTGCTTAAGGGAGAGATCCTTTTTTAGTGCATCAGCTTGGGTAGGAAGGTAATGATTGAGGGGAAGTAGGTCAAAAGGACCAGGTCGACCAGAAGCATGATCAGATAGGGCATAACCTTGGCTGTGACCTTGTCGATGGAAACGCCTGTGATGGAGGACACGACAAAAAGGTCCAGACCAACGGGTGGGGTGATGCAACCAATGGCCAGGTTGACGACCATAAGTACACCGAAGAACATGGGATCAATGCCAAGCCCGAGCGCCACAGGCAGGAGAATGGGGGTAAGGATGACAACAGCGGCTGAGGCATTGATGAGGGTTCCGATGAAGAGCAGAAGCACGTTGACAAGCATAAGGAAGACTAGAGGGCTGTCTGTCAGCGTTGCAAAGGACTGCGCCAGCATATGCGGCACCTGTGCATTGGTCAGGATCCAACCAAAGAGATTGGCGGCACCTACCACAAACATGATCATCGTGGTGTTGTAGGCGGCGTTGAGCAGCGTTTTTGGGAGATGTTCCAGCTTAAGTTCCTTGTAGACAAAAAAGCCCACAAAGGCGCCATAGACGGCAGCAACGGCAGCTGCCTCCGTTGGTGTGAACATGCCCGAATAAATACCGCCCAAAATAATGACCGGCATCATCAGTGCCCAGAAACATTCGAAGAACGATTTGACAATGCGCTTGAGGGAAAGGGTTCCTTCACCCTTATACCCGTGTTTCTTGGAGATGACCCAGCTGACAACGCACATGGATACGCCCATAAGGATGCCAGGTGCAAAACCGGCGATAAAAAGATCGGCAATGGAGGTATTGGCGATAGCGCCGTAGACGACCATGGTGATGGAAGGCGGAATGACGATGCCTACCGTGCCACCACTGGCGACCACAGCAGCGGCAAAGGAGCGCGGATAGCCGCGCTTTTCCATTTCATCAATCATTGAGGCGCCAATAGCTGCTGTTGTGGCAGCCGAAGAGCCGGAGAGGGCGGCGAAGAACATGCCGGCCACCGCCACAACCAGGGCAAGACCACCGGCTAGGGCACCGACAAGTGCCATGGAGAAATCGACGATGCGCCGTGTGACGCCGCCATCAGCCATAAAGGCCCCGGCCAGCATGAAGAAGGGCACGGCCATGAAGGAAAAGGAGTCTACCGAGGTGAACATGCGCTGCACAACGACCACCAGCGGCATGTCCATGACCGCATAGAGGACAATGGCCGAAGAAAGTCCCAGCCCCACGCCAATGGAGGCACCGGTGGCCAGAATGAGAATAAAGGATGTGAGAATGACCCAGAGTGTCATGCCTTGCCTCCTTTCTGCAGTTCACTGCTTGGTGTTTTGAGTATCCTGACAAGATTGGCAAAGACATAGCACCACATGACGGCACATCCAAAAGGTATGACGGAATAGACCCAGGACATGGGAATGATCATGGCCGGAGATGTTTGAAACTGGGTGATGGAGACCATGCGGATGCCGTAGAAGACCATGATGGAAAGAAAGGCCAGAGAAAAGAGATCGGCGAAAATATTGAGTATTTTCAGGGGTAGACCGTGGACGCGGCTTGTGATGGTTTCAATACACATATGGCCGCCGTATTTGGCAACAAGTGGCAGAGAGAGAAAGACGACCCAGACAAAAAGATAACGGGCCAGTTCCTCACCAAAGTAGGGCGTCCAGCCAAAACAGTAGCGTGTCACCACCTGACCGAAGACCAAGAGAAGCATGGCTCCGTTGCAGAGAATGACGAGGAATTTGAGGAGTTTTTCCAGAACATTGAATACGGCAAGCATAGCGCCTCCATCGTGATAGCCATGCGCTGGCCTGGGTAAACGGGAATACAGAAAGGAAAAGAATATACTACACAGCTTTGCACTGAAGAACAATGCCTGCCATGGAGGCTTTTTTGCCGAGGCTGCTGTGTTGCTCAGTGACGCGTGCTGTGCTATTCAAAAAAGTCCTACAGCTTTTGAAACATCTGTGTCAGGCTTTTGTGACGTACGACAGGCCTGTGTCAGGCTGTGGTGAACTATGAGGAGGATTTTGAGCATGAGTGATGAGAAAAATACGAGTTTCAGCGGCCAACTGGGTTTTGTGCTGGCTTCGGCCGGCAGCGCTGTAGGACTCGGCAATATCTGGCGATTTCCCTATCTTGCTGCTAAGGACGGCATTCTTTTTATTATCATTTATCTCTTGCTTGTGCTCAGTTTTGGCTTTGCGCTTCTGCTCACCGATATTACCATTGGCCGCAAAACGCGCAGAAGTTCTATTTTTGCCTATTATGCCATTTCTCCCAAATGGCGCTATCTCGGTGTTCTGACCTTTTTTGTGCCAGCTCTGATTATGACCTATTATCCGGCCATTGGCGGCTGGATCTGCCATTATATTATGGTTTATCTGACCGGTCTGCAGGCAGCAGCTGCAGATTCCTCATATTTTACGGGTTTCATCAGTTCCACCACAAGTCCTGTGGGCTACGGTCTGTTCTTCATGTTGATCACGGGGCTGATTATTTTCTTTGGCGTGCAGTCGGGCATTGAGCGGGTTTCGTGCTGGCTTCTCCCCATCATGTTCCTCATGATCATCGGTATTGCTGGCTACGTGTTGACCCTTGAGCATACTGATGCCAACGGACAGACCCGTTCGGGGATGATGGGGTTGATCTATTTTTTAACGCCGCGTTTTGAGGATCTGACACTGTCACGTTTTATGCAGATTCTTCTTGACGCCATGGGGCAGATGTTCTTCTCGCTGAGTATTTCCATGGGCATCATGATCACCTATGGCTCCTACGTGAATAAAGAAGTGAATCTCAGCAAATGTGTGCTGCAGATTGCAAGCTTTGACACTCTGGCCGCGCTGCTTGCTGCCGTGATTATCATTCCCACGATCTTTGTCTTCTCAGGCCCCGAGGGGATGAGTGCCGGGCCTTCGCTGATGTTCATCTCGCTGCCTAAGATCTTCAATGTTATGGGGACAGCCGGCGTAGTCATCGGTGCCCTTTTCTTCGTGATGGCCGCCTTTGCTGCCCTCACCTCATGCATCTCTGTCCTTGAACCCATTGTGGCCAATATCATGGATATGTTTCATTCGGAACGCAAGAAGACCACAGTTTTGACCACACTCTTTTATCTGGGAGCTGTGTCGGTCATTGTGCTTGGCTACAGTATCTTTTATGTGGAAGTGAAGCTTCCCAACGGCTCGACAGCGCAACTTCTGGATATCATGGACTATATCAGCACATGCTTTATGATGCCCATGATCTCGTTGTTGACCTGTCTGCTCATTGGTTGGCTTGTGGGCAGCCACTGGATTTCCGATGAAGTTGAGTGCTGCGGTCATGTATTTCGGGCCAAGGGTTTTTACACGCTTATGATTCGCTATCTTGCCCCGGTGGTTATGCTCATTCTCTTTTTGCAGTCCACGGGCTTCTGGAATGCGTTGATCGATTGACCTTTGGTGTGTTGTGTCTGTATAAGACCCCGGCCAAGGCCGGGGTTCATTTTTTCGCGGTTTTTGCGTTTTTTTTGAGAAGCAAAGGACAACTGGTTCACATCTTTGGATGTCAGCTTGTGCTCCAGGCCGTTTTGAGAAACGCTGCCCCTGCTTACCGTATGTGAAGGATGTTTGAGATGGAAGCGCAATCTCAGCCCTCGCCAGCGATTGTTGGCATCAAACGGGCTTTACCCATAGTCCTCGGTTATTTGCCGGTCGGCTTTGCCTTTGGTGTTCTTGCCGTGAAAAACGGCATTCCGCCTTCTGTGGCTGTGGGCATGTCTGTTCTCATGTTTTCCGGTTCAGGCCAGCTGATGTTTGCCGGTCTCTGGGGAGCTCAGGCAAGCTCTCTGTCCATCATTGCTGCCGTAGGCATTGTGAACCTGCGCTACCTTCTGCAGTCGGCCGCTGAAGCCCCGTGGCTAAGCGGGCTTCCGCGCTTTCAGCGTTTTCTGCTGGGCCTTGGATTGACAGATGAAACCTTTGCTGTGCATGTGACGGCATTGCAGAAGGGTTGGACGCGGAATCTGACCACACTTTTTGTCTGCAATCATGTGGCTCAGCTTGGCTGGGTGGGCGGTGCCGTACTGGGGGCCTTTTGCGGAGGGCTTGTCAGGGATGTGCGGCCTTTGGGGCTGGACTATGCGCTGACAGCCATGTTTCTCGCGCTCTTGGTGCTGCAGTGTTTCAGCCGCTTGCATGTGCTTGTGGCTGTCTTCACCCTGGTTTTGGCTGTGGGCTTGAAATATCTGGGCATGACGCAGTGGAATATTGCGCTGGCAACAATCATCGGCGCAGCACTGGGTGCCTGGCTTATTTTGCGGAGAGATCGCCATGCCTGATATTGTACCTGCTCATTCTCTTTCCCTCTATCTCTGTCTTGCAGGTTGTGTGGCGGTCACAGTACTCCCCAAAATCCTCCCTGTGACTTTTTTGCAAGGGGAAAGCTTGCCTTCCTGGTTTCGGCGCTGGCTGGATTTTGTGCCTGTGGCTGTGATGGCTGCGCTTGTGGGAAGTGAGGTTTTCTTTTATGAGGGCCATTTCAATCTTGGCCTCTCCAATCTCTTCCTCGTGGTGTCTGTGCCGACGCTTTTGCTGGCCTGGAAGAGCCAGAACTATTTTCTGACCATTGCCGTGGGCCTTGGCCTTGTCATTGCTGCTCGTGCATCAGGCCTCTACTGATGCTGCCGCAAGCTTTGGCACTCGGCCTATTGCTTCTTGTCCTCTCAGGCTGCATGGGGCTTGGGCAGGAAATGGGGGAATGGCTGGATTTTCTGGCGGCGCCTCATGCTCCGAGGCAGAGCTCTCGTGAACCTTATGATGAAGAGGATGAAGAGCTTACGGGGATACCGGCTCGAAGTGATGAACAGGAGGCAGTGGCTGCGCTCAATGCCCTGAGAGAGCAGGCGGATCTTCACCCACTTGCCTGGAATCCCGCCTCACGTCTGCAGCAAGCAGCCAGGCTGCGGGCTGTTGAGATAAGCCGTCGTTTTTCGCACACACGACCTGATGGCCGTGACTGTGCAAGCGTTCTTGAAGAAAATGGCATTCGTTTTCGGGCAACTGGTGAAAATATTGCCTATGGTAGTGGCCTTGGACCGGTGGGTGTGACAAAGATGTGGGAGAAGTCGCAAGGCCACAGGCGCAATATGCTGAATGCGACGTATCGGGAAGTTGGCCTTGCCGCGTATTCCGGTCGCAATGGGCAAATCTACTGGGTGCAGATCTTTTTGAGGCGTTAAGGAGTGGTCTATGCTAAGACGCGTGTTGCTTGTTCTTCTGTGTGCCTGTCTTGTCGGCTGCAGTGCCGCTCAGCTGGCACTGACCAAGAAAGATCTTGATGTGCAGACCAAGATGAGCCAGTCGGTTTTTCTGGAACTTGACCCTGCCGATAAGCGCATCTTTTTGCAGGTGCGTGATACCGGCAACAGCCGCCTTTCCCTGGAAGATGAGCTCATAGCCCGACTGGAAGAGCGCGGCTACAGCCTTGTGCAAAGTCGCAAGGAAGCCGATTATGTGCTGCAGGTCAATATTCTCTCCTGCAATAAGACCGAAGTTGCCGCCGTAGAGCGGCAATTGGGGCTTGGCTATGGCGGTAGCATTGGCACAGGCGCTCTCGTTGGCGGTCTGATCGGTACGGCTACCCATTCACCCTACGGTATGGCCACAGGTGCTGTGGTAGGGGGGCTTGCAGGAGGCGTGGGTGAGCTTGTAACAGGCAGTCTGGTCAAGGATGTCACCTATGCCCTGATTTGCGATATGCGGCTCACCGAACGCGAGGGTGACGCTTCCAAGGTCCATGAGACAAGGCTTGCGGCCTGGGCCAATAAGGTCAATCTTGATTATGCTCAGGCCGCACCCGTGCTCAGTCAGGCGATGAGTTCATCCATTGCCGGTCTTTTTTAGCTGTGGCTCTTCTTCTGGGCCAGATGGGCCTCGCAGTCTTCAAGGGTGGCAAAACCGTAGGCCTTGACCTGATTGGCGAGATTGGCACGGGCCTCGTTTTCGCCACGTGCGGCCTTGTCCAGCGTCTTGGCGTGGTAGAGGGCTATGGTTTTGGCCGAATAGGTCAGAAGCTCTCCGCGCAGATAGGTTGCCAGTGAAGTCATGCCCTGTCCCTGGGCCTCAGCAGGTCTTCCAAGGCTGAGCAGGCAGGGGTATTTTTGAGCCAGTTCCTTTTGCCAGCCCAGGTGGATATTCACAATCTCCTGAATCTGGGCAAGGCTGGTCTCAGAGACCGTGGGCAGGCGGGAACGCAGTTGGAGAAATTCCTCAGGATGAGTTTCCTCCATCATCCAGGCGTATTTTTCACTGAGCAGATTGCGCCCCTGCTCCTTGGCCTGTTTGAGATCATCCTGATAACTGGCCAGAAGCTCGTCATCCCAGGTTGCCAATTGACTCTTGCGCATAATCTCAAAGGTTTCGGGATCGTGCTGGCAGTCGGCCTCACCGCCCACATTGTGCACCTGACGAAACATGGTCCATTCGGCTGAAACGATGTTTTGAAGCAATTCTTCTCGAGACATGCAGATACCTCCGCGTCTGATCTTGTTCAAGCAGCTGTTGCAGACTTGCAACAGCTGCTTTGTATTGCCTTTCCTGAGAAAAAACGCCACAAGGGAGTTCTAGCCCCTGGGCTAAACATTTTTTTTGGAGGAAGACCATGAGCACTCAAGCCCTGGCGGATATCCGGACAGAGATCGCCGAGCGTAAGTTCACGCAGGCTGAGGAGCATCTGCGCGCGTTGTTGCCTGATCTTCAGGGTGAGGAAAACATTCTGGGTATGGACCTGCTCTGCGGTATTTTGCGAGCGACACAGCGTCTTGACGAAGCCTGTGAGGTGGCTCGTCAGGAACTGGCAAAGGCGAGGACATGTCTGACAGACAAGGACCTGATGCTTGCCAATGTCCTGCACAATGTGGCCATGACACTGGATATGGCCGGTCAGTTTGCCGAGGCCGTTCCCTATGCCGAAGAAGAAGTCGCCATTTTGCGCAAAACCCTGCGCGATGATGACCCGCGTCTGACAGATGCCATTCTCGCCCTTGGCAAGCATCACTATGAGCAGGGACATTTTGCCCTGGCCCGTGACATGATGGAAGAATGCCTGGCCCGCTACACCAAGCAATCAGGCCGCAAAAGCCTTGGGGTTTCGGCCTGCCTGAACAATCTTGGGCGAATCCTGGAAAATCTTGGGGATAACGAGGCCTCTCTGCCGCTTTTTGCCGAAGCCTGTGCCATCCGCGAAGAACTTCTGGGCAGCCACGAAGATACGGCCTTCACTCTCCTCAATTATGGCACGGCCCTGGCTGCTCTTGGCCGTTACCAGGAGGCCTCAGAAAAACTTCTGGCCTGCAAGGACATGTATTTGGCGCTGGGTCTCACAGACAGTCCCTATCTTGAGGCCTGCCGTGACAATTTGATGCTGTGCTGGAACAAGGTCTGCACGCCTTGCTGAGGCCGCAGCTAACGCAAGCAGGTTGCTTGCTAAAGGATGCCAACGTGAACGGACTGTCGCTTGCGCGCGAATACTACGCGCATTGCCGGCCGCTTTTGCAGGAAGAGTTGGGCGGTCTTCTGGAAGAGGCCTGCGTGGGCCTTGTGGGGGAGGGCTCGGAATGCTTCGGGCTCGACGATGACTACTCGCGAGACCACGATTTTGGGGCGTGTTTTTGCCTGTGGTTCGACGAAGAGGTGCTGGTCAGGGAACATGCGCGCATTGAAGCGGCTTTTCAGAAACTGCCTGAGAGTTTTGCCGGATTTCCTTCACGACTTACGAGGGATAAACGCATGGGGCGCGTCGGACCTCTGTCGACAGAGCGCTTCTACCGGTTTTTTCTGGGAAGGCAGACCTTGCCTGAGCGGGACTGCGAGTGGCTCGTTATGGCCGAGGATCAGCTTGCCTGCTGCACCAACGGTGAAATTTTCGAGGATCATCAAAGCCGTTTTGGGAGCATGCGCAGCAGGCTTCTTGCCCATTACCCGCAAGAGGTGAGGCTTGTCAAACTTGCAGCGCGTTGCCTGCAGATGGCTCAGGCCGGGCAGTATAATTATCCTCGCTGTCTCGCCCGGGAAGATCGTGTTGCCGCCTTTTTTGCCCTCTCACGCTTTGCCTGGGCTGCGCTTTCCTTTGTCTACCTGATCAATGGCCGCTATATGCCCTTTTATAAACACGCGGCTCGTCTTGCAAAGAGTTTGCCGCTTATGGGGAGCCGCATCAGCGCTTTGCTTGCCATGATTGGCGAAGGCATGGCAGAGAGCGATAGCCTTGTGCAGGGTATTGAGGACTTTGCCACAGATTGTACAGGCTATTTGCGAGAGCAGGGCCTAAGTCAGCGACCCGACAATTGGCTTTGGGATCAGGCAGGTGAGATTATGCAGCATGTGCACGATCCTGAGCTACGCCGGCAGAACCTTTTGTGTCTGGCCTAACGGCCCATCTCACGTCGTTCGATTTCCTTTTTGCTTGGCCGTCCCCGGTGGCCGATAAGCTTTTCTCCGCGTCCCATCCGCTCCATTTCCTTGACCTTCCGGAAAATGGTGCTGCGGTCCATTTTGAAATGTTTGGCCATTTCCGTCAGGGATCCGTATTTTTCCAGACCGCGAGTGAGAATGGTCTGCTCAATGTCCTTCATCAGGTCTTTGAGGGAGCGACCGTCGATCTGGGGGAGACGAAAATCAAAATTCGAGGAACCGCTGGAAGAGCGGGGAATGGTGAAGAGATCTTCGGCCTCAACGACAGTCTTGTGTGCTGTGGCAACCACACCCTGAATGGTATTTTCCAGCTCTCGCACATTGCCTGGCCAGGAATGCTGTGTCAGAGCCTCAAGGGCGCCGGCTGAAAACTGCATCTTTTTTTTGTAACGCGCGGCATAGTAGGTGAGAAAGCTTTCGGCCAGGGGCTGGATATCGGTTTTGCGTTCTCTCAGCGGTGGAATACGCAGAACCGCCACCTTCAGACGATAGTAGAGATCCGAGCGGAAACGCCCGCGATCCACCTCGCGTTCCAGGTCCTTGTTGGTTGCGGCAATAATGCGCACATCTACGGGCTTGGGACTTGTGGCACCGACGCGCATGACCTCGAAATCCTGCAGTACGCGCAAAAGTCTCGACTGCATGGGCAGGGGGAGCTCACCGATCTCATCGAGAAAGAGGGTGCCCGAAGAGGCCGCCTCAACCAGGCCCGCCTTGCCATTGCGACTGGCACCGGAGAAACTGCCCGGTGCATAGCCAAAGAGCTCGGATTCAATAAGATTTTCGGGAATGGAGCCACAATCCACTTTGACAAAGGGGGCACGTGCGCGCCGGCTGTCGCGGTGGATGCGTCGGGCGACCACGTCTTTGCCGACACCTGTTTCGCCGAGGAGAAGCACGGTGACATCGGTTTCGGCAATGGCCAGAGCTTCAGCGCAAAGCCGCTGCATGGATTTGCTCTGCATGATCAGTGGCGCCTTGAGTTCGGACTGATCAAAGGCATTGTTCTGAAGGGTCTCAAGCAGTTCCTTTTGCGTGGCTAGCTCACTGCGTAGCGCTGTGAGCGTTGTGATGTCACGCAGAATGGTGACCACAAAGAGCACGTTGCCTTGGGCATCCTTGATGGGGCGGCCATCGAGATGCAGCGTTTTTCCATTGGAAAGTTTTTGAACCTGGGAGATCGGTTCCCCACTGGTGACGATACTGGAATTGATGACAGTATCGAAAAGGCCGAGATGCACAAGATCCTGTACGCGTTTGCCGAGGATGTCTTCTTTCTTGATGCCCGTGAGATCGGCATGGCGTTTATTGACCAGGACACAGATGCCTTCAGCGTCGGTCACACAGATGGCATCTTTAAAAGTATCGCAGAGGTCTTGGAGATAATGTGTAAGCATTTCAATGGTATACATTCATTTCTTCGGTCGGGCAAGTAAAAAAATTTTTTTCTGTAGGTGGAAAAAATTTTCTTTGCGTTTGCTTTTTAGTCAACGCATGCGGTCCAGGCCCTCCCAGGCATGCCGTCTCACATTCACAAAGTGGCTATTTGTCGCGTTTGCCGACGGCCGCGCAGTCGAGATCGCCAAGACCTTGGGCTTCTGCTGCCCGGAACTGTGAAAGTGCTTCAGAGAAGAAGGGAACAGCAGTCTTGCTCGCTTCGGCCATTTCGCAACCAAGTCGCACATCCTTGACGGCCAGAGCCAGGCGGAACTTGACGTCGTCAAAGGTGTTGTCTGCAAGCATGGAGCCACGCGTGTCCATCTGAAAACTGCGGGCGCCGGTGTCCATGAGCACGTCAAGAAGTACCTTGGGGTCAAGACCTAGGCGTGTGCCCAGTTTGAAGCCTTCGGCGAGAACGCAGATATTGGTCATGCCGATGAGATTGCTGAGCAGCTTGGCTGCGCAGGAGGCCTCAATGGAGCCCACACGCACAGGTTTACCGAGCTCTTCCAGCAGTGGCCAGGCGCGTTCAAGGGCCTTGGCATCAGCTCCGGCAAAGATCGGCTCTAGGGCTTTTTCAGCCATGGCCGGTGTTTTCCCAAGTGTGGCCTGCACATAGTCTATGCCCTGCTTGTGGCAGCTTTCACAGAGCAAAAGCGCGCTTTCAGGATCAATGGTTGAGCATTCAATGTGCAGAGAACCCTTGCGCATGGCAGCATGGACGCCATTTGGTCCAAGCAGGGCCTCTTTGAGGTACTGTGGCCGAGCCACACAGCTGATGAGCACATCAGCCTTCGCAAGTTCCTGAATGCTCGCCACAGCCTGGCCCTTGCCCTCTGATGCCAGTTTCTGCGCTTTCTGCAGATCGCGGCTGAAAATCAGCACTTCGTGGCCATGACGCAAGAGCGTCCGCAGTAAGCCTGAGCCCATGAGGCCTGCGCCCCAGAATCCGATGAGCATATGCTATCCTTTAACAAAGCTTGAGTGTTGAAGCGCCCCGCAGGTAACCTGCAGGGCGCTTTTTGAAGAGATCTTATAATCCGTATCCGAGCAGATGTGGTAACCAGAGTATTATCTTGGGGAAATAGGTGAAGAAGATAATGCAGACGGTCAGGGCTGCGATATAGGGCAGCACGGCCACTGAGACCTTCTCCACACTCGTGCCCGAGAGCCTTGATGAGACAAAGAGATTGACCCCGAGCGGTGGCGTGAGCATGGCCACGTTATTGGTGACAACAAGAATGATGCCAAAGTGGATGGGATCAATGCCAAGCTCAAGAATCATGGGCAGGAGCACAGGCACAAGAATGATGATGGTGGAGAGAGTCTCCATGAACATGCCCAGGATGTAGAGCACGCCGATGATCATCAAGAGGACCACTTCAGGATTGCGGGAAATGCCAAGCACAAGACTGGTCAGCTTCTGCGGTGCTTCCTCAAAGGTCAGGATTTTGCCGAAGAGGGTGGAGGCACCCACAATGAGCAGGACCGTACCGCAGATCATGGCACCTTCGAGCAGAGCCTTGTAGATATGTTCAAAACGTAGACTGCGGTTGATCACAAGACCCACGAAGAGCGCATAGAGAATGGCCACAACTGAGGCTTCCACGGGAGTCGCATAGCCGGAATAGATGGAGCCCAGAATGATGAAGGGGGTCATCAGGGCAAAAAAGCTCTTGCGGCAGCTTGTGAGGAAATGGCCCATGTGGAAGCGGGCATTGGGGTCACCGCGGAAGCCACCCTTGCGGGCCAGCATATAGGCTGTGGTGACCATGGCAAAGGCCACGATGAAGCCCGGCACAAAACCGGCCGTGAACATGGCGGTGACTGAGAGATTGCCGAGAATGGCATAAATGATCATGGGATTGCTGGGCGGAATGAGAATGCCGATGGTTCCGCCCGAGGAGGCCGCTGCTGCAGCGTATTCCTTGGAATAGCCGTTGTGGATCATGGAGGGGATGAGAATGGTACCCACAGCGGCTACGGTTCCCGGTCCTGAGCCAGAGATGGCTGCAAAGAAGGTGCAGGCAAGAATCGTTGTGATACCAAGGCCGCCATAGGTTCGACCAACCAACTGTTTGACCACATCAATGATCTGATTGGTAATATTGCCGAACTCCATGAGCGTGCCTGCCACCACAAAGCAGGGTATGGCCAACAGTGGAAAGAGATTGAGGCCGTCAAAGAGCGAGTTGTGAATAATGGATAGCGGCAGGATGTCACCGGTTATGAGTGTTACCGCAGCGGCAATACACAGGCTCATATAGATGGGCATGCCGATGATGAACATGACGACCATGACAATCAGGGCAATTTCTAACGGGCTCATTACTGCTGCTCCTCGTATTTGACCATGGCAAGGAGCGTGCCTGCCCGGTAGTGGCGTACATAATCCTCAATGATACGGAAGCTGGTAAGCAGGAAGCTTGCTGGCAGGATCATTTCGACCTTGGCCTTGACGACATGCAATGTGGGGGAAATTTCGGGAAAATCAAGACCTTCCTGAATGGTCTCCCAGCAGACAAAGACAAAGAAAATATTGAAACCGATCCAGATAAGATCGCTAATGACGCGGAAGAAAAGCCGTGTTTTCAGACTGGCTTTCATGAACTGCGCTGTAATCCGCACATGGGCAGACCGTTTGACGGCGAGAGCGGCGGCAAAGAAGACAGCCCAGATAAAGCTGTAGCGGGAAAGCTCTTCGGTCCAGGCAAAGGAGGAGCCCGTGAAGACGCGCCAGACAGTTTGCGTGGTCAGGGCGAAGATCATCACGCCCACAAAGAAGGTACAGACGATCTCCTCGAAGTTGTCGTAGAGTTTTTTGAGCAGCTGCATGCGGACTCCTCAGAGTTTGCGGGGGGGATTGTTCCCCCCCGTCATGAGAAACTACTTCATCAGAGAGAGCAGGGCCTTGACGTTTTCTTCGCCACCGACCTTGGAGTAGAACTTGGGCCAAATGCCACGAGCGGCCTTGGTCCAGGCAGGCTCGTCGGTGAGCTGATCAATGACCATACCCTTGTCGATGCACTGCTTCTTGGCCACGGAATCCTGTTCAGCAGCCCACTTCCATTCGTAGTCAGCAGCTTCCTTGGCAGCGCGCACAACCAGTTCCTTGGTCTGAGCGTCAAGCTTCTGGAACCAACGTTCGGAGAAGAGCATGGGACCAACCCAAAGCAGGTAATGAACTTCGGTGATGTACTTCTGCACTTCCCAGAACTTCTGGTCGCGGATAACGGTGTAGGGGTTTTCTTCACCGTCGATGACGCCCTGCTGCAGACCGTTGAAGGTCTCAGACCAGGCCAGAGGATTGGGCTCAATACCCCAGGCGCGGAAGGCGGCAAGCTGCAGTTCCACAGCAGGCACGCGGATCTTCAGGCCTTTGAGGTCAGACATCTTGGTGATGGGGTGTTTGGAATTGGTGATGTGACGGTAGCCGCCAGTCAGCCAGGACAGAGGACGGGCGCCGCTTTCTTTGGCGATCTTGTCGTTCATGGCCTGCATGAACTTGGCGTCGTTAAAGACCTTGGCGGCCTTATCCATGGACGGGAAACCGTAGGGCAGATAGAAAACGCCGGCTGTGGGGGCAAAGGGGGTCAGATTGCCGCAAGCAAGTACGGCCAGGTGAATTTCAGCGGTGCGCAGCTGTTTAACATTGGCCTGCTCATCACCCATGGAGCCGCCGATGAATTTCTGCACTTTAATTTTGCCGCCGGATTCTTTTTCCACGATTTCCGCAAATTTGTTGATGGCCAGCACATGCAGGCTGCCATCGGGGTTAGCCGTAGCTGCACGGATGGTCATGGATTTGTAGTCGGCTGCAAAGGCCTGAACATTGAAGAGAACAAGGGCCAGTGCACAGAAGACCAGAACGAGTTTCTTCATACAATCCTCCGGTCGCGTCTTTTTTGGAAGAAGACGCGCTAACGTATAGGGTTTAGGAGAAATCAACACGAATCTTTTTTCGATGTGCTGCTGTCACTGTGATACGGGGCGCTTTGCAAATTGCGTGCACAGATACGGGAAATGCTTGCAGACTGTCGGGAAAAAAAGCTTGCAAAGAGGATTTTGCGCGATGCGATGGGATGCATGGTGGCATGGATCACCGAGCAACACGCAGGAAAAATATGTGTTTTTTTGCACATGTTTGTGCAAAATTTCACAATTGAACAGTAAAGGTCTGGGAGCTCAAAGACATAGCAATGGATAAAAAAGTGCGCTTATACACATTTTTCCCGGGCAACACTATGCCTTGTTTTGGCCTGGAATGTCCATGGGCAGACCAAAGGCAATTTCGCGCAGTTTTTTCATCTTTTCCTTGTCGAGTTCCTTTCCTTCCATGGGATAGCGGCGGCAGAGGTAGCCGTATTTGGGCTGACCCATGCGGTGATAGGGCAAGAGCTCATATTCAATGGTGGCTTTCAGAGGAATAATATTGCGAATGGCGCGGATATCGTCTTCGGTGTCATTGAAGCCGGGGATAACCGGGGTGCGCACGAGAATAGGCAGATCGGGAAAGTCCTGGCAGACGCGGGCAAAGTTTTCGAGGATCTGGGCATTGTCCACACCGGTCATGGCTTTATGTTTGGCACTGTCCAGACATTTGATGTCCATGATCAACTTGTTGAGATGTTTGCAGGCCTCGGCCAGGTGGCTATAGGGCGCGTAGGCTGAGGTCTCCATGGCCGTGTCAATGTGGCGTTTTTGAGCTGCGCGCAGGAGGGCATGGGTAAATTCATGCTGAAAGAGCGCTTCGCCGCCTGAAAGGGTCATACCGCCGCCGCTGCGCGCGTAAAAGACCTGATCACGTTCCACAAGGTCGAGAATTTCGCGAACGCTTTTGGTTTCGCCATAGATTTTTTGGGCTTCACCGGGGCAGGCTTTGGCACAGGCAAAGCACTGGACACATTTCCTGATGTCAAACATGATCATGTCATTGACGAGGGTCAGGGCGCCATGTTCACAGGCTTTGAGACAGCGGCCGCAGGTCTGGGCCGTCAGACAACGGGCAGGATTAAAGGCGTGTTCGGGCTTGCCCGACTGGGATTCAGGATTGCTACACCAGGCGCAACGCAGGGGGCAGCCTTTGAGAAAAACCAGAGTGCGGATACCTTCTCCATCGTGCACAGAAAATTTCTGAATGTTGAAGATGATTCCTTTGGCGTCCTCGTCGTACATACGTACATCCTTTTCTGAGCGTTGATGGGCAAAGGGGGGGCCAAGGCCCCCCCTTCAAAGTTCCGAAATCAGCGTCGTTTAGACGTTAGACGTTTTCGTGTTCGGTACGGTCAATGATGTCGTTCTGCAGCTCACGCGAGATATCGCAGAAGTAGGCGCTGTAGCCGGCAATACGGACCAGAAGGTTGCGGTAGTTGTCCGGTTCCTTCTGGGCTTTGACCAGGGTTTCACGGTTGACGATATTGAACTGCAGATGCCAGAGCTTAAGGTCGCACCAGGTGCGGATAAGATCCATAACCTTCTTGGTTCCGGCGTCGCCGGCCACGCTCTTGGGTGAGAGCTTGATGTTGAGAAGGCGTGAAGCTCTGTTGATGAGATCGTAGTTCTTGGAATGGTAGTTGGAGAGCAGGACTGCCGTAGGACCGTTGACGTCGGCGCCGTGGGAGGCAGAAGAACCGTCAGAAAGGGCGGTCCAGGCATGGCGGCCATTGGGGGTTGCGGAGACAACCTTGCCAAAGGGCACATGCGAGGTGATGGGCACATAGCGCACATCCACGTGAATGCCACGTTCCTTGCTGCTCTTGATGGCCTCAAGCTGGCAGATGCGGTCCACGTCGCGGGCGATGCTATCGGCATAGGGATCGTCGTTGCCGTAGCTGGGAGCCTGACGGAGCATTTCACGAACAGGTTCAAAACCCTTGAAGTCGGCGCGGCAGGCGTCCACAACTTCCTTCATGGTCAGCTTTTTATCTTCAAAGACGAGCTTTTTAATGGCGGCCAGGGAGTCTACGATGGTGCCGTAGCCGAGGAATTCAAAGTAGGAGTAGTCAACACCGCCGGGAATCTTTTCGGTGTGCAGGTCAAGGGCGTTCTCCATGCAGAGATTGTGCAGAACCGAAGAGAGAGGAGCGGCAAAGTGCTGAGGACGCAGACGGTCAACAACGACCTGCTGCTGGAAGGCCTTTTGCAGCAGATTGATGTGCTGCTTCTTATAGGCGTCGTAGAATTCCTCATAGGTCTTGAAGTTGCAGGGATCTCCGGTTTCCAGACCCACCAGCTCGTCGCCATAGTGCAGCATGCGGCCATTGTAGAGGGTCATTTCCAGAGCTGTTGCAAAGTTCACGTAGACGCAGCCGGAGGTGTAGGTATCACGGTTGGGCATACGGGTTTCGGTGCAGCCGGAAACCGCATAGTCAAGAGCTTCGTTCACCGGGCAGCCCTTGATGCTGTTCAGGAAGACCACTTCCTCGTCATTGATCAGTTTGGGGAAGCCGGAGCCGTCTTTGATGGTCAGGGCCACTTCATAGAGGAAGCGCTCAGGCGTACGGCTGTGGATACGGGCAGCCAGATCGGGGTAGTTCAGCGGGAATTCGCGTTTGCTCTCCAAGAAGAGGTAGGAGAGGTCATTGGTGGCATCCTCGCCTTCGGGGGTCTGGCCGCCAATGGTCACAGCTTCCCAGTGGGCATAGCCTTCCTGGAATTCCACGCCTGTGGGGTTGATGTAAAGGTCGATGAACTGGGCCATATCCACCCACATGCATTCCAGAAGCTCGCGGGCTTCTTCGCGGGTGATGCGGCCTTCCTCAATATCCTTCTTGTAGTAGGGATAGAGGTACTGGTCCATGCGGCCATTGGAGATAATGGCGCTGGCTTTCTGCTCGATGCGTGAGAACATCTGCACAAACCACTGGCACTGCACAGCTTCACGGAAGGTGCGGGCAGGATAGCTGGGCACGCGCTCGCAGGTCTCGGCGATCTGGAGAAGTTCAGCCTTACGCTTGGGATCACTTTCCTTGGCAGCCATATCGCGGGCCAAGTCGGCATGACGGCGAGCCCAGATCATGATGGCATCGCAGACGATGATCATGGCATCGTAGAAAGGCTTCTTGTCCCAGAGATCCGTAGAATTGGTCAGATCAAGGGCGGCCAGGCGTTCTTTGGCTTCGTTCTGAATGTCGATGAAGCCGCGCTCAAGCACTTTCTTGTAGTCGGGCACCCACTGCAGGGCGCTGCGGTAGGAGGAAGTCTCGCTGACCACAAATTTGGACTTCAAACCACGCTCGTCGCAGTAGGTGACATTGCGCAGCTCAAGGGGCAGTGTCTTGTTGAGGTGTTCATGGTAGGTTTTGCCTTCCCAGTAGGGAGCAATGTCTTCCATGACCACTTTGAGGTCGTCAGGGTCAACCTGGAAGGGGCTCTTGTCACGGTGAGCAAGGTTGCCCAGCACTTCGCGGTAGAAGTCACCGTCAATTTCAGGATAGAGAATGCCGTAACGGCCAAGCTTGCCCACGCGGCCAGCCAGCAGCTGATCAGGCGTAATCCAGACAGTGATTTTTTCGGCCACGTTTTTCAGAGCCTTGGCCCAGCGCAGCGTCAGAAGCTCACCTTCGGTGGTACGCATGGATTCGGTGAAGTATTTGGCACGCTCCACATCCACGTGAGGAATGGTGAACTGATTGCGTTCAAGAATTTTATAAATGCGCTCACGGCCTTTGCGGTCTACTTTTTTATTGAGCACACGGTCTTCTTGAGGAGAGAGAACTTGAGACATGAGAGGAAACCTCCATAGATAAGGGTCTGCTGAAAATTTAAAAACGCTCTTGTCTCTCTTATAGCAGATCTTGTGCCAATATACTGAAATCCTCTTGTAGCTTGACTTTACGGTCCAAACCGGCTTTTGCACCGGGATATTTTTTGTTGCATTTGCGCACAGGAAAAATGGCGATTTTCAGCTCTTGTTTTGGGTTTTTTGAGGTATGTGCGATTCTGCAACAAAATCTTTATAGCTTGAGTGCCTGGAGCTATTTGGCTGGTTAAGCGCCTTACAAGAAAAATGATGTGCATGCAGTTTTGCAATATTAAATTGCTGTGTTGTTTTTTCGCTTCCTTGGAAGCGTCTTATGTGCGGTTCTTTCAGGCTCTGCCATGGGCTGAGAGGTCTGAAATACTTAGTGGCTCTCGTTATGTGTCAGGATGAGGATGGGTTTCTTAGCAATGTGCCAAAAAGGTTTCATGGGGCATTTGTGAGGCTGTGACGGCGCGCTTGATGGCCCGGGTCATGGCGTGGGAGGCAAGTACGCCTGCCAGATTGAGGTCTGCCTTGAGGGGGCCGGTAGAAACGGCGTAGATGGTATCACCATCGGCGAGAGTTCCCACAGGTCGGATGCAACGGGCATAGGCATTGCGCGTCATACTGGCCAGTTTGCCAAGCTGTGCTTTGTCAAAGGCAGCGTTGGTCAGTACGGCACCGATGGTGGTATTGGTGCTTGCAAAGAGATTGTCTGGCAGATCAAGACGGCAGAGGGCAGCACTTGTGTCGGCAAAGGCTGATCTATCCTCGGTGAGCAGGCCAGCAAGTTTTTGGCCTGTTTCAGGCTCATAGATATCGCCAAGGGCATTGACCGCCACAATGGCTGCCATGAGCAGATCGCCAAAGGCAAGAGCATAGATTCCAAGGCCGGATTTCATGGCGCGCGCCATACCGAGGATCTTGCCAACCGTTGCCCCGGTTCCAGCTCCGTATGAGCCGCAGTTCACAGCCTTGTGGCTTAAGGCAGCATCACAGGCAGCCCGGCCCATGGCGGCATCTGGCCGTTTTTGGGCACTGCCATAGGCGAGGTCGTAGAGGCAGCTTTGGACGACAATGGGGACTTTGGCTACCCCAGTATCAAAGCCTATGCCGCGCTCTTCCAGCCAGGTCATGACACCATCACTGGCAGCCAAACCGAAGGCTGATCCACCTGAAAGCACAATGGCGTTGACTGGAGTTGGGGCTGCCAATGGTGAGAGCAGGGCGCTTTCGCGCGATGCCGGGCCGCCGCCGCTGATATCAGCGCCAACCCAGGCTCCCTCGGGAAAAATCAGGACAGTGACACCTGTTGCAGCCACCTCATCCTGGGCATTGCCCACAAGAACATTGGCAAAACGTGCAAGGGAGACCTCCTCGCCAAGTTGTTTGGAGTCTTCAGGCTTTTGTGCTTGCTCTCGTTCAGTTTTTGTCTTTTTCATCAGATTTTCAGCGCACTGACCCCGGCCGGAAGTCCGGGGAGGAAGCGCCGCCCCCATTGTGAGATTGTTACCCATCGGCTCTTTGGCGCAAGCGACAGTATTTTTGCCATATCCTTTGGATCACTCCATGCATTGCTTGTCGAGCAAAAAATGCTCTGCAATGCCGGACTCTGCAGTTGCGGCGAAAGAGCTCACGGATTCAGGAGTCCGGCAAATGGCATTTGTCTATCACCTTAGTCCGTGAGCTAATAATCAACGAAAGTATAATCGGAATCTCGTAAATATTGTTAATCATTGACTTTTTTCGCCGGGTCCTTCCGACCGTTTTTTTCACCCGACTTCCAGCTTTTTCGAAATCTTATAATTTTGG
>JAFXOX010000063.1 GCA_017528345.1 Desulfovibrio sp.
TCCCTACTATGACACTTTCGTAAAATTGTATAGATAGTAGAAAAATTTCTTCAAAATAAGGTTTTATAGGAGAAGTGCGCCAAAAATTTGAAAAATACGTGGTCGAGACGGCTAATTTTTCGTCAACAGCCTCTTTCGTCCTGTAAATCAAACGTGAGACGCTATGTATAGCTAAAAAAACACCCTTCACAGCATAAAAATTTTTAAAAAAATTCCTTGAAGGTGGAAATCTAACGTTTTGGGCAATTAGCTCACGGAATCAGGAAGATGGTATTTTTAGATATTCTAGCGTTTTGTGGCGCTAAAATGCTCTAAAAAAGGACATTTCTCCCACAGTTGCATGGATTCTAACATCATCGAATGCACATTCACCGATATTGCCCTACTTTTGAGCCAAGGCTGTACAGGCATCTTTTTGACCCTTTTGGCAGGCAAGGTGAAGATACATCTTTGCCATTTCAGGCTGTGCTGTAACGCCTTCACCTATGAGCAGCATGTGTCCTACCATGAACATGGCATCTTTGTTGTTCTGTGAGGCAGAGGCGGCAAACCAGCGGAAGGCTTCCCGCACATCTTTATTGACGCCATTGCCAGCATAGTACAGCTGGGCAAGCCCACACTGGGCATCCGCCTGATTGAGTTTGGCAGCAGCTTCAAAGAAAGTGCGGGCCTTGCTTACATTTTTTTGCACCCCCTTGCCCTCCAAATAGATGATACCGAGACCACAGAGGGCGTCAGGATGTTGCTGCTTCGCTGCCTTGGCCCACAGTTCCCGGGCTTTTTTGTAGTTCTGAGTGACTTTGTCGCCTGTGAAATAGTGGTTGCCCAGAACAAACTGAGCGACGGGGTCGTTGGTGTTGGCCTTTGCCTGTAACAGCTGCAGTTCATTGGCAGCAAGGGGAGTGCTACTCAAGAACAAAAGAGCCATGAGAGCGATGCAAGATTTTGTGTACGTATTCATGGGATGCTCCTATTGAAAAATCTGGGAAGATTGCGTATTCCTTGAAATAAGGCGTTTACCTATGGCTATCCTCACCTTTGATACACTCGCATTCAGCAAGACCATGCAGGATGCGTGAATGGAAAGAATGCAGGCTGAAGCCTTGGCTACGGCACAGCGTGAAGCCTTCAGCCAGATGCTCGACGCGCGAGATTTCGCGACTAAGGCAGATGTGCTGGAAACTCGTGCTGCACTCAAGGAAGACATCGTAGCCGTCAGAACTGAGCTCAAGGAAGAGATCGCCGCTGTCAGAAATGACCTAGGAAGAGATCGCCAAGAGCAACGCACGGATAGATGTTTTAGCGCAGAGAATGTCTGCAGACATGAACGTCGTTAAAAAGCTCCTTGAACAGCAGGACGCCAAAATCGAAATGTGTACCACAGATACAGAAAACAAATTGGTCAAGTGGCTCATAGGCAGTCTTGTGGCACAGACGACACTTCTCTTTGCGTTACTTTCCTACCTACGAGGCTAAGCCGTTCGCGGCAGGCACGATCTCTTCACAAACGTTCGGCATCATGATTTTCAGCAAACGCGAGAAGTTCTGAGGTCTTGTCTTCAAGCAGTGACGTACTGCCCCTTGTTTCCACGTTAAAACGCACCAGGGGTTCTGTGTTGGACATGCGCACGTTAAAACGCCAGTCTTTGAACTCCATGTTTATACCGTCCAGATTGTCGCTACCCGTGGCTTTCGGAAAATAATAGTCATATATCTCTTGTAGGAGATCCTTGGGCTTTTTGACCTTGCAGTTGATCTCCCCGCTGCAGGGATAAGCTGCCATACGTGCCTCAACAAGTTCGGCAAGTGTTGTCTCGGTGCGCAGGAGCAACGCCCCTATGAGGAGCCAAGGCAGCATGCCGGAATCACAATAGGCAAAGTCTCGGAAATAGTGGTGTGCACTCATCTCACCGCCGTATAAGGCGTCTTCAGCGCGCATGCGCTCCTTGATAAAAGCATGACCTGTTTTGCACATAACAGGCACGCCTCCAGCCGCAAGTACAACTTCACGGGTATTCCAGTATACGCGTGGGTCGTGAACGATTTTTTCCCCGGGATGTGTGCGGAGCAGTTCAGAGGCCAGCAGGCCAACAATGTAATACCCTTCTATAAAGTTGCCCGAGCTATCGTAAAGAAAGCAGCGGTCAAAGTCTCCGTCCCAGGCAACGCCGAAATCGGCCCGAGCCTTACGCACGGCTTCTGCCGTTGCGGCTCGGCGCTCCTTCAAAAGGGGATTGGGCACCCCATTGGGAAAATGACCGTCAGGTTCCCAGTGCAGAGGCACGATCTCGAAGGGCACATGGGGCGCAAGTTCTTTCAATACAAGACCAGCGCAGCCGTTGCTGGCATCAGCCACAACCTTAAGTCTGCGGCATTTGTCTGCGTATCCGGTAAGGCCACTATAGGAGAGAAGCCAGCGCACATAGTCAGCTCTGAAGGATGTACTTTCACACGTAGCCGTAGTCTTAGCTAGGGTATTACCAAGATACTGGGCAACACGGTCACGAATATCGTCAAGACCAGAATCGCCGCTGACGGGGACGGCTCCACCTCGAACAATCTTAAACCCATTTTCGTCGGCGGGGTTGTGGCTTCCTGTAATCATGACGCCTGCATCAAAGGGCTGATTGGCAGCGGCATAGTAGATTTCTTCGGTACCGCACTGGCCGATATCGGTAACCCTGGCACCAGCGGCCTGAAGACCGGACGCAAGGGCTGTGCAGAGCTTTGGACCAGAGAGACGGGCATCTTGCCCTACGACGACAGTGCTTGCATGTAGCACCTCAACCAGGGCACGTCCCAGAGCATAAGCCAGGTTGGCGTTCAGTGTGCTGGGAACGCGGCCTCGGATATCGTAGGCTTTGAAGGAAGAGAGAGGAGTTTGTACAAGATAAGTCATGTTGTAAGATCCGCCTTCTTCTTATGTTGCTGGTAGATGATGTAGCAAAAAGCCTGAATGTCGAGCATATCTCCGTCTTCTCGTAACCTCCGTTCAGGCTCTTTCCATGTTTGAAGCTGCTTCATTAACCACTCGGCAAACTGTAAGTAATACTGATAGTTTTTCCACGATGGTGGCGCTGCTTTCGGTAAAACATGGCCAGTGATACTCTCATAGCCCATGCTTGACGCCACCGTTTCAAAAAAATCTGGCTTAATACAAATGTATTGTTTTATGTCCCTAATCTGTAAATAAACAGTACTTAGAGGCCATTTATTATCTTTCAGATCTATAGCATTATAAAACGACGCAAAAGCATCAAACGCCTTCTCGACATCATTTCCATAGAGGACATCGTAAAGTAGCTCTGCCCAATTTTTGGCTTTCTCAGCTCCTTTCTCAAAAAGGACATCCTTAAACCTCGTGATTGATCCGTATCTGTCATTTACATAATTCAGTTCACCAGCTAAGCCATCAGCAGCCTTTCGAGATGAAAATATGGCAGTAGCCCTGGAAAAAATGCTTTCATAATCTTCAGCAGCCAAAAGATCTGCAAATGACGTTTTGTTCAGGTCCGCGTTAAAGAGTTCGACACACTTTATGCGGTAAGTTCTTTCAGCAAAGATAAATTTTTCGTCACGAAAGCCCACTGCCCCGTGCTGTTTCTTCTTTTGCCACTCCTTAAAATGAGCCATACAGCCATCTATGCCTATATTCGGTACAGACGAAGGCTTTCTGCCGGTAGAAGCTGAAAAAATGTCATGTTTCGTCTTACCGGCATTCTTTATTTTCGCACTCCGGAGGGACAACGCATACTGCAGTTCTTCTGGTACGTCAGCCAGATCGGGAATCACTTCAAGCTTTGATTGGAGAAAGGTTACAAGCTTGTCCTTTCCTACCAAATCTATGTCAACATTGACATCAGAATCCTTCTGTTGCGTTTTTAATACAACACCGTAGTCACCCAGCCGAGTCTTGACGACATCTCCTGCATTCAAAAAAACTGGCATTTATACTCCCTCCGGTGCGGTTTATTGATCCCTCAGCGGAGAAAATCACCACGCTTTTCACGACTGAAAAAAAACTCTGAAAAGTTTGTGACATTTCGCACACTTCTCCTTAGCGCCTGCCTGAAAAGGTTCCTGTTCGTCGGATCAGAGATTTGCTAGGCTGTTCTTTCAGCCCAATTCGCACGGATTGCACCTTGATGAGATTCGCGTCCTCTTGCCGTAAGCTTTCGAGTTCGGAACTTCCGCTCTCTAGATAACGTCCACCGGCCATACAAAAAAACTGGTATGAACAGGGCTGCTCTTTGAAACGTGAAAAGGGAGAAAGAAAAGCCCCCCTTTCCGTGGAGGGTGGTTCCAACAGATGCCTATGAAGTCGCTATCGTGTAATCCATTGGCTCTTGGCAGTTGTCATCTGCAACTTCCAAAGAGGGCATCCTCAATGAAAATGTTGTTTTCCCCTCGAAATTTGTGTCGCAAAAGTCTCCGAGCGTTATGACGTTCTCTGCCGTTTTCAAGCTCTTTCACTTGGCCTATTTTTTGACGTGGCCTTTTCGGGGTATCACCTTTGGAAGATCGTTGAGGGGAGCATGAGCTGGACAATACCCGGGAAAAGGTTGTGTTACAAGGTTGCCGGGAGGTTCGAGACTCATGCTGAAGGACTTTGTCATCTTGTTGAGGTGCTCTTCTGTCTCTCAGAGGTCACTTTGCTACACATCAAGGTGAGCCTCCAGGCGCGTATGCCCGGAAAAGATGTAGTTGGTATCCTGGAGCACTTCAAAGGAGCTTGCTCTGTCCCACCAGTGGTAGCAGGTTTCCAGATGTGTTGTGCCCTGATGAGCGGCCAAATTGATGGTATAGGTACCCTGACCAAGGTTCATGGCGGGGAAGGTGAAGCAGCCGTGACCTTCGCCTTCCACATCTTTGAGCGTGTGCAGAAGGGCTCCGTTGGTGCCAAAGACATCCTGACCAAAGCGATCGCGCAGCATGATGCCAAATGTCACGTGTTCCACTTTTTGCGAGGATTTGTAGGTGAAGTGGATACAGAGGGGGGCCCCTGAGCGGATCAGACTTTGTGGATTGCCATCAGGGTCTGTGATGTGCACGGAGGTAAAGGAGATAGCGCCATTGCCATAGCCTGTGGATGTCGCAGAGCCGCTTTGGCCGTGGGAGGCTGCGAGGGCATTATAGCGGTTGATGGCTTCTTCGGGCTGGCCAAGGTAGTTCATGTGGCCATGGGCGAGCAGAAGCACGGTATCTGAGAGAAGTTTGACGGCATTCATGTCATGGGAGACAAAGAGAATGGCGCCGCCATTGGCTTTAAAGGATGAGAGTTTTTGGAAGCATTTTTGTTGAAAGCCGGTATCGCCCACGGACAGAGCTTCATCGATAAGAAAACACTGGGGATCGGCGTGCATGGCAATGGCAAAGGCCAGTCGCATGGTCATGCCTGACGAGTAGCTTTTCAGAGGCTCGTCGATGAAGGGGGCAAGTTCGGCAAAGTCGATGATTGCCTCTTCACGCCTGGCTATGTCTTGGGCGCTCATTTGGAGAAAGGTGCCGTTGAAGGCGATATTCTCACGGCCTGAGAGGTTGGGAATAAAGCCTGTGCCCAGTTCAAGGAGCCCTGTGATTTTGCCGTGGCGTTTGATGGTGCCGGAATCAGGCAGCAAAACCTGGGCTATGCATTTGAGCAGGGTGGATTTGCCTGAGCCGTTTTCCCCAATGATGCTCATGATCTGGCCTGAAGCCAGGCTAAAGCTGATGGCGTCAAGGGCTGTGAAGCTACGGTGGCGGCTCTGGCCGGAAAGAAATTCGAGCACTCTGTCGCGGGTTCGCGTATAGCAGGTAAACGTCTTTCTGAGCTTTTCCACGTCAAGAACAGGGGGCATATATACTCCGGCAGAAGAATGGAGTGGCTGTAAACGCTTTAGATGACATCGCGTACGCCACTTTCTTTGGCTTTGAGTGTCAGAAGGCCTAGGGCCATGGCCAGCAAGGCACAGAGACCAAGATAGGCGAGAGCCCAGGGAGAGACGGTACCGCCAAAGACAAAGCATTCTTGCAAAATCTGGCAGGCATGGGTCATGGGATTGACGTTGAGCGCTGTTTGCACCCAGCTTGGCAGAATGGAGGGGTGGTAGACAATGGGGGTGAACCAGAATGCCATTTGCAGGGCCACAGCCACGGCTTCCTGGGTATCGTGGATAAAGGCTGCAAGCACGGCAAAAAAAAGCCCAAGGCCCATGGCAAGCATTTGCTGGGCAAGAAGAGCCAGAGCGGAGAGCAGAAGGAGCCAGAGTTTGGGGCTTTGGCCAAAAAAGAGGCAGGCAGAAAGCAAAAGCAGGTAGCCCGCCCCAAGGGGGAGGAGCTCCTGCAGACAGATGGAGAGTGGAAAGACTTTGAGGTCAACGGGGACTTTGCTGATGATCTGTCGCTTTTCGAGAAGAAAGCGGCTTGTGCGCTGCAGGGTATTGGCAAAACAGGTCCAGGCAAGGAGTCCGGCTGCCACATAGAGGCCATAGGATGCGATGGCCTGATCCTGGACAACTGTCAGGCGGGCACCCATGAATTTGCCGAAGATCACAATGTAGATGAAGAGTTGGACCAGAGGCCAGATCAGGACCCAGAGTGAACCCAGAAGCGCACCGGCATAGCGGGCTTTGAGATCCTGGCGGCAGAGGGCCAGGGCAAGGGGGAAAAGTTGGCAGAGCGTGGACATATTAGCCTGCACAGAGCTGAGAGATGAGTGATATATGCGCTTTGGCGGATGCTTCCCAACTATAGGTCGCTGCGTGCGCAAGGCCCAGACGCGCATGTTCTGTGCGCCAGTCTTCGTCTTCGAGCACTTCTCTAAGAGCCTTGGCCATGGCCTCAATATCGCCGGGATCGGCCAGCTTGGCGCAGCCTCCGCAAGTTTCCTTGAGTGCCGCGTGATTTGAGGCAAAGACTGGGCAACCACAGGCCATGGCTTCAACCACAGGCAAACCAAAGCCTTCATACCACGAGGGATAACACATCAGGCTTGCACGGTTATAGAGAGCCGGCAGAACCTGAAGAGGTACGTAGCCCAGGGAACGGACAAAGCGTTGCTGCTGACGGATCATCTCGAAAATGTCATCGTTTTTCCAGCCTTCAGCGCCACAGAGGATGAGGGGAAACTGTTCTTTGAGAGAGGTTGGCAGAAGCGCATAGGCTGCCAGAAGATGTTTGAGGTTTTTGCGCGGTTCAAAGGTGCCGGCAAAGAGAAGAAAATGCAAAGGAAGCTTATAGGGGGCAAGAAGCCGCTCGGTGAGAGGAGTGGGAAGGGGCCTGAAGACGGAATGATCGAGGCCGTTGGCGATGACAGTGATTTTTTCAGGATTCAGCGCAAAGAGTGTGATGGCTTCCTTGCGCATGGCCTCGGAAACGAGGACGATGCGGTCAGCGCGCTCAAGGCTTTGGGCAAAATGTGCTTCAAGATAGCGTACGCGTTCACTTGGGTGCCACTGGGGATAGAGAAAGCAGGAGAAGTCATGGACCGTGAGCAGACGTTTACGGGCCTTGATCTGCGGCAAGAGAATAAAATTCGGCTCAACGTAGCAGTCAAAAAGAGGTGGATGGAAGCTATTGCGCGTTGAGCGCATGAGGGAGAGCAGCTTTTTGCCAAAACTGCGTAGTCGTGGGCTTGCTTTGAGCTTTTCCTTGATCCAGGCGAGCAGACGCTGGCTCAAGGTTGTCGCATGGGGAAGGCTTTGGGAAAAGAAGCCGTGGTAAAAGGTTACGTGAAAGAGATCACGGCGTGCCTGCACGGCCTGCGCAATATGGCGTGTGTAATTGCCAACGCCTGTCTCCTTACCGATGAGCGGAAGAGTGTTGACAAGAAGGGTAAGCGGCATCTGATCCATGGTTTTTTGCTGCTGGTTTTTGTCCCGCAAAAAGGAAGTATGCTGTTTGAGATCATCCGTGGAAAGTTGTGAGGGTGGGGTAGCGTAAGCGCATCAATAAGCTCCTTTTGCGGAAAAGACAGCAGGTATTGTGCGGAGAAGAATCCAAAAATCCAGGCGAAGGGACCAGTGCGTAATATAGTAATGGTCAAGAGCAACGCGTTCTTCGTAACTTATATCATTTCTTCCTGAAACTTGCCACAATCCAGTAAGACCTGGTCGTACTTGGCAATATTCATTGAAAACATTACCATATTTTTCTTTTTCCTCGCTGACAATGGGACGCGGTCCTACAAGACTCATGTCTCCAAGAAAAATATTGATAAACTGGGGAAGTTCATCAAGGCTGTATTTACGAAGAAAGGCACCTAAATGGGTAATACGAGGGTCTCTTCGTATTTTGTAGTCATTTTCATATTCTTTAAGATGATTTTCTGACAGTATATATTTGTTATCGTTTTTTCTGGTATAATACATTGTTCTAAATTTTATAATACTTATAGGTTTGCCATATTTTCCCAAACGTTTATGACGAAAAAAAATTGGCCCGCTGTGATCTTTATAAATAGCAATCGCAATACAAAGAGATAAAATTATGACAGGTATAGCACAAAAAATACAGAAAAAAAGGTCTACAATTCGTTTTGTATTTTTAGAAAACACTGACATATTTTTATTACTTTGTTGGAGGAATATTTGTTAAAAGTATAAACAATTATACTATATCAATTTTAATGGTATTGCATTTTTTGATCTTGTAGGGTTTTCTGGAGATTACATATCGTAAGAAATGGGGATTTCTCCCACAGTGCAGAGATTTCAAAAACGTCAATGCATATTCACTGATACTGCCCTTCTTTCGTGTCAAGGCTGTACAGGCATCTTTTTGATCCTTTTGGCAGGCTCTATGGTGATGAATCTGAAGAGAGCTTTCAGCATCAGGAACGACGATGATATGTTTTACCTGAAAACGAGCCCCAAGTGCAAGTGTTTTGTAACTACCCCAGGGGTGATACACCAGTGTGGGCTCACAGTATTCAGGTCTTTCAGCTTTATGCAGACGCTGATCGATTTTTCTGACAAATTAGCTCCAATTCCTTCTCAGAGAGTTCTCCACGCGCTAACACAGGCTGGTTTTCTGGAAATACTGATGATAAGGAGTGTCAAACAGCTCCAGCTCGTAATAATTCGCCCATTTGGTGTACAGTTCCCATGCATCGTCAGGAATATTGTAGGCAGTTGGCGGTACATTGGAGCCAGTCTGACTAATCAAGACGTCTGCACATTTCTGGAAGAATCGCTTTGCGTCCGTCAAGTCAGTCTGCACACTGATAAAATTGGGCTTGTGTGCTGAGAGCGGTACGAAGACGAAGCGATCAATAAAGCCGCTTGACTCGAACTTCTTGTAGGGGGCAACAAACAGCTTCGTCGGAATGCAACCAATAATCGAAACTAAAGCTCTAAAAATTTTGGCCTGCCGGACTTTCCATGACAAAACTACAGGACCAGACCGTTCCATTCAACCTAGGGCAAAACACAAGGAAATTTTTCTGAGTCGGATGCGGGGGCTTTTCTATTTTCACACCAAAAAGGAGTTACTGTCATAATTACTCAAAATGCAAATGAATCTGCTTACTGGTTACAGTTCTTCATTAGACTTCATCCTGACAAACCGCTTGAAGAACTTCAAAAACTTGCACTAAAAGCACAACAGGCTGCACTCAAGAACTGGAAGAAAATGCAGAATTTTGATTCTGAAGAAGATAACACTTTTTCAACATCAGCTACTACTGTTGGTCAAAATCAGCAATTAGATTTAGAAACAGACAGTAAAAATAAAGATTTCTACATCTTCCTCAAACAAAATATGTTGTTAAGACATAATCAAAGTGAAAAAAGTGTCATATTAAAAGAAGGAGTTTGTAAATTAAAATGTTATACTTGCGGTAATAAATTTCCAAACATTAAGAATTGTTTAAAAAAAGTTCATCAAATAAATGATGAAAATTGCAATAAAACTTGCGGTTATCCTAATGAAAGAGATCTAAGATCAAAAAATTTAACCACCAATAGAATTAAAAGAACTGAACAAGCTAAAGCTAAAAGAGCAAAAGACAATGACGGATTGGGTGGTACTGGAACGTCAAGTTCATCCGAAGCTGGTTCATTTGGTGGAATGGCAGGTTCACCTGGTACTGGAGTTAAAGCAAATGCCCAAGCAATTATTGGCACTAGTGTAGTCCGAATCCCTGCCAGACGTGATGGTGGAGTTACTGACGCTACTGGTGATAACCTTTGTACTTGTGATGAAACGGCAGCCTTTCCATGTACTGGTACTGGTGAAGAAAATGAAAACTTTGAAAAAAATGAAGATGGTCAATCAGCAAAAACTGTACCAACCAATCCAGAGTTAGGAATAGAGCTCATGGATGGACCTAAACCCGCGCAGGTCCAGCATCGGAAGTCGTATGCAGGTGCAGATCCCAAAGTGATCAAATATCTCAACCTTTGGGATATGTATAAGCGTAACCCTGATCCCAAAGCGCCGATCACAATGGGAGAGCTGATTGGTGAGTATGTCCGTCA
>JAFXOX010000064.1 GCA_017528345.1 Desulfovibrio sp.
AAAATTTATATTCGGGCTATTCCCGATACATTCCCGAGAGTATTCCGATGGGTAATAAGTAAATCCGCTTATAATGCCGGTAAACGGGTACTGAAATAGAAATTTGGGCACAAAAAAACCCCTTGAAAAAGGGGTTTTTTTGTCGTTTTTGGTACCCAGGGCCGGACTTGAACCGGCACGCTCAGAGAGCGAGGGATTTTAAGTCCCTTATGTCTACCAATTCCATCACCTGGGCGTATCTTCATGATACTTCGCTCTGAACGTTTTCCTTGGCCTCTTCGGCCCTCCATTCCTTGGCTCCCTTGAGAGGTGTCTGAGGAATGACCAAACTGACTTCCTGCCAGGCATTTTTGTGAAGCCAGTAGACATGGCAGGTATCAAGTCCATGGGAAAGACAGCAGATACGGCCTGAAATTTTCTGGGGAAGAATTTCGGCCAGCTCACAGGCAAGCTTACGAAAAATATAGATCTTATGTCCCTGGCAGCTGCACTGTAGCATCAGTGAGTCACCCATGGGAGTAAAGTCTACATGCTCGGCGCCCGCTCTTTTTAAAAGATCCTCAATAGCGCTAGTCAGGGTCTCTTCGGTATGTAGCAGCTCATCATATGTTAGGCTTTCATCGTAGACAAAATTCCCAAATATTTCACTGCTTGTTTTGTCCATTTTTCTATCCAATGAGACGTCTTGTATGGAATTTTTTTATTTTATCATTTTAGAATTTATTGGTATGCTTTTAATTAACGTATCAATATTTTAATCTATTTTACACGATATGTAATACGTCCTCGCGTCAAATCGTAAGGAGAAAGCTCTACTTTAACATGGTCTCCAGGAAGAATACGAATATAAAATTTTCTCATTTTTCCGGAGATATGTGCGAGAACAACGTGCCCGTTTTCAAGCTCAACGCGGAACATGGCATTGGGTAATGCTTCTTGTACTACACCATCGACTTCGATGGATCCTTCCTTTGCCATCTGATCCTCCTGAAAAGTTCAGTCCCTGCTCAGAGCAGGAACAAAAAGTGCTGAAGTGAACTTTTCGCTAAAAAAAGTGTTTCTGTCAACCTTCATGGGCCTTATTCGTGGAAAAGTCCTGATTTTGGGGTCTGCGAAAAAAAAGATAGAGTCCGATGCAAAATAGGGGCAGGCAGAGAATCTGTCCCATGGTTAGCCAGCCAAAGGCAAGGTAGCCCAGCTGGGCATCCGGGATGCGAATGAATTCCACTCCAAAGCGAAAAATGGCATAACCAATGGCAAAGAGACCGGAAATTTGTCCTTTGGGACGCGGTTTTTTAGCGAAAATCCAGAGGATCAAGAAGAGCAATGCTCCTTCAAGAAAGGCCTCGTAGAGTTGGGATGGATGTCTGGGCCACGGACCTGCGCCAGGAAAGACTATGGCCCAGGGAAGGTCTGTAGTTTTGCCCCAGAGTTCGCCATTAATGAAATTGCCAAGTCTTCCAAAGAAAATGGCCTGGGGTACAAGGGGCGCTACAAAGTCCGACACCTCGAGAAAGTCTTTGTGGCGTGTTTTGGAAAAGTACCAGAATGCTGCCAGCACACCAAGCAGCCCCCCGTGGAAAGACATGCCGCCATGCCAGATTTTGAAAATTTCCAGAGGGTCCTGAAGATAGACGGAAAAATCGTAAAAGAGCACATAGCCAATTCTGCCACCAAGGATTACCGCAAGCATGGAAAAGGTTAAGAGATCATCCACATCGGACGTTACCCAAGCTGGGGACAGACGGCGCGCCCTGTAGCGGCCAAGCAGCCAGCCGAGAACAAAACCGGCGAGATACATCAGACCGTACCAGCGCATCTCAAAATTGCCGATGCTGAAGGCTACAGGGGATAGGTTATGGATCACAGCGAAAATCCTTGGGCACAGTATTCACCACTTCTGCCGCCGTTTTTGTAGAGCAGTCGAATGCCCTCAATGGTGATGTCGCGTTGAACAGCCTTGCACATATCGTAGATGATGGCTGCAGCCACTTCTGCTGCAACAATAGCCTCCATTTCCACTCCGGTTTCCCCGTTGCACCTTGCTTCACTTTCAATACGGATGCGCGGAGGTTCCTCAAGGACGTCAAAGCGCACATCGACAAATGTTGTATTCAAGCTGTGACAAAGGGGGATAAGACGGCTTGTGTCCTTAGCTGCCAGAATGCCGCCGACGCGTGCACAGCCGAGGGCGTCTCCCTTGGGCAGAGCCTGATTTTTAAGCAGATGCAGAGTGTTTTCTGAAAGATGCACATATGCTTCAGCGAGAGCCACGCGTTTTGTTACGGCTTTTTCTCCCACATCAACCATAGTGATGCGCCCATCGCGTGTGACATGGGTGAGTTCATTGTCCATTCACTTTCCCCAGTTTTAAGGTTTGGTTTCTATTGCCTGAAAGGGCTCGCTTCCTTGGGATGTGCGCGATAAGAGGGGTGCTCGGGAGAGATTCCACTGGGTTTGAGCGCATTATTCATCAGAGATTGGCGCAGTACCATGGTATCCATAGTATTGTTTAGATAGAGCATTTTTTGGTTGCTATCTGTGCCGTAGACCGGATAGCGCATCTGCTCAGCCGCAGAGACGCTGGTGCGAATGGGTTCCTCCTCATCCTGCGAATGCCCGATATCTTTTGGCCCGCAGGCGGAAAGCAGCAGACACAGGGCAAGGAGACCTCGTGTTAGGTGCTTTGACATAATGGGTCGCTCACGTTTGAAGGAAAAAGTAAGAGTGTCGGCACCTTGGCAGAAGGAACAGCTCTTTGTCAATATCAAGCGCTGCACTTTTGCCGACGCAATGAAGGGCTTGCAAGCTCAATCAGAAGCAGGTAAAATTGAACTTTTAGACACACTTTTTGCGGGGCTAGACAAAGGAGTTCACATGATTACACCCAACGCCGGAATCGCACCCGAAGGCAAACCTTTTATTTTTATAACAGCCTTTGCGGCTTTGATCTTTGCGTTAGTCAAGCTGCCCTGTCTTGCGTTGATAAGCCTTTTGCTCTGCATCTTCACATTGCAGTTTTTTCGCGATCCTGAACGTGTTGTGCCAGCCGAGGAAAATGTGGCTGTCAGTCCGGCTGATGGACGGATTCTGCATGTCTCGACCCGCAAAGATCCCTTTGACGGAGAAGAGCGCTGTTGCATCAGTATTTTCATGAATGTCTTTAATGTCCATGTCAATCGTGTACCCGTGGATTGTCGGGTCGTGGATATGAAGTATTTTCCCGGTACCTTTGTCAATGCCTCTTTAGACAAAGCTTCGGAGAACAATGAGCGCTGCGCCTGGAAACTTGAGGAAAATTCTGGGGAGATCTGGTCCATGGTTCAGATTGCAGGCCTCATTGCCCGCAGAATTGTCTGCCGGGCAGGTCGTGGCGATTATCTTGGCCGCGGTGAGCGCTGCGGCATTATCCGTTTTGGTTCGCGAGTTGATCTGTATTTGCCGGCTAACTACAGGGCGACTGTCCAGGTGGGCGAGCATGTTGTGGCTGGCCTGAGCATTCTTGCCAGAAAGTCCTAGTCAAACTTTTTATCAACGGCCACTGAAAACGATACTGGAGGCGGCTTCCCTAGGGGATAGCCGAATAATAATTGATGAGCAAAGAAGAACGCAAAGCGCGTAGAAGTGCCTATCTTCTTCCCAATCTGATTACGACGCTGAGTATGTTTCTGGGCTTTTTGTCCATGGTCTGGTCAGTTCAGGGGCGGTTTGAAGATGCC
Source organism: Desulfovibrio sp. (assembly GCA_017528345.1). GTDB lineage: Bacteria > Desulfobacterota > Desulfovibrionia > Desulfovibrionales > Desulfovibrionaceae > Desulfovibrio. Next base: position 3,720 of record JAFXOX010000064.1, read on the forward strand.
TGCATAGCCATTCTTCTTTCTGCCCTGTTGGACGGTCTGGACGGCAAGGTCGCCCGTCTGACGCATACCGCCAGTGAATTTGGCGTGCAGTATGACTCCCTGGCTGATGCCGTTGCTTTCGGTATAGCGCCAGCTATGCTCTTTTTGCAGTGGCAGCTTCTGCATTTTGGCAACATCGGTGTTGCCGTAGCCTTTATTTATGCAGCTTGCGGTGTCCTTCGCCTAGCCCGTTTCAATATCAGCAGCTCAGTAGCCAGCAAACGATTTTTTATTGGCCTGCCCATTCCCGCTGGAGGCTGCACTCTGGTTACCTTCTTGTTCTTCGCTCAGAAGCTACCTGAGATGTTTGGAGTTTGTATCCCCTGGCTTGCCCTTTTTTTTGCGGTTTTTGTGGGTATTCTTATGGTCAGTCGGGTGCGCTACTTTTCTTTTAAGGAATACGATTTCATTCGTGCCCACCCGGTACGCTGCCTTGTGGCCTTTTTCTTTCTTTTAGGTCTGCTTTTTTCCTATCCTAGGATTTTTGGTTTTATTTTCTGTCTGATCTATATTGCAGGCGGTTTGATCTATACCTATATTCTGCTGCCACGCCGGGACCGTCAGCTGATGCGGGCATTTACCCCAGGCAGGAGCAAATAAGAGGCTTTGGCCGTTTCCCCACGTTTTTTTTTGAGAGGATATTATGTCAGATCGTGTTTATTTTTTTGATACCACCTTGCGCGATGGAGAACAGTCCCCTGGCGCTACCATGAATTTTCAAGAGAAACTGCGTCTCGCCCATCAATTGGAAATTCTTGGCTGTGACATTATTGAGGCGGGGTTTCCTGCCTCGAGTCCTGGCGACTTTTCTTCTGTGGAGGCCATTGCTAAACAGGCAGGATCTTCCATCCAGATAGCTGGTCTGGCCCGCTGTGTGGCTACGGATATCGACCGCTGCTGGGATGCGGTCAAAGCGGCCAAAAATCCCCGTATTCATGTTTTTATTTCCACGTCACCCCTGCATATGCAGTACAAGCTCAAGAAAAGTCCTGATCAGGTGGTGGAGATGGCCGTGGCAGCCGTTAAACGCTGTGCCAGTTATACCAGTAATGTCGAATTTTCCTGCGAAGATTTTTCTCGATCTGAGAAAGATTTTCTTTGTCGCATTGTGGGTGCAGCCATTGAAGCGGGCGCTACAACCATTAATCTCCCTGATACTGTTGGCTATGCGCAGCCAGCCGAATTTGCCTCACTTGTGGACTATGTTATCAAAAATACCAAGGGCAGTGAAAAAGTTATCTATAGCGTGCACTGCCATGATGATCTCGGACAGGGCGTGGCCAATACCCTGGCTGCCCTGCGCGTGGGCGTGCGGCAGGCGGAAGTCACTTTGAGCGGTATCGGTGAGCGTGCCGGCAATGCTGCGCTTGAGGAAGTTGTCATGGCTTTGCAGGTCAGAAAGGATTTCTATGGCCTTGAACATGGTATCAAAAGTGAGCAGCTCTACCCGTCCTGCCGTCTTTTGTCCATGATCATAGGTCAGCCCATTCCGTTGAACAAGGCCATTACCGGAGCTAACGCCTTTGCCCATGAAAGCGGCATTCATCAGGACGGCATGCTCAAGAACCGTGAAACGTATGAGATCATGACACCGCAATCCGTGGGTCGTAAATCCACGCATCTGATTATTGGCAAGCACAGCGGCCGCAATGCCGTGCATCAGAAATTTGAGAGCTTAGGCTACAGTCTAAACGAAGAACAGCTCAACAGCATTTTTGAAGCGGTCAAAAATCTGGCCGATCGCAAAAAAACCATACATGACGATGATCTTATGGCTCTTGTGCAGCAGGAAATTTACCGCATTCCTGATCGTATTCGTCTGCATCACGTCAGTGTGCAGAGCTCGGATGCCGGTGGAGTTCCCCCTGTAGCTGCCGTACTCATGGATGTGGATGGCATAGAAAAGAGCGGTGCCGGTTTTGGTGCAGGACCAGTGGATGCCTTGTTCAATGTGATCAGCGATCTTTGCGGCAGAACACCTGATCTTGAGCAATACGCTATCAATGCCATTACCGGTGGTACAGATGCTCTGGGTGAAGTGACTGTGCGCATCCGTGAAAAAGGCTTTTCCGCTATTGGCAGAGGCACGCATCCCGACATTTTTGTGGCCAGTGCACGCGCGTATGTTGATGCTTTGAATAATCTCGCCAAGCGTGAAGAAGAGGGCGAGCGGATCCACAGTCAGCTTCCTGCCTAAGGGCATAGCGAGGAGAAAACACTATGCAACAGACATTGGCGCAGAAACTTCTGCAACGGCATAGCAAAGAGGAAATCACAGGTGATGGACAGATTGTGCAATGCCGGGTCTCCATGGTGCTTGCCAATGACATCACAGGACCTTTGGCCATTAAATCTTTCCGTGGCATGGGAGCAACGAAGGTCTTTGATCGCAATAAAATTGCCCTTGTCATGGACCATTTTACTCCGCAAAAAGACATTGATTCCGCAAATCAGGTGCTTATCAGCCGAGCCTTTGCCAGTGAGCAGGGCTTAACCCACTATTACGAGGGTGGTAATTGTGGCGTTGAGCATACGCTCTTGCCAGAACAAGGCTTGGTCGGTCCCGGCGATCTCGTGGTTGGCGCTGACAGCCATACCTGCACCTATGGTGGAATAGCTGCGTTTGCAACGGGCATGGGTTCGACGGATATTGCCGCAGCCATGGCTCTGGGCGAAACCTGGCTGAAAGTACCGCCGACCATCAGAGTCGAGTTTTCGGGTACAGTGCATCCGCATGTGCGGGCCAAGGACCTGATGCTCATGCTTATCGGGACCATTGGCGTGGACGGGGCTCTTTACAAGGCTCTAGAATTTGGTGGTAGCATCATTGACAATCTTGGTGTGGAAGGGCGTTTGACCATGGCCAATATGGCCATTGAAGCCGGTGCCAAGGCCGGTCTTTTTGCCAGCGACGACCAGACCAGGGCCTATTGTGCTGAACATGGTGGCAATAAGCCATTTGAGGAAATTCGAGCAGATGCCAATGCCAGCTATGAGCGTGTCGTGCGCATTGATCTTTCTGGAAGGGGCCCTGTGGTCGCCTGCCCCCATTTACCCGGCAATGTGAAGAGCGTCAAAGAATTGGGTCATTTGCCGGTACAGCAGGTGGTCATAGGTTCATGTACCAATGGCCGCATCAGCGACATGCGTGATGCAGCAGCAATTCTGCGCGGCCGCAAGGTCAAGCAGACGGTGCGCTGCATTATTCTGCCTTCAACGCCGACAGTCTGGAAGCAATGCCTCAAGGAAGGCCTGATGGAGGTCTTTATGGAGGCCGGCTGCATTGTTGGACCGTGTACCTGTGGTCCATGTCTTGGTGGTCATATGGGTATTTTAGCTGACGGCGAACGGGCTGTAACGACAACCAACCGTAATTTCAAGGGTCGCATGGGCAGCCTGTCCAGTGAAGTCTACCTGGCAAGTCCCGTGGTGGCCGCCGCAAGCGCAGTGGTCGGGGAAATTGCTGATCCTGAGCTTCTCTAGCCGCCTGCAGGAGGAATATCGTGATCTACAAAGGAAAGGTTCATAAGGTCGGAGAGCATATCGATACCGATGCCATTATTCCTGCTCGTTTTCTTGTGACCAGTGATCCTGAAAAACTGGGCAAAAACTGTATGGCTGGCATTGAACCCGATTGGGTGAGGAGAGTGCATAAAGGGGATATCCTTGTAGCAGGCCGCAATTTTGGTTGCGGCTCTTCGCGCGAGCATGCTCCGATTGCCATCCTTGGGGCAGGTATGCCACTGGTTATCGGCCATAGCTTTGCGCGTATTTTTTACAGAAATGCCTTTAATATGGGGCTTCCCCTGCTAGAGGTCGGCGATCAGGTGGATCAGATTGGAGACGGTGACGAGCTTGAAGTGGATATGGAAAAAGGTATTATCCGCAATCTGACACGCCAAAGCGAAATGCAGTTTCCGCCCATGCCTGCGTCTATGACGGCCATCTTGGACAAGGGTGGTTTGGTGGGTTATGTCAAAGACCGTCTGTCCAAGGAACAGTAAGCAATGGAAAAAACAATCTGCCTTTTACCGGGTGATGGCATTGGTCCAGAAATCCTTGATCAGGGTGCCTTGGTCATGGATGCTGCCGTGAAAAAAAATGGGCATACCTTTCATTATACCAAGGGGTTGATCGGTGGTGCAGCCATTGATGCAACAGGTTCGTCTTTGCCCGAGGAGACGATTGCAGCCTGTAAAGCTTCGGATGCAGTTTTTTTAGCAGCCGTGGGTGGCCCCAAATGGGACAATTTGGCTCCGGAAAAACGTCCAGAGCGGGGACTGTTGGCCATTCGCCGGGAACTTGGTCTTTTTGCCAATCTGCGACCTGCTATGCTTTTGCCAGAACTGGCCGGAGCCTGTCTGTTGAGGCCCGATATTGCTCAAAAAGGCCTTGATCTGATTGTTGTGCGTGAGCTTACAGGCGATATTTATTTCGGTGAACCGCGTGGCCTTGAGAAGCAGGATGGCAGTCGCGTAGGCTTCAATACCATGATCTACAGTGAAGAGGAGATTGTCCGCATTGCCCATGTTGCTTTTAAAACAGCTAGACAACGACGCCGCAAAGTCTGCTCAGTGGACAAAAGCAATGTGTTGGAAACCTCGCGTCTTTGGAAAGAAGTGGTCACAGAGGTGCATAAAGAGTATGCCGACGTAGAGCTGAGCCATCTTTATGTGGACAATGCAGCTATGCAGCTTGTGCGTGATCCCTCGCAATTTGATGTGATTCTCACTGGCAACATTTTTGGCGATATTCTCTCCGATGAAGCCTCTGTGATTACAGGTTCTCTGGGAATGCTGCCCTCGGCTTCCATGGGAGCTCAGGGTCCTGGCCTTTTTGAACCGGTACATGGTTCAGCGCCAGATATTGCCGGGCAGGACAAGGCCAATCCTCTTGCCACCATTCTCTCGGCTGCCATGCTGCTGAGACTAGGACTGCATATGCCAGAGGAAGCAGCGATGATTGAGAAAGCTGTGGATAAGACTCTGGCCGATGGCTACCGCACAGGCGATATCATGGAAGCGGGAAAAAAGGCTGTGGGCTGTCAAGAAATGGGCAAACTTGTGGTGGAACGTCTATAACCCTATCCACAAAATGTCTCCCACCTCTTCAGACGGTGAGGCAAATTGCGTTGTCTTTTTTTCTCCTGAATCAGGAATCCTCTCCACCTTTCTGGCAGGGACCTTTACATGGGCAGACGGCTCTTACTAAGCTGCGTAAATACTAGGGTCTCGCTCATTGGCTTTGACTTGGAGCAGGGCAAGCCCTTCTGGTACTGCCCTGCCACTGTCCTTCGAGCCTGCGGGGCCTGTTATAGCGAGGATGCCCTCTGGATTGCCTCGGATTGCATTGTCACGCGCCTTGATCATCAGGGTATGCAGTCTGTTAACCTTCCCGGGCCGCACGAAAATTATCTGCACAGCATCAAAAGTGTGGGGCATGGCCTCCTTGGTCTTGCTGATACAGGAAATTCGCGTCTTTTGCTTTTTGATGGCAAGCGTTTTCCTCTCAGCTACTCCCCCCTTGAGGCCATGAAGGACTTGCCTTTGGATGCCATGCATCTGAACGATTTTCTGCCCATGGAAGACGGCTTTCTGGTCTCAACCTTCAGTCATCAGCCCTTTAGCCACTGGAAACAGACTTCCTTTGCTTGGCAGAAAGCAGGTCTTGGCTGCCTTTTTCATCTGCGACATGTTTCCGGTCGCACTTTTGCCAGGGTAGCAGCTTCTGGACTTAACTGTCCTCACTCCTTGCAGAGCTATGATGGGGCGGTCTTTTGCTGCTCTTCCTCAGAGGGTGATTTTCTACGCCTTGATAGACAGAAAGGGCTCTTTGCAGAACGTACGAGGGTGCATGTTACAGATACGCATTTCCTGCGAGGCGCTCTGAGATATGAGGATGGTTGGCTTCTTGGCGGTTCTTCACCGAGACATTTGGAAAATGGTGGAGGCATGCAGCTCTATCATCTGCACGATGATGGTCGCATTGAAACCTTTCAGGTTGGTGGGCCAGGAGAAATCTATGATATTCTGCCATGGCAGGACTTTCTCCCGGACATCTGTGACATGCTCTTGCAGGCACCAGAAAAGAACCGTTCAGCAGAGGATCCGCCACTCTGCCAGCTTCCAGAGATGTACAGATGAGATTTCCCAAAGGCTCTCACGATCTTTTCTTACGCGGACAATGCTGAGCCTTGCGTTAGAGAATCGTGAGAAACAGGAAAAAGTAAGGCAATTCCACGTCAATAATGTCTTATCGTGCCTTTAGGAGTAGTAACTAAAAAACGCGATGACTCAATCATCGCGTTTTTTATGGGTCGGACACCCGGCAACGTCTGTTACCGCTGCTTCCTTTCGGATCTGACGGGGTTGGCAGTGCTACCGCCGTCCGACCTTCAAAAAAATTAGCTGTTTACAAAGCCTTTGTCAAGATCGTCCATATGGCAGCCCGGTATTGATGTTGCCAAAAAGGGCACTTGTCAGTATACAGCTCTATGGAGAATACATCTTTGCAATTTCTCGCCTATTTCAGAACATTTACAATGTTCCTGACAGTTTTTTTCTGTCTTTTTTCTGTCGGACAAGCTTGGTCCAGAGCCAGAGGGCAGGAAACCGCTGATTTGCAGGGATATGTGAATATGGGGCGGGCCGTGCGCTTTGCCCTTAAGGCTAACCCTGATCTTGGTGCACAGGCAGCCCAGGCTAGAGCGTCGGAAGAAGGTCGCAAGTCGGCGCGCGGGGCCTTTGGACCAAAACTCGGCCTGACCTATGCGGCGACCAAGCAGGTGCGCAAAAGCGAGCCAGCGCCAAGCTACCTGCCAGCCAAGGGAACGTATGCCCTGGGAATGGAAATTTCGCAGCCCGTTTTTCAGGGTTTTTTGCTGTTGGCCAATTATCAGAAAGCAGCTCTTCAGGCTCAAAGTGACAAGCTTGCCCTGCGCAAGGCTCGTCTTGAAAAAATTGAGGCTGTGCAAACGGCGTTTATTGACTTTCTCAGGGCTCAGGCCAATGTTCAAAGTCAGCGAGAAGCTATGGAACGTCTTTCAGATCAGCTGCGCATTACCCAGGCCTACTATGCCACGGGTTTGAAGCCCAAGCTTGACGTGTTGCAGGCAGAGGTGGATCTGCGCGAGGCCGAAAGCTTGCTTTTGCAAATTGAAAATATACAGGCCACTGAGCAGGCTAAGCTTAATACCTTGCTAGGTCTTGCTGCTACATCCAAAACCCGCTATCAGGGGCAATTGGTCTATGTTCCCTTTTCCCATTCACTTGAGCAGTGTCTGGAAAAGGCATACCGTTTGCGGCCCGATGTGATCATGGCAGCGCTTGCTGTGGATATAGCTGGTAAAGACCGCAAAGCTGTGCAATCAGGCTACTATCCGAAGATTGAGGCCTATTACAATATTACTGGCTCCGGTAATACGCCTGATCTGCAGATGAGTGGTGAGCACGGTTCCCGCTATACAAGCTGGGAAGTTGGCGCTAAGGCCACTTGGGACGTCTTTCAGTGGGGGAAGACATATTATGAAGACCAAAAGGCCGGCGAGCTGGTACAGAAAATGCGCCATGAGGAGCACAGTCTGCGACTGAATGTCGGCTATGATCTCAAATCCAAATTTTTAAGTCTGCGCGAGGCCGAAAAGCGCATTCTCGTAGCACGGGCCAGTGTGGCAAGTGCTGATGAAGCCTACAGAGCAGCGCTAGCCAGATATCGCGAGCAGGTGGGAACAGGTTTTGACGTTCTCGATACCTCGTCCAAGCTGACAACTGCCAAATTTTCTCTGACCAGTGCCTATGCTGATTATCTGACGGCCGTGGCGCAGCTTTTTGTGGCTATGGGCGAAGAACATCCAGATCTTTTGCGTCTGTAGTGGAGGTCAAGGTGCAGGGTGAGACAGCGTTTTTGACTCTGACTCCCCTAGGAGGCATGGGGGAAATCGGGCTCAACTGCCAACTTTGGGAGACGCCGCAAGGCATTGTCATGGTGGACTGCGGCCTGATGTTTCCCGGCGATGAGCATCTTGGCATTGATGTGGTCATTCCCGATTTTCATGCCGTGCTCGCGGTGCGGGACAGATTGTGCGGTATTGTCCTGACACATGGTCATGAAGATCATATTGGTGCTCTTCCTTGGGTAGTACCTCAACTCAAGGGAATACGTCTTTTTGGCTCTCGTTTTACCCTAGCTCTTGTGGAACGTAAGCTGAGTGAACACGGTGTCCTTGATTTTGTGGATCTCGTGCCTGTCGGCCCTTCGGATGTTCTCTCTCTGGCTGGGCTGAATATTCATTTTTTCCCTGTCTGCCATTCCATCCCTGAAGGCTATGCCCTTGGTGTGGAAAGTGCCGTCGGTCGGATCGTGCACAGTGGTGACTTCAAGATAGAAGATCAGCCTTTGTATGGAACCGGCACGGATCTCTCGCTGTTTTCTCACTTTGCTGGCGATGGTGTCCGTCTTTTGCTTGCTGACTCTACTAATATTCAGAGAGACGGCCATTCTTTGAGTGAACGTGAAGTACGCGACTCTCTTGGCAGAGTCTTTGCCGAGGCGCAGGGCAGAATCGTCATCACCCTTTTTTCCAGCCATATTCATCGCATTCAGGAAGTCTTTGATTTGTCCCGAGAGTATGGCCGCACTGTGGTTATCAGCGGCAAAAGTCTGGCTACCAATATCCAGATTGCCAGAGAACTCGGCATAGCGCATCTTCCTCCCAATTTTTTTGACGCCCATAACGGGGTGCCTGATCTGCCCGATGAACAACTCGTGATCATTGTCACAGGAGCACAGGGAGAACCTCTTTCAGCGCTATCCCGGATGGTTTTTGGCGGCCATAAGCAGCTCTCAATTCATGCTGGGGATACTGTGCTCATGAGCTCGCGCATTATTCCGGGCAATGGTCGGGCCATTACGCGCATGATTAATGCCATGTACCGTCTTGGCGCCGAAGTGCTCTACGAAAGTGTGCATGCCATTCATGCCTCAGGTCATGCCCACAGGCAGGAGTTGGAATCCCTTCTTCAGGCTGTGCGGCCCGAATTTTTTGTGCCTATTCATGGGGAATATCAGCATCTGGTCAAGCATGCCCAGATGGCTACCCATTATGGCATTGATGAAAAAAAAGTCATTATTCTTGAAGACGGTCTGCCTCTAACCCTTTTTCCGGAAAGCTTTCGACTAGAGCCTGCTTTGACACTGGAAAGCACCCTTGTGGATGGCAAGGGGGTTGGTGACGTGGAGCGGACAGTTTTGCGTGAACGACGCATTTTAGGTGATGAGGGCATGGTCATTATGGTCCTTGTGCTTGAGCGCGCAAGCGGCAAGACGCTCTATGGTCCAGAGCTGCTCTCCAAGGGTTTTGTTTTTGAACCGGAATATTCCTATGTGCTTGAGGATGCCAAATGTATTGTTCTGGATGAACTGGAAAAAGCTGATCTTGAAGAGCTACAGGCTTTACAGGAAAGCATCCGCTCAGCTCTCCGTCGTTTTTTCAGGCGCGTTCTGGATCGAGACCCCATTGTTTTGGCCATTGTTTCTGCAGTCTGAGCCATTATCAGCACGGCAACGGAACCTTTTTGTAGGAAAAAATGTAAAAAAATCTTGAAAAATGAGCCAAGGCGTTGCATCTTCCCGGTGTCCGCCTTGCTCTGTTTCTTTGGGCTGGTGATTTTTTTCGCCCAAGGCAAGGCGTAAACCTGAGAAATGGCGCTGCTTTTCTAAAAGACGGAAGGCAGCGTGAGCGGAGTCAGAATGGAATTCAGTTTTTTTCAAATGATCAGTCAAGCCAGCCTTGTATCCAAGATCGTGCTTGGTTTTCTTGTGCTGATGAGTATTGGCAGCTGGGGACTGATGATTCAGAAGTTCTTTTCTCTCGGAGCAGCTTTCAACAAGGCCAAAATTGGCATTGAGCGCTTTGACAAGTCCACAAACCTGCGCGAGGCCGTGCAGTCATTGGGGGCTGATCCGGCTTCTCCGCTCTATTATGTGGCACATCAGGGCGTTCTGGAGTTCAACCGCTCCAAGGAAATGGGCAATGCCTCTGAAGTTGTCGTGGATAATGTGCGCAGGGCTCTTAGACAGGGAGTGGCCAGTGAACTGGCGCGTCTGCAGAATTCTCTCTCTTTCTTGGCCACAACCTCCAATACTGCGCCGTTCATTGGTCTTTTCGGCACGGTCTGGGGTATTATGCACTCTTTTCACTCCATCGGTCTTCTGAAGTCGGCATCTCTTGCCACGGTGGCACCGGGCATTTCTGAAGCTCTGGTAGCCACGGCCATCGGCCTTGGCGTAGCTATCCCGGCTACAGTTGGTTTTAATATCTTTATGGGCAAGCTTTCACAGATCGACACCTTGCTTGTTAATTTTGCCGGCTATTTTCTGAACCGTGTGCAGCGTGAGCTCAACGCTCACCGTCAGGTTCAGCGAACTGGAGCGACGGAGCTGTAAGATGGGAGCAAGTCAGGGTCAGGCACGATTTGTTTCAGAGATCAATGTGACACCCTTTGTGGATGTCATGCTTGTGCTCTTGATCATCTTCATGGTTGCGACGCCCATGATGAGCCAGGGGCTGGACGTGGATCTGCCTCAGGCCAAGCAGGCGGAAGTTCTGCCCACGGAGAACGATCATATTGTGCTCACCGTACGTCGTGACGGCAAGATTTTTCTCGATGAATACAATGTTGAGACCATGGAAGCTTTGGAAGGCTATCTGCTCAAGCTGGTCAAGGAAAAAGATAAAACGCTTTTTTTGCAAGCTGACAAGGAAGTTCCCTATGGTATTGTGGTTGATGTCATAGGTCGGATTAAGAGTGTGGGTATTGAGAAGCTTGGCGTCATGGCTGATACCTTTGAAGATACGGCGGGGGCAGCTGTGCCTTCAGGACAGCAATAGCGGGTTTTGCGCATGCAATGGGCTTCCTATTTACTTTCATTTTGCCTGCACCTCATCTTCTTCCTGTTGGTTTGGTTTTGGCCGAGTCAGCCACCTTTACGTCTGGAGCCTCCTGCAGTGATGATCAGCCTTGTGGAAGGGGATCTAGGCGGCAGTAAAACACCCTCTAATATTCTTGGTCATATGGGGGAACCCGATAGCGGGGAATTAGCCCCTACGCCGCCGGCACCCAAGAAGGAAGTGGCAGCTCCTGCGCGTGAAGAGATTAAGGAAACAAAGCCTGAGGTTCCGGAACCTCGTACTACCTTTGAGACACCTCCTGAGCCTGAACGCAAACCTGAAGCCATTAAGGAACCTGAGCCGAAACCTGAACCCAAGCCTCAGCCCAAGCCTGAGCCCAAGCCAGAGGTCAAACCACAGCCGAAGAAAGAAGAGAAGAAAGAAAAACCCAAGCCTGAGGAGAAGCCCAAGGAGAAACCCAAAGACAAGCCTAAGGATAAGCCTAAAGATAAGCCTAAAGACAAGCCCAAGGATAAGCCCAAGGACAAGCCAAGAAACAAACCTGCCGGTGATCCTATAGCCCAGGCCCTAGCTCAGGCCAAACGTGACGCCTCAAGCCGCATTGAGAGCGGTGATAAGGGAAATGCCGTGGAGCAGGCTTTGGCCCAGGCAAGGCGTTCTGCTGGGGGAACTCGAGGCGGCGGTGGCGGTGAAGGAAAGGGGCCCGGTGGAGGTGGCCTTGCTGATGTTTACCGCGGGCAGGTGTTGCTGGCTGTGCGACCCAACTGGGGGTATGCCTCGACGGCCCGGCAGAATCTTTCCTGTCTGATCAATGTTAAAGTTGATATGCAGGGCAAGGTTCAGGAGGCTAAGGTCGTGCAGAGTTCCGGCAATGCTCAGTTTGACAGCTCTGCTGTTAGCGCCATAATGCGTACGAGCAATAATGGTGCTTTTCCGCCTCCTCCATCCCAGGCCTATACGGATCTTGATCTGAGTTTCTCTCTCAATGACCTTGTGGGACGACGCTAGTATGTGCAAACAGGTTTTCCAACAATATGGCCTAGTATGGTTTGTCCTGCTTGGTTGCCTTTTGGTGAGCGAGAGAAGTTCTGCTGCCACTGCCGTGGCTGTGGATACAGATGGCGGCTATGCGTCGGCTGTCCTGGCCAAGGTTCTCAACAAATGGGAGCCTCCGGCATTACGCGGCAATTATAGCGTGCAGATCAAGGTCTCTCTTGATGGCACTGGCAAAGTGAAAAACTGTGTGCCTGTACGCCCCTCATCGCTTGAAGTGTTTGATCAGGTAGCGTGCAGTGCCGTCTATGCGGCCCAGCCCTTTGGCAAGACAAGTTATGAAGCACCGCTGGATGTTTACCTAGCATTTCAACTGCGTGAAAATTCGCCGCTATCCGGCAATTACGGTGTATCTGATGCCGACGCCATGCGTGCGGAAGTCACGGCCAGAACACGTGTGGAGCGAGATCTGGCAGCCAATATGGCTGATGCCACAGAGCAGCGGGCCCGTGAACGTGCAATGGCTGCGGCCAAAAGTCAGGGGAAGACTCTGCCTGAAGTGCATCCGGCGCCTGTGGACCCGCCCAAGGCTAAAACTTCCAGCCAGGGAAAAAATTCCACACAGGTTTTACCCAGCTATGGCGAAGATGTCGGCGATAAGCGAAGACAGCTGAAAACTCAGACAGGTCCAGCCAAAATTGAATCGCAAATGGCTTCTGCCGAACCCAAGACTTTGGACCCTGCTCAGCGTATGGCTCTGCGTAGGGACAAATATACTTCGCTTTTGTCGCGTTCTCTGACGCGTATTATCCGTTTTCCGAAGAAATTGCCTGCTGGCACCTATGCCGTAGTCATGCGGGTTGTGGTGGATGCCAAAGGCAAAATTTTGGAAAATGCCGTAATTCAGTCCAGCGGCAATGCCGAAGCAGACAAGGCCATACTGCAAAGTGTAAAAGTTGCGCGCACTGTTCCGGCTCCGCCTGCAGGATTGGAGAACAGTTTTCTAGTGCCTCTGACAGCCACCAAATAATTGGCTCAATGGGGACAATGATTATTATATGTGCCATTTGTCATGAACTGGTAGCTTTCCTAACAGAGGAAAAACAACGGAGGCAGCGTTTCCTCCCCGGTCTGTAGACCGTGGTTTCCACGCTGTGAATATTTGATGAAGAAATGTCTGTGTTTTGTGTTCCTCCAGGTCTTTCTGGCAGCCTTTTGCCTCGCTTCGGCTCAAGCGGCACTTAGAGTCGATATCTATGGACCAGGTCAGAACGTTGTGTCCTTGGCTCTTGCCTCACCTCTGCTTGGCCCCAACAAGGAAGCCACGTCTATGGGGCATGGCCTCCAGTCGCTTGTGCAGCAAAATCTCAGTTTTTTGCCCTTTATGCGTCTGACCGATCCCAAAGCCGTGCTCGGCGGGACCCTGATGGGGGGATATGAACCACCGGCTCTTGATTTTAAGCGTTTTCAGCTGGCTGGTGCCGACCTTCTTGTGACGGCCTTTTGGCCTGACGGTGACAGTGGTAGCAAAACTGTACAGATGCGGGTTTTTGAAACAAATACCGGCGGCCGTCTTTTTGGCAAGGAGTACTCTAAAGTAACCACAAAGGAACTTCCTGAGGTGGCTGATCGCTTTTGTGCGGACCTGTTGGAGGCATTGACCGGCAATGGCGCCTTTTTCCGTTCGACCATCGCCTTTACTAAGTCAGCGGGGAAAATGAGTGCCAATGTCTGGCTGACCAAACCCACTGGACGTGATTTGCGTCAGATTACCAATATTCAGGGTAAGGCTATGTCTCCTTCCTGGTCGCCAGATGGCCGTTTTATTGTGTTCACCCACATTGACGCAAAATCTCATGCTTTGGGTGTCTGGGACAGCTCCTCACATAAGGTGAGCCGCATACGTTTTCCAAGCAATGTCGTCATTGGTCCCTCCTTCACCCCTGGCAATAAGGTGGCGGTCTCCCTCTCCAATGGCAATTATCCTGCCATATTCCTGCTCAATCACGCTTTTAAGAAAGAGCATATGCTTGAGGGGGGCAATTGTATCAATGTTTCTCCGTCTTTTGACAGTTCAGGCTCGCGCATGGCTTTTACCTCCTCGCGTCTCGGCGGCCCGCAGATCTTTATGAAGGATTTGGGGAGTGGTTCTGTGACACGCGTGAGCATGAATGGTGGCTACAATTCCGAGCCCAATATTTCTCCTGATGGTACACTTGTGGTCTACAGCCGCATGACTGAATACGGTAACCGCATCTTTGTTCAGGACATGGTGACCGGTGAGGAGCGGCAGGTGACCTTTGGTCCCGGCAGCGATGAACAACCGTCTTTTTGTGCTGACAGCTATTTTATCGCCTTTACCTCCTCTCGTGGTGGCGGACGCAACATCTATCTGACCACGCGCCATGGCGGGGATGCCAAGAAAATTCCCACAGGTGGAGGCTCGGCTTCTTTCCCGCGCTGGGGACAGGGTGGGGAAAAGAAATAATACGCTTTGCTTGTGAACGGTAAAAAAAATTTGCTTTGAGTCGAGATTTCACCTTGACAAAGCTACAGGGCCCGCTACTATCTCTTGGCGTTGATCAGGGGATCAAACGTTGCTTTTAAGGAACGTTCTTTTAATAGCTGTTCAGGAGGACTGACATGAAACGTTTCACTCTGGTACTGGCTTTGGTACTGTCTTTGGCCGCTGGCTTTGGCTGCGCAAAAAAACAGCAGTCTGAACCCGGTTATGATGATGGCATGAGCGCTGAAATGAATGCCGCCATTCAGCAGATCACCGATGGCCGTGTCTATTTTGCCTTTGACAAGTACACCATTCTGCCCGAGGGCAAGGAAGTGCTGCGCAATAAGGCTGAACTCATGAAGAAATTCCCCAGCATTCGCGTGCGTATCGAAGGCAACTGCGACGAACGTGGTACGCAGGAATACAACCTGGCTCTCGGCGAGCGCCGTGCCAATGCTGCTCGTGAATTCCTGACCTCTTTGGGTGTCAATGCTGCTCAGATGGAAACCATTAGCTATGGTAAGGAAAACCCGGCTGTGCAGGGTTCTGGCGAAGCCGTGTGGCAGCAGAACCGTCGTGACGATTTCCGCGTGACCGCTCACTAGGCGACATCGTCCAGTACCGGGCACTTAGTTTTGGTAAAGACCGCAGCCACTGGTTGCGGTCTTTTTTTGTCAAAAAATTTATACTGCTCCAGTTGCGGCATGCAGTCGACAAGCGCTGAGCTTTCCTGTAGATTTCTGCCCACTCCGCTTTTTTCAGAGCTAGCACGGCGAGTTGGTCGTGAGTACCATGCTGTCCGCCTGTGGAGAGTTGACGTATGTACAAACGTACGATGCCGAACGTCAAAGCTTTATCTTCCGTGCCACGGGGAAACAGCACGAAACATACTAAGGACACGTAGCCTTAGAGAAAGAATGGGGCGTTTGCCAGGTGATGGGCATTCGGTCATTGTGACGGTATGTCCTGCAAATACTGGTGTGGTCTCAGTCTGATGGCTATGCAGCGCAATATTGACCAGGGAAATAAATTGAGGCAGCGTTTCCTCCCCTGTTTGAACGCAGGGGTTACCACGCTGAATGTTTTTGATGAAGATCATCTGCCCGGACTGTGCGTTTACCAAGGATGTCGCAAGGGAAGATTTGCCCGCTAAAACAGTCATTGTCACCTGCCCTGTCTGTGACTGCCGTTTTCGCTTTTCACCAGAGCAGGGTGTGCTGGAGACGCTGCGACCTGGTAATGTCACCGATGATCCACTGCCTGATGGTGCCATTGTCATCAAAAGTGAAAAACCTGAGCAGGAGAGGCAACGTCCTACAGAAAAAGAGCTAGATCAGACTGAATCGATAGAGACGACGCAAACGCAGAGATCTTCCTCAGTAAGACCTGACACGCTTCAGAATGCCAGTAATCCCTGGGACCATGCTCCTGGCCGCATCGGCTGGTTTGCCTCCTTCTATCAGACCTGCATGCGCGTCATGTTTGCCGCGCCGCGTTTTTTTGCGGCTCTTTCCCATCGCAAAGGAGTCAATGCCGCTCTGATTTTTTATCTCATAGTCTGTTGTATTGAGCTTTTGGCAAGCTTTATCTGGATGAATATCTTCCGCACAGCCATGGCTGATGCCTCAGATCCTCAGCTTAAATCCCTGCTGCAGCTCCTTGCTCCTGAGGGCAATATGCTCTTCTTTCTTCTGCAGCAACTCGCTTTTGCCACAATCAAGGTCTATCTGACCAGTGGTCTTTTTTATCTCGTCTTTAGCCTTCTTGCGCCCAAAAAAAATAGTTTTTCCCTGCTTTTCCAAGTCACAGCCTACAGCGTGGCACCTCAGGTCCTCTCCGTAGTGCCCATAGTTGGCAATGTGGCGGGTTCTCTCTGGAGTCTGGCCTGTCTTGCCATTGGATTACGCCGGGCCCTTTCTCTTTCCTGGCCGCAGATTATGGCGGGTTTTCTTCCTTTTATTCTGCTGTTTTCGGCGACCCTGCACTATATTGGTCTGTTTTGAACAAAAGGACGTGCCATGCGCTCTCTTTTCAGTCTTTGTCTTGGCCTGCTTTTTTTGACCCTCTCGTGTACGCACACACCCGACGACAGTCGTATTGAGCGCGATGTGACCGGAGATTTTGGCACCCCCTTCCAGATTCAAATCGATAATCACGTTCGTCGCCAGCCTCCGGCGATCTCCGTTGCTCCGCAGGGGCGGGCCGGTCACAGGCCCAAGGCCGTCTTTGTGCCTCTGCGCATGACGCAGCAGATCAATGGTGCAGCGAGTTTCAGCAGCCTTATTTCCCGGCAGTTCTGGCAGATCTGGCTGAGTCTCAGCATCTTCGACACTCTTGAGTATGTGGAGACACCATACCCCTATACCCCTGAAATGGCCCTAGAGATTGGCCGGCGCAAAGGGGCAGAACTTGTTGTGGGTGGCTATATCCACCACTATTTTGATGGAGGAGTAGGCGGGGTTAGCAGTATTTCTCTTGCCTGCGAGATCTATGAAGTCAAAAGTGGTGTCCTGCTCTGGTCCATGGCCCAGGGGGGCATGATGGAAGCCAGGCAGGTGCACGATTTTTATCTCTTTTCCGTCAAGGAACGTAATCCGGGGGATCCAGCGGGTCTTATTGTGCGTTCGCTGGCCTGGGATATGGGACATGTGCTGATGCGCTGGATTGATCCAGGGATGGCTCGCAAAACAGAAAAACCCAAACGTTCTTCAGTCCTGGATGGGTCAGCGTTTTAAGCGTCAGCGTGAGGAAGACGCTTGTCAAAGATGGGGACAAAAGCCTTGGAATCAGCCTTATTGACAGGGCAAAAAGCCGATTTGCTGTCAAAATCACAGCGCAGGCCTACAGGCCTACTTTGAGACTTGTCAATTTTGTGCGCAAAGGGTAACATAACTCTTTTGCAGTCAACAGCTGTGCAGACTTTGCGTTCAGAGGCTCTGCCTCAGCCAAGGTGCTCAGCCTAAACGGAGGAAGCCGAGATGTTCGAATCACTGGCCTTTGCCATGGGTGCCCCGCAGGGGACGGCACAAGCAGGTGGCGGCATGGGTATGCTCGCAAGTCTGATGCCTTTTATCCTGATGTTTGTCATCTTCTGGTTCTTGTTGATCAGACCTCAGCAGAAGCGGGCGAAAGAGCATCGTAACATGCTTGACAATCTTAAGTGCGGGGACAAGATCATCACTCAGAGTGGTCTCATCGGGGTCATTGTGGAACTTGAGAAGGAAGAACTGACGCTGGAATGCGGCACTTCCAAACTGAGAATGTCGAGAGCAGCCATCGGCGGAGTCCTTTCTGACAAGAAAGGCAAAGCCGAAAAAAATGCGAAAAAAGACGATCCTGAAAAAAAATAACGATCTCTTGCAACGAGGTGCAGAATGGGTGCGCGCTGGCGTCTGGCCATTGCCTTGGCTGTCTTTATCCTCTCACTCTTCTACGCGGCTCCGAGTTTTTTGGGGCGCGACCTTTCCTTTTTGCCGGAGAGTCGGGTTAATCTCGGTCTCGACCTGCGTGGAGGTATACATCTGACACTGGGTGTGGATGTGCAAAAGGCGGTGAGTAATACGCTGGCCATTCTTGGCCAGGATCTGCGCAGACAGGCGCAGGAAGAACGCTTTGCCGTACTCAGGCCAAGAGTGATCGGCGCATCAACTCTTGAATTCATTGTGCCACGAGCAGAGCACGAAGAAAAACTCAAGGCTCTTGTTAGTCGCCAATTCCCTCAACTTGAGCTTGAAGAAGGAAAACGCGCGGAAAACGGCCAAGTGCGTTTTACCGCGCATTTCAGTGACGCTGAGGTAACTCGTCTTGAGAACATGGCTCTGGATCAGGCTCTTAAGACGATCCGCAACCGTATTGATCAATTTGGCGTAGCCGAGCCCGATATCCGCAAACAGGCGGACAACCGCATTCAGATTCAGCTGCCTGGCGTCTCTGATCCGAAGCGTGCTGTGCAGATCATAGGGCAGACTGCGCATCTCGAGTTCCACCTGGTACGCGATGATGTTGAACCAGAGCGTACAGTTCTGCCATCCGGTGTTGTTTCATTACCCTACGAGGAGAAGGGTGAGCGCGAAGGCAAAAAGCGCATGCTGGCCATTGAACGTGACGCCATGCTTACAGGTGAGGACGTGGACGATGCCAGACCGGCTTTTGACCAAATGAATCAACCCTATGTTTCCCTGACCTTCAATAGTCGCGGTGGACGTATCTTTGAGAAAATCACCGGGGAAAATGTGGGCCGGCGTATGGCCATAGTCCTGGATGGCAAGATCTATTCAGCGCCGGTCATCCGTGAGCGAATTGGCGGAGGCCGCTGCAGTATTTCCGGAAGCTTTACGACAGAAGAGGCTCAGGATCTAGCTATCGTGCTTAGGGCTGGATCTCTGCCAGCTCCGGTCTCTGTCCTTGAGGAACGTACTGTGGGTCCTTCCCTCGGCAAGGAATCCATTGACAGCGGTATTTCTGCGTCTCTAGTGGGCGCTTTTCTGGTTCTGGCTTTTATGGCCGTTTACTACGGCCTTTCAGGCGTGATTGCCGACGTCATGCTTGTCTTTACCATCCTTATCCTTTTTGCCGGCATGGGAGCCTTTGGCGCGACGCTGACTCTGCCTGGCATTGCTGGTATTGTTTTGACCATCGGCATGAGTGTGGACGCCAATGTGCTCATTTTTGAGCGTATCCGAGAAGAACTGCGAGCCGGTTTCTCCCCGCTGGCCGCCGTTAAGGCTGGCTTTGAGCGTGCGGCCATCGCCATCATCGACTCCAACCTGACGACCATTATCACGGCTGTGATTCTCTATCAGTTTGGCACAGGCCCAGTACGTGGTTTTGCCGTGACCCTTTCCCTTGGTATTCTGGCCTCAATGTTCACGGCCATTTTTGTCTCGCGTGCGATTTTTGAAGTCTGGGCCAGGCGGGCCGGTTCCCGCGGCCTGAGCATCTAACCTGGGGAGTCTCTATGCCTTTTCAAATTGTCAAACCCAATACCAAGATCGATTTTGTCGGCAAACGCTATATAGCCTATGCCTTCTCGATATTGATGCTGCTTCTGGGATTGTACTCCTGCCTTTTTGGCAAAGGCTTAAATCTTGGCATTGACTTCGCAGGTGGTGTCATCGTCCAAGTTGGCTTTGAGAAGAGCGTGGAAGATGAAGCGCTCAAGAAAAGCATGGATGTACCGGATTTACCCGGTATCAGCACACAGCGTTTTGGAGATGGTGACCGCAATTTTCTGCTGCGTTTTTCCAAAAGCCAAGATGGTGATGCCAGCGCTCTTCGCGACCGGGTTGTCCAGCAGCTTGCCAAGTCTTTTCCTGATAATGCTGCTGTCATTGAGCGTATGGAAATGGTTGGTCCAAAGGTTGGCGATGATCTGAAAAACAAGGCCTTAAGTGCTCTGTACTATGCCATTCTTTTGATAGCCGTGTACATTTCCGGCCGTTTTGAGCATCGCTGGTTGGCTGCGGCCGTCATGGCAGCCATTCTTTGGGGTTGCATGTATGCGGTGAGTTCCATTCTGACTCTTTCCATGGGCTGGCTTGTGCTGGTAGCGCTTTTTATTACGCTAGCAACCTGTTATTTCCTGCGATTGCATTTTGCGCTTGGTGCCATCATAGCTCTGATCCATGACGTTTTCATTACCACAGGTTTTCTTTCGCTTGCGGGTGTCGATATTGACCTCAACGTCATTGCCGCGCTTTTGACCATCATTGGTTACTCGCTCAACGATACCATCATTATTTACGACCGTTTGCGCGAAAATCTCAGGAAGCATCCTGATTACAGTTTCAAGCAAATTATCAATAACAGTGTCAATCAGACCCTGTCCCGTACCGTGATCACAAGTGGTACAACCATTGCCGCAGCTTTGGCTCTGTACTTCCTGGGTGGCGGCGTGATCCATGCCTTTGCCATGGCCATGCTCATCGGTGTGATTGTCGGTACCTTCTCCTCCATCTATATTTCCTCTTCACTTCTGCTCTTACTGGGTTCAAGTGATGAATACAAAAAGTCGCAGAAGGAAGAAGAATACGAACGACCAGGAGAACACGGTATCGTCTAGAGACGCCTTTTTGCCCTTTGCAAGGTCGCAGTGCATAGCATTGCGGCCTTTTTTTGTGGCTTGACTGGCGGACAGACGGTATTAGATATGCTTCAGGCGGCAAAGATCTCGGACCTTGCCGCCTGAATGCTCTGGCGGATGCCTCTGCCAGATGCCGAGGAGATAAGCATGGCCGCAACCTACAAAGACTACTACAAATTGCTCGGCGTTGAGCGCAATGCCTCGGATCAGGACATTGCTCATGCCTTCAAAAAACAGGCGCGAAAATATCATCCTGATCTCAATCCCAACAATAAACAGGCTGAGGAGCGCTTCAAGGAAGTCAATGAAGCCTATGAAGTCCTCAAGGATCCCGAAAAACGCAGGCTCTATGATCAGCTTGGCTCCAACTGGAAACAGGGACAGGCTTTTGGTGAACCCGGCTTTGAAGGCACGCATTTTACCTTTAATGGTCGCAGTTTTGACGGATCAGGTTTTTCAGACTTTTTCGAATCGCTTTTTGGCAACCACAGTGGAGGCGGTTTCGGGCAAAGCGGTTTTGGTGGCGGCCGTTCCTTTGGCCCAGACCCCTTTGGCGGCTTTTCTTCCAAACCTAGACGCGGCCGTGACGTAGAAAGCGAACTTGCTCTGACCCTGGAAGAAGTTGTGCGTGGCGGTCTTAGACAGGTGACCATAGCCACACCCAACGGACCCAA
The DNA here is from genome assembly GCA_017528345.1 of Desulfovibrio sp. Lineage (GTDB taxonomy): Bacteria > Desulfobacterota > Desulfovibrionia > Desulfovibrionales > Desulfovibrionaceae > Desulfovibrio. Next base: position 24,923 of record JAFXOX010000064.1, read on the forward strand.
GAGTCTGGAAGTCAAATTGCCTCCGGGAATTGCCGAAGGCAAGAAACTGAGGCTTTCAGGTCAGGGGGATACGGTTCTGGGCGGCACGGCCGGAGATCTCTTTTTGCAGATCCGCTATAAGCCGCATGAACGATTTCGCGTCCAGGGCAAGGATCTTATCTGTGATCTGCCTTTGAGCCCGTGGGAAGCGGTGCTTGGCACTCGTGCGGATGTGGCAACCCTAGAAGGCAGCGTGGAACTTTCCATTCCCGCCGGTACGAGTTCCGGCCGTAAGTTCCGCCTGCGTGGCAAGGGGCTTGGCAGTCCTTCTAGCCGAGGCGATATTCTCGTGCAGGTGATGATCAAGGTTCCGGCGACAGTCACAGATGAGGAACAGCGGCTCTGGGAAGAGCTAGCTAGACAGTCGTCTTTCAAGGCACGCTGAGTCGAAGACTCAGCGCGAAAGCAGATAGGGTGAACATATGCTTGGAGAGGAAGATTTCCTGCGAGAGACGGGAATAAGTGCGGAATACTTTCAGGATGTTTTGTCTCTTGGCTGGGTGGAAACAGAGAAAGATGAGGAGAATCATCTCCTTTTTTCAGATAGCGATATTTACCGCGTGCGCAAACTGGTACGTATCTGTGATGATTTTGAGCTGCCTGTGATTGGCGGAACGATCATCGTTGATCTGCTTGAGCGTATTGCTGCACTTGAAGATACGGTCCGTCAGTTGAAAGCGGACGCGGAACAGCGATTTTGAATATTTCCCGGCAACGGGATGCGGCGGAGGTCATTATGGATATTAACAAATTTACCGACAAGGCGAGAGAGGCTGTTAGTCAGGCGCAGACATTGGCGTCAGGCATGGGGCACAGCGAAACTGACTGTGAGCATTTGGCCTTGGCGCTTGTGACGCAGGAACAAGGTATTGTACCCGTTTTGCTGGACAAAATGGGCGTGCAGGCTAAGTCTTTAGCCGTGGCTCTGGAAGCGGAACTGAAGAAGAAACCCACATTGCAGGGTACGCATCTTGCCCCAGATAAGATTGTCATTACCCAGGCTCTGGCCAAAGTCCTGGCCGGTGCGCAGGAAGAAGCGCGGCGGATGAAGGACGAGTATGTGAGCGTGGACCATCTTTTTGCGGCACTGCTCGATGTGGAGGAAAAATCAGCTTTAGGGCGGCTTTTCAAAGAATTTGGCATTTCAAGGGCGATCTTTACCAGCACCATGGAAAAAGCCAGAAACGGTGCCCGCATTACAAGCCCCAATCCTGAAGATACCTTTGAGGCACTGAAAAAATACGCCAGAGACCTTGTGGACATTGCCCAGCGTGGCAAGATGGATCCGGTTATTGGCCGTGACAGCGAGATCCGCCGTGTGATCCGTATCCTTTCGAGGCGCACCAAGAATAATCCCGTGCTTATTGGTGAGGCTGGCGTTGGCAAAACAGCCATTGTTGAAGGCCTGGCCTTTCGAATTGCCAAGGGCGATGTGCCGGAAAATCTCAAGAAAAACAGACTTTTTGCTTTGGATATGGGCGCTCTGATTGCCGGAGCCAAATACCGCGGTGAATTTGAAGAGCGCTTCAAGGCCGTCCTGGGTGAGGTTGAAAAAAGCGAAGGTCAGATCATTCTTTTCATCGATGAACTGCACACCATTGTCGGCGCAGGCAAGACGGAAGGGGCCATGGATGCTGGCAATCTTCTCAAGCCCATGCTGGCGCGCGGTGAACTCCATTGCATTGGTGCGACAACGCTTGATGAATACCGTAAATATATTGAAAAAGATCCGGCCCTAGAGCGCCGCTTTCAGCCGGTTCTTGTGGAAGAACCTACAGTGGAGGATGCCATCTCCATCCTGCGAGGTCTCAAAGGCCGTTTTGAACTGCACCATGGCGTACGTATTAGTGACTCAGCTCTGGTTGACGCTGTTCTTCTCTCTCACCGGTATATCACAGATCGCCAGTTGCCGGATAAGGCCATTGACCTTATCGATGAGGCAGGTGCGATGATCCGCACGGAAATCGATTCCTTGCCCACGGAACTTGACGAGGCCAACCGTCGTGTGATGCAGCTTGAGATTGACCGTGAAGCGCTGCGCAAAGAAAGTGATGAAGCCAGTCGTGAACGTCTGGAACGTCTGGAAAATGAGCTTGAGGAACAGCGGCAGTTGCAGATGCGTCTCAGACAGCAATGGGACCACGAAAAAGCCTCTATTGACACGGTGCGCCAGATCAAAGCCAAGATTGAAGAAACCCGCCTTGCCATTGATCGTGCCAAGCAGGCATCAGATCTGAACAGGGCAGCTGAGCTGATGTACGCCAAACTGCCCAAGCTGCAGAAAGAGCTTGAGCAGGCCGAAGGTGCAGGCAAGGGAGAGAAGGCTCCAAGACTTCTGCGCGAAGAGGTTCGTCCTGACGATATCGCTGAGATCGTCGCCAAATGGACAGGTATTCCGGTCACACGTCTGCTTGAAAGCGAGCGTGAAAAGCTGCTGCGTTTGGCGGATGTGCTGCACAAGCGCGTCGTCGGTCAGGAAGAAGCTGTCAGCGCCGTGGCTGATGCTGTTTTGCGTGCGCGTGCCGGGCTTTCTGATCCGGCCAGACCAACGGGCTCTTTTATCTTTCTTGGCCCCACAGGCGTTGGCAAAACCGAATTGTCCAAAGCTCTTGCCGAAGCTCTTTTTGATACAGAAGAAAATATTGTGCGCTTGGACATGAGTGAGTACATGGAAAAGCATTCGGTGTCCCGTCTGATCGGAGCGCCTCCAGGCTATGTGGGGTATGATGAGGGAGGGCAGCTGACGGAAGCTGTTCGCAGACGTCCGTATTCCGTGGTGCTTTTTGATGAGATTGAAAAGGCCCATCCTGACGTCTTCAATACCCTGCTGCAGCTGCTTGATGATGGTCGCCTGACGGACAATCAGGGCCGGACGGTTGATTTTCGCAACTGCATCATCATTATGACCTCCAATATTGGTTCTTCCTATTTGCTCGAAGGCATTACCGACGACGGTACCTTGAAGGAGGGTGCCAAGGACAAGGTCATGGAGGAGTTGCGGGCGCATTTCAGACCTGAGTTTCTGAACCGGGTCGATGAAACTGTGGTCTTTCTGCCGCTTAAGCGTGAACAGGTTGGAAAAATCGTGGAACTGCAGCTGGCCAGATTGCGCAAGCGCCTGGAAGAACGGCAAATTCGGGTGGATATGAGCGATGCGGCCCGTCATTTTGTGGCCGATGCAGCCTATGATCCTGTCTATGGGGCCAGACCCCTCAGGCGTTATCTGCAGCAGCACGTGGAAACACCCCTTGCGCGTGAAATTATTGAGGGCAAAATCCGCGACGGTCAGCATGTGCTTGTAGATATCAGTCAGGGACAACTGATTTTTCGAGCTGAATAAGTCTGTGGCGGCCAAGGCAAATCGGCCGCCTTTTTTATCCAACGCGCCGTAAAACCCTGTCCTTCAGGACAGGGTTTTACGGCGAACGTGGCGAAATATACATTGAGCCGCAAAAAAGTTTCCGATCTCATGAAAAGAAACTTACCAGGCTTCAGAGACGGCTTTCACGCAAACAAACATTTTCGAAAAACTGGCAAAAACAAAAACTGCGTGTTCAAAAAACAACAAGAAAAGAGCGGACGTAAGAAATGACTTTCTGCATAAACATTCGACAACCATCTGCAAGAACCACGCGCTGGTTGCCATGGAAGAACTGAAAGTCAGCAATATGTCGGCTTCCGCATCCGGGTCGCTTGAAAATCTGGGGCGCAATGTCAAGGCCAAGTCAGGTCTGAACAAAGCCCATTCTTGATTAGGGCTGGTACGAGTTCCGAAGACAGATCTGCTATAAACTGACATGGCTTGGTGGAACGCTCATCCTAGTTTCTCCCAGAAATACACGTCTTTTGTGTCATCGCTGCGGTTGCAGGGATCCTCGAAGCCGACCATCTCAGGCACATTTCCATTGTGTCAGTTGTGGGCATGTGGATAATGCCGACTTCAATGCAGCAAAAAACATTCTGGCGGCAGGGCATGCCGTGTCAGCCTGTGGAGTGGAAAGGGCTCGAGCATCGGCATTGAAGCAGGACCCCACCTGTGGAACTCGGTAGAAATACCGTGTTTCAGTAGAAATTCCCTCCCGTAAGGCGAGGGGTGGATGTCAATGTATTGATGCCAGTGAAATATGAGAAGCGCGCAGGTGGCAATGGAAGAGAAGATATCGCCGCTTCTCTCTGATTGTGGCTCAAAACACACTTTTTTTTGCAAATTGACCATTTGACGTGGGAAGGCTACACTTTAGTCTACACGTATGTTTGTCTCTCGGATTTTGCACTGCCAAATTTGCGACGTCTCAAAGGGCGTTGGCCCTACGATAAGGATAGATCATGGAAACGTGTGCGGCACTTATTCTGGCTGCCGGCAAAGGAACTCGCATGCATTCCCAAAAACCCAAGGTTTTGCAGACCATTTTGGGGAGTCCTATGCTTGCTTGCGTCTACAAGGCTCTTAAACCGGTGTTTGGGGATGATATTCTGACCTTGGTTGGTCACAGGGCTGATCTTGTACAGGCCTGCTTTCCCGAGGAGCACTTTGTGATACAAAGCGAGCAACAGGGAACAGGACATGCTCTCGCCTGTGCTTTGCCAATGCTCACTCAGAAAGGCTATCATCAGACCATGGTTGTCAATGGCGATGTGCCGCTTTTGACCGAGGATTTGACAAGGCTGTTTCTTGAAAAAGCCGAAAATTTTGATCTTGCCTTTGCTACGCTCACCCTTACAGAACCCGGAGCCTATGGACGAGTACGGCGCAATGGTTCTCAGGTTGAGATCATTGAAGCAAAAGACTATGACGAGGCAAGCTATGGTCCGCCGACAGGAGAAATCAATGCCGGCCTTTATCTGATTGATTGCAAACTTGCCGCTCAGCTTCTCCCAAAACTTACCCGTAGCCCCAAGAGCGGAGAGTACTATATTACCGATCTTGTCGCTTTGGCCTCTCAGGCTGGAGCCCGCGTTGCCGCTATCAACCTTGGCAGTGACCAGCGTCTCTTAGGCGTTAATTCTCCTCGAGAATTGAGCGATATGGAAGAATTTCTGCGGCAGCAGATTGTAGATGGGCTTCTCGACAAGGGCGTGATTTGCCATGCTCCAGACCTTGTGCGTGTGGGCGCTTTCGTTGAAATTGAACCAGGCTGTGAACTTACAGGGCCCTGTGAAATCTACGGACACAGTCATATTTGTCAGGGGGTAGAAATTGCCTCACACTGCCATATTGAAGACTGTCGGATAGCCAAGGGAGCGCGAATTCATTCTTTTTCGCATCTCGTGCAGGCTGAGGTGGGTGAAGGAGCCCTCGTAGGTCCCTATGCCAGACTGAGGCCTGGTGCCGTGCTTGAGGAAGACTCCCATGTGGGCAATTTTGTGGAGCTGAAAAAAGCCAGACTTGGGCGCGGAGCTAAGGCCAATCATTTGAGCTACCTTGGCGATGCGAGTATCGGTCAGGGCACCAATATCGGCGCAGGTACCATTACCTGCAATTATGACGGCAAAAACAAACATCGTACGGAAATTGGCGAACACGCTTTTATTGGAAGCAATACCGCCCTTGTAGCCCCTGTTTCCGTAGGCCGGGGAGCATTGATCGGAGCGGGTTCGACCATTACCCACAATGTGCCGGAAGGTAATCTCTCTGTTGCAAGAGCAAAACAGAAAAATTTTGCGCAGCGTTTGCTTGGTAGAGACGATGCAGACTAGCTCCTTGGTTTGCTGTGCTTGCCAAGAGCGGGGCAGAGTGCTAGAAGACTATTATGAAAATTTTAGAGCAGCTTGATTCTCAGGTGGACGCTCTCCTGCATCAGCTCTCACAGGCGAAAGCAGAAAATGCCAGTCTGAGAGCGCAGACGCAAAATCTGAAAAGCACAATAGCTGCTTTAGAAGAAAAAAACCGCAGTCTGACGGATAAATTGGCGCGGGGAGAAGCAAAGTGCGCCAAAGCTCTTGAACATTTGGACAGACTCATTGTCAGAATTCAGGATTACGACCAGGTAGAATAGGTACACATGGACAATTCGTTGCAATCCCTGAATATTTTTGGTCTCCAAATCACCTTTAAGAGCGGTCCTAATTTTGAGCGGGCTCGTCAGGCTGCGCAGCTCCTGGAAGAGCGTTTTGCGGAGCAAAAACAACGCTCTTCTGGTGGGCAGAACAAGGAATCGGTTATTATGACCCTCCTTGCCCTCGGGCTGGCAGATGATCTGCTGCAGACAAAAAACGAGCTGGAAGCCTTACGCAGTGGTCTGGCTTCCACGCTTGAGAAGATAAAAAAATCTGTATGAATTTCCCTAGGACGTTTGTGATCTTTGTCTCGGTGCTAACCTGACAAGCTTTAAGAAAAGGAGACTGTCCCTGTCTTTTGTGTGCATGCCTGTTTGACAGGAAGCCTGAGAGAGACACATGGTTTCCGACCTGGTTATCCAGGTTCTGAACCGCAGACAGACACGGCGTTCCTGGGGATTTTTCCATCTACTCCATTAGGAGCCTTCTCTTCTCGCGAGAATTCGTCTCGTATCTTTTTTTGTGTGCAGTTTCTGCATCCTTCCTATCTCTGTCGCCCCGACCAGTGCTTTTTCGGCGGTTAACCGCCTTTCTACGGCTTTTTGCCGTTTTGATATATGAGGTTGGGTGCAATGGATCTCTCGTATTTTTTGACCTTTGTCGTCTTTGTGCTGCTGGCAGCAGCTGCTGGTTTTTTTGCGCAGCGAGCTCTGATCACGCGGCGTCTTGGCGATGCCGAAGAATTGGCCAAGGGTATTGTGGATAAGGCCCGTAAGGAAGCTCAGGCCCAGAAAAAGGAAATGCTTTTACAGGGCCAGGATGAGCTTTTTAACCAGAAAAAGGAGATGGAAAACGAATTTCGTGAGCGTGAGCGGGAAGTTAAGAACCGGGAACGCAAACTCGATGAGCTGAACGAGCGTCTTGAGGAAAAGCAGGAAAAGGCGACGGAGAAAGAACGTGACCTGCTTAAGCTGGAAAAAGAACTTGCGCATAAGGAACGCGAACTGACGGCTTCTGAGGCATTTTTGGCCTCGCGTATCGAGGAAGAGGAAGTGCGTCTATCGGAAATCGCCGGTTTGAGTCCAGAAGAAGCTCGTGCCAAGTTGATGAGCGAAATCGAAGTCAAAACGCGGCATGAATCGGCCAAGATGATTCGGCAGATTGAAACCGAAGCTCGTGAGACAGCTGATCGTAAAGCCAAGGATATTCTGTGCACAGTGATGCAGCGTTATGCTGGCGACTATGTCAGTGAACAGACTGTCACGGCGGTTTCTTTGCCAAGCGAGGATATGAAGGGGCGGATCATCGGCCGTGAGGGTCGTAATATTCGCGCCATTGAAGCTGCCACGGGGGTTGATCTGATCATCGACGACACCCCGGAAACCGTGATACTTTCAGCCTTCAGTCCCTTGCGTCGGCAGATTGCCAAGATGGCGCTTGAGCGTTTGATTCAAGACGGGCGCATTCATCCGGCGCGCATTGAAGATGTCGTGCAGAAATGTGAGCACGAGATGGAAACACATGTACGGGAGCTTGGCGAACAGGCAACTTTCGATGCCGGTGTGCACGGTATTCATCCTGAAATTATCAAACTTCTGGGTCAGCTGCGTTACCGTACCTCTTTTACGCAGAATGTTCTGCAGCATTCCCTGGAAGTCTCAGCTCTTTGCGGAATGATGGCGGCTGAGCTGGGCATGGATGTCAAGCGGGCCAAACGTGCAGGACTTCTGCACGATATAGGCAAAGCTGTCGACCATGAAGTGGAAGGCCCTCATGCGCTGATTGGCGCCGATCTTGCCAGAAAATACAATGAAAGCCATGAGATTGTACACGCCATTGCGGCCCATCACGAGGATCAGTCGCCTTCCACGGCTTTGGCCGTGCTTGTGCAGGCTGCTGATTCCCTTTCCGGTGCAAGGCCTGGCGCGCGTAAGGAGCTTTTGGAAAATTACGTAAAGCGTCTGCAGGATCTGGAAGGTATTGCCACGTCTTTTGACGGGGTGAGTAAGGCTTACGCCATTCAGGCTGGGCGTGAAATTCGGGTATTGGTCAATCCTGACCACATTGACGATGATGCCTCCTATCTGCTTTGCAAGGATATTGCCAGGCAGATTGAAGAAAAAATGACCTATCCCGGACAGATCAGGGTCACGGTGATCCGTGAGCGCCGCGCTGTAGGTTACGCCAAGTAAGATGCTGGCACCCTCTCTGCGTTTCCTTTGCTATGACTGTGCAACGTTGTTTTGCCTTGCCCTGTGTTTTGCGCTGCGAGCACGCATGTCAGGAGAACCACCCATTGGCTGCCTCCTGCTGGCACTGATTTCCGCACTGCTTTGGCCTCTTGCACGGGAACTTGTGCTTGCTGGCAGCTGTCTTGCACTTTTTTCCAGCAATGGCATGCTCATCTCAGCTCTTTTGGGAGCTGTGCTTGGCGCTTTTTCGCCCATGGAAAATATGAGAATCTCATATTTTTTGGAGCGAGCTCAGGGAATCTGTGAAATCCTTGGCTTAAGTTTGGCCTGCTGCTTAGGTCTCCTTTGTGCCCTGCCTCGCCTGCCAGCAAGCGGCGCTTTGCTGGCAGCTCTTCTGCTTACTGTCCTCCCTCAGGCTTTTGCTGATGTGACCATGGGCGACGTTGCACGTCTGCTTTCGGCAAGTGCCAGGATCTGGAGAGCTCTGTTGGGCGCCATAGTTGCCTGCGCTATCATGCTTTTTTATCCTGCAACGTTTTTTGCGGTCTTCCCCCCTGATCTCCCTGCTTTAGCGTTTGGCCTGGCATTTCCTCTGCTTATGCAGAGGAAATGGCCTCGCTAGCGTGTTACCCCCTCCTCTTAGCAGATGCTCTTATGCATCCACTTTCCTTTCTGCCAGTAGCGCCACTGGATGATAGCTCGTAGGCTTTCATCACAGGTGAAGACAATCCACATGCCAAGTAACCCAAAGCCGAGGATAATGCCTGCGAGATAACTACCGACAGTGGCCACGCTCCAGACAACGGTAATACTTGTGATCAGCGGAAACATTGGGTCTCCCACAGCCGCAAGCAGCCTTCCTGTGAGGATATTGATGGCACGTCCAGCTTCCAGGATAATGTCAATCCAGAAAATAGTCAGGCACAGATGCTGGATATTCTCATTGGGCGTCAGCCAGGGCATGAAGATCGGAGCAGTCAGTGCCAGAATAAGGGCCAGGATAAGTGATATTTTCAGTGAAGCGCGTGCGGCAAAGGCCCCCACAAGCTTGGCTGCTGAAAAATGGTGGCTGCCCACAAGATGCCCTGCCAGAATGGCTGCACTTTGGCCCATGGAAATGGCAAAAATGAAAGTCACAATGACCACATTCATGAGGTAGGTGCGCGCTGCCAGAGCCTCTGTGCCCAGTAGGTTGATGAAATAGGTGATGACCACCTGTGAGGAGGCATAAGAGAACATTTCACCGGCACCAGGCAGGCCAATATGCAGAATCTGGCCAAGTTTTTTGAGAAGATCACGGCCTGTGGACGCATTATGTTCAAGCTTTTTTGTTTGGCTGAGTACAAAGATGAGCAAAAGCACAAAACTGAAGGCACGGCTAATCACCGTCGCCCAGGCTGCCCCCGCTGCTCCGAGTGCGGGACAGCCGAGGTGCCCGAAGATCAGACAGTAATTGGCGCAAATATTCACGAGATTCGTGAAGAGGGAAACGTACATGGGGTATCTGGCCATTTCCCGCGCACGCAGAATACTCGCCTGAGTGACATTGAGAGCGTGGAGAAACGCAAAAGAGCCGACAATAGTCAGATAACTTTTAGCATCGGCCCAAAGCGTGGGCGCGACCTGCATGAGGCTGAGAATATGGTCATCCAGGCAGAAAAGACTTGTGCTGACGAGCAGACCAATGATGATGTTGAGAAGGTAGGATGCTTTGACTGTGACCAAAAAATCCTGCAGACGTCTAGCTCCCAGGTACTGTGAGGCCACAACCAGGGTCCCTGTGGCGCCCACAATGAAGATGAGAAAGAGCATGTTCAGAATCTGATTGACCAGACCCACGGCCGCTACACAGGCATCGGAAATCTGGCTGAGCATAACTGTGTCCACGAAACCCAGACTCATGAGTAGTAGCGTTTCTCCAAAAATGGGTCGCGTGAGACGCAAAAGACGACGGCGCAGAGTTTTTTTTGACTGAACGGGCACCTTGGCTCCTTCCAGAGCGTGAGTGTTTGACAGAGAGCACAAACAGAAGAACTGTAGGGGAAATGTCTAGAGCCCGCAAGAAAAAAGCCGCCTGCGGAGACAGACGGCAGAATGTGCGAAGCAACGCACGTTTGGAGGGGATCAGTTGGCAGAATGCCAATTTTTGCTAATCGTGGCCGTGACAATGGCAATTTTTGCAGCGACCGCAGCAAATGTGCCCCTTGGGCCTCATCTTGTCCTGCTTCTGCGCTGCATTGACGAGGACCCGATTGCCGTTAATGGCTAGATCAAAACCACCAGCGCCTTTGAAGATGATTTGCTGTGGAGAGACGGGGCTGCTTGAAAGGGCCTTTTTGAAGGACTGGGCGACACTGCTTCCGGGTTTTGACAAATCACGAACGTCAATGAAAATGCGATCACAATGCGTATGGAACTGCTGCACCAGCCCCATGACTGTGCTCACTTGGGGCTGCTCAAGGGCCGTGCACTTGATATGCAGGTTGTTGTGGCTGATCCTGTGACTTACAAACTCTTTTTTCTTGTTGTTTTCCATATTTCTTCCTTTAGCTGCGTGACATCCATACAGCTATAGAATAAAAAATTAATTTCATTTTCACTAAGAAAACACTTTTTTCTGAACAAGACAAGGACACGTTGTTTCAAAAAAGAATATGAACTTTATTTTCAAAAATGTCAAGGAGGCTTGTCTTTTAGTTTCACAAGACGCAATCTCTCCTTGCCAATCTTGCCTTTTCCCGGCGCTTCAACTAGATTACTGGTACGAGGAGGGGGAGTTGAACCCCCACGGTTAAACCGCTGGATCCTAAATCCAGTGCGTCTACCAATTCCGCCATCCTCGCACTGGTAATCAACTAGCATGTTCACACGATGAGTGCAAGCTGCGCTTAGTTGCAGGGGGCGGCCTATGTTTTTCCCCGTTTCTGATATTACCTGTTCTCCGCTTCTCCCGTTTTTTTCTGCTTTTGTGGTTTCCCTCTGCTGTTCTGTTGGCGGGGTCAGTGGCGGTTTTCTGCTTGTGCCTTTTCAGATTTCCATACTTGGCATCACGCAGCCGTGCGTGAGTGCCACCAATCATGTTTTTAATCTTCTTGCCTGTCCTTCTGGTATTTACCGTTTTTGGAGAGAGGGCCGTTTTGTCTGGCCTCTGGCCCTCTTATTGATCATTGGTACAATGCCAGGCGTTTTTTTGGGTGCCTGGGTGAAAACCCGTTTTCTTCAGGATATTTTGCACTTCTCGCTTTTTGTGGGTTTTGTCCTTCTTTTTATCGCGCTACGTATGCTCCTGGCGTTCCTGAAGGAAAAGAGAAAAGCTGAAATCGGCAAGCCAACGTCGGCACATGTGATCTGTCAAAGTTCTCTCTCCGCTCTGGACTTTACGTTTCAGGGCGTGCAATACCACCTGCCATGCCTTCCGGTCTTTGTGCTAAGCCTTATTGTCGGTGTCATTGGCGGCATTTATGGTATTGGCGGGGGGGCCATCATGGGGCCCTTCCTCGTGGCAGGCTTTGGTCTGCCAGTGTATATAACGGCAGGCTCAACGCTGTGTGCGACTTTTGTGGCTTCCTTCACAGGCGTAGCCAGCTATCTATGGCTGGCCGCTATAAGTCAGAGTGCTGTTGGACCTGACTGGACGCTAGGCCTTCTGATGGGTCTTGGCGGTGTGCTTGGTACCTATTGCGGTGCCCGTCTGCAGCGCTTTGTGCCGCATAAGCTTTTAAAAGCACTTTTGCTCGGCATTTTGCTCTATGCAGGGTGTTATTACCTCGTTAAAGGTCTGCTTGCTCTCGTGTGAGTTGGGCAAAGCTTCCCCGACAGGCCATGGCGAGCTCCTGAGGCGCGAGTTCCAGCTGTACGCCACGCAGACCCGCGCTGACGAGAATAGTTGGAAAGTTTTTGGCTGAAGCGTCGAGGTAGACGGGATAGTTTTTTTTGGCCGCTAGCGGGGAGCAACCACCCCGAAGATAGCCTGTCAGACCCTGTACTTCCTTGAGAGGAACCATTTCTACGTGCTTGTTCTGCGAAACCTTGGCCAGTGCCTTGAGGTCGAGCTCGCAGGCAGCTGGGATACAGGCCATAAGTACGCCGCTTTTGTCGCCGCGGGCCACAAGTGTTTTGAAAACGCGGGCAGGATCCTGCCCGAGCTTGGCTGCCATGGTTACAGCTGAGAGATCACTGGTGTCGACAGCTGCCTGATGTAGCTGATAGCTGATGCCCAGTTTTTCCAGAAGACGCGCGGCATTGGTTTTGATTTGTTTCATGGAGTTTTCCAGTCCTGCTGTCTGTTTTTGTGAGTCATTTGTCAAAGGGCAGTTGCCACAAAAGCGTTCCTTCTGCAAGCTGGCTTTGTGAATGAGGATTTGAGGTTTGTATGCATTTGTCCCGTCTGTCGGATTGTCTTGCGCGCACAGGACCTTTGACTGATTTTTGTCTGCGCAGCATCAGACTTCTACTTACAGCCTTTTTGGGCCTTGTTCTCTGTGCCGGTCATGTGCTCTGCGCTGAGACCGGGAATGATGACAAGGAAAAATCGCCCAAAGGCACAAAGATTCAGCTCTTCAACACCGTTGAGTTCAAACGACCTCTTTCCTCTCTGCCGGCCTGGATGCGCCTGCTTGATCGCAATAATCAGGCTTCCATTTTTGTCGATGGCAAGTCCTTTTCCAAATCGGAGACGTGGAACACGTTCAAGGATGGGGCCAAGGGTAAAAAAGGGCTTGATTTGTTGCGTTATGTGCATAATTTCTGGAATAAATTCCCCTATCGTGAGGATATCCTCAACTGGGGCGTGGATGACTACTGGGCCATACCCGATGAATTCTTAAAAAAATCGGGTGACTGTGAAGACTACGCCATTATTAAATATTTTTCCCTCAGGCAATTGGGGCTTGAAGCCGATAAGATGCGTATCGTAGTCCTGCGTGATACAGTGCGAAACCTCGCCCATGCGGTCCTTGTTGTTTACATGGATAACGATGCCTATGTCCTCGATAATTTGAGTAGCGCTGTGCTCTCCCATACGCGTTTTAAACACTATCAGCCGCAATATTCCGTTAATGAGCTTGGCCGCTGGGCGCATCTTAAGGGACGTCCGGCTCAGCCCGCAGCAGCTGCGGCCAAGGCACAGAGGTGAAGATATGGAAGACAAATACAAGGAAATGCCGGTCTCTGCCAATTCTGAAGCGGCTTTGCAGCAGCCTCTGGTGCAAGGTTCAGCCAAGGCGGAGAAAACGGAACATGCCTATTCTCTTTCCCATACACTGCTCTACAGCATGCTCGCCTGTGTTGTCCTCGTCGTGGGTATTGTGGCTCTCCTGCTTTGCCGTGCCCAGGTCCGTTATTCTGAGCAGGCTATTCTTGCTGGGCATCGTGATAAAGGCCAGACCTATGTCGAGACTGTGCTTGAAAATATCCGCGCCTGGCAGAGCAAAACGCTTGACACTATTCATTATGTCAGTCAGGCAGAGATGTTCCGCCTTTTTGCCAAAGACTATCAGGAAGCCGCGCGGGCAGGTGGCGCTGATGGCAGTGATCTGAACTCCATGAGTGAGGAGCTCGACTATCTGCGTGATCTTCTGAGAGACACAGCTCAGCGTAGGGGCTGGTATGCGGCACGTATTGTCAATGGAAACGGCGAGAATCTGGTGGCAGAGCGCGATAGTCCACCACTGACCGCGGACAAGAAGGCCGTGGTCTCATTGGCTGGTACGCGTCGAGGTGCAAGTTATTCCTCGCTGTACGAGGAAAACGGTCATCTTTTTCTGGATGTTGTGGACCCACTCTACGAAGTGCTGAGCATGGATGATGAACCTAAGATTGTTGCCTACCTGCTGCTTACGCTGAAAATGGACAGTGTCGTCCTTGATTTTTTCTCAGGCATCCATCTGAAGGCAGATACCAAGGCGTATCTTCTGACCCCAGGTCCGACAGAGACAGCCTGTATCGGCTTTGAAAACGGCAAAGCCTCTGTAGTCACCAAAAAAACGCAGATTCCTCAGGTTCTGCCCTTTGAACGGCGTCTTTCTCAGGCTTCCACGCAGGAAGTGTTTTCTCTTGGTGCCCACATTGCCCTGCCCGTGTGGTATGCCGTCATGGAAATTCAGGCTTCGTCTGTTGACGGAGAAATTTCCAATAGTGCCCGGGAAATTTATGGATTGGGTGTGCTGGGCAGTCTTTCCATAGCCCTTTTTCTGGCTATGATTGTGGGAACCTGGATTGTCAGACATAAGGCCAAGGAGGAACAGCGTTGCATAGGCGGCCTGGTGCATGCCATTGAGTGCGCCCTTGACGGCAGTGATGCCAAATTCCGTTATCTGCAGGGTCGCAGTCACAAGGTCGCCAATCTTTCTCAGCGTCTAGGGAGACAATTGCATCTTTCTTCTCAGGCCATGGAGAATATGCAGCTGGCAGCCAGGCTAAGCCAGGTGGGTAAAATTTTTGTGCCGCGTGATATTATGATTAAGCGTGGACTTTTGACTGAAGAGGAACGCCGACAGGTGCAGCTTGCTCCCTATCACGCCTATAATGTGCTCAAGGGCGTGTTGCCGGGACGTGTGGCGCGCATTGTCTACCAGATGGGCGGCAAGGTTGTGGATGATCCTGAAACCGGCGCAAATCACGAGCTGACTGCCAAGGAAATGCTACTTGAGGCGCGTGTTTTGCTCGTGGCGAATGATTTTTGTGCCATGGTCAGTCAGCGCGGCAATCGTCCCCCCCTGCCCATGGCTGATGCCCGCAAAAAGCTCGCTGAACGTGATCTTTATGACAAGACGGTTGTTGATGCCATCAATACCCTGTCAGATGCTGAAATTTCTGTCTTGCTAGACACGCCTCACGATGCCAAATCCTAAGTTCTATGGCCAAAACACGTGAGATCTATGTCTGTTCGGCCTGCGGTGCAGAAAGTCTGACCTGGCGCGGACAGTGCCCAAGCTGCCATGCCTGGAATACTCTGACAAGTCGGATGCAGGCCAAGTCTCAGCCAAGTGCTGTGCTTACCTCTGAAAAGGCAGTGGCTCTCAGTGAAGTCTGTGAAGAGACCGCAGAACCCTATACAAGTGGCATTGAGGCTCTTGATAGGGTCCTCGGACATGGCCTTGTGCCCGGTGGAGCCTTTCTCATCGGGGGGGAACCAGGTATTGGTAAATCAACACTGCTTTTGCAGATTGCAGGTAATGTGGCGCGCATGGGGAAATGCGTTCTCTATGCCAGTGGTGAAGAGGCCTTGCCCCAGATCAGGGCCAGAGCCAGACGACTTGAAGTCCTCTTTCCAAGTCTGATGGCCATTTCAACCCACAATACAGAAGATATTCTAAGTTCGCTGGCGACGCTTGAGCCAAGCCTGCTCATCGTGGATTCTGTGCAAACAGTGGGCAGTCCCGCGGCGGATGGACAGCCTGGCAATGTGACCCAGATTCGGCAGGTGACGCAGGAACTCATGGAAGCCTGTCGCAAAAGTGCGACAACTTTGATCCTTGTTGGTCATGTGACCAAGGATGGCGTACTGGCAGGCCCGCGTCTTTTGGAACATATGGTGGACACGGTTATCTCTCTTGAAGGAGATAGACGCCAGCTCTTTCGGCTTTTGCGCGTTTTTAAAAACCGTTTTGGTCCCAATGAGGAATTACTGGTTTTGCGTATGGCAAGCCAGGGGTTGAGTGTTATTGATGATCCCTCAACCTTTTTTTTACAGGCACGCGACCCAAAGCTTTCAGGGACAGCCGTCGTCATGGCTGTTGATGGGCAAAGGCCGCTGGCCGTTGAAGTACAGGCCCTCGTTTCCCGTTCTTTTCTCAATATTCCACGGCGAACAGCCCTTGGCTTTGACGTCAACCGATTACATTTGCTTCTGGCCGTGCTCGAAAAACGTCTGAAACTGAATTTTTCCCAGGTTGATATTTATGCCAAGGTGGGCGGCGGCATGCGTCTGGCCGAGCCAGGTCTGGATCTGGCTCTCGTTGCAGCTGTACTTTCTTCTTACTATGATTTTCCGCTTCCTGAAAAAGGCATTTTTTGGGGAGAGGTAGATTTAAACGGGCAGATTCGTCCCGTGCAGGCCCATGATATCAGGCTTGTGCAGGCCAGACGTCTTGGCTTTACCCCGTGTCTGTACCCTCAGACCGAGTCAGGTGATGGCCTTGCCGCGTTGAGCGATCTGTCGACAGCTCTTTTTCATCGCTAGAGGTCGGCATGGCTTGTGAAGTTGAGCGAAAATATCTGCATGTGAACTTTGCAGAGCTGCGTAGCCATCTTCAGAAACAGGCGGCTGTTTGCCTTGGCCGTCATTTTGAGCGCAATGTGGTCTATGAGACAGATCCGCCAAGCTTTTGTCAGCAGAAAAAACTCCTGCGTCTGCGGAGTTGTTTTTGGGCAGAGCGCACACCGCAGTATGTTTTGACCTTTAAGGCTCCTGCTGCACAGGCAGAAGCGCTTCAAGGCTTCAAGGTGCGTCGCGAAGATGAGGTTTTTGTGAGTTCGGCTGAGAGCATGGGCGCCATTTTAGAGGGACAGGGCTTTGTGCCTTGGGCCTGTTATGAAAAAGTGCGCGAAACGTGGCAGGTGAGTGCCGTTTCTGTGGTTCTCGACGTTTTGCCCTTTGGACGCTTTGTGGAGCTTGAAGGTGACGCTGTGGCCATTGACGCGTTGGCGTTGACCCTTGACCTTGCTGAGGCAGAGCAGAGTACACAGTCCTACGCGGCGTTATACCGGGATTGGCTGCAGGCCATGGGAAAATCTTGGCAGGCAAGTTTTATGTTTAGTGAGCAGGAGCGCAAGGCCTGGACCGAGCGATTAGGAATTTATGATCTTCCTGAGCTGCCAAGGCTCTGTTCCCCAAGCTTGGAGAGTTGTCTTCAGGGGGCAGCAGGCGTATAGCCAAGGAAATCGTTGGCAGGAGGAAGCCATGCCGAGGACACATACTCTTGGCGATGAAGGTGATACCCAAGTCGTCGTTGCAACCAAAGTCAAAGAACCTGAACACTACCGCGTTTTTTTGCACAATGATGACTATACGACCATGGAATTTGTGGTTGAGATTTTGCAGCAGGTTTTTCATAAGCCTGTGGAAGAAGCAACGAGCATTATGATGCATGTGCATAAAAACGGCCGCGGTGAATGTGGCATTTTTACTTACGAGATTGCGGAAACCAAGGTGGCCAGTGTGCATAGTCTTGCCCGTAAGGCTGGTTTCCCCTTGAAGTGTACCATGGAAAAAGCGTGAAGAAGGCGGAGAAAAGTCCATTATGTTGAGCAAGAGTGTCCAGAATGTGCTGCGTGATGCACTTATAGAGGTGCAGAGACGGCGGCATGAGCTTTTGACCGTGGAACATATACTTTTTGCCATGACCAACAGTATGAAGGGACGCATCATCCTTGAGGGGAGTGGCGCAAGTGTCGCCATGCTGCGTGAACAGCTGGAAGGTTTTTTTCGCCAGGAGATGCAGACGCTTGAACAGCCTCAGTCCTTTGAGGTGACGCAGACTGTCAGCGTCCAGCGTGTCCTGGAGAGAGCGCTTGCCCACATCCATTCTGCGGGCAAGGATACCGTAGAGATCGGCGATCTGCTCGTCTCCATTATGGAAGAAGAAGGTTATGCTGAGTATTTTCTTAAACGTCAGGGTGTCGAACGCCTGGACGTGCTGACCTTTATTTCACATGGTCTGGACAGTGAACGTGAAGATGGGGATGGCTCAGAGCAGGCGCAAAATGGCGATAAGGAGACCTCCGAAAAGGATGCTCTTGAAAAATATGCTCAGGAGCTGACAGAACGAGCCAGAGAAGGCAAAATCGATCCTCTTATTGGCCGGGATAAAGAACTTGATCGCACCATTGAGGTCCTGCTCAGGCGACGCAAGAATAATCCGCTCTATGTGGGTGAGCCTGGCGTGGGCAAGACAGCCATGGTTGAAGGTCTGGCCTTACGTATTGTTGAGGGCAAGGTGCCGCCGATGTTTTTGAAGACGCGTATCTATGCCCTTGATATGGGTATCCTTCTGGCTGGCACCAAGTACCGGGGAGATTTTGAATCTCGACTCAAGGGCGTTGTGGAACAGATCAAGAAAATTCCTGACGCCATCCTTTTTATTGATGAGCTGCACACTCTGGTTGGGGCCGGTGCCATTTCAGGTGGCTCCATGGACGCCGCCAATCTCCTGAAGCCAGCTCTGGCGAGCGGAGAGATCCGCTGTATTGGCTCCACAACCTATGAGGAATTTCGCAATCATCTCGAAAAAGATCGTGCTCTGGCCAGACGTTTTCAGAAAATTGATCTGCACGAGCCAAGTACTGACGACTGTATTGCTATTCTCAAAGGTGTTCAGGCCAAATATGCCAAATTCCATCATGTCAGCTATTCCCTGCCTGTGCTCAAAGCCATCGTTGATCTCTCCACACGCCATGTGCGCGACCGCCTTTTGCCTGACAAGGCCATAGATGTGCTCGACGAGGTCGGTGCTTTTGTCCACCTCAAGTATGCCAGTGAAAAAGGCAAGGCCGAGGATCAGGCGGAAAAACCTGTACGAGTCAATGACGTAGAGCGCATTGTGGCGCGTATGGCTAATATTCCTGTGAGAAGCGTGAGCGGTCAGGAAGAACAGCGTTTAGCCAATCTGGAAAAGGATCTTAAGGCCCAGGTCTTTGGGCAGGATGAGGCCGTTGAAATCACTGTCCGCGCCATTTTGCGTTCACGGGCAGGTTTGAGTGTTGATCAGCGGCCTGCTGGCTCCTTCCTTTTCTATGGCCCGACAGGTGTGGGGAAAACCGAAATCGCCCGTAGTCTTGCCAAAATCATGGGAGTGGATTTCCTGCGCTTTGACATGAGCGAATATATGGAAAAGCACTCCGTTTCCCGGCTCGTGGGAAGCCCTCCCGGTTATGTGGGGTTCGATCAGGGGGGACTTTTGACCGAAGCTGTGCGTAAGGCTCCGTATTCGGTGGTTTTGCTTGATGAGCTGGAAAAAGCCCATCCTGATATCTTCAATATCCTTCTGCAGGTCATGGACTATGGAACTCTGACGGATAATACCGGACGCAAGACCGACTTTTCCCATGTTATTCTGATCATGACTTCCAATGCCGGCGCTTTTGAGATGAGCAAGCGTTCCCTTGGTTTCAGTCAGAATGCCTACGAGGATTCAGCCAAAAAAGCTCTGCATGCCGTGGAGCAGCTCTTTTCACCAGAATTTCGGAACCGTCTGGATGCCCTTGTACCTTTCCACAATCTCACCCAGGAAATGATGTTGTCTATTGTGGATAAATTCCTCAAAGAGATGCATAAGCCTCTGCACGTCCGCCATGTGACCTTAAAGGTAGATGACGATGCGCGCCAGTGGCTTGCCAAAAAAGGCTATGATCCAGCCATGGGAGCACGCCCCTTGCGCCGTTTGATCAGGGAAAAGGTCGAGGATGCCCTGGCGCAGGAATTGCTTTTTGGAGATTTGAAGAAGGGTGGCTGTGCCCGTTTCTATGTGGGCAAGGTGCGAGAAGACGAAAAAGGCGAAAAGGACGGAGACCTTTTGCTTGAGGCAAAAGCACAAGTGAAGAAAGAAAAGGTATTGGCTCCCTGATGGCCGGCCCGCTCAGTGCTGAGCTCATAGCCAGGCGTAGGTCTGAATTTCCGCCCATGTCCTATGCTGACAAAAATGGTCTGCTCTGTTTCGGCGGTGATCTTAGTCCAGAACGGCTACTTGCCGCCTACAGCCTGGGACTTTTTCCCTGGTATGATGATGCCCACCCCATTCTCTGGTGGTCTCTCAATCCCCGTTGCGTGCTTCTGCCTGGCGCCTTTCATTTGCCACAGCGAGCAAAGCGCTATTTACGGAAGGACCCCTTTGAACTGACCTGGGACAGGTCCTTTGCCCAGGTGATCCGCGCCTGCGCAGCACCGCGCGGGCGGGAGACCTCAACCTGGCTGATCGACGAGATGCAGGAAGCCTATCTTACTCTGCACCGCCTGGGCTTTGCCCATTCCTTGGAGGCTTGGCGCAACGGAGAACTTCTGGGCGGGCTCTATGGTATTGGACTTGGACAGGCCTTTTTCGGGGAATCCATGTTTCATTTGGCTTCGGAAGCCTCGAGAGCAGCTTTGGACGGCCTGGTTAAGCTGCTCAGGCTTCGCGGTGTCATCCTGCTTGACTGCCAGCAGGCATCGCCGCACATGTTGGCCATGGGGGCCACCTTGCTTCCCAGACGCTCCTTTGAAGCGAGGCTGCGTAAGGCAGGACTTGGACCTGGCGATATCGACTGTGATTTCAGTCCCTGGATGGAAAACTACGAGTGGTCAGCGGCAAGCTCCGACTGGAGCTCAAAGTCAAAATAGGCGCGCACGGCAAAGGGCAGAGGATATTGTTCGGCCTGGTCAAAGCAGATAAAGCCTGAATCCTTGCCTACAGGCAGGCGTCCCAGAGGGCCTGTACCCAGGGGAACAGGAATGTCCACGGGCGCGACAATCACCTTTTCTACGAGATCTCCATAGCGCTTTTCCAAATAGGGGAGAAACTGTTCCACTTCCGCACCTGTAAAATTCTCCAGCAGAAAGCGTAAGGCGTTTTCTTCTGTTGCACCTTGCAGAACCTCCGGCGGTACATCGGGGTCCGGGCCGCCCACAAGCTGCAAACCCTGCAAGGCGGCTAGTTCTTCGTCACTTGCTCCGTGACGGAACAGCGTGATTTCAAGATGCTGGCAGCCCTTGAAATTTTTGAGTACTGCATCAATGCCGTAGATCCTTGGAAATGTCGTTTCCCCGTCGGCTTTGGTAAAAGCTATCTCCATGCCCATCTCCCTTAGTTTTGCATTGTCCAGACTATAGACAAGGTGACTTCTTCCTGCAAGCCCCTGCAGGGCGTTCCTCGCAATCTGCGGAAATTCCATGACCCAAGAGATGCCTTTTAATCTTGTTAGCTCTCATCAGCCCACAGGCGATCAGCCCGAGGCCATTGCTGACATTGTGCAAAATCTCACAGGTGGCGTACCTGCACAAGTTCTTCTGGGAGTCACAGGCTCAGGTAAGACGTTTACCATGGCCAATGTGATTTGCGCCATGAATCGACCAACACTGGTCCTAGCTCCCAATAAGACCCTTGCAGCTCAGCTCTACAGCGAATTTCGAGAGCTTTTTCCCCACAATGCCGTGGAGTATTTTGTCAGTTACTACGATTACTATCAGCCAGAAGCCTACGTACCTGCCTCTGACACCTATATCGAAAAAGATTCCTCGATCAACGACAATATTGATAAACTGCGCCATGCAGCAACCCACGCGCTGCTTACACGCCGCGACGTGATCATTGTGGCGTCAGTCTCCTGTATTTACGGCCTTGGCTCGCCAGAGTTCTATGCAAAAATGGTCGTGCCGGTGGAAGCTGGTCAGATTGTACCCATGGATTCCCTGATGCGGCGGCTCGTCGAAATTCACTATGAGCGCAATGATTATGACTTTCACCGTGGTACTTTTCGACTGCGTGGTGATGCCCTTGAGATTATTCCTGCCTATGAACACGAGCAGGCCCTGCGCTTGGAATTTTTCGGTGACGAGCTGGAAAGCCTGAAAGAGATTGATCCTTTGACAGGCAAGGTCCTGGCTGAGATTTCCAAAACCGTGATTTATCCGGCCAGCCACTTTGTCAGTGCCAGTGATAATCTGCACCGTGCTTGCCAGGATATCCGCGAAGAGCTGGCAGAGCAGTTGCGCTTTTTTGAAGGGGAAAACAAACTCGTAGAGGCCCAGCGCCTTGAGCAGCGCACGCAGCTTGATCTGGAAATGATCGAGGAACTTGGCTATTGTAATGGCATAGAAAATTATACTCGCCATCTCGACGGTCGCAGGGCAGGAGAGCCACCGGCCTGTTTGCTCAACTATTTTCCTGATGACTTTCTGCTCTTTATTGATGAAAGCCATATCACCGTGCCTCAGCTTGGGGGTATGTTTCGCGGAGACCGTTCGCGCAAGGAAACCCTTGTGCGCTATGGTTTTCGTCTGCCTTCTGCCCTTGATAATCGCCCCCTGCGCTTTGAGGAATTTCGCAAACTCATTCATCAGGTGGTCTACGTTTCAGCCACACCAGGGCCCTATGAGCTTGAACAGTCGGAAGGCAGTGTCATAGAACAGATTATCCGACCCACCGGTCTGCTTGACCCAGAAGTTGAGGTCAGACCTGTCCAGGGGCAGATGGATGACTTGCTTTCTGAGTGCAAGGCTGTGATTGCCGCCGGCGAGCGGGTGCTTGTGACAACGTTGACCAAGCGCATGGCCGAAGATCTGACTGAATACTGTTTAGCGATGGGAGTGCAGGCGCGCTATCTGCATTCGGATATTGAGACTCTTGAGCGTCTTGCCATTATTCGTTCTCTGCGTCTTGGAGAGTTTGACGTGCTTGTGGGGATCAACCTCCTGCGCGAGGGCCTGGATATTCCGGAAGTTCGTCTGGTCTGCATTCTCGATGCCGACAAGGAAGGCTTTTTGCGTTCCCAGGGTGCGCTGATTCAGACGTTCGGACGGGCAGCGCGTAACGCCCACGGCCGTGTCCTGCTCTATGCCGACACTATCACCGCTTCCATGCATAAGGCTATGGAGGAAACAGCCAGGCGTCGGCAAAAACAGCTTGCGTATAACGAGGCTCATCATATTGTGCCCAAGAGCACAACCAAAAGTTTAGCGTCACCGTTGGATTCTCTTTACGGTGAAGCCAAGACCAGAGGTCGGGGTAAGAAGGCCGCAGCGCTTGATGACGTTCCTGAGACAGTTGCCGATTGCACGAGACAGATTGCCGAACTTGAGCGCAGGATGCGTGCTTTAGCCAAAGACCTGGAATTTGAGGCCGCAGCTGAGGTCCGTGACCGTATTGCCTGGCTGAGAGAGCATCTGCTGCATCTGAGCTAAAAATCATACGAAGGAAAAAATATGGCTGAAAAGCGTATGGAGGGGCAGGAGCGACAGGCACCAGAAACTGTGTGCGAGCGTGTGCGTTATCTCACGCAGGAGATTGACAGGCATAATTATCTCTACCATACCCTGGATGCTCCGGAAATATCTGATACGCTTTTCGATGCCATGTACCATGAGCTCGTGGCACTTGAGACGCAATGGCCTGAACTGCGCAGCCCTTGGTCCCCAACTCTCAGGGCCGGTTCTCGTCTTTTGGACGGCCTGCCCAAGAAGGACCACAGACTGAGAATGTACAGTCTGGATAATGTCTTTTCGCAAGGGGAATGGCAGGATTTTCTGGATAGGATGCGCCGAGCCTATGAAGGGCAGGGACCTTTTCCCGAAGGGTTTTACTGTGATCCCAAGCTGGACGGCCTGGCTGTTGAGCTCATTTATGAGCAGGGTGTTCTTGCTGAAGCCATGACGCGCGGGGATGGCAGTACAGGCGAGGTGATCACCGAAGCGTGCCGTACTATCGCCACGATTCCGCTTAGGCTACGGGGAGAGCAAGTCCCGGAGCTCCTGGAAGTGCGTGGCGAAGTGGTGATGTTCAAAAAAGATTTTGAAGCCTTGAATGCCGATCAAAAGGCCCATCAACGAAAACTTTTTGCCAATCCCCGCAATGCCGCTGCTGGATCCCTGCGTCAGCTCGATCTTTCCGTTGCGCGATCCCGGAAACTGACCTTTCTGGCTTATAGCCTGGGTGCTAGCAAGTGGGGACCGGAAAAGCCGTGTGCAAGCCACAGTGAACTTATGCAGCGTTTGTCCGCTTATGGTTTTCTTACGCCCCCCAATGGTCGTTTATGCCGTGATTTTAGGGAAGTTACGGAGTACGCCCAGTGGGTCAGAGACAATCGTGAGCATTTCCCCATGGAGATCGACGGCTGTGTCATCAAGCTTGATGATCTCAAGGCCCAGGCAATCCTTGGTTTTACAGCTCGGGCACCACGTTTTGCCGTGGCCTTTAAGTTCCCGCCTCTTAAGGTTGCAACACGTCTCAAAACAATTGAAATACAAGTGGGACGCACAGGTGTGCTGACGCCTGTAGCTGTGCTTGAACCGGTGGCTGTGGGCGGGGTCATTGTTACACGGGCGACATTGCACAATGAGGATGAAATTAAAGCCAAGGATATCCGCATAGGTGATACCGTACTTGTGCAGCGGGCAGGAGATGTGATTCCCGAAATTGTCGGCCCTGTATTGGAAAAACGTGGAAGCGATGTGCTTCCCTATGTGTTTCCCAAAAAGTGTCCTGTCTGTGCCAGTCCGGTCTATCGCGAACCGGGACAGGCAGCTCTGCGCTGTGAAAATCTCTCGTGCCCGGCCATTCGACTGAAAAGTGTGCTGCATTTTGTTTCCAAGGCAGGCCTTGATATTCCAGGATTTGGTGAAAAATGGGTGGAGCAGCTTGTGCAGAGTGGACGAGTGGTCAATCCTGCAGATCTTCTGACGCTGACTGTGCCCGATCTTCTTCAGTTCAAACGCATGGGCGAAACCCTGGCTAGCAAACTCGTGGCAGCTCTTGACGATGCCCGTAACAACACAAGTCTTGATCGGCTGATCAGTGCCTTGGGAATACGGCATGTGGGAACTGAAACCGCCCGTACCCTTGCCGAGCATTATCATGACCTTGAAAAGCTTTCTTTGGCTACGGCAGAGGAGCTGCAGACCTTACAGGATGTGGGTCCAGAAGTTGCGCTTTCTGTACGGCATTTCTTTTCCACTCCGGCCAATGTGGACTTTCTTGCCAAGCTCAGACAGGCAGGACTTTGGCCTGTGCAGAAGGCGAGCACGTCTGCTGCCGAGCAGAGTAAGGCTCTTGCCGGAAAAACCGTGCTTTTTACAGGAACTTTGAGCGTTTCCCGCTCAGAGGCGCAAAAAGCAGCTGAGGCCGCCGGGGCCATTCCTGTTTCCGGGGTGAGTAGAAAACTGGATTATCTCATTGTAGGTGATAAACCCGGCAGCAAGCTTGCCAAGGCAGAATCTCTCGGTGTGCAGGTGCTCAGCGAAGAGGCCTTCTTTGCTCTGCTTGCCAAAAAGCAGCCGTAAAGCCTAGTTTCTGCTATGGGGATATAAGCCCGATTTTCTTTGCGGGTTCGATGTGTACAAAGAAGAGAAGCTAGCTTGTATTGTATAAGGGATTTCGGTTGCTTGCATCAGTCTCTAGTCTTGAAGCGGTGAGACATCATCCGCTGGGGAGAGGATAGAAGACCAGTTTCTGCTATGGCAGGAGGGGCATTCCTCAATGAAGCAGAATCCCCGATGCTTTTGCATCGTGGGAGTGTCAATGGCGTGTTCTTGCGTCATTCACTTGAGTGCGGGAGTCTTTGTATGAGTATTTCAGTGGTGGTTGTGGGAGCCAATGGCCGCATGGGCCGAACCATTTGTGATGTGGCGCAGAATTCCTCAGAGTATGTGCTTGTAGGTGGCGTTGACAGTCCGGCCCATGTGGCGGAACTGTCGTTGCGTATGGTGGGGAAATGTCCTGTGTCGGACAATTTGCCGGATCTGCTGACGCGTGTGCCTGAAAAGAGTGTGATTATCGATTTTACAGCTCCTGAGGTCAGCTTAGCTTCGGCACGGATAGCGGTTGAGCGCGGTATGGCCTTGGTCATTGGTACAACGGGTCTGAGCAGCCAGCAGCTTGAGATCTTGCAGAACCTGGCGACCAAGACGCCCATTTTATGGTCGAGCAATATGAGTATCGGCATCAATGTTATGCGCAAAGTTCTGCCGGAATTGGTCAAGGCGCTTGGACCTGACTACGACATGGAAATCATGGAGATTCATCACAAGCATAAGAAAGACTCTCCCAGCGGCACAGCCCTGACTCTGGCAGAAAGTCTGGCTAAGGCCAAAAACTGGGATCTTCAGAATGTCCGTTGCTCAAGTCGCGACGGGCTGATCGGCGAGAGACCACAGCAGCAGATCGGTGTGCAGGCCTTGCGTGGCGGAGATGTGGTTGGTGTGCATACCGTTTATTTCATGGGTCCGGGTGAGCGTATCGAAGTGACCCATCATGCGCATTCGCGTGAAAATTTTGCCAGAGGTGCCTTACGTGCGGCAGCTTGGCTTGTTGATCAGAAGCCTGGCAAACTCTATGGCGTGCAGGATATGCTTGGCTAATATCTTTTTTTGCAGGGTGTTAAGCGGCCGGTGTTCTTGCATCGGCCGCTTCGTGTTCTGAGAGACCGAGAAGTTTTGTGAGGGTTTGTCGGGTGATCGCGAGGTCGTTTTGCCGCAGGCTGTTGAGTTTTGCGAGAAGATTTTCAGCCTGTGCTTTGAGGGCTAACGTATCTGCGCTATTGTCGACGGTTAGGTCACAGGCTTTCGCTTTTTTGGCCTCAGGCCATTGCCAGCTTTCTATAGTGCTTGCCTTGTCCAGACTCCAGCCGCGGTTTTTGGCCAGGCGGGCAAAGCGTTCCCTTTGAGGGCAGGTGACACAGATACTGAGCAGATCAGGCCTGTTTTGCCAGCCGCATTCAAAGAAAAGTGGTATTTCGGCAAAGGCAACCTCGTGTGAAGCCTGTTTTGCAAAAAAAGCGTCAAGAGCTGCCTTGACTGTTGCGTGCAACATCTCTTCAAGATCCCGTTTGACAAGGGGGTTCGCCTTAAAGAGGGCAAAAAGAGCATCGCGTTCTATGTGCCCGTCTACGCTAACGACATCTCTCCCGCCATGATTGCTTAGCCAGCTTGCTACCTGACCGCGCGGAGTGTAGAGCTTTTGAATTTCCTGATCAGCACTGAAGACGGCAAATCCCCTTTCTTGAAAGAACTTAGTCAGGCTCGATTTGCCGCTGCCAGGATTGCCTGTGATTACGACCTTTTGCAGAAGATGCGCGCAGTTCAGGGCTGTGGCATAAAAATCAGCGGGTGGGGCCTTTTGAAAGTGAAGTTCTTCCCCGCTCCAGGGATGGCAGAAGGAAAGCCTGTAGGCATGGAGCATTTGTCGAGGAGCTTTGGCGGCAATGGGTTTTGGCGCATAGACTTTGTCGCCAAGAAGAGGGTAGCCGAGATTAGCCATGTGAACACGGATCTGATGCGTGCGGCCTGTGTGGATGCGAACACAGATCAGAGATGTCTGTTTGTCAGGTGCCAGCCAGAGACGTCGCCACTGGCTGTGGGCTGTTTTGCCCCCCTTATTTTCGGGTAGGATAGCCATCTTGATGCGGCTTTGCGGGTCTCGGCCAATGGGGAGCTGGCATTCACCTTCTTCAGGACAGGCGCCGCTGACCAAGGCAAGATAGTCTTTGGCAATATTGTGCTGGGAAAAAAGCTGACTAAGGGCAAGGCGAGTTTCCTCATCAAGGGCTACAAGCAAGAGCCCACTTGTATCCTTGTCGAGCCTGTGCACAATGCCAGGTCTGAGTCCCTGCATTGAGGCGAGTGTTGAAAAGTGCGGGAGAAGGCGTTGAATGAGGGTGTCCTTGGGACATGAAGGACAGGGATGAACAGTCAACCCCGCTGGTTTATTAACAACGCAGAGTCTTTGATCCTCAAAACATATCTCTACGGGTCCTTCTTCGGCCACAAGCTGACTCTGACCGTCAGGAAGCCTCAGGCAGATCTCTTGGCCTGTCTTGAGACGGAGGTCTGGCTGCTTTTGGCAGAGGTCTCCGACCTGACACAAGCCTTGGCGAATGGCCCCTGCGATCTGACTTCGGCTGTGTTGCGGGTTTTTTTCAGCCAAGAAGCGGTCAAGTCTTTTTCCTGTGTCGTGCCCTTCAACCGTGTAGAAATGCTCAGTCATTGGTATCAGCGTACACCTGGCGTTGAGAGGCTGCGTATCCGATCGACAAAGGAGACCGGCCGATAGAGATTGGGTAGCTCGGCGCCGGGAGCAATAGAGGTAACCAGGGTTTTGCCGATAATATGTCGGGCATTGTTGTTAGCACCTTCAACGGTGCGGACGCCCCAGACATTGTGTAAAATGGCTACTTGCCCTTCGTAGACGCCGATATACATGGTAATGTGACCAGGAAGCCCAATGAGGCTGAGAAAAGGCGTTCCTGTCTGCTGGATAATCTTTTCCTTTTCTTCTTTGCTCATACCCTCAAGATTTTGGACGACCCCTGTTCGGCCTTGTGCACGACTATTGCGGGGAAGCCAGATGCCGAAGGGAGCCAGAAGATCGCGAGTGGTAGCCGAGCAGTCCCTCAGGCCGTACATGCCTCCCCAACCGTAATGTTGTCCAAACATTTCTTTTCCCACACTGGCCACATTGCCTGGTGTAAGGGGCAGAGGCTTGGGTTGAGCCTGCTGGCGGGAAAGCTTGGTTGTGCGCATGCCGGCCCAGCCATTAGCCTCACGTACGGGATAATAGACCGTTAGTGAACTTCCGCTTTTTCCGGCAATGGGCAGAAGGGCTCCAATATTGGCAAAAAGATTGGTTGTTAGAGGTGTTTTGTCTTTGATAATGGCCGCTAGATCGTGGCTTTTCCAGGTGCTGGTAAAGGTTTCATCGACTGGCGCTAAATCATTGGCATCAACCCAGCCGGCTGCCAGTGGTGTTTCTACAAAATACCAACGACTGTCAGCCGAACTGTGGGTAATGAAGACCGGCATGCCCACAGTCAACAGTGAGTACTGAAAATCATCAAAAGGATAGCTTTCAGCCTTGGTGATGGCTTTGTCGTAACGGGGCTCATGTGTTGGAATCTGACGCAGATCCGTATCACGTAAGGTGATGGCCGGCTGGGCCAAGGATGGGTAGCTGCCGACATTGGCATTGGCCACGATGACATTCCATTCATCCTGGGGCCAGCGTAGACCGCCCAATTTGTACCCGCGTGCTTTGCGAATACAAACCTCTGATTTTTTGGTATTGGCACGGCTCATGGACCAGGGACCAAAAAAGATGCTGTTGTGGCGTCTGTCTTGATCAAGCTGCTGCTCTCTATCGATAAGCAGCCTCTTGGCTCCGGCTTTTTTGGCGTAATAGCTAAGATCTTGGGGAAAATGTTTTTCGTCGGCAATGCGATTGTCGTAGGCTTGGGAGGGCTGAGATGCTGTGTGGTTTTTGCCGCCACAGCCTGTAAGCGCGAAAAGAAGCAGAAAACAGCAGAAAAGAGCAGATGGTCTATGCATAAAAGTTTTCCTCGCGGATTGGTAGCTTTTCCAAGTAAAGATGCAAAGAATAGGTGCGCACAACGGCAAAAAGGGCTTTTATCGAGAAGATAATTGAGCACGCAAAGCCCAGCTCGGGTATAAAAAAGTCATTGCCGTGCCGGTCGCTTTGAGACAGAAAAGATGGGATTCTTTCAGCATACAAGCTGAAAAACATCTCAAATTTCTTGCAAGCATATCCGAAGTCGGATCTCAAGGGCAAGTCAATTTCGTTTGGCTCAGCGTTCCTCTCGGTCTGAAGCTGATCCTAACATATTCTACCCTTTTTCTCTGCGACCCTTTTTACCGTTCTCAGTGCAATTTTACAAGTTTGCAACTGCGTCGCGTGGTAAGCGGCCTTCGATCAGAAGACGTCAATTATGCTCAGCGCGCTTTTGACGTGTACTTTGCCTGATATGGAAGGGATATGGAAAATTTGCTTGACACGAGTAGGATCCTAGACTATCAAGACAAAAAACTTTCTTAGCTCTCCAGATTGTGCGCTGAGACAAACATTTGTCACCATCGTCTATCCGGTTAGGACAGCGGCCTCTCAAGCCGCCAAGACGAGTTCAAATCTCGTTGGTGACGCCAAAAAAGAAAGGGTTTACGGTTTTTTTTCCGTAAACCCTTTTTTCTTTTCCACCCGTTCTTGGTTCCTCAAAAGGTGGCAAAAATGGTCTCAAAGGCAGAAGAAGAAAAAAAACAAAGAAGGAAGCTGTGCTAAGGGCTCAGCAACAGGAGAACGTACTCCCGCCTAGAGCTGCGGGAACTTTTTGCGTAAGCTCAAACAGCACCAATGCGGCGACTTATCCTCTCTCCACAGGAGAAGATTCCCGTGTGCCCTACGGTATTATGTCTGGCTTCACCTTCATCCCCCGCCTAAGAGGCGGAGGATTTCTGGCGGATTAGGTTAAAGACAGTTGCAAAGAGTTCGCTGACGAAGACTCTTGAGGTGAATGCCACCGCTTTTGAGCTCATGGCCTAATTCGCCAAGACGCCTGGAAATCGTTGAAAGAATAGGCGCATTGGTGCCAAGAGAGGTTTTGGGATCCGTAACGGATACGCCGTTTTGCAGATCGTAGATTTCGATCTCTTTGCCTTTGAACTGACCTTGAACCATGTCGCGAATGATACTGTAGACAGCGCCATCAATGTTTTTCACAATGGAAAGCAGCACATGTTGCGGGTATTCACTGCGCTGATCGCTATCTAGTCCTATCACATAAATGCCTGCTTTTTTGGCTTGCTCAAGGGCACCCACATTGCTTGCACCGGCTGCGAGCACCAGAACGTAGACGCCTTCTGTGATCAGCCGTTTGGCCTCTTTGGCTGCCGCTTCAGGATTGGCAAAAGAACCGGCAATCCCTTGGATGACGCGCATGTCAGGTACAGCGAGTTTGGCCCCTTCGCGGAAGCCATTGAACATGGAACGCATGGCTGCAATGTCTTCCCCCGAGATCCAGCCAATGGCCTTGCCGCGACCTGTGTCCTGTGCGCGGTTGTCAGCAAACAGGGCAGCCGCAGCTCCGGCCAGGAAGGCCGCCTGTTCATCCGCGTAGGTGATGCAGGTGATGTTTGTACCTCTGATGCCCGCGTCAATGCAGCCAAAATGAACGTGCTGGAAACGTCTGGCATTGTCGCGTAAAATTTCATGAAAACGGTCACTGGCGACCAGTATGAGGTCATTTTGCTCGGCACATTGACGAAAGACAGCTTCCTGTTTGTCCTCATCAGATTCAATGACCACTTTGGTATCAATGCCAAAGTCCTTTTTCGAGCGCTCAAGGCCAGCCTTAAGTTGATTGGTCCAAGTGCTTTGGCCGTTGTGCTCGAGGAGGAGAGCGACACGTAGCGGAGCTGAAGGATTGGCCTGGACAGACGTTGAGATGGCAAGAAAAGTCAGGCCGATGAGTAGTAGTAAAAGAGCACGTATAGGACCCATGATTTTCCTCTCAGAAGTTTACTTTGGCAGTCTTGCAAAAAAAGTATATGTTGGGAATACCTTGGATGCAAGATATGCTTTGGGAAGTACCTTTTTTCCGCTTTTTTCCTCTCCAAGATTTCAGGAAAGAGAGATAGTTTTATCATGTCAGGACGCAGTATCTATTTTGATCAGCAAGACAAGGCCATCCTGACTCTTGTCAACCGCATTCTCGACTCGCCGAAGGGGAAAATCAACCGCCTCTTTGATCCCAATCTTCATCCCCACGGTATCGAAGAACTTGTCGCTCCGCCTGTGGAACGCATGGCCTATGCCGTTGTTAATTTGTTGCGCAATCTAGAAGTAGGCGGAGGCCAGGCCGATGACCGCCTTCTAGCTTTGCAGACGCTCTATGACGAAGTGTTAAACAGCGCCCATTCAGCGTTGCGTCGTAATACAGCGCGTGTGCTCATGCAGATTATGAAAGACATGGTGCGTTCCCATGGTGATCATGAGACACAGCTGCGTCTGGCCCATGATTTTCGCAGCGTCGTGCATGGTACCCCGCGTATCGTCAGACGCATGCTGTCCCGCTATCATCTGCCTGAAATGCCGGAGGAATGGAATCAGCTCGCCTTTGACGATCATGTCTACGACGTCAATACCAAGGGCCGCAAAACCCCTACGCATCTGATTATGGACGCCTGGATCAAGGGGCTGCGTAGTCTGACCGTAGCCTACGAATATGCTCTTGATCCTGAAGTGGCCCGTGAGATCATGCGAGCCGCAGAAATCACAGGTATTAATGTTCGTATCGGTCTTGAATTTCAGGTGCCGTTTTACGGCAACTTTGTGAGTTTTTTCTGGATTCCCCGTGGTTTCAGTTCTAATGAAGACTTCCTCGCCTTCCTTCACGATCCCAAGCTCGTGGATCTCATGGATAAGGGACGAGAGGTCCTTGCTTGGCGCAAGGAAAGGATTCTCAAACTTTTGGCGTTTTGGAATGCTGACACTCGACTGAAGATCAGTGAGGATTGGGGAATCCCTGTGCCGGAATTGTCCCCTGAAACCTTTTTGACCTTCTGTCGAGGAGGCAATCCTTCCCGTCAGCGACTCGCCGAATGTCTGCACCACCATATTTTGCCGTATATGCAGGATTATGCGCAAAAGCTTATAGAACTCGGTGATGACGCTCGTCAGAAGCTTGAGGGCCTGGATAATCTGACACCAGATGTGCTCATGGATGAATGGCTTTCTTTAGAGCAAGGTTCAGATATGCCTGAAAGCACATCCTTGGACGCTGCGGCAGAAGCGCCGCAGCTCATGCGCATGACGCCCAAAGAACTGACGCGGCTTTTGAGAAGTATTGCCGGCGGTTACCGTCTTGTCCTGGGCATTACCGGTCTATCTCGGGAGGATGTTGCGGAATTGCTTTGGGAGACCGAAGGGACTGTCACGCATCTGGAAATTTTCAATATGAAGGGCTGGATAGACGGGCGCATGGAGGATATGGAAGAAATTGCCCGCCTGCAGCGAGCGTTAAACCTTGGTCTTGGGCCACGCGTCAAGCAGATTTTGCAGTCCATGGCCGATGATCTTAAGAATAAGGGAGAGAAAGCTCGCGCTCAAAAATTTCTTTCCATTCTTGGCAATATTCATGCCCTTTGGGAGCATTACAGACACACTCCCCTCAAATCTCGTCTTGGAACAAGTTCTGTAGGACGTCGCACCTTTGGCATGGGGCTGGTCCTCAGGGATACCCTGCCCAAGCGTGCGCAAAGCGAGCTTGACCGCAAACAGATGCTTGGTAAGGATATTCCTGTTTTTTCGCCGGTAGAAGAACATATCATCTATCGGACGCCAGAAAATCCCTCTATTTGGCAGTGTTTTTTGTCTATGTTTTCCTGGTTGCCGGGTTTGCGTCATCTTGGGATGGAATCACGCAGGGAATGGCGTTTCAGTAGTGATGACTTTCGCATCTGCAAGAAAGGTAATCTCGTCAATCTTGGTGGAATCAGCCTTTTTCACGGCAACAATCTACGACGGGAAAATCTGAATACACAGAACGTTCATCCGTCCATGTTTTACCTGAATACAAATGTGATGAACCTGCTAAAGGTTCTGCTTGGCTTTATTCCCGCCTTTTTTTCTTTCTACTTCATGCAGGACTGGTGGGTTTTGGCTTGGTTTGGCGCTTTTATTTGGTTCGGCATTACCGGTATTCGTAATGTCCTGCAGATGGTGATGACAGCCAGAGGGGCCTCACGCGGTACCCTTGTGCACTGGACAAAACAGGTCAGTGTGCCGCGACTTTGTGATTCCCTGATGTATACAGGCATTTCCGTGCTGCTCTTGGAAGTGATGGTTCGTGTGGTGTTGTTGGAAGTTGTGATGGGAGTCACCGTGGATGAGTACCCGCTCTTGGTCTATACGGTGCTCAACTGTGTCAATGCCATGTACATTTTCTGCCATAACATCTACCGAGGCTTCCCGCGTCAAGCTGCCATTGGCAATATCTTTCGCAGCGCCCTGAGTATTCCAATGGCCTCGCTCTATGACCTGCTGCTCAGGCATTTTCTTTTGAGCCTTGGCGTAGCTGATCCCGCCATTTATCTTGTGCCCAGTGCTGCCATTATTTCCAAACTCGCCTCGGATACGGTAGCCGCCATCATTGAAGGTTATGCAGACGGTCAGGTCAATTTGCGCATGAGGCGCTGGGATTACGCAAGCAAGGTTGAAAAGGTCTTTGACTGCTACAACCGCCTTGAACTGCTTTTTCCCCAGGAAAATGCGCTTATCAAGATCGGCCGAAAAGATGGTTTTTCCGGTGAAAGTACCCAAAAAGTGCAGGAAATTGAGCGTGCCTTTGTGGTCAATTCTCTGGATCTGATGTATTTTTGGTTTTATCAGCCTAGGGCTCAGGAGGCACTCTGGCAGAAGCTCAAGTCCATGTCCGAGCCGGACCGTATGGTTCTTGCCCGAGCCCAACTTGTGCTTTCACGAGAGCATGTCGTGAGTCAGATGCTTGTTGACGGACTGCTGGGAAAGAATTTTTCCAGGCCTTTGGCCTTTTTTCTTGATAAGCACCGGCTTTACCTGCGTCTTTTCCTGAGATTATGTCGCAAGGCACGTCAGCACGGGCTATGATACAGGTCCCCTTTTAGCTTTTCACAAACAGACACGTTTATGACACAGGTCTCTGAACTTTTTCCTCATGGTCTTTTTGGTATAATTTATGACTGTGATGGCGTGATGATCAATTCACGCAATGCCAATAGTCTGTTTTACAACCGGGTTCTGGCGTATTTTGGGCTGCCTCCCATGACTGAAGCTCAGGAGCATTATTCCTTTATGGCCACAGGGATGCAGGCTCTGCAGCATATTTTGCCAGAGGCTCTACACTCTCAGATCCTCGATGTGGTGAAAAATAAGGTGCGCTATCGGGACGTTGTGCCGTATTTAGAGCTGATGCCGCGTTTTAGGGAATTTTTTGAGCGTATGCAGGCAGCGGGGCTTCATCAGGCCATGTGTACCAACAGAACCTCTGCCGGCTTTGAGGAGATCCTGCGCTTTTTTCATTTTCCCCATGCTTTTGATCCTGTGATGACCTCCAGTGAGGCATCACCTAAACCCTCACCGCTGGGAACAGAAAAAATTTGCCGTTACTGGGGGGTTGATGGTTCACGCATTCTTTTTGTGGGAGACAGCTCCTATGACAGGGAAGCTGCGTATGGAGCAGGTGTGCGTTTTGCGGCCTTCAATGCCCGTGGCCTGGCAGGAGATCTTATGGTTTCAGGCTACAGCGAGCTTGGCGATTTGCTGACGCCGCTTTTGTCATCTCAGGCCTTTCGTCTGGAATCTAAGCGCTAAAACCGAAATCATTCCTGAATTTGTTGACAGCAGAGGGGGGCTCTGCCATACTCAGTTTTGAATACACGTTTTTCTGTTATGGCCTAAAGTCCTGAGAGCTTTGCGGCTTTTTTTATTTTAAGACTGAGTGCATTTCTACACGCCATTTCAGCAGGAGAGGAAGCAATTCATGGTGGTGCTTGCCAATACGTTGAGCGCAGTGGCCATGGTCTTGAGAACTGTGCTAGATTTATATTTTTGGGTTGTTATAGTCGCCTGCGTGCTTACTTGGGTCAACCCAGATCCTTATAATCCTATAGTTCGTACTATACGGGCACTTACTGAGCCTGTTTTTATTAAAATACGCCATTGGTTACCCTTTACTTATACCAGTGGTTTGGATTTTTCACCTATCGTAGTTTTGCTCGTAATCAAGCTTGTTGAGAATATTATTGTTCAGTCTCTGCTACAGTATGCTGCAGTGATGTGATTAGATTTTAATCGGAGGATGTTATGGATCAGCGTGAAAAAGAACTCTTGGAAAAGTACAAAGAAACAAACCCTGAATTACGTACTCTCTGGGAAGAACATGTTTTGTATAGCAGTCAGGTTGAAAAACTTGAAGCAAAATCTTTTAGAACACCAACAGAAGAACAAACTCTAAAGCAACTTAAAAAGCAAAAGCTTGAAGTCAAGACCAATATGATGGGCATTCTTGATAAGCTTAAAAAATCTGAATCCTAGATCCAAGGGGGGGTTATGGAACTGAAAGGGACGCAGATTCTCATTGAAACCCTGAAACGTGAGGGCGTGGATCTGTTATTTGGTTATCCTGGAGGCGTCATTATTGATCTTTATGACGATCTGCTGAAGAATCCGGATATCCGTCACGTCCTTGTACGGCATGAGCAAGGTGCCGTACACGCTGCAGACGGTTATGCACGGGCCACTGGTAAGGTCGGTACCTGCCTGGTAACCTCCGGGCCAGGAGCCACTAATACAGTCACCGGTATTGCCACGGCGTATTGTGATTCCATCCCTCTTGTTGTTCTTACAGGACAGGTTCCCACTAACCTTATTGGCAATGACGCCTTTCAGGAAGTCGATATTGTCGGTATCACCCGTCCATGTACCAAGCACAATTACCTGGTCAAGGATATCAAGGATCTGGCTTTGACACTACGCCAGGCTTTCTATATTGCCCGTTCGGGTCGACCCGGTCCCGTTCTTGTGGATCTTCCCAAGGATGTTCTCGTCGGTCATACTGAATTTGTCTGGCCTGAAGAGGTCTATTTGCGCAGTTACAATCCCACCTATAAGCCCAATCTTAATCAGTTGCGGCGAACAGTGGAGGAATTTGAAAAGGCCAAGAGACCTCTTTTCCTCATTGGTGGGGGTGTTATTCTCTCCAATGCTGCGGAAGAGCTCACCAAATTAGCGGAGAAACTGCAGATCCCTGTTACCTATTCCTTGATGGGCATGGGTGGATTCCCTTCCACCTCGGAGCTTTCTTTGGGCATGGTTGGCATGCATGGAACCTATGCCGCCAACCTGGCCATTAATAATGCAGACCTTCTGGTCTGCGTGGGCGCCCGTTTTGATGACCGTGTCACCGGAAAATTGTCAGCTTTTGCGCCCAATGCTAGAGTTGTGCACATTGATATCGACCCCACATCCATTCGTAAGAATGTCAAGGTTGATGTGCCTGTGGTTGGCGACTGCAAGCTGGCTCTGAGGGCACTGCTTGAAATCTGCGACTCCCGTTTTGCTGATCGCAACTGGAAAGAAGGCCATGAGGAATGGCTTAAGACCACGCAGGAATGGAAGAGCAGCAAGCCTCTGACGTACCAGCAGGAGCCCAACGGTGCCATTAAACCTCAGGCTGTGGTTGAGGCTTTGCGTAAGCTGACCCGTGGTGAGGCAATTATTGTCACCGATGTGGGGCAGCATCAGATGTGGACGGCTCAGTTCTACTCCTTTACCAAACCCCGTACCTTGCTGACTAGCGGTGGCCTTGGTACCATGGGTTATGGACTTCCTGCTTCCATTGGCGCACAGTTGGCATTTCCTGATAAGCTTGTTATTGCCATTGTCGGTGACGGTTCCATTCAGATGAACATTCAGGAAATGATTACAGCTGTTTCCAACAATCTGCCAGTGAAGATCGTGATTTTGAACAACCGTTATCTCGGTATGGTACGGCAGTGGCAGGAACTCTTCTATAATCGGGTCTATGCTTCGACGAATATGGAAGCCCAGCCTGATTTCGTTAAGCTTGCAGACGCTTATGGGGCAGAAGGCTACCGCATCGAAAAGATGGAAGATCTGGAACGCATGCTGGAACAGGCTCTCTCCTCTCCCAATACAGCACTCATTGATGTGCGTGTAGAGCGTGAGGAAAATGTCTATCCTATGGTCCCGGCCGGTGCGGCGCTGGATGAAATGCTCTTGGTATAGGAGAGTTGGAAATGGATATGCAAAGACATGTACTTTCCGTGCTGGTGGAAAATGAACCCGGCGTGCTCTCCAGGGTGGCAGGCCTTTTCAGCGGTCGCGGTTTTAATATTGATTCTCTGAACGTCGCACCTGCGTTGGAAAACGGCGTTTCCCACATGACTATCACGACCTACGGTGATTCTGCGATCATTGAGCAAATCATGAAGCAGTTGCACAAGATCGTGACCGTGATCAAGGTCATGGAATATGCCGATATCCCGGCAGTGGAACGCGAGATGATGCTCGTCAAGGTCCAGGCGGAAGGCACCATGCGAGGTGAAATTCTGCGTACTGTCGATATTTTCCGCTGTAAGGTCGTCGATGTCAGTGCCACAGAAATGATTATTGAAGCGACTGGCAACCACGAGAAGCTTGAGGCAATTGTGGATTTACTCCAGCGTTTCGGCATCAAGGAACTGTCGCGGACCGGTTCTCTGGCTATGCGCAGATCAAGAAAGAACGATTAGCCGTCCAAGGAATCAGTGAACACACTGCGCCTGAGGCTATAGTCTCAGGCGTCATGTGTCTTTTTGGCCATACTTAATCAAGGAAAAATTCGGAGGCAGCGATTCCGCCTCGCACTGCGAGGTTATTACGCTGAGGGGCACCATGAAAGTGTATTATGATAGTGATGCGGATCTTAATGTTTTGAAAAACAAAACCGTGGCCATTATCGGTTACGGCAGCCAGGGACATGCGCATGCCCAGAACCTGCGCGACAGCGGCGTTAAGGTCGTCGTGGGTCAGCGGCCCGGCGGAGAAAACTATGAACTGGCCAAACAGCACGGCTTTGAGCCAGTCTCTGCTGCTGAAGCTGCCAAACAGGGCGATTTGATCATGATTCTTTTGCCTGACGAGGTTCAGGCTCAGGTCTATGAGCAGGATATCAAGCCCAATCTTAAAGCTGGCAAAGCTCTGCTTTTTGCCCATGGTTTCAATATCCATTTTGGTCAGATCATTCCTCCCAAGGACGTGGATGTTTTCCTGATTGCTCCCAAGGGTCCCGGACATCTCGTGCGTCGCACTTTTACGGAAGGCGGCGGTGTGCCGGATCTCGTGGCCATTGAGCAGGATGCCTCAGGTAACGCTTTGAAACTGGCACTGGCCTATGCCAAGGGTATTGGTGGTACACGCAGTGGCGTCATTGAGACAAGCTTCCGCGAAGAGACAGAAACCGACCTTTTTGGTGAGCAGGCAGTGCTCTGTGGCGGCCTCAGCCACCTTATTCAGGCTGGCTTTGAAACACTGGTGGAAGCAGGCTATCAGCCTGAAATGGCCTATTTTGAATGCATGCACGAAATGAAGCTAATTGTTGATCTGCTTTATGAGGGCGGCATGAGCAGAATGCGCTACTCCATCAGCAATACAGCCGAGTATGGCGATTATGTCTCTGGTCCGCGTATTATTAATGCTGATGTCAAAAAAGCCATGCGTAGCGTGCTTGACGATATTCAGAGTGGCAAGTTTGCCCGTGACTTCATTCTTGAGGCACGTGCCAAATACCCGCAGTTCTTGACCACTCGCCGCAATCAGGCCAATCATCAGATTGAAAAGGTCGGCAAGGAACTTCGTGGCATGATGAGCTGGCTGGCCAAAGAGAAGAAGAAGGCCTAGGAGCCGATTTTTTGTCTTTGTTCTGATAATGCTGGTGAGGGAATGCTGTTTTTTCAGCATTCCCTCTTTTTGCGTGTAGGCAGGCGTTTTTGAGTCAGAGTGCCAAGCTTGAAATTTTGGCATTTTTTGGGTATTCTTTCTCTTCTCTTATTTGTCTTAGAAAAGGAGTTTCCCGTGGAATACACTGTTGAAGATATATCACCCATTAAGAAAAAGGTCACGGTGAGCGTTGGCAAAGATGAAGTGAACGCGTCGCTTGCCTCTGTTGCTACACTGTACAAAGATACCGTAAGGATTGACGGTTTCCGCAAGGGTAAGGTGCCGCTGGGCGTGCTTATGGAGCGCTACCATGACTCCATCTATCCAGAAGCTCAGACCAATCTCGTCAACGTGCATATTTCCACTATT
The DNA here is from genome assembly GCA_017528345.1 of Desulfovibrio sp. Classification (GTDB taxonomy): domain Bacteria; phylum Desulfobacterota; class Desulfovibrionia; order Desulfovibrionales; family Desulfovibrionaceae; genus Desulfovibrio. Next base: position 64,467 of record JAFXOX010000064.1, read on the forward strand.
ATGTCTAGTGAAGACGTTGATATTGTTGGCGGACTGCATGTTGAAGAACTTGGCAAGTTTACCCGCAACGAGGACTATCGCTATACCATTGAATTTGACACATATCCGCAGTTTGAGCTGCCTAACTACGAAGGCCTGGAAGTGGAAGTAGACAAGAGCCTTCTGCCCAAAAAGGCGACTGTGGAAGAATTGCTCGAGCATGTGCGAGAGAAAGCTGGTAAACTTGTGGCTGTGGAAGGCGCCCAGTTCGTCAGTGAAGGGCAGTATGCCAATGTGGATTTTGAAATGTACGATCAGGGCAAGCTGCTTAAGGATTTCACCCAGAAAAACTTTACCATGAAGATTAAAGACAATGAGATGCTGGGTGAATTTGAAGCCTTGGTCAAAACAGTTCCCCTGGGTCAAGAAAAAGAAGGGGAAATTACGTTTCCTAAGGATTTTTTAAATAAGGATCTGCAGGGAAAAACAGTTGTAGCCAAGGTTCGTCTGAATGCCATTAAAACCATGGAATACCCAGAAATCAACGACGAATTCGCGAAATCACAGAACTTCGCAAGTCTTGAAACGTTGAAAGACTCCATGCGTATCGGGCAGGACAAACAAATTGAAGCGTTAACGAAAAGCCTTGCACAGCAGAAAATGGTCGAAACGCTTCTGAAAATGGTGGATTTTCCCCTGCCACCCTCTTTGGTTCGCGCTCAACAGAACGATATGATAGCAAATGCGGCCATGTCGTTGGAACGAGCGGGTAAATCTTCTGAAGGGATGTACTCCGAGGAAGTCTATAAGAGTGTTTTGCCTCAGGCGGAGTATTATGCCCGTTCCACAGTTCTTTTGCGCACCATTGCCAAAAAAGAAGGTCTGCAGGTCACGGAAAAGGAAGTCAGTGACCTTATCATGAATATGGCTCATCGTATGGGCCTTGATTACAATAACTTGCGCAGATACATGGAAGCCAATGGGGAAATTTTCATTCTGCGTGACAGAATTATGGCTGACAAGGGCTCTGACCTGATTTTTGCGCGCGGCAAGTACACGCTCGTGGAAGGCAAAGCTCAGGCAGACCCTGAGGCCGAGTCTGGCGAAAAAGCCGAGGCGACCGAAAATACTGCCGTTACGTCGCAGAGCTAGCGGATAGGCCCTGCCAAGGAGAAAAAGGCGATATGTTAATTCCTACAGTAATAGAATCTACGGGACGTGGCGAGCGTGCCTATGATATCTATTCACGTCTTTTGAAGGATCGTATTGTTCTTCTGGGGTCACAGGTCGATGACCATGTGGCCTCGCTGATTTGCGCTCAGCTTCTTTTTCTTGAATCTCAGGATCCCGAAAAAGAAATCAGTCTGTATATCAATTCCCCAGGAGGATCTGTTTCAGCTGGCTTGGCCATTTACGATACTATGCGTTATATCACAGCCCCCGTATCTACTGTCTGCATGGGTATGGCCGCGAGCATGGGCGCTTTCTTGCTCAGCTCCGGAGAAAAGGGCATGCGCTACGCTCTGCCTAACAGTCTGATTATGATCCATCAGCCTCTTGGTGGCTATCATGGGCAGGCCACGGATGTGGAAATTCATGCCCGAGAGATGATTCGCACTAAAGAACAGCTCAATCGTATCATGGCCGAAAATTGCGGCAAGAGCGTGGAAGAAATTACCACGGCGACAGACCGTGATCATTTTCTGACACCGGATCAGGCCAAGAATCTTGGACTGATTGACAGAGTACTGGTTTCACGCAGAGACCTTGAGGAGAGCAAATCCTAAGGGACTAGCACATGTGCATTTGGCATCGTTTTTGCTTAGTGCAAGAAGAGGCTTTTGTGCCTTGTGCGCAGAAGTACACCATCTGGATGCGGAAAAATGGCTGTTTTTGTGGACTCAGCCTTTTGTGTAGAAATGGGAGGCGGCTTTTTTTCCCTCGTTGCGGGGGCATGCCGGAGATTTGATGACGAAAAAAAGACAAAAGAGTGGCCCCTTGTTCTGTTCCTTCTGCGGGCGCAGTGAAACTGAAGTCAGTAATCTCATCGTTCAGGATGAGGCCTGCATTTGTGATCTCTGTATCAAGGAATGTTCAGATATTATTGCCAAGGATCGCGTGGCCAGAGTAGAAAGTACAGAAACATTGCTTTCTCCACAGAAAATCAAGGAAAAACTCGATCAGTACGTCATTGGTCAAAACGATGCCAAGAGAATACTCGCTGTAGCGGTACACAATCACTATAAACGGGTCTTTTATGCTGATGCACTTGGCGATGACGTGGAACTGGAAAAAAGCAATATTTTGCTTGTTGGTCCATCTGGAAGCGGCAAAACTTTGCTTGCCAAAACCCTGGCAAGGATCCTCAAAGTTCCCTTTGCTATTGCCGATGCCACTACGTTGACCGAAGCAGGTTATGTGGGTGAGGACGTTGAAAATATCCTTGTGCAGCTTCTGCAGAACGCGGAGTATGATCTTGAAGCGGCAAGCAAGGGGATTATTTATATCGATGAAATCGACAAGATTTCCCGTAAAAGCGACGGCCCTTCCATTACCCGAGACGTCTCCGGTGAAGGTGTGCAGCAGGCACTGCTCAAGATTATTGAAGGCACTGAGGCCAATATTCCTCCCAAGGGTGGTCGCAAGCACCCTCAGCAGGAATTCATCCGCATGAATACCTCCAACATTCTCTTCATTGTGGGGGGCGCATTTGTGGGTTTGGACAAGATTGTAGAGTCACGTGTCAGTGGTTCTGCCATGGGCTTTGGTGCCAAGGTGCGGACCACCAAGGACATGGGCCTTGCGGAGCTTTTGGAGAAAATTCATCCGCAGGATCTTGTCAAGTTCGGATTGATTCCGGAGTTTGTCGGGCGTATTCCCATTATTACCCATGTTGATGAGCTCGACGAGGACGACCTCGTACGCATCCTGACTGAGCCCAAGAATGCATTGACCAAGCAGTATCAAAAGCTTTTTGAGCTGGATAAAGTCAAACTGCATTTTTCACGTGAGGCGCTGCAGGCCATTGCCCACAAAGCCATAGAACGTCAAACCGGTGCGAGGGGACTGCGTAATGTTATGGAGAAAAAAATGCTGAACATTATGTACAAGCTGCCCTCCATTTCCGGTGTTTCGGAATGCCTGATCGACAAGGACGTCATCGACAAAGATACGGATCCTGTTCTGCTCTATGATAAAGATGTGCACAAGAAGGGCGGAAACAGTGTGAAGAACGCCTCTTAGATCACTTCGGCGCCCCTTATCCTGAAAAGGACAAAGGGGCGCTTGTCTTTTTTTTCTTTCTTGAGGATATCATGGCCGAAATCGTCAATCCGCCCTTGAATAAATTGCCGCTGATGCCCTTGCGCGAAGTGGTGATGTTTCCCAGAGCCATTATGCCGCTCTTTGTCGGCCGAGAAGCCTCCATTAAATCCATAGAAGCGGCACAAAAACTCTATGGTCGCCACATCTATCTGGTTGCCCAGAAAGAACCCACCCATGACAGACCGAAGCCAAATGAGCTTTGTGCTGTTGGTGTGGTCAGCAAAGTTTTGCAAGTGCTTCGACTGCCTGACGGGACTATCAAGGTTCTTTTTGAGGGGTTGTATCGGGCGACCTGGAAGACTCTGGATAATATTGGTGAATTCCCCTTTGCGGTTGTGGAAAAGCTCAAAGACGAGAATCTGCGCTCAGAAGAAAACAATGCCCTGGTTCGCACCCTGCGTGACGCTCTTGATGACTACGCCAAGGTCAACCGTAAAATTCCCACGGATGTTATTGCAACTCTGCAATCTATTACAGATCCAGCGCACCTGGCTGATGCCGTACTGCCACATCTGCGTGTTGAACCTGTGCGCAAGCAACAGGCCCTCGAGGAGTCAAATGTTACGAAGCGTTTGGAACTGGCCTATGAGATGCTGCAGAGTGAAATTGTCCTGGCAGGTGTCGAAAAACGTATTAAAAATCGCGTTAAGGTCCAGATGGAGCGCAATCAGCGCGAATATTTTCTCAACGAGCAGATCAAGGCCATCAATAAGGAAATGGGACGTGATGACGATCCCAAGGCCGAGGCTGTGGAGCTTGAGCAAAAGCTGAAGCTGAAGAATATGCCTGAGGAGGCCATGGAGAAGGCCCTCTCAGAGGTGAGAAAATTACGTGCTATGCAGCCAGCAGCAGCGGAATACACAGTTGTCCGCAATTATATCGACTGGCTGATTGATTTGCCTTGGAATGATCTCAAAACTATTGAGATTGACATTGAAAAGGCTCGCAATATCCTCGATGGCGACCATTACGGCCTGGAAAAAGCCAAGGACCGCATTCTGGAATATCTCGCTGTGCAGAAACTTTCTCAGGGATTGAAAGGGCCTATCCTCTGTTTTGTTGGGCCTCCTGGCGTTGGCAAAACTTCTCTCGCCAAATCTGTGGCCAAGGCAACAGGACGGGATTTTGTACGCCTTTCTCTGGGAGGCGTACGGGATGAGGCAGAAATTAGAGGGCACAGAAGGACCTATGTCGGGGCACTGCCTGGCAAGATTCTGCAGTCGCTCAAACGTGTGAAATACAATAATCCACTTTTCTGTCTCGATGAAATTGACAAGATGACCTCAGACTACCGGGGGGATCCGGCCTCGGCGCTTCTTGAAGTGCTTGATCCTGAGCAGAACAATACTTTCGTTGATCATTATCTCGATCTTGAATACGATCTCTCCAAAATATTTTTTATCACTACGGCCAATTCTCTACATTCCATTCAAGGCCCTCTTCTTGACCGCATGGAGGTCATAGAGCTTTCAAGCTATCTTGAGACGGAAAAGCGTCATATTGCCAGGCGCCATCTTTTGCCCAAGCAGATTGCTGAGCATGGTCTTAAGGAATCCAATCTTCATCTTTCAGAAAAGGCGCTCCTTGAAGTCATTCGCAGCTATACCAGAGAAGCCGGTGTGCGCAATCTGGAACGGGAAATTGCCGCACTTTGTCGAAAGACGGCTATCCGGCTTGTGGAGAGCGGCGATCTTGAGCAAAGTGTGAATATCACAACGCAGAGCTTACCTGGTATGCTTGGGGTCAAAAAATACCGTCATGAGGAACGGGAAGAGGAAGCGCAGGTTGGGGTCTGTGCAGGCCTGGCCTATACGCAGTCAGGTGGTGAGATTCTCATGGTTGAGACCAGTCTGATGAGTGGTCAGGGCCATATTGTCATCACAGGTCAGTTGGGAGATGTGATGAAGGAGTCTGCGCGGGCAGCCCTTTCCTATGTGAGATCCCGTGCGGAAGTTTTTGGCCTTGATCCGCGTTTTTACCGTAAAATCGATATTCACGTGCATGTGCCAGACGGCGCGACTCCCAAGGATGGCCCTTCAGCTGGTATCACCATTGCAACTTCCATTACTTCAGCACTGCTTGGTTTTGCCGTACGTAATGATGTGTCCATGACAGGAGAGATTTCCTTGCGCGGCAGGGTATTGCCCATTGGCGGCCTGCGCGAGAAATTGCTTGCAGCCCGTCGTGGTGGCATCAAAAAAGTGATTATTCCCCATGACAATGAAAAGGATCTCAAGGAAGTTCCCCATGAGGTCCTTAAAGATCTGGAGATCATTTTTGTGGACCATGTTGACGAAGTGTTGCCTGAAGCTTTAGCCGCAAGTTCTGAGGAAATCTTTGCGGGGCGAGTGACGGCGAGGCCTCTGTGCGAGAGCTTGCGCTCGGGCGAAAAAAAGGAGCCTGAAGGCTCCCATGTCAGTCCACAATAGCTCACTATTGCTTGAATTGTTGAGCCTGCGTGTAAACGCAGGCTTTTTTTGTGTGCCCGGCATGGCGTTATCTAGAGGGTGAAAGTCCCGTGGAAGCTTTCGGCAAGAGGTAGTGAATCAAAGAAGAGCTCGAAAAGAGAGGGTATTAGGGGGTGCCTGCTTTGCTCAAGGATGTAGAGTCAACCGAGAAAAGGGGGGCAACCTCGGGGCTCTTGTGTATCCATGAGGAAGCGCGGAGATGCTGGAATCACTCGTCCGATAGTGAGGTAGGGGCGGGCTGCCTTGAGCAGCCCCTTCTACCCTATTTGGTCTGAAAACAGGCAATGTGTTTGAGGTGGATCTTATTTGCGCGCTTTTGTGGCATTATGCTCCAGCTTGTGCCGCAAGCCAGGCATTGGCCTCGGTGAGATTCAGACTGCCTTCATAAAGGGCTCGACCACTGATGACGCCAGAAAGGCTGCCTTTTTTGCTGATCGGATAAAGCGCTTTGATATCATCAAGTGTTGCGATGCCCCCTGCGGCCAGGACGGGAATAGAAGAAATTTCCGCAAGGTGCGCAAGCATCTCGATATTGGCGCCGCTTTGCATGCCGTCGCGGCTGATATCCGTATAAATGAGGAAAGACGCTCCGGCGTCAACAAGTTTTGGCAGGACTTCTTCAATCGATTCCTTAGTCTCGTGCACCCAGCCACGGGTCTTGAGAACACCGTGATCGGCATCCAGAGACACCCCAATTTTCTGGGGAAAACGCTTGCACAGCTCACGAAAAGCCCCTGGCTCTTCAAGAGCCATGGTTCCGATGATCAGACGCTTGACTCCGGCATCAAGGTAGCCCTGGGCTATTTCGGCATCGCGAATGCCTCCGCCAAGTTGGACTGGAATCGCGAGGCTTTGGCAGATTTGGCGAACAATCTCGAAGCTGCGAGCCTTTCCTTGAAAGGCACCGTCGAGATCAACAACGTGCAACCATTGTGCTCCGAGTTTTTGCCAGTGCAGGGCCGCTCCCACCGGATCATCATTAAAGACCGTGACCTGATCGGCCTGTCCCTGACGCAGGCGCACAGCTTTTCCTTTTTGAATATCAACTGCGGGATAGATGATCATAGGCCAAGCTCTTTCTTTGCTTTGAGCATACCTTCAGTGGCGAGATCTTCCGCTGTAATCCAGCTGCCACGCCGTTTGAGGAAGGAGCCCAGTTCCAGAAAATTCTCACTCAAGGGACGCTGTTTTTCATCAAAGACACTGCGTGACATCACCGTGCCTGAGGCGATTTTAAGAAGGAAAAACTGCAAATGTACAGCCGCTGATTGGGTTACGCCAGCACGAGAACCCTCTCGCTGATGCCAGTCCAGGACAAAAGGTACAAGCAAAAGGTCACAGTTTTGCTGCCTGCCATAGGCTAGCCAGTCCTTGAGAGCCATAGGCTGGCCGGCATCGTGGTAGGCTATAGATGTCTTTTTGAGCGGTGTTTTCAAAAACGTATAATTACGTTTGGACTGGGAAGACGTCAGTATCGTACGCAGCTGACGGTCGAGCTGCAGGAGATCTTTTTCTTCAATCTTGCCCTGAGGCGTGGGAATTTGCCCTGTGATCAGTTCAGCCGTGCTTGTTGGCTGGGAAAAGGGCGCAATACTGACCCGATAGCTGTGGGAAAGAATAACAGGAACATCGGCTGTGGAGCGAGGACGTTGACTGCAGGCTGTAAGAGCGGTGATCGCTGCCAGCAGAAAAAGAGAAAAAATATAATGGTAGGGAATGCTTCTCATCAGTCTAGTCCTCCCTTGGTACTTCTGATCATTTGTCCTTGCCTGCGTGTGGCCTGAGCCAGGGCCAATCCCAGCCCCTTGGCCGCCGATTCCAGAAGATGGTGTCCGTTTTTGCCGTAGAGAAAGGCAACATGAAGATTGAAGCGACCACTGGAGGCAAGAGCTTTGTAGAATTCACGCCAGACATCTTTTTCCTCATGGGCGATAATTGGTGGCAGAAGTTCGTCGCCACGCCATTCAAGCCATGGCCGACCTGAAAGATCAATGGTCACTTCAGCCAGGGCCTCGTCCATGGGAACGCGTCCATAGCCCACACGGGCAATGCCTTTTCTATCTCCCAGAGCGTCGAGAATGGTTTGGCCAAGAACAAGACCTGTGTCTTCGACGCTGTGATGGGCATCTACAAAGAGATCTCCGGAACACGAGAGCGTGCAGTCCATGCCGGCCCAGAACAGCGTGAGGGTGAGCATATGATCGAACATCCCGAAACCTGTGGTGATCTTGGTTGTACCTGAACCGTCAAGAGTAAGATCAAGGGAAATTTCGCTTTCCTTGGTCTTGCGTTCATAATGGGCCTGGCGCGCACAATTTTCTGACATGGCAAGCTCTTTGGCAAAAGGGGAATATCAGACTGCGTCCGACGTCGTGTCGGATTTTTGGGAGTCTGTTTTTTTCTTGCGTCCAAAAAGGGCGGCAATAAGAATGCTGATTTCATAGAGCACGAGCATAGGTCCTGCCATCAGAAGCTGGCTGACCACGTCGGGCGGTGTGAGAATCGCTGCCACAATAAAAATGATGAGAACAGCATAGCGCCGCATTTTGCGCATACCACTGGCTGTGACAATGCCAAGCCGCGCGAGGAAGAAGGAAAAAAGCGGCATTTCAAAGATTAGGCCAAAGGCAATGAGCAACTTGAGTACGAAATCCAGATAGTCGCTGATCTTGGGAGTTGCGATAATGCTTTCTGTGGCAAAGCTGATAAAGAAGGTAAAAACGTAGGGAAAAACGATGAAAAAACAGAAGAGTCCACCACCTATGAAAAAGATGGCAGAGAGAAAGGCAATGGGGATGATATATTTTTTTTCTTCCTCGTAGAGGCCGGGGGCAATGAAGGACCAGATTTGATAGAAAATGACAGGACTTGCCACAAAAATTCCCGCAACCAGAGCGATGAACATGCGGGTGAAAAAGCCTTCGGGCAAGGTGGTGTAGATGGGGTGTGAGCCTTCAGGTAAAACGGCGAGCAGTGGATTGACCAGCGTATCGAAAATCGGGTCCACCACTATCCAGCAGCCCACAAAACAGACTATGACCGCAATGCAGGCACGTGTCAGACAACGGCGCAGCTCATTGAGATGCTCCATAAGCGTCATGGGCCTGCCGCTTTCCTCATCTGAGTCATCAGGTTCATCCGCGTTTTGACCCATCAGAGCATGGGGCAGAGGACCCTGTGATTGCTTTTGAGGCTCTGCGGCTTGATCCGGAGAAGGCTCATGTTCTGCTTGTGCGTTTTCTTCGCCCTGATTTGCTGAATTATCAGCATGTGGGGCAAGATCATCTGCAGACTCAGACTGGGCATTTTGTTCGGAGATGCTGGCTGTGTCCTTGAGAATCTCTGTCGTGGAGGTGTCTGGATTGTGCTGACTCATGCCACAGAACCTGGGGAAGAAGATGGAGGGGATGTTGGCTGATTTTTGGCATTATCTGAGGCCTGTGCTTCTGCCTGTGTTTTGGCGAGAGCCCGGGCCAGGGGACTGTCGGCTGCAGGTGCGTGAATTTCTGCTGCTGTGCTTTGGACGAGGTTATCGTTTGACGCGGCTTTTGTGCCTTTTTCCTCATCATATATGCCAGATTCAGCCTTAGCCTGTTTGGCCTTTGCCGCTTTTTCTTCCGCCTGTCTGCGCCGCTCAGCAAGCTTTTGCGCTCTCATCTCATCTTCAGCCTGTTCTTTCACTGCCTGGCTGCGTTCTTCGGCAGACATTTTTTGCATTTGTTCTTTTTGTTCCTCGCGAGCGGCCTCAGCGTTCAATGTCCGCTGAAAATCTGTAGAAACGCGCCTGAATTCGCCAACCACCCGGCCAATAGTTCGGGAAACATTGGCCAGGCTTTTGGGACCAAGAACGATGAGTCCGACCAGAAGAATGACGAGGAGCTCCGTGCTGCCGATACCAAACATACAATCCTCTGAAGCGTCGAAAGTTCCCAGGTCAGTCTTTACTCGCTGACTGCACCTGGTTCAACAAAGAACAAAAAATACTACACTAAAGAGACAATTCAGGTCAATGACAGAGAGAACGCGCAATCTGCCTGACTAGCCTGCAGGCGAGGAGACGGATCTCAAAGAAGTGAATCGCGCCGTACTTCCGTGTAAGCGGAAATACGGCGCGACATTGAATGTCTTTGACAGCTTATTCCCATTCGATAGTGCTTGGTGGTTTGGAGGAAACGTCGTAGACGACCCTGTTGACCCCCTTGACCTCATTAATGATGCGACTTGAAATGCGGGCAAGAAGGTCATAGGGCAGTCTTGACCAGTCAGCAGTCATGGCGTCCACACTATCAACCACGCGTAGAGCGATGACATGCTCATAGGTGCGGTCATCTCCCATGACACCAACCGTGCGCAAAGGTAAAAGGACAGCAAATCCCTGCCAGACCTTGCGATCGTAGCCGGAAGTGTGCATTTCCTCCTGAACAATCTGGTCAGCATGTCGCAGAATGACAAGACGGTCTTCTGTGACCTGGCCAAGAACTCGGATGGCCAAACCAGGGCCTGGGAAGGGCTGACGCCAGATAATCTGATCTGGCAGACCCAGCTCCTGACCGACTTTGCGCACCTCATCCTTGAAGAGTTCACGCAGAGGCTCAATGAGCTTGAGTTTCATGGTTTCAGGCAGTCCACCCACATTGTGGTGGCTCTTGATGACGGCGCTAGGACCGCGAGAGGAAACCGATTCAATGACATCAGGGTAGAGCGTCCCTTGGGCCAGAAAATCGACTTTGGGGAGCTTTTTGGCCTCTTCGTCGAAAATTTCAATAAAGGTGTGACCGATAATTTTGCGTTTTTTCTCCGGATCATCCACTCCTGTCAGACGCGAGAGAAAGCGTGAGCCTGCCTGTACATGAATGAGGTTCAGATCAAGATGTTTTCCAAGATATTCTGTGACGTTTTTGGCTTCACCGGCACGGAGAAGGCCATTATCCACAAAGATGCAGTGCAGTCTGTGACCTATGGCCCGATGCAGGAGTACCGCCACAACCGTGGAGTCAATTCCCCCAGAAAGCGCGCAGACCACATGTCGTTCGCCCACTTCATTGCGCAGTCTTGCAATTTCTTCCGCGACAAAGTTCGACATGCTCCAATCGGCTTTGATTTTGCAAATCTCAAAGAGAAAATTCTGCAGAATGCGGTGACCTTCCTCTGTATGGTGCACTTCAGGATGAAACTGCACGGCGTAGATGTTACGTGTGGGGTCAGCCATAGCGGCAATGTCTAAGGTCGCCGTCTTGCCGATGATCTCAAAACCCTTGGGAACTTCAAGCACTCTGTCGCCGTGACTCATCCAGACCCTGAGATCCTTGTCCGGCAGTCCCTGCCAGAGTGGACTTGCCTGTGTGCAGGTGAGTTCAGCCGGACCGTACTCGCGCGTGGTGGAAGTGGCAAGCTTCCCAGCCAGGGTTTTGGCCAGAAGCTGCATGCCGTAGCAGATGCCCAGGATGGGAACATTGAGTTCAAGCAGCCCAGGATTCAGATCCGGCGCGTTGGCTTCTCCGACACTGGCCGGACCGCCTGAGAGAATGATGGCCGCAGGCGACAGGGCTTTGATTTTGGCCATGTCGGTGTCGAAAGGATGAATTTCAGAATAGACACCGGCTTCGCGCACGCGGCGGGCGATAAGCTGGGTGACCTGAGAACCGTAGTCAATGATCAAAACGGTATTTCTTGGCATGTTTGGCCTCCCTGCTGACGTGCGGTCTAGTCTTCCATACGATAATTGGGTGCCTGCTTGGTAATGACCACGTCGTGGACATGGCTTTCTCTGAGACCTGCCGCTGAAATCTCGTAGAAATTGGTCTTGGAATAGAGCTCGTTGAGATTGTGTGCTCCCACATAGCCCATGCCGCTGCGCAGTCCGCCCATCAGCTGGAAGACCGCATCCATGACTTTGCCGCGGTAAGGTACTCGTCCAACAATGCCTTCAGGAACAAGTTTTTTGCTTTTTTCTTGGAAATAGCGGTCAGAGCTGCCTTGTTTCATGGCATCAATGGAGCCCATGCCTCGGTACGTCTTATAGGTGCGGCCCTGATAGAGAATGGTTTCACCCGGGCTTTCTTCAGTGCCGGCAAAGAGAGAACCAATCATGACGGTATGGGCTCCGGCAACGAGAGCTTTGACAATGTCTCCGGAAAACTTGATGCCACCGTCACCTATGCAGCAGCGATCCATTTCCCTGGCAGCCCGGCTGGCTTCGAGAATGGCCGTGAACTGCGGCACTCCCACACCTGCCACGATGCGCGTAGTGCAGATGGAGCCAGGTCCAATACCGACTTTGACGGTGTCAGCGCCAGCTTCCAGAACAGCCTTAGCTCCTTCATAGGTTGCCACATTACCGGCAATCAGTTCACAGTTGGGGAAGCAGGATTTCACTTTTCTGATAGCATTGAGCACATTGGCTGAATGCCCGTGGGCTGAGTCCAGAACGAGAACATCGGCACCAGCAGCCAGAAGCTGCTCCGCACGCTCTTCACAGTCACGACCAATACCAATGGCCGCTCCCACGCGCAGGCGTCCTTTTTCGTCCTTGCTGGCGTTGGGATATTTCTGGACTTTGTCGATGTCCTTGATGGTGATCAAACCGCAGAGGCGTTTGTTTTTATCAACTACGAGAAGTTTTTCTATGCGGTGTTCGTGCAGGTGTCTCTTGGCTTCTTTCAGCGAGGTGCCAACTGGTACCGTAATGAGATTTTCGCTGGTCATAACGTCTTTGACCTGCACAGCATTGGGGTCTTCCACGAAGCGTACGTCGCGGTTGGTCAGAATACCCACAAGCTGCTCGTCTTCCACTACAGGCAGACCGCTTACGCGGTAGTCGTGCATCAGAGTCAGAGCTTCCTGTACAGAATTGCGGGGAGAAATGGTCACAGGGTCGACAATCATGCCGCTTTCGCTTTTTTTGACCTTTTCTATTTCAAGACGCTGACTTTCAATGGACATGTTTTTATGAATAATGCCTATGCCTCCCATTCTTGCCATGGAAATGGCCATGGCGGATTCTGTGACCGTGTCCATGGCCGCTGAAAGCAGGGGAAGACGCAGTGGCATCGATGGGGTCAGCATGGTGGCCAGATCGACAGCATCAGGGGTGACGTCAGAATAGGCGGGGATGAGCAAAACATCATCAAATGTCAGTGCCTTACTGTGATTCTTGAACATGGCGTGCTTCCTTTAGTTGCACAGAGATGATTGCGCATAAAAAAACAAGATAAGGACATACGCCCCTCTGAGGGCTAGACGGCGCCTCACAATGCCGCTTGCTGTCCGATTTTTATTCTAAAATAAAAGAAAAATTTTATTTCTTTCTTATCGCCTTGTCAATATTCAAATGGCAGGTTTCCAATATAATTACGCTAATATAGAAATATGCAAGAAAATTTAAAATAGGATGATAGGCATAATTTTCAGTGCGGTCTGCTTTGGTTGCGGCAGGTTCAGGCATCTCTTGCACGCACTTCGTTTTTATGAGAATTAACAGTCCAAGAGCTGAAAGAGTGTATTCAGAAACTTTTGGCCGTCGTCAACTTCTTCGCGCAGGCTTTCCAAGGAGTCGCCATGCCCAAGGATGCACAAGCTTCGGTAGCCGAAATCAAGGGGCTGCCACAGCCAAGCCAGACCACAGCAGGAAAAAAAGTGGTTGTGGCGGCTCTTTTGGCGTGCATTGTGGCGGCTTGTCTGGTTTTTTTTGTAACCAGGCCACCAGAGGTGCAGGAAAAGCTGCGCCAGGATGCTTCCAATCTGCGTGAGGAAGCAGCCAAGCTGGTGGATGATGCCACTCGTGGTACTCCACTAGCCGGCAGCGGCGATCTTTTGCGTGAGCCACCCCCGCCTCCGCCTGCGGCTGTCTTGCATCCTTCCACAAATCCTGGAACCCTTGCCGGACCAGTGATTAGGGGGCCAAGCGGCATCGAAGGCATGCTCATGCCAGACGGCAGTTTTCGCCGAGAAGGCCAGCAGGTGGTTGAGAAAGTTCAGGAAGATACCCGTCTGAAAAAAGATTTTGTAGAGGATCTCGCGGATTTTATCGTGCGGCGCTATCAGCCCGATGCCCGCGGTGGGCATCTGACCTTATCCCTGCAAAGTGTCAATCAGCATTGTGGCATACGTATGAATACCGAAGCTGGTGGCGGGCGGACAGCGCTGATGCGCTACGCATTTCAGCCGACCATGCTGCGTGGTCTTTATCATCTTTATGTGCAAAACTTCTTGCAGACATTGACCCTCTCAGCGCAAAAACGGCATATCGAAGCACATCTTCCGGATCTTCAGCGCCAGCTGGCTCAGAAAAGTGCAAGTGTCGCAGCTGCTGTTGAGGCTATGCTCAAATCTCCAGATTTTGAAAAACATCTGGCTGATTATGAAAAATTTGCTGAAGCTTGTGAAAATCTGAGTGCCCAGATCACAGGCGCACTTTTTGATGTGGATCAGCTAAACGAGGGACATGCCCAGCCTTCAGAGATGCGGACAGCCCAGCTCAGAGTCACCGGTCTTAATGCCAAATTGCGGCGATCCTTGGAAAACCGGGATAATGCCTTGCGACATTTGCTTACAGCTTTGAAGGTGACCCGAGATCCTCTTCTTGACGATGATAGTCTCCTCTTTTTGGCTCTCTGGGTACATAGACGTATGGCACAGGGAGGTTCCGCGCGCGAGGCCGTACAAACCTCGGTTGAGATTTTGCGAGATCTTGCAAAACGACTTTTGCTGGCGTGTGAGGAGCCAAAAAAAGCACAGGCTGAAGAACAGAAACCAGTTCAAACTCCGTCTGAACGCCCGAATCCCAGATCTCCTGGAGCCACTCTCGTTGAGGATGCAGAAATCCGCAGTCCGGGGAATAGACCTGCTTCTGTGCAACCTATTTCTGACAAAAAAACAGAAGCAGAACAGACACCAGCAGCTTCCCAGAAGGAGACTGACTCAGCTGAGGTCGCCCAAACGCCTGCTCCAGAAGCTTTGCCTGAGCGAGAAGTTCCGACTGTGGAAAATGTCCCAGCTCATGCAGAAGAAAAAGCAAAGAGTCCAAAGGACTGGCAGCCACCCGTGGACGATGGTCTCCCTCAGACCATTCAGATTCCTATCCTTGCGCCAAGCAGAAGCTCACGGGAAGCTTTATGAAGGGACAGCCTTCGCTTTTTGTGGTGGGAGGAACCCGCTCTGGCAAAAGTGCTCTCGCTTTACGCTGGGCGAAAGCTCAAGGTGAGAGACGGCTCTTTGTGGCCACACTTCGAGTTTGCGATGAGGAAATGGCCAAACGTGTGGCTCGGCACAGAGCGGAACGAGGATCGGATTGGGAAGTCTGCGAAGAACCGCTGACTCTGGAAGAGGCCCTAAAGGCTCGCTTAGATCAAGGAACGCCAGATGTTTTGCTCCTTGACTGCTTGAGTTCATGGATTGCCAATCTTCTGGCAGCAGAACTTGCGGCCTCTGAGATTCTCCAACGCGTGCGTTCACTGGGCGCATTTTTGTGTACTGCCCCGTGTGCAGTCGCTCTTGTCAGCCTTGAGACCGGTCTTGGTATTGTGCCGGTCTCTGCTCTTGGCAGGCTTTACAGGGATATCTTAGGTGAGAGCAATCAGATCCTCGCTAAGTGTTTTACCAATGTGCTTTTTGTTGCCTGTGGCTTACCTCTTGTGCTTAAAGGGCATTTGCCGGCGGAGCTTATGGGGCAATCAACCGAGGAACATTAAGGAGGCGGCTTGAGGCGTTTTGTGCAAGCCGAAGAATCATGCCTGTACGCTTTCTCTCGTTGCTTCTTGTTGTTGCGTTGTGTTGTCTGCCTGCGCGTCTAGCAGCGCAAAGTGCCGCAGACTGTCTTGTTGCCGTGGGAGAGGCTTTGGATAGCGCTGACACGGCGCTCTTTCAACGCAAGGTGGATGTTGACGCGCTGGTCTCTCAGGCTATTGATGTTTTTGTGGGCTGTGCCAGTGACCCACAGATGGCGCAGGCCATGCCGCCCATGCTGACGCTCATCCTCTCGCAGGCAGCCAAGAATGATGCTACTGGCAAAGCCATCAAATCGATGCTGTTTACGGAATGCCGTGCTTTTCTTTTACAAGGCGTGGCCTCAGGCGCCTTTGCCGGTCGTCCCACAGGGCGCAATGCCGGCCAGGGCATGCTTGCCCCGCTTTTTGCCAATGCCTCCATGGGCCGTAAGGAGATAGCGGCCATTGGAGAGCCCGAAAGTCAGGATAACGGCTGGGTAGTGCCCTTTACTCTGCGTGATTACGGCAATGGACAGAATTACGCTCTTGAAGGTCTTGTACAGGATGATCACGGAGAACTGCGTGTCACAAAGATCATGAACCTGCCAGAGATTTTCCTACAGGTTCTGGAAGAGGCGCAACGTTATGTCGAGTGAGCTCTGCGTTGTAGGAGAAGATCTATGCAGACGCACAAGCCGCAGATAGTGACACTGATGCTTGTGCTGATGAAGACGGCTGGATAACCAAGACCTGCGTTGACAATGATACCACCGATCATTGGTGCTAGAAAACCACTGAGATCAAAGGCTGCCATCATGATATTGGAATTGACAGGCCGCATGGTGTCACTTGAGCGATCACAGACAAGGGCAGCAAGAAGCGGATAGAGGAGTCCAAGTCCAGCACCGTAAATCATGGAAAGCCAAATCAGATCCGAGCCCTGAGTCTGGGACATACCCCAGGTACAGGCGGCAAGCAGCATTGAGCAACAGATCATGACAGGATAGCGGGGTAGCTTGTCGAAAAGCACATTGCCCAGCAGTCGGATGAGCATGATGGTTGACGTATAGGTGGTGAAAAAATAAGCCGGCAGTGCCTGGATGACTTGGCAAAGCCCTTTCATAAAGAAAATGGCTTCATTGGTCATGATACTGAAGCAAAGACAGGCAAGGTAGATTAAGCCAAGGTCTTTGGGATGGAGGCTTTTCCACATAAAGGCTTTTTTAGCGGCTTTGGCTGCTTTTTTTGTAGCTGCAGCCTGATTTTTGAGCTTTGCGCGCAGGAGCGGGAGCGTCAGCAGAGCTGGCAGGGCAAGCGCAGAAGTTACGGCAAAGAGCCTGGCTTCATTGCCAAGAACGGCGATTAATTCTTCACCAATGGCCGGCAGGATAGCATAGGGGAGCAGAAGGGTCAGGGAAAAGAGCGCAAAGCCGCGTGCACTTTGCCCGTGAGGTATACAGGCCACAAGCAGACTGACAGTGCAGCAGGAATAGACGCCAAGGCTGAAGCCTTGAAGCGCACGCAGACAAAAAATAGCTGGAATGGCATTTGTCGTTTCAATGAAGGGATAGAAAAGGAGTGTCAGGCTGGAGCAGAGAATGGAGCAGATCATGGCTAAGGTCGCGTTACGACCAAAGAGCAGCCAGGTCATCAGCGGACGTGAGAAAAAAACTACACAGGGCAGGACTGCGAGCAGAAGACCCCGCACATCTGCGGCAACATTAATTTTGGCCATCCACTGCTCCATGCAGTAGAAGACAGCGATATAACAGTTGCAGCAGGTGGCCTGAAAAAAAAGGACAAGAAAGGGGAGAGAGAGAAGCTTCTGGGGTTCATCGCAGCACGAGGCCCCGTTTTGTGAGGATCTCAATGGTATTTGCCCTCAAGGAAGTTGGCGGCAAACTGCTGAACGGACTGCTCGCTGACCATGAGCATGTCGAGCTGCCGTGTCATGATCAGAAGTCTGCCCATCTGGACGAGGCGGTTTTCCGTTGTTGCTCGTGGGTATTTTTGGAAACGTGCCCTTAGGCGTGTTCCTGCTGTCTCCACAGTAAAGCCCAGTTCAGTGAGAATAATGCCAATACAGCGAATACGACGGGCCCTGCGTTCATTGCTTGCCGCTCCACCTGCAAATTCAAAGCGGATGTAGTTTTTATTCAAGGTGTCGCCGCACCATGTGTCTAGAACTGCGTAGTGATAGCCAACACGTGAGGAAAAGAGCAGATAGCGGTCGGAGATGATGGCATAGCTGTGGTCGCCGAAGCGCTCCCCGCCCTGATTATTACCGCCAATCATAGTTTGGCCCATGACAGACAGAAAGCCTCGCATATCTACAGGCCTTGGCCCTTTGGCTTGCACATCAGGGTCGAGCATGCCTTCCAAAAGAAAATGCATGGGTAGACTCGAGATATTTTCTTGTGTCACCTGTCGTTTGTGTTCTCCTTGCAGTCCGCCACCCAGGTCAATGATATAGAGGTCAAGAGGAATGCGGCAGGCAAGTTTGATGGCCGCTTCGTTGCCACTGCCATTGGCGAGATCGTCGGAAATCTGAAACATCGCTGAATAGCTGAATTCGTGGGTGTAGCGCATGGCATCATGCAGCGATGTGCAGTTTTCCGCCGTGAAATTTTCGGCATTGGGGTCCACAAGATGCAAAGGCAAGATCAGTGGCGCAATGCGGCGGAGCAGAATGCGAGCCGGTGAATCCAGTTTGGGCTTTTCTTTTTTGATGGCCAGAGAGAGGAGTTCTGGAACTTCACCGTTGAAGATACGACCGCCAATGGCGTCGACAGTGACTAGGCTTCCTGGTTTAAGGAGCTGGCAGATACCCGGGAGATTCATCACACAGGGCACATTGAACTCTCGGCAGAGAATGGCCATGTGTCCGGTCATACTGCCTGTTTCAGCAATGATGGCGCCGGCTCTGCGCAAGGCAACCATGGCCAGGGGCGAGGAATGCTTGAGCAGCATGATGGCACCTTCAGGAAAGTCCGTTTTTCCTTCTTCCGGATCAAAGGGAACGACGGTACCACAGGCAACCCCCTTGGCAGCTGTGTCTGCACCCTCGACAAGGGCTGTACAGCGTTCAAGGGAAGGAAAGTCAACATCAGATAAGGTTGTATCAATGTGCAGAGGACGCGTTTGCAAGATAATAAGTTCATCGCGCTCATTGAGGGCCCATTCCACATCCTGAGGGTACTGATAATGACGTTCAAGCTCCAATACCTTGGCCGCAAGCTCATCAAGTTGCGCGTGGCTCAGGCAAGGTTGAGAAACCAGTTCCTCTTCGACTTTTTCCCGACATTGCTTGGGGTCACCCGCAACGAACTGTAAGATGATTTTTTCGCGTTTTTGCGCGATTTTTTCTTCTTCCACACAATGCTTAGAACGTGAGTACAGCCACATATCGGGTGTGCCCGATCCATCGACAACCATTTCTCCAAGTCCCCAGACCCCGTTAATCAACATACAGTTGGAGCGAAGGTTCAGAGGGTGTCGTGAGTAGGCAACGCCTGCGGCTTTGGCATTGACCATTTCCAGGCAGCACATACCCATACCGCTTGCTTCCAGACGATAGCCGTGATTAGAGCGATAGCTCAGAGCGCGTTCCGAAAAGAGGCTTGCGATAATGGTTCGGAAGGCGTCAAGCAGCGTTGCACGAGTGACACCAAGAATACTGCTGTACTGACCGGCAAAGGATTGGACACCGTCTTCGGCTATGGCACTGGAGCGTAAGGCGCAAACAACATCGCTACGTTGAAAGGTCGTGTCCCAGCGGGCAAAAAGAGCATCTTCCACTTCCTTGGGAACTTTTGCTTCCCTGATCATGGTTTGCACTTTTTCTGAGGCTTCCTTAATGCTTTCAGGTTGCTCAGGATCCACAGAGCGCAGCGTCATGTGAATCTTTTTGAACAGGCCATTTGTGCGCAGAAGGTGAAGGATACCGGCCTGAATGGTAATGGCAAATCCATCTGGGATGCGGATGCCGAGGACATTACGGATTTCTCCGAGGTTGGCACTTTTGCCACCCACGCCATAGGAGAGACTTGCGTCAATATCGTCCATGGCCAGGGTCAGATCGGGAATGTCACCGAGGGTCTGCTGCTCGATTTCGTGCTCAATTTTTTGGCCAAGGGCTTCCACTGTAGAGACGAGCGCCTCTTGCCTGCCACCAGAAATTTCATTGAGGCAGTGGGCCATACGATCACATTCGACAATGGCTTGTCTGGCATCCTTACGGATCTGCGTCGTCTCGTCATTGCGCTCACCTTTGAGGACAGCTTCCATCCCGGCAATGATATTGGCAAGATTGGAATTGCACTGCAAAAGTTCTTTGAAGATGGCGTACCTTTTTTTGAAGAGGGAAGAGGCTTTAGCTTTATCGATGTCTTTTTCCAGACCGAGTATTTTGCGCAATTTTCGTAACATAGATGTATTTCCACTGGTTCTGTGTTTTCACGGCTATCTGGCCTGCTGAACCACAAGGTAACTCATTGAGGGGCCTCGACCTTTCCGTTGGAGAATACCAAGATGGACCATTTGCTGTAAATCATACTGTGCTGTGCGCATGGAAATGGGGTCAGGCGCAAGTTTTTGATACTCCTGTCGCGTAATGTGACCTTTTTCCAAAATGCTTGGCAGAATGCTCTGCTGTCGGGCATTGAGTTGGGGAAGAAAGTCCTTGATATTGATGCGCACAGGCGCTGTAACGTTCTGAATAAGGTCTTCTCCTTGTTCTTTTTGATCGTCAAGAAGAATATCGTCAGCCTGGAGAATATTATCCTGACAGAAGGCAATGGCTCTGGTGATGACATTTTTCAGCTCACGCACATTGCCTGGCCAGTTGTAAGCCATAAGCTTTTCCATGGCGCCACGGCTGATGGTAGGCAATTTTTCCAGTCGACCCTTTTTTTCCTGCTGCAGCGCCTGAGCCATAAAGTGCACCACAAGGGCCGGAATATCATCTTTGCGTTCTCTGAGGGGTGGCGTGTGGATAGAGATGACTGCTAGGCGAAAGTAGAGGTCATCTCGGAAATTGCCATCCTTGCCATCACTACGCAAATCAGCATTGGTGGCGGCAATGATGCGTGCATTGAAGGGAGTATCATGATCTGAACCAAGTGGACGGATACTGCGGATAGATAATGCGCGTAAGAGAGCCTGCTGTACCTTGGGTGCTGCATTGCCAATCTCATCAAGCAGAAGTGTACCACCTTCAGCGGCGATGAAGGCTCCCTTGCGTTGTTGTTTGGCTTCGGTAAAGGCCCCTTTAACATGTCCGAAAAGTGTATCCATAAGCAGATTTTCGTCCAAAGCACCACAGTTGATGGAAATAAAAGGACCGTCGCGGCGGTCGCTGGCATAGTGCAGCGCCTGGCTGACCAGTTCCTTGCCGGTTCCTGTTTCACCAACGACAAGAACATCAGCTGAAATCTGAGAGATCTTCTCGATTTGTGATCTGAGTTTTTCCATGGACGAGGATGTCCCAACAAGCAACTGCTGCTCTATATCCCGAATGCTCGGGAGGTTTTCAACCGGTTCATTGAGCTTGCGAGCATGTGAGCGAGCCAGATCAGTGGCGTATTCTGACTTGGCCCGGTGTAGTCGCAGAAGCAGTACGTCCACATTTTTTCGTATATTCTCAAGCTCCAACGGGAGTTGGGGAAGGTTAAGGCTTTCTGTGGACTCAGCCTCATTACGCTTGTGCAGCTGCTCACTGATCTGACGAAGTCTTCGGCTCGTGCCACGGCCAACCCACCACAGGCTGAACATGAGGAGGAGAAGTGCTAGGAGAAAGCAGAACGTGAAGACTGTGAGAATATGCCCATAGGTACGGCTTGAAAGGAAACTCGTGTCCAGAAAAGCAATCCCCCCGACGATTTCAGGAGAAGCTGTGGCGCTGGTGACAAACTTGATGGGGGCAAAGCTGACGCATTCGGCGTGCATTTGCCCGGTGGACCAGCCTTCGTCGCCTCTGGGCAGATATCTGTGGCCGGAATGCCCACTTTGAACCTGCTCAATCATCTCCTGGTAGACGCTGTAGCTGGATGCGGGCCTGAAAGCGTCGCCATAGCCGCGCCGTCCATTGTCACCTTTGAGACCAGAGCGGATAGCTTCACTGCTCAGGGGTGCATTCTTCAGCTCGTCTTCGCTAAGATCTTCGGATTGAAAGAGTATCCATCCGTAGTAATCAAAGAAAAAACTGTGGATCTGCTGGGGAATGGTATTTTCGTCCAAGGAGGTTGTTATATTGGATTTTTTGGAAAGAAAATCGCGAAAAATCTTGAGATCCATGGAGAGAATGAGCACGCCTTTGGGGGTCCCGTTTTCATCAAAAACAGGTGTTGAAAGGCGTACGACGTGAAAGGTGGCGGTATTCCACTTGTTGCCACCGGGAATCATTTTGTAGGAAACCTCAAGAGGTGCACTGATTTTTACCATATCTGGCTTGAGGTCAGATGTTTCAAGGGTTTCAAAGGGGGAATTGGGCGTATTGTTAAAGATGTTTTGGGGCAGTTCAGTAATGCCTTCAGGCAGATTGACGAGCACGTATCGGTCATCGGAGTAGCTGCTTGCGTAAGCGATTTCCCGGTAGGGGAACATACCATTTTGCTTGCGGAAATTCAGCCTTGTCAACATAGCCTTTTTGCTGGAGTCACCTGCGGCAAGAACGCGCAGATGGTTGCTTGCTTCAAGCAGGAGCTGTTCAAAGGTCTGGGCGAGTGACTCTGCGTGCATTTGTTCATTGCGCGCAATTGCATTGGTGACAATAGTCTCAATTTCATTGCAGGTTAAGAAAAAAACGAGCAATAAAGATAATGATATCAGAGGGATACCGATGATCATCATCCTCAGGGCGAGACTCTTGTTGAGAAAAAATGATGCTGTTTCCAGCATATCGCCAGAAATGTAATTGGTGAACAGGCGCATAGATCCCTCAAGAACGTAGGTTTGCGTGACTTTTGTAAAGTAACCGAAAAGTTCATTTTTTTCAATACTGTAGGGGTTGAGAAGCTCAATTTTGGTTTTTCGGAATCGCGCAGTGGCACAGTCGTTGCAAGTGAGATCCTGGCGTTTTGCGCTATCATCCCTTGAAGTTTCTCCCATAGCCCAGCGCGGAGGAATGAGGACGATGTGCGTTTTGTGCAAGAATTTAGGAGGAGATCATGAAAAGAATGCACAAGTTGTGGGTCTGGTTAACGAGCTGCGCGCTTGCTCTGGTTGTTTTTTTGCCGACATTAGCCATGGCGGCAAAGAAAAAAGGAGCAAATGTCGTGATAGTTGCCGACACCAGAGATCTTGGCGACGGCATCATGGCATGGTGGGCCAATCTGTACAATGAAAGCCATCTGTATTTTGCTATCCTGACTATCATCATCATTCCCTTGACGGGTTGTATTTTCGGTCTTTTGGCCGACGTGGTGATGAATCACATCGGTATCGATCTGAAACACCGTGAAATCAGCGAGTAAGTGAGGAGGCAGATTATGGATTGGTTATATGTTTTGATGCCCATTTCGGGTATTGAGATTTTTTGGCCTGGTCTTATCATTCTTGGTCTGGGCGTGGGTATCATAGGCGGTTTCTTTGGCTTGGGTGGTGCTTGGATGGTGACTCCTGGTCTGAACATCCTTGGCTTCCCCATGGCTTTCGCTATTGGCACGGACGTTGCTCATATGGCCGGTAAATCTCTGATTTCCACCATGCGTCATGGCAAGTTCGGCAACGTTGACTATAAGCTTGGTCTGACCATGCTTATCGGTACCATCGTTGGTGTGGAAATTGGTGCGCAGATGATCATGTGGCTGGAACGTCTGGGCAAAGTTGATGAAGTTGTGCGCTGGCTCTACGTTGTCCTGCTCATCGCCCTTGCATGGATGGTCTTCTCCGATATTGCTATTCGTAAAAAGAAGGAACGTGAAGCCGAAGCTCGCGGTGAAACTCTGGATAAAAATGCCACAGGTATTGATTGGGCGACAAAGTTGCACGCCATCAAGATTCCGCCCATGGTTACCTTCCATGCCGCTGGCATCACCTGCTCTGCTTGGTTGCCCATTATCGTGAGTTTGGCCACTGGTTGGCTCGCTGGTATCCTGGGTATCGGCGGTGGTTTGATCCGTATGCCTGCTCTCGTATACTTGGTTGGATGCCCGACACACGTGGCAGTTGGTACTGACCTTTTTGAAGTTGCCATTTCTGGTCTGTACGGTGCTGCTTCCTATACCTTTAAGGGTCGTACAGAATTGGTTGCTGCGTTGATCATGCTCGTCGGCGCTGCTGTTGGTGCTCAGATCGGTGCTGTGGCGACCAAGTATATCAGAGGTTATGGTATCCGTGTGGCCTTTGGTGCCGCCGTTGTCGGCTGCCTGTGTTCCGTTGTGCTGAAGCTCATTCAGCCCTACTTCCCTGACTATGCCACGTTCATCAATGGTGTGGCTACAGTGTTCGTGCTTGCCTTCGTTACCATTATTTCTGTGTACATCGCTATGAAGATGGTCGAAGGAGCCAAGAAGGAATTGGCGGCGAAGAAGCAACAACGTCAGGCTTAGGAGAAGGGGGAAGAGTACCATGAGAACACGCAATTTGATGTTGACCATTGTTTTGGCCGCAAGCATGGGCCTTGCCGCCTGCAGTGGAGAAGATTACGGCAAAACTATTGCTCAGGGACGTTGTGTAGCCTTTGCTGACGGCAAGGTGACCTTTGTGAAGGATTCCAACGTAGAACATAAAAAGGCCCCAAAATATGAGAACAAAGCTCTGACCTTTGCCATGCCCACTGATCCAAAGGAAATTGGACCAGAACCCAAGGCCGGTGCATTCATTGATTTTAACGCTGACAAGAAAGAAGTGCAGGTCTTTAAGGACGGCAATCTTGTGACAGCGGCAGTAGAAATCGTCAATGTGGAAAAGGGTATTGAAAGCTTTAATTCCAAGGTCAAGGGGAAGAATTTCCCGATGATCAATGCGGACAAGAAGGAAGTGACAGTGTATCTGAAGAAGACATTGGCTACTTTCAAGATCCCTGCTGATATGCCCGCTGACGAAGCTTTCTGGACCAAGGGCGACGATGTGCGTGTCTTTTTCAAGGAAGAAGGCAAGGCGTTGCGTTTTATGAATATCTCAAAGACCAATATCTTTAAGAAGTAGAACGTAAGTAGCATTTCGCCTTACGGTGAAATTTGAGGGTGGAGAGGGTGACCTCCCCACCCTTCTACGCTAAAATGGCAGCGATGTGGGACTTTTTGCTTGCAAAGCGTTGGCGAAAAGAATTTTTTGAGAGGGGAGCGATGAGTAGGTATACAGAAGCTCTGCTGGTGGGGCTGATTCGCATTGTGGCCAATTGTCTGATGCTTGGAGCGCTTTTTTGGGCCATGTATCAGGCATCCACAGTTCCTGGAAGTGGTATGCTCACGCTCTGCTCATGGTTTTTTGGGATCACTGTTGTTGTTTGGACGATCGCGGTGTACTTGACCAAATGGGTGCGACGTAAGGCAGGGTCTTCCACGCAGAGCTTTATTGTGCTGCCAGGATCAGACGAGCCGTGTCTTGTGGAATGGAAGGTCGTCGGGTCCGTCAAAAAATGAGTCTTTGCCGTATCTGGAGGGTAGGTTGGCAGTTTTTTATAATAGCTGCAAACAGGGATGTATTTCACCTATTTACACCCAATTAGGAGAGAGCAACTTCCAAAAGATTGTTGTCCTCCAACCTAGTTGGAGATATAAATATAGATGCAAGTGCTGATATTTGTTGTGCCACTTGAGAAGCCCAAGAGAAACGAACTGAGGTGCTTGAAAAATTTTGGCGTACCGTAACGCCTGAAATCGTTAGGGATTTCATCTGCCCCTATTTGCTACGATTTTGTTTTACGGTAACCGGTAAAAACATCCGTTTGAGGCATATCGCCTGCCTACCCCGTGGTAAGAACTTACGGCATAAGCAAAAAAAACCGGGAAACGTCCGTTTCCCGGTTTTTTTTACGTTGCGGCATGTTGATTACTGCTGTTGGTCTGTCCCGCTTTCATTTACCGTTGCTGTAGAAGGTTGTGTCGGGTTATTGAGAGAAGACATAAAAGGCTTGACCTGTTCATTCCAGCTGTCGACGACCCCGTGATAGCCACCAGAAATTGCCCCCCAGAGGCCACGAGCTGCAATAAAGAAGATCGAGAAGAAAAAAATGATGCCAGTCACCACGGCGTGACGATAGTGCCAGGCTTCAGTTTTGTATGAGGTTTCTGTCAGCATGTTTTGTGCGGATATTTCGGACATGTCCAACTCCAAAAGTTGACGTTAAAAAAACAGGATCTCTGCCCAAGGCAAATCCTTCGCAGTCTGGAGCGCGTGTACGGTCGACACAGGATCTCAGACTGAGTCACGATTTCCTAACGCGTGTCTAAAAAGCAGCTCCTTAATAGAAAAAGACGTTGTGTGTACTGTGAACCTCCGTCATATAGCAGATGCCGCTTGCTTAGGCAATGTGAAAAGACCACTTGGAAGCTTGTGTAGAGCCTTTGCAGCGAAAATGCTTCAAGTTTGAGAGCGCGAGAAACAGTTGCCAGAGAGCCTCTGCTCTGAACGAAAAGGTGGCGCGAGCGGCATCAATAAGAAATGAGAAAACTTTTTTGCCAGAAATGTAAAAAAGTGCTTGACGGTTGGATGAAAAAAGAGCATATCTCCGTCTCGCGCCAAGTGAGAGCTTGGGGCGGGTGAGAACTGGCTGGAATTCCTTAAGAAGATTTTTGAGCGAAAAAAATTTCTGGGAATGAAAAAAAGTTCTTGACAAGGAAGGCGAAAAAGT
>JAFXOX010000065.1 GCA_017528345.1 Desulfovibrio sp.
GTCAGAGTCGTACCGAGACTGACGCTCAAGCACATAGGTGTCGCCGTTTTTTTGCTTTACCTTGACAACGTATTTCCGAATTTTGTTTGTGACAGGCCTGGCCATCTCGCTACCCTCCCCAGCCTTTAATTTAGCTAGTGGGCAATTTATAAAATAAACTAGCGAAGATGTCAAGCACTAGGCTCATAAAAGACTAAAAGTTGCTTAACTAGTTTATATTATCCTGCTTTCAGGATATAATCGAAACAAGCATATAGCAGATAAATAAGCACAGTTGAATATATATTAAAAAGGCCCTAAAAAAGGGCCCTAACTGAACTTTGCGTGTAAAAAAATACGTTACATACCAAGCTGCGCTAACATATCATCAATGACTTTCTGCGAAATGGCGTTCTTGTCGGGACCTTTAAGCTCCGATGAGAACTGCTTGCGATTGTTTTTAAACTCTTCTATGGCCTGCTCGGCTTCTGCTTTGAGTGCATCGGCATCTTTTTCAGGACTATTTTCGGCGCCTTCCATGATCAGGCCCGATGTCACATAAAGATTAACGACGGTATCTTCAATCCGATTCAGGGATGAGACCACCCGTTTGATACGCTGACCTGTCAGATCCTGAAAACTCAGCTGCAAAGTCAGTGAGGTCAGATCATCGCCAAGCTGCCTGTTGATCTCTTCAAGACGGCTGAGGGCTGTTTCCGGGGCTCGGCCACTGCGCAGTCCCTCAAGGAGTGCGGCAGCCTCCTCCTGGTGAGCTTCATTACGCTCCACAATTTCAAGGATATTGGTTGTCGCTTCTTCAGTGGACTTGAGCACTTCATCAAGCTGCGAGGTCGCTTCACGAAAGAGCTCGCGTGCATCTGGTTCCGGTGTTGACTCAGTTTGCTGGGAAGCAGAGGAAAGCTGCTGGTAAATGTCCTTGAGGCCCTCTCGCATGTCGTTGCTGAGCTTTTTGTAAATCGGCTCATTTGTCTCTGGCGTCATCAAATCTCCGGCATGAACAGCCTGCATTGCTGCAGGGGGAAAAATGCCGCCTCCCATTTTTCGTTTGTAAGTTGGGCTATATGTATAGCCATCGGCTCGCGCATCAAAACTGCGAGTCCCTTAACTATTGGTCTTAAGAAAATTTTTGGCCCGAGCGGCTTCAGGAGAACTGGGGTATTTCTTAATCAGCTCATTCATTCTGGCCTTGGCAGCATCCTTCTGACCACTCTTGCTGAAGCAGATGCCCTGCTTAAGATAGGAACCTGCAGCATGCGATGATTTGGGGTACTTGGTGATAACCACATTGTAGGCAAGAGCAGCCTCAGGGAACTGATTGCGCTGAAAATAGCATTCAGCCAGATAATACTGGGCATTTGGCACCAGATCATGGGAGCTGTAGTTCTTCAGGAAATCGGAAAAAGAACGCTGAGCTTCTGTGTAATTCCGCGCATTATAGGCATTGAGACCGGCGTCATAGAGGGCCAGGGAGAGATCCTTCTGCGGTACAGGGGCTTGCTCCTGAGGGGTTGCCTTGCCCCATGTGCTTTCTGAGGGGGCTGTGACAGCCGGGGGAGCAGAAGGAGACTGCGCCTGAGGATTGGCCCCGTTCAAGGGGGCAATACCAGCCGGAGGCTGTGCGACCAGGGGCTCTCCGTAGGAGCCAGGAACTGTGGCCTTTGCCTGCGGCGCCGGTGTCATGGACTGCGGCACAAGACTTGCCTGTGAGCCAGGCTGCGGTTGAGCCTGAGGCAAAGAAGGCGTCTTGGGAACGAGGGGATCGCCGAGATTAAAATTCATGGCCATACTGCTCTCAACCTGATGGAGAGCAGCATCGTGTTTGTTAACCTGATTGAGCAGCGCTCGCGCTCCGCCCACATTTTTCAGATCATCCAGCTGGCCTTTTAGTTCGTTAATCTCCTGACGCATCGCCTGCAGCTGGTTAAGCGTATCAGCTTGAGCCGGCTGGAGCTGTTTAAGCTGCATATCCTGCTGCTGCACTTGCTCCTCTAGACTTGTGCTCCTCTGCCCCATACAGCCATTCAGCGCAAAGGAAGAGGCGACAATCAGTCCCAGTGACAGTAAACGAGATCTCAGCATCAGATTCTTCAGCGCAAAGTCTCCGCACAAAACGGAGTGGAAACGCTGCCCCCTAGTTTTTCCAATGGTTGAAGCACGGCATAACAGCCGTCACTGCTGACTTGCGCGAGGCCGCTGGATTTTTCCCAAAGCCTTGCGGCGGCCAAAGGCAATATAGCACAGCCCCCCGATGACAGGAAGAAAGACCGCCACGCAAAGCCACGAGACCTTGCGTTGAAAAGAATCAAACTCATGCGACCAGACATGCCAAATACTCCACAAATTGGGCAGAGGCAAGATCGCAATGATGACATACCACCACGAAAACTGCATAGACTATCCGTTCAGTCCAGTTACAGGTTAGGACGCTGATATCTGCTTTTTCCTGTCGAAACAGAGGACAAGACAGACAAGAAAAGCGCCCAGACAGATGGCCATGTCTGCGATATTAAAGGCCGGCCAGTGCCAGTCATGCCAGTAGAGATCGATAAAATCCACGACAGCACGAAAGCGCAGCCGATCTATAAGATTACCGAGGGCGCCCCCCAGAATACAACCAAGGCCGCTGACCAAAAGCGGCGCACGTTCACGGATACCACGGACAATGTAGAAAATACTGCCCACGGCCAAAAGTGTGGCAAAGAGGAAAAGCCAGAATTGCCACTGTATATCCGATCTGTTCAGAAAGCCAAATGCAGCCCCGCGGTTGCGGATATTGACGAGATCAAAAAAACCGGCAATCACCGTCACACTACGGTACTCGGGCAGATGCTGCACAACGAGCCATTTGCTAAGCTGATCTGCTACCAGTACGGCTGCAGTCCAAAGACCGAGAAGACGGTATTTTGCGTTCACTGCACGTTCTCAATCGAGGCTAAAACACCGGCGCAGCGTGGACAGACAGGCTGTTCTGCGGAAATTTCCGTACTGTAGATCCAGCAGCGCGGACATTTTTCACCGCGGGCTTTTTCCACCGCAATGGCTAAACCTTCCACATCTCCATCCCGAAAGGCATTGTCCGGGGCCTCGGAAAGCGGACGCAGTGCAAGCTGAGAGACGATAAAATACGCTCTCAGATCTGTCTGCAATCCTTCCAGACGTCGCTTCAGCTCATCAGAAAGATAGAGGGTGACAAAAGCATCCAAAGAATGACCAATGCCCTTTTCGCGCTCAGCCCGCAAAGGCTCAATGGCGCGCGTGACCGCATTGCGCACATCTGCGAGAACTGCCCAGTCAGCACAAAGCCCTTCGTCTAGCAGGAAGTGGTCCACAGATATATCCTGCAGCGCAAAAACCGTAGGTGTCTTCAGAGAAAGTCCTTCAGGCAGATTGTCGAGGATTTCTTCAGCCGTAAAGGATAAAATGGGCGCCATTTCACGCAGAAGCAGCTGCAGGATCTGCCATAGGGCTGTCTGTGCCGACCGTCTCAGCTTACCACATTGCGCATCAGCATAGAGTCTATCTTTTAACACGTCGAAGTAGAGAGCCGACAGGTCACTGACGCAGTAATTGTGCAGACCATGAGCTATCTTATGGAATTCATAGGACTCATAGGCACTGACAACGAGCTTGTGCAGACGTGCTGCGCGATCCAAGGCATAACGGTCAAGAGGCAAAAGCTCTGCCAGAGGGACGCTTTCTGCCTCGGAAAAATCACAGAGATTGCCCAAAAGGAAACGGCAGGTATTGCGAATACGCCGATAGGCATCCACAAGTCTGCTGACGATCTGGTCGGAAAGACGGATATCCTCGCGATAATCTACCGAGGAGGCCCAAAGACGCACGATTTCTGCACCGTACTTGCCAATGAGAGTCTCAGGCGAAATCACATTGCCCACGGACTTACTCATCTTACGCCCATCTCCGTCCACCACGTAGCCGTGAGTCAGTACGGCCCTGTAGGGCGGCTGATCCTCACTGCCCTGGGAGACAAGGAGAGAGCTGTGGAACCAGCCTCTGTGCTGATCGGAGCCTTCAAGATAGAGATCTGCCGGAAAAGCAAGTTCCTGGCGCGCCTTGAGAACAGCGGCCCAGCTTGAGCCTGAATCGAACCAGACGTCTAAGATATCGCTTTCACGCGTAAAGTCGTGGCCGCCGCATTTGGGGCAGGTGAGATCCTTGGGCACGATCTCTTCCAGAGGGGCTTCATACCAGTAGTCACAGCCTGTAGGATGCTTGGCAAAGCGATCACAGATATCATACATCCAGGCTGCATCATTCCAGGACTCGCCACAATGGTTGCAGCGCAGGGCCATGATGGGCACACCCCACTGGCGCTGCCGTGAAATGCACCAGTCAGGACGCTGCTCAATCATATTGTAGATGCGGTCATGGCCCCAGGCGGGGATCCACTGCACGCTTTCGCTGATACTCTTCAGGGCTCTAGCGCGCAGATTATTTTTCTCCATGCTGATAAACCACTGCGGTGTCGCCCTGAAAATAACGGGTTTTTTGCAGCGCCAGCAATGGGGATAGGAGTGCTCAATCTTGTCTGCGTGCAGAAGCACACCCTTTTCCTGCAAAAGATCAATAACCAGAGGATTCGCTGCGAACACGTTTTTGCCCGCAAAATGCTGCACATCCCCGAGATAGCAGCCACCGTCATCAAGCGGAGAATAGATATCAAGGCCATAGGTCAGGCCGACTTCATAGTCCTCGCGACCATGTCCCGGCGCAGTGTGGACGCAGCCGGTACCGGTATCCAGTGTCACATGCTGGCCAAGAGTGATCAGGGAGTCGCGATCATAAAAAGGATGACGGGCGACAAATCTGTCTAACGCTGCCCCCTCAAAGCTTCCCAGCTCCCGCCAGGCCTTCCACCCAAAAATAGCAGCACAGGCTTCAAGACGTTCCCTGGCCAGGATGTATTGGACACCGTCAACCTCAACAAGCACATAGATAAATTCAGGATGCAGGCAGACAGCCAGGTTGTTCGGCAAGGTCCAGGGCGTTGTGGTCCAGATGATCACCTTACAACGGGTTGGGTCAGCCGCAGGGACAATCTGTGTGAGGCGTTCATCAGGCAGAGGGAAGGTCACATAGATGGAAGGCGAAGAGACATCAGCGTATTCCACTTCGGCCTCTGCCAAAGCTGTACGACACGAGCAGCACCAGTAGACCGGTTTTTTGTCGCGCAGCACACTGCCTTTTTCCACAAAACGTGCCAGTTGGCGGGCGATTTCCGCCTCATAGGCCGGTGTCATGCTCAGATACGGATCTTCCCAGTCGCCGAGCACACCCAGTCGCTTGAACTCATTGCGCTGCACGTCAATCCACTTGCTCGCGTACTCACGGCAGAGACGACGCACAACAGTTGTGGGCAATTCTTTTTTCTTGCCTTTGAGTTCCTGCTCAACCTTGAGTTCAATGGGCAGCCCATGGCAATCCCAGCCGGGCACATAGTGGCAGTGAAAGCCCTGCATATTTCTCGATTTGACGATAATGTCCTTGAGAATTTTGTTCAGGGCATGGCCCATGTGCAGATGCCCATTAGCATAGGGAGGTCCGTCGTGGAGAACAAAAGTGCCTCGGCTGCCCGAGGCCGCTTCCATGCTTTCTCTTGTTTTCTGCTCTTCCCAGCGTTTGAGCATCTGAGGCTCACGCATCACAAGATTGGCCTTCATGGGAAAAGAGGTTTGCGGCAGATTGAGAGTCGTTTTGTATTCGCTCATACGTCTTCAGCGTACTGCCAAGGGGACTTGGAAGATACGCTGCCTCCGTGGATGTTCAAAAGTGCAGATCCATTGCAGCCCAAAAGGGCCAGCTGTCAGGCCAGAAAGAAGTTTGAGCCAATTACTATGCTTGATAATTGTCAAAAAAGCAAGAAACTGATTGTGTTTTCACAGTTGTTGCACGGGCGTTTTCCGCCCATCTCTGCCTGTTGAAAGCACGCTCTGAAAGCTCTGGGAAGGGAAAAAAACCGACATCTATAGCACTCCACATAAAAATCTAGAATAAGTAAAAATAAAATCAACAAAAGCGAGCATCCTGACGGGTCAGCGTTTCTTCAGGCTTTGGGCCAGACCACTGCACGCACGTCAGGGGCATCCTCAACCCGGAGACTCTGAACAGGTTCTGCTGTTAACGGCGGCAAAGGCTCTGTTAGGACTTTCTTGGTCTGCTCAAAAAGATTGGAGATAATGGCATTGGAGACAACCATGCCGCTTGGGGTAAGTCTCAGCCAGCCCTGTCGGATACGGATCAGAGCATTTTCATGAAGGGCCTGAACCATTCGACGGTGATCGACAAGAAAATCGTGACCTGTCATGTCTTTATAACGTTTCAGGGAAAGGCCCCGCACTGTCCGTAAACTCAGCATAATCATTTCAAGCACGCGGATCAGCGGTGTGAGCACTTCCTCATGACCAGCCACCTGACCCTTGGCGATTTTTTCAGTCCAGGCCTTCTGATGGGCAGGATTGGTCCAGCGTTTATTGTCAATGGTTGAGGTGGCCGAAGGACCAAGTCCAAGGTAGTCAAGGCCCTGCCAATAGCCAAGATTATGTCGGCACTGATAGCCCATACGAGAAAAATTGGAAATTTCGTACTGCAGATAGCCCTGGCTCTCAAGATAGGCTGCACCCTCCACAAACATAATATTCAAATCCCGCTCAGGTGGAAGGGTGAACAAGCCCTGGCGACACTGACGCTCAAGCACAGTACCTTCTTCCAGAGTCAGACCATAGGCTGAGATATGCTCTGGTGCCAGACGCACCACATCCTTAAGGCTCTGCAGCCAGTGACGTACGCTCTGACCAGGCAAGCCCCACATCAGATCCACGCCGATATTCACAAAACCCGCTTCACGTGCAGCCAGGAGGCTGTTCAGACTGTCTTGGGCCTTGTGCACACGCCCCAAAACACGAAGCATGTCACCATCGAGGCTCTGCAGTCCCAAGGAAAGACGATTAATACCGCAGGCCAGATACTGCGAAGGGAGGAGAGTCCCTTTCAAGGATTCAGGATTAGCTTCCAGACTAATTTCGGCATTGTCTTCGATGGTAAAGATCTTATGCAGGCGATCAAGAATAATGCCCACAATTTTAGGGGGTAGAAGGCTTGGTGTACCCCCGCCAAAAAAAATCGTCTCAACGCGTCGTCCGGCCAAACGGTCACCCCAGATGGCCAGTTCCATCAAAAGCGTATCCACATAATCGCGCATGGCCTGGCTTGAAACGGGTTCTACATCACGCCCAAGGGCCTGAGCCTGAAAGGCACAGTAATGGCAGCGCTGACGGCAAAAAGGAACATGGATATAGATAAGCATAGGTATTTTCCGGCGCTGAGGCAAAAGGCTGAAAGGTACAGAGAGATCTGCGTTCAACAAAGGCCCGCGCTGTTCTTCAAAAATCCGGGAAGGCTTGGCAAAGACTGGGGCAGAGGCTATAGTGCAAAGCAGAACGAGGTCTGACACATAACCTGAGTGACCGGGAGGTCTGCATGGAAATTCGATTTCAGGAAGGCGGGTATAAAAAATGGCAAGCGGATATTTTGCTTGTGCCCGCTCTAGAAGGCGAAAACTGTCTTAAAAAGCATCCTGAACTCGATGCGGCCTGCCCTTGGCTAGCTGTGGCTCCGGCCATGCGTGACGTGCGTCACAGCGCAGGAGAACTTGCCGTCATCTACGGACATCCCGATTTGAACATACCGCGTGTGCTCTTTCTCGGGCTTGGTAAGGAGGAAAGCTTCACACTGCAGGATCTGAGACTAATGGTGGGCAAGGCTCTGCAAAAATGTCGTGAGATCAGACTTTCGTCGGTGCTCCTGCCTTTGTCAATACTCGACGCTCTTCCCTGCGGGCGTGATCGCCTGCTTGAAGAGGTGATCTACGCGGCCCATCTTAGCCTCTATGAGGGCCATTTTCTTAGGAAAAAAGACGAAACAGCCCCCAAGGGACCGGACATTTTCTCTATCGGCGTTACGGAGCCTATTCTTGCAAGCAAGAAAGCCGCCATACGTGGCAGTCATGCTGCCAAGGCAACGCTTCTCGCACGCAAGCTGGCCAATTTCCCGGCAAATATGCTCACTCCTGCAGATTTCGCCGACAAGGCAGAGTCCCTTGCCGAAAAACATGGTCTGAACTGCCGCGTTCTCGATGAAAAAGACATGCTCGACCGCGGCATGGGTGCCCTGCTCTGTGTGGGACAGGGGTCCGTACACCCGCCGCGTCTGATAGTGCTTCAGCATCAGCCAGAAGGCAAAGCCGATGAGCCACCTCTTGTTCTGGTTGGCAAGGGCATCTGCTTTGATTCCGGTGGTATCAGTCTCAAACCAGCTGCCAAAATGCATCAGATGAAAAGCGACATGAGCGGGGCTGCGGCCGTACTTGCGGCCATGACCGTGATTGCCGAAGAAAAGCTCCCCAAACACGTTGTGGGTATTCTCGCCTGTGCTGAAAATATGCCAGGCGGCGCTTCCGTCAAACCCGGTGATGTGGTCTATGCCATGAACGGCGAAAGTATTGAAATAACCAATACCGATGCCGAAGGCCGCATGGTGCTGGCTGACGCCTTGTGCTACGCCCAGACAGACTATGCTCCGGCCATTCTGGTGGACATTGCCACGCTGACCGGCGCCTGTGCAGTGGCTCTCGGAGACGAGCTTGCCGGAGTCTTCAGCGACGACGTCTTTCTTGTTGAGCATATCAAAGCAGCGGGGCAGACAGCCGGAGAAAACGTCTGGCCGCTTCCACTCTGGAAAAACTACGCTAAAAAACTTGAAAGTGAAATTGCCGATATCTGTCACACCGGCCCCAGAGAAGGCGGAGCCATCAATGCCGCCCTCTTCCTCGCGCATTTTGTCGACGAGGTGCGCTATGCGCATCTGGATATTGCCGGTGTCGACTGGCAGGAAAAGGGAACAGCTCTCTGCCCCAAGGGCGCAACAGGCTTTGGAGCACGCACACTTATTGAACTGGCACGAGGAGGTCTCGAGTGAAAGTCTATCTGCTTGGCGCAGGGCCAGGGGATCCAGATCTTCTGACCATCAAGGCACGCGAGATCCTTGCCAAAGCCGATGTCATTGTCTACGACGCTCTGGCAAGCGTACAGCTTCTGAGTCATTGCCGTAAGGATGCCGAGCTGCTCTATGTCGGCAAGGTTGCCGGCAATCATGCGCTGCCACAGCCCGAAATCAATGCCCTGCTGATTGCCAAAGCCCGGGAGGGCAAGACCGTAGCTCGCCTCAAGGGCGGAGATCCCTATATTTTTGGCCGTGGCGGAGAGGAAGCGCAGGCCCTCTTGGCTGCCGGTATTGCCTTTGAGGAGGTGCCAGGCATCAGCAGCACCATTGCAGCTCCTGCCTATGCCGGCATTCCCCTGACCCACAGGGATCTCGTCTCTTCGGTCACCCTGATTACAGGACACGAAAAGGCTGAAAAGGACCATTCCTCCCTCAATTGGCAGGCTCTGGCCCAAAGCGGTTCAACGCTTGTCTTTGTCATGGGGATGAAAAATCTGCCACATATTTCAGCCAGGCTCATTGCGGCGGGTCTTGACCCACAAACGCCTTCAGCTCTGATCTATCGTGGCACAACAGCCGCGCAGCGCAGTCTGGCAGCGCCCCTCAAGGATTTGCCGGCTCTGGCAGAAAAAGCCCGCTTTACCAATCCCTCAGTCATTGTGGTCGGGCATGTGGTCTCTTTGCGTCAGGAGCTCAACTGGTTTGAGCAACGCCCGCTTTTTGGCAAAAGCATTGTGGTCACACGCGCACGCGAACAGGCAAGTGACATTGTGGCAGGCTTTTCGGAACTGGGAGCTGAGGTCATTCAGTGTCCGACGATCCAAATCAAGGCATTACCCGACACAACAAACCTTGATAGCGCCATCGCCAATCTTGCAAACTATGGCTGGGTTTTCTTCACCTCAGCCAATGCCGTTGCCTTCTTCTGGGAGCGACTTGAAGCTATGGGCTTTGATGCACGCAAATTTGGCAACGTCTCCATCTGCGCCATCGGTCCTGGCACAGCCAAAGCCTTAGCAGCGCACGGGCTCAAAGCTGATCTCATGCCCAAACGCTTTGTGGCTGAAAGCCTGCTTGAGGATTTTCTGGCTCTCCATGCCGATACCCAGCTTCCCATTCTTCTACCAAGAGCCAAACAGGCGCGTGAACTCTTACCTGAAAGTCTGAAGGCTAAGGGCTACCAGGTCGATGTCATACCCTGCTATGAGACTGTGCCGGACAGTTCACAGGTCTCACTTGTCACAGAGCGACTTGAAGCGGGAAAACTTTCCTGCATCACCTTTGCCTCGTCTTCAACAGTACGCAATTTTCTGACGCTGATTTCCGCAGACACCCTGCGCAGCCACCCAGAAGTGCAGCTGGCGGCCATTGGTCCTGTCACAGCCAAAACGCTTGAGGAAGCAGGGCTTCCTTGCCATATCCAGCCTGAAACCTACACCATCAGCGCCCTGATTACTGCTGTCAAAAACGCTCTCCATAACTGAGGTTTCCCATGCCCTTTCCCATCGCCATTCTGGCCTCCGGCAACGGCACCAATGCCCAGGCCATGATCGACAAAATGCAGGCAGGCCTTCTCGATATTTCCATTGTGCTCATTGCCTCCAATAATCCCAAAGCCAGGGTATTGGAGCGGGCCAAAAAAGCTGGTATTGCCCATCTGGTTCTGGATCACCACGATTTTACAGACCGTGCAAGCTACGATCAGGCTCTGCTCAAAAGCGTCCTTGCGCACAACGCTCAGGCCGTGGTGCTCGCAGGCTATATGCGTTTGCTCTCCAATACTTTTCTCAGCCAGTTCCCAGGTCATGTGCTCAATCTGCACCCAGCCATTCTTCCAAGTTTTCCCGGCTTGCACGGGGCCAGAGATGCCATGGACTACGGGGTCAAAATCACAGGAGCCACGGTGCATTTTGTCAATGAGATCATGGATAACGGGCCTGTTGTCATACAGGCAGCAGTGCCAGTGAAAGACGGAGAAAATGAAGAGACGCTTTTAACGCGCATCCACGCCATGGAGCACCGTATCTACCCGCAGGCTGTGCAGTGGCTTGCCACACATCGTCTGCACCTGGAAGGACGCAGAGTTGTCTTGACGGATACGGATCGTCCCAAAGCAGAGATCCCCCCCGAGGCCATGATCTGGCCTCCCCTTGAAGCTGGGTTCTGAGCAAAAAAAAAGGCCATGATCGCGCATTCATGGCCTTTTTTGATCAGCACAGGGGCAAAGCCCTGTACTAACGTTGCGAATTTTCAATCATTTCCAACATTTTATTGGAAAGCACGCGCATATCGGGTTTGGCAAACTGGGCATCAGCGCCCACGGATTCACATTTTCTCGCAAGAGGCTCATTGATCATGGATGAAAAAATGGCCACAGGCAGTTTTTTCAAAACCGCATCGTCCTTAATGCGCTTGCAGAGATTGAGCCCATCCATAAAGGGCATTTCAATATCTGAAATAATCCCCTGCAGATAGTCCGTAATCTCTTTGCCCTCGCTTTCACAACGAGCCTTGAGTTCCGTCAGATAGGACCAGGCATCCTGCCCGTTCACCCGCTGCTCCACAATAAAATGGCCTTCTTTACTGAAGAGATCGTAGACGAGATTGCGGATACTGTGGGAATCATCCACATGGAGAATATTGTAGGTTTTATGCTCTTTGGGCTTGACCATGGAACCTTCGAAGGAAATGGCCATGCTCGGCTCAAGTTCCGCAACGATGGCCTCAAGATCCAAAAGGAAGACCACACGCTCTTCCAGCCGAACCACGCCCACCACAGAGCTGCGGCTAACATTCTGCAGAAAATTGCCAGGAGCCTCTACTTCCGTCCAGCTCAGTCGGTAAATACGGTTGACACCTGAGACCAGAAAGGCCGTAAACACCGTATTAAATTCTGTGACAATGACCTTGGCGTCCTCATTGTCAACGCTGTCATTGCCCAGAAACTGTGCCATATCAATAAGCGGAACGATGCGTCCGTTCCGGTGGGAAAAAGCACCACGAATGGCCGGATGCCGCATTTCAGGCATGGCCGTCACAGGCTGGCAACGGATGATCTCGACGACTTTGGCCACATTGATGCCGTAATGAGCACGGTAGCCGTCCTGATTGACATAAAATTCAACAATTTCGAGCTCATTGGTGCCAGATTCAAGAAGAATGTTTGTCTGTGACATAAAAGCTCCATCGCATATCAACTGGTTTGCACAGACTGTGCAACTATCTCTCCGTGTTGCGCACACGACTGTAAGCTTTTTATCGTCGCGTACGCAAAAAAGATTATGCTCAGAGCAGAAAAAGCTAGGAAAATAGCGCCGTAGACAGGTAGCGCTCCCCACAGTCGCAGATGAAGGTGACGATGGTTTTTCCACGCATCTCTTCACGCTTGGCCATGCGCATGGCCGCAGCCACATTGGCACCGCTTGAAATGCCGGCCAGAATGCCCTCTTCACGCATCAGCCGCCGTGCCATGCCTATTGCCTCGTCATCGGCCATCAGCACAATGTCGTCTAAAAGGCCTCTGTCAAGCACTTCGGGCACAAAGCCGGCCCCAATGCCTTGAATGCCGTGCAGTCCGGCCTTGCCACCGGAAAGCACACAGCTTTTTTCAGGTTCAACAGCCACAACCTGGCAATGCGTACGCTCCTTGAGAAATCTGCCAACCCCTGACAGCGACGACCCTGAGCCCACTCCGGCTATAAGCATATCCACACAGCCCTGGCAGGCTTCGTCAATTTCAGGGCCTGTACTTGAGTAATGGGCTTCGACAGCCAGGGGATTGGTGAACTGACCAGGAATATAGCCATGTCGTTCTGCGGCAATGGCCTGCGAACGCTGTACACAGGCCTTCATACCACCTTCTTTAGGTGTCAGGACAAGCTCAGCCCCAAGGCCCTGGAGAAGACGGCGACGTTCAAGGCTCATGGATTCGGGCATGGTCAAAATGCAGGGAATGCCGTACACAGCACAGACCAAGGCAAGCCCAATTCCCATATTACCGCTTGTGGCCTCAACCACAGGACAGCCTGGTTTGAGCTGACCATGATGCATGGCCTGTTCAAGAAGATAGACAGCCACTCGATCCTTGATGGAACCGCCAGGATTACGATTTTCAAGCTTGACCAGCACTCTGGCAGGTAAACCTTCACTCATTTTCAAGGCAACAAGAGGAGTATGGCCTATAGACGAAAGAAGATCTATTGACATAGAAGACTCCTGCCACACCATCACTGGTGGTCAAATATTCCATGCAACCCAAGGGGAGAGGCGTATGCAAGCGCCCCTCTGACAAAACCAAGGAAGCACTATGAAAAAATTTCTTCTGTTTGCGGTTTTGGCTCTCATTATCATGGTTGTCGTGAACTACGCTCTGACACCTTCGACGCTCAGTCCCTCTCAGTTCAGCCGTCTGCATGCGGCCCAAAAAGCGGAGCAGTTCGTTCTTGTGGATGTCTTTTCTCCCAAAACAAGTCTGCTCTCCTTCTTCGAAAAAGAACAGGGCAAATGGGTCAAACGCTTTACCACCAAGGCCTATATCGGTCGCAACGGCCTTGGCAAGACATGGGAAGGCGACGGGAAAAGCCCCATTGGGCTCTTCAGACTCAGCCAAGCCTTTGGCCTTCAAGATAATCCCGGCTACAAGGGCGATTACATCAAAGTCACAGAGGAACTTTACTGGGACGGCGATTCCCAGTCCCCAACCTATAATCGTCTGGTAAAGGGAAACACACTTTCCAAGGCGAGCAAGGAGCAAAGTGAGCATCTCATCGACTATACTGAGCCCTATGCCTATGCCATGGTCATTGAGTATAATAAAGAATGCCACCCCAACCGCGGCTCAGCCATTTTTCTGCACTGCATGGGGGCCAAGACCTATACGGCAGGCGGCGTAGCCATCGACAGAGAAAAGATGCGCATACTCCTTGGCACCCTTCAACCCAACAGTCCCATTCTCATCGCACCCCACGCAAGTATCTCCTCGTATTAACCTGCATTGCGCGTTTTTTTCACACAAACGCTCCCTCGTTTCTTTTGCTTTAGGCTGAGGCTGCCTGCACCTCAGCCTTTTCTATTGGGGCTCCCATCAGCTTCTGCAGAAAAACCTTGCCATCCTCGGTGAGCAGGTAATCGCGTAAGGCCTGTACCACTTTGGGATCATACTTATAGGGTTTCATCTCAAAGATTTCCAGCGCACTTTCGGTGGTGTGCGCGGTACGGTAGGAACGCGGTCGCATCAAGGCACAGAAGGTATTGGCAACTGCCAGAATGCGTGCATTGAAGCAGATTTCATCGCCTTTGAGATGGCCTGGATAGCCCGAGCCATCGATACGCTCATACATCTGCGTGATCGCTTCAAGCACAGGCAGCCCGAAATCCACGCCTTTCAGGGCCTGGCGCGCGTATTCAACGTGTTTCTGCATCTCAAGGCGTTCTTCGGGAGAAAGACTTCCTGTCTTCAGCAGAAGTGAACGCGGTAGCTGTATCATGCCGATCTGAGAAAGACTTGCGGCTATACGCAGAGTAGCCACGGCCTCGGCATCGTCCTGCTTCAGACAATGCGCAAGACTGATGGCCAGGGTGCCTGTACTGTCTGACTGACCGCAGAGATAGGGGTCAATGGCTTCAATGGCTCTGACGAGGACGGCTACGGTCTGGCGCACCATACGCTGGGCCTTGTTCTGAGCCTCAATGAGTTCGGTGATATCGCTGTACACCGAGACCATGCCCATGAGGCAATTGTTTTCATCCACACAGGGCGAACAGGCCGTCAGATAGTGTCTGGCACTACTCGATATGGAGAGGATCTCCGTAAAATTGGTCAGCTCCGGTTTTTCATTG
This sequence comes from Desulfovibrio sp., assembly GCA_017528345.1. Taxonomy (GTDB): domain Bacteria; phylum Desulfobacterota; class Desulfovibrionia; order Desulfovibrionales; family Desulfovibrionaceae; genus Desulfovibrio. The sequence goes on from JAFXOX010000065.1 coordinate 14,857, forward strand.
ATGGCAAGGGTATGTGTCACCAGACTGCGCGCCAGTTCATAGGGCAGCTGCGTATACTGCATGCCGGCCATGCGTTCCGGGGCCATTCTGGCCATATCCGCGTATTTCTGATTGACGTAATAGATCTTGCCTGAAAGGTCATTGAGAACAATGCCAGCTGACAGCGCCGTATTCACACCATCAAGGATCTGTTTCTGCTCATTGGCAATAATATAGAGCTTGCGCATGGAATCAGCCAGCGCTCGCTCACGCCGGCCCACGATCCACCACCAGAGGGCCGCAATAAGGATGATTGTCAGTGCGATCAAAAGCCCTGCGCCAGCATAGATATTCTTCCGGAAGCGGACAAACGAGGCTTCAGCAACACTTTTGCGCATACCTTCGAGCACAAACCACGGCAGATCATTGACCGGCGCAGCCAATGTATAAGCTGCCACAGGCTTTTCCAGACGCGTTGGCACATTGCGTACGGCAAGGCCTAGGCCCTGATCCTGACTCTCCCAGCCGGGCAATTCACGTCGGCCACCGGGAAAGAGGGGATCAATGAGTTCAAGGGTATCATGCTGATACTCCAGGACCGCCGAGGTGAAGAAGCCCTCTGCGTCAATCTGATCTATCGCGGAAATGGCTTTCTGCACGCTGCAGGTGCCGACAAAGACCGCTACAACCCGATCTCCCTTCTGATCAATGTACTGTGGGGCAAAAATGGGAAAGGCAATATCAACTACAAGTTCTCGGTTAAGCTTGCGTATGGGCAAGACAACGGGATTGCGCGTCTCAACGACCCGCTGCAGATACGTTTTCTGCTCAGGGGTGATCTCGATTTTCTCTTCAATGGTCAGATAGGGCTCAAGATCGACGTTCAGCACATACGCGGAGAAAAAGCTGTTCTTCTTCACAAATTCATTGAGCAGCTGCAAAAGGCCCGGCAGACGCGCGCTGAACTGGGAAAGAAGCAATCTTTCCTTGGCCTCCATGGTCGCCGGATCGTGTCCAAAGCCTCGCAGGCTATTGGCATCCACCTTGGCGGAATCCACTTCCGAGGCAAAAAGACGCAGCATATCAACATCCACAAAAGACTTGATCTGACTTGAGATGGCACCATACCAGACCGTGAGGAGGGCTACCTGCTGACTTGCTGCTGTTTTCAGACTCTGTTCGGTATCGCGTTGCATCTGGCTATGGGCTGTCTGCAAAATCCAGTTGGCAGCATAAATGATGAGCACAATGGTCAGCGAAAGAAAAAGCACAATGAAGGTGGCGCTTTTTTTACCTTTTGCCATGATACTGTCCTTTGGGATCAACGCTCACGCAGTGCGTTCTGCTTGGCCTTAAGGATGGGCTTGAGCAGATAATCAAGCACGGTCTTCTTGCCGATGAGAATATCAGCTGTGACCAGCATGCCGGGAATAATGGGGAGGACCTCATTGTGGTAGACAATACTGGTCTTGGGGGTACGGACCTTGACCACGTAGTAGTAGTCTCCACGCTTGTCCTCAATGGTGTCAGCGCTGATGGATTCCAGTTTGCCTTCAAGACCACCGTAGATATTGAAATCATAGGCGGAGACCTTGACGATGGCATCCTGTCCCGGGCGCAGGAAAGCCACATCACGCGGCGTGACTCTCGCTTCCACAAGCAAGGTGTCATCAAGAGGCACAATGTCCATGATAGATTCACCTGGCTTGACCACGCCGCCCACGCTATTGATATAGATCTGCTTAACGGTGCCGCGCACAGGTGAACGCAGTTCCGTCCGCGTCACGCGGTCGCCTCCGGCGGCAAGGGTTTCGCGGAGACTGATCAGCTCAAGTCTGCGCTTATTGATCTCCGCAGAAATGTCCGCCTGCTGCTCGGCCTTGCGTGAAGCAATACGCTGCTTGCTCTCCTCAGCGGCGGCATTGGCCTTGGGAATACTTGCGGCAAGCTGATCAATCTGGCCCTGCAGATCCACGACTTTCTGCTCAAGACCAATATATTCCATGCGTGAAAAATTATTATGTCTGACCAGATTATAGGCGGTATCGCGCTGCTTCACAGCGAGCTCAAGACTTTTGTCCAGTTGGCTCTTGCGGGCTGTCTGCTCGGCCACTTCGTGCATACGCTGATCATACTGACTTTTGAGTACATCTATTTCCGCACTCAGCTGCACCTTACGGCTCTGCCAGGCATTTTCCTGGTCCCGGACAATCTGCTGAGCGCGCTGAAGCGTACGGTCATCAGGATAGCGGCCAATAATCTTGGCCACCCAAATATTCAGGTCACTGGGAAAATGCGGTTCCCTTTCCTTCATTTCACTTTCCAGACGTTCAATGGCCAGCGTATTTTCAATGGTTTTATTGATCGCATCGCGGAAGGAGGACTCGGCGAGCTCATTGTCCAGCTGGGCAAGCACCATGTTTTTCTCCACAACCTGGCCTTCATGCACCAAAATGGAACGCAAAATGCCGCCTTCAAGATTCTGAATGGTCTGGGTCCGCTGAGAGCCTACCACAGAGCCTTCAGCATGCGTGACCTCATCCAGATTCGCAAAAGCGGCCCAGACAGTGAGCACAAAAAACATAAAAAAGACACAGAGGGAAAGAGCTCTGGCTCCCAAACGCGGTCTACGCATCAACGCGGCATCAACTTCATTGGTGTACTTGATGTCGTCAGGGGACAGTCCCTGCAACGGCGCATCCATAGCCGCGAAGAGGCCAGGTACTGGGCTTGAACCCTGAGGTCGCAGCGCGGTCAAAGGCCCCAGAGATTTCTCGTCGGCAACTGGGGCCTCCCGCTCTTTCAGAAAATCGCGGGCTGCCTTGAGAGGATCTGCCTGGGCACCCTGTTCATTGTCGCTCTTCACAAAAATAGCCTTGAGAAAGGCAAAGAAGCCCCCCTTCTTGGCCTTATCCGCCTCTTCCTCCTCAAGGCTGCTTGGCATGGCCATCTTCATGGGATTGATCTTGGCCAAGGGATTGCCAACGATCTTGTTGCTTGCCCCGGGCATGGCAGGCAGGGGCAGACGCGTCTTTGACGTCTGCGAGGAATCATTGAGCAGAGAAAGAGAGGCTGTTTTCTCCGTCTGAGGGTCCTTCTCCTTGAGCTCCCCGGCATTGACTTCACCAAGGCGAATGGCGCTAATGCTGCGTGGAGTCTCTGCGCTGTCTTGCTTTGCCATAGCTACCTCATCCACTACTTGCTGGCCGACTGAATTCGCTTGCCGGACTGTTCCCGCAATTCCTTGAGAATGGTATCTCTGGGACCGTCGAACTTGATCTGTCCGTTTTCCATGACAATCAGACGGTCAACGATACGCAGCATGGAGAGCCTGTGGGTAACGAGAAAGAGGGTTTTGCCGCCAAGAGAGGCAAGAAGCCTTTTCTGCAGCATGATTTCAGAGTCCGTATCCATATTGCTCGTAGGCTCGTCAAGGAAGAGGATCTCAGGATCTCTGACCAGAGCCCTGGCCAGCGCCACACTCTGCCGTTGGCCGCCCGAAAGGGCTTTGCCCTGTTCACCGACCTGGGCCGCAAAGCCTGCGGGATTATTGCGCAGAAAATCCGTGACGCCAGCAATGGCTGCGGCACGCAGGATCATATGATCGTTGATGGTTGGGTCGCCCAGCGTAATATTATCGCGAATGGTGCCATAAAAGAGCACAACTTCCTGAGGCATCACGCCGATACGACCACGCAGATCACTAATGGGCAGCTGCCGGATGTCAACGTCTCCGAATTTCACAGCGCCGTCGCGCGGCTGATAGAGGCCGAGAAAGAGTCTGGCAAGTGTACTTTTGCCGGATCCCATGGGACCAATGATACCTACGCGTTCACCAGGCTCCACATGCAGAGACACATGGTCTAGGGACAGGCGTTTGGCATTGGGATAGGCAAAGGAGACATCTTCCATGGTAAAGGATGGCTTCAGGGAGCAAAAATCCATGAGCGAGCGTTCTGACTGATTTTCCGAGGGAAGCTCCATGAGCATATCAAGGCTCTTGAGCGTGATCTGGGAATTCTGCAGGCGTGTCAAAAGCGTCGCCATCTGCAGCATGGGAGCCATGGCCCGGCCGACCAAAATATTACAGCCAATGAGCGCTCCCATGGTCATGGAGCCGTCGGCAATGAGATACACACCCCAGATGATCATGGCGACCGTGACAATCTGCGTTACGAGCATGGAGGTGGTAATGGCCAGACTATTGTATTTCCTCGCCTCGCTACTCGATTTGGCAGAGAGACCCACCACCGATTCCCAGAGTCTCTGCATACGGTTTTCAGCCATGCAGCTTTTCAAGGTCTCTATACCATTGACGATTTCCACAAGCAGGGCATTTTTCTGCATATTCTGCTTATAGCCCGACTCAGCGACAGTGCGTGAACGGTACTGCAGCCAGAGGCCAATACCTAAGAGCACTGGCAGCGCTATGAGCGGTAGCCAGACCACGGGTCCGCCAATAAAGGCGATAAGCAAGATAAAGATAAAGAGAAAGGGCAGATCAATTAAGGCGAGCATGCTCGAAGAGCTAAAAAATTCACGCAGCTGCTCAAATTCCCGGAGATTGTTGACAAGCGCGCCAGTGGATTCAGGCTTGGCATCCATGCGCATGGAAAGCACTTTTTCCATAAGCATGCTGGAAAGCACAATATCGGCATTACGTCCTGCCACATCCACAAAATGCGTACGCAGGGTGCTCAAAAGATAATTGAAAAAGTAGATAATGAGAACGCCGACGGCCAAAACCCAAAGCGTCTCTAAAGCATTATTGGGAACCACACGGTCATAGACATTCATCACAAAGAGCGGCGAGGCAATGGCTATCAGGTTGATAACCACACTGGCCAGCGCCACATGGCGGTAGATGGGCGCATAGTAACGCAAAACATCCCAGAACCAGCGCTTGCCCTTGGAAAGGGTCAGCTTTTCCACGCGCTCTTCGGGCGACTTGGGCACAGCTGCAAAAATGGCATAGCCCGTGTATTCCTTGCTAAGCGCCTCAAGTTCAACCGTCTGCACTGTCTGCCCAGTCTCAGGGAAAATCACGTCACAGTAACTCTCTTTGCGTGAGACAATGACACAGGAGCGATCATGGGTCAGAAGCAGGATACAGGGAAAAACAAGTGTGGGAATATTTTCTAGGCTTGGCCGGTACATGATGCTGCCTGAAAGACCGGCCTTGCGTGCCGCCCTAAGACAGGACTGCGGCGAAATACTGCCACCGCCAAGCCCTGTCATCAGAAACTGCGGAGAAACGGCTTTGCCCTTGAGATGCAGAAGCACTGAGAGGCTGCGCAACAGGGATGGCATAAAATCCACATCACTGGGACGCAGCGGGCCTGAAGAGGCGCTTTTGCTCCTTGACTCAGTGCCGGCCTGGTTCTTGGCAAGACTGGCCTGCTCCACGTCAGAGCCGGAAGTCGACGGTATCTCAGTAGCCTGATGGGGCTTTGACGGCTGGGAAGAAGGGTTTTGTGCACTGTCCATTGCTGAAACCTGTTTTTTGCCAAAACAAGGGAAGGTCACCCAAGGTTTTACACATGCCTGCTGGGGATCTTACGAGCTCTGTCTGAGCTGGGGTACGAGCATATACGATATGCCCGGAAGGCAAAATATTCAATAGCAGATTGAAAATAGTTTTCATATTTATCAGAAAGCTTCCATTGCTGGGGATAGAAAATTTAGCAAAAAAAAAGCCGTTCCCATAGGAACGGCCAGAGTAGCATCCATAGCTGAAAACATTACTTGAACCAGGCTGGTGTAAAGGTCTCACGTTTATCCTGTGGGTCCACCGGAACTCGCTTGTTGAGCGGCTTGGTATCAATACCCATGGAGGGCAAAAGATTGCCCGTAAGACCCGAGAGACGGTAGGCACCAACGAGGATATTGCCACGTGCTGTTTCCGCCTGTGTCGATGAATTATAGAGCTCGCTGATGGTATCCAGGACATCCAGAAGACTGCGCTTGCCAATGGAAAACTGTTCCAGATAAGCGGCACGTGTGTACTTGTTGAATTCCACAGCCTTGGAATAGTGCTGATACTGTTCCCGAGCTGCCTGATAATTACTCCAGGTGGTCTCGATATCCAACTTTAAGCTATCCATGTAATCGTACATCACCTGTCGTGACTGCCGTATACGGGCTGAAGCGGCCTTGCGCTCGGCGACATCGGCTCCGCTGTTGAAGATATTCCAGCGCATGGTACCCAGGATATCGAAGCTGTAGATCCAGCGGTCGTAGGAGCCTCCGCGATCGGTATAGCTTGGGCCAGCCTCAATGTTAAAGGTAGGATAGAAAGTCGATTCGGCAAGTTCCCGACGAGCCCTGGCTGCACGAATATCCTGCAGATACGCTGCCAGCTTGGGATTGGACTTCTGGGCAAGAGCATAAATCTTGTCGGTATCATTGAAGACATCAGGCGGCATGGTCACAGGACGCAGATTCTTGGGATCAAGGCCTGTTAAACGGGTATAGGTATGTTCAGCGACCAAAAGAGCTGCCTTGGCCTCGGAGAGGCTACTCTCGGCACGGGCCAGACGCGACTGTGTCTGTGTCACATCAGCCTCAGTATCCGCCCCAAAAGTGGCTCGTTCCTGGGCCTGGGCCAAAATTTCCTTGTGCTGGCGGATATTATCCAGAGCCATTTCGTAGATGCTTCTGCGCCTGAGCAGATCAATATGGGCAATAATACCGTCAAGCGTCAGCGATGTCGCTGTATCAAAGACCCGGTGATATTGAGAATTCAGGGTCGACTGCGCCTCACGTACTCTGGAACGTGTGGCAAAACCATCCCAGATGGGCTGCACAAGCTTAGCACTGCCCGAAACATAGCCATACATAGCGGCATCCCAGTCACGAGCGCGTGTGGTAGAGTCACTATAGATACTGCCGCCAGCCTTGCCTTCAAGATCAACTCTGGGGCCGAAGCCTGCGCGTGCCCGCGTAAGCTCATGCTCAAGCACTTCACGATTCTCCTGCATACCACGCAGGCTGCGGTGGGTCCTGAGCACACCGTAAACGGTATCTTCTATATCCAGGGCCTTCCCCTGAGGCGGGGCCGGAGGCCAAGCAGACTTTGCCCAGCCACAGGCTGGAAAGCAAAGGCAGAAGGTTAGCAAAACACATATAGCTCTCAACATGCGCGACTCCGTTTACAAAACGTTTTTGATCGAGCTAGTTTACCGGAATGTGCCAAAGACATTTTCACGTTCCGCTTCACAGAGTATATCGTCACAAACGCAAAAAATCTCTACCCTAAAATCAAAAAGCTTGCCAATATGGCATAATCTTCTCTCCTGCTCTGTACATTTGCCGGGGCAAAGTGTATGCAAAGCAGGCCAGTTCTGCCTTGTAAGCCATTGCTGTGGAGAAAATGATATGCTGCGTTTTCAGGCCCTGAACACTTTTTGCACAATCTACGCTGAACTGAACCAGGCCCTCAAAAAGCGCTGTCTCAGGGTTCTCGCCCTTTCAAGCAGCATTAGCCTGCTTGAACTGGCCATTACGGCGGCCCTCTCTCTCCTGGGTGTGGCTTTGGCAGCCCCTGAGAGTCTGTTGCAGGCCAAGGCCTTTCAACAGCTTGTTGAACTTTTTCCTGTGCTCTCACCCCTTTCCCAGGATCAGAAGAGCCTCCTGCTCTGGCTAATGGTTGTGCTCTGTGTTGCCCTCGCCTTAAAATCCCTGTCTCTGGCCTTCATGACCTGGCGTCAGGCAGAATTTTCGCAACATGTCGGCGTCTATTTCAGCGTCCGCTTCTTTGATCTGCTCCTGCATGCGCCCTATCTCTGGCATGTACGCCAGGATATGAGCATGCTGCAGACACGCCTGACCTGGGCCCGTTTCAGTGCGGATTTTCTTCTCGCCGCCTTGCAGGCTGCAAGTCAGTTTCTCGTGGCCTGTGTGCTCATAGGCGTTGTTATGTCCGTGACCCCCTGGGCAGCCCTGCTTGTTCTGATCTGCACGGGTGCAAGTACCTGCGTGACCTACACGCTTGCCCAGCGCAAGGTGCACGAGCTCAACGCCACCTCCATGCAGATGGAGGCCGGAGCCAACAAAGTCAGCTATCCCTCTCTTGCCGGCATTCGCGAGGTCAAAATCTACGGCCAGGAGCAGGCCTTTCTCAAGCAGTTTCAGAACCGCAGACAGGGCTTTGCTCGTGTTCAGAGCATGCTGCCAGTCATCTACCCTGCCCCGTCCTGGATCCTCGATCTCACGGGCATGCTCATGCTGCTTTCTGCGCTCATCATTATGAGCCGACAAGGCTTAAGCGTGGCTCAACTCACAGGCCAGCTAACCTTACTCTGCGCTGTCACCTGGCGCATTCTGCCCACAGTCAACAGCCTTGTCACAGCCCTTTTGCAGGTGCAGCAGCACATGGTCTATACCCATGATGCTATAGCCTTCATTGCCGAACTGAGCAGCGAAATCAAGGCATCGCAGAAAAGTCTTGTGCCTGCAGATACCCCCAAGACCTTTCATCTTGAACAGGAGCTTGTTCTCAAAGACGTTGCCTTTCGCTATCCTGATACGCCGCCAACGCGTCCGGATGCGTTGAGCAAACTCAATGTGCGTATTCCCAAGGGCAGCATGATCGGGTTTATCGGCTCTTCCGGTGCCGGCAAAAGCACGGTGGTAGGCTTGCTCACAGGCCTCTTACAACCCACAAGCGGTGCAATCAGTGTGGACGGGAGGCCCCTTGATGCCAAGCTCAGGCCGTTGTGGCTGCGCAATATCGGTTATGTTCCCCAGACGCCCTTTCTGCTCAATGCGAGCATTGCAGAAAATGTAGCTTTTTCACAGTGGGGCAAAAAGATTGACAGAGAACGCGTGGAACGCTGCTGTCACATGGCGGCCATGGATTTTCTGCCGGATCTCCCCGAAGGCCTTGATACTGTGATTGGCGAACGCGGCGTACGCCTTTCAGGCGGTCAGGTGCAAAGAGTGGCCATTGCCAGAGCTCTCTATGAGGCTCCTGAGCTCATGCTCTTTGATGAAGCCACAAGCGCTCTGGACGGAGCCTCAGAGCAGGCCATTCAGCACACCATTGAATCTCTGGGTGGCCAAGCAACACTTGTTCTTGTGGCTCACAGGTTGAGTACTGTCACAAGCTGCGACTATCTCTACTGGCTTGGCCAGGGCACCATTCTGGCCCATGGCACACCCTCTGAGATTCTCCCCAAATACGAGGCCTACCTTCAGGAAAAAGCGCAAGCCATGGATTAGAAGATGGATCAGCCGCTTCTCTTTTTCTGCCAGTTTTTTGTGAACGCAACGTTGGCTCTGGCCAAAGGGGCTCTCGGTATTTCCTGCTTCTTGCTCTTTACGCTTCTTCTGGCACAACGCAAGCACAACTCGCTCTGCCTCGTCTGCAGCCGCTATCTTACGTACGTTCTGGCAGCGCTGGCCTTTGCCGGCCCCGTCTCGACCCTTGCAAGCTTTCTCCTCTTTATCGCCAGATTCAGTGCCAAGGGAAATGCCTGGCAATGGCCAGATCCCTTCAGCCCGGCTGTACTGCCCTATACGGTCAATATTGCCATCTGGCTCCTTGTACCGCCTTTGGCCCTTGCTTGTTCCCGCCTGCTTAGCTCTGCCAAGAAATCCAAAGGCTGTGCCCTTGGCCTCAGTATCCTGCTTCTGCTGCTCTGTTTTGGCAGTTTTTTCTGCCTTTCCTGGCCCTTTGCGGGGCTTCCCCCAGGACTCAGTGCCACACAGGCCTTTACAGCCATTTTCTTCCACACCTGGCATCTCACGTTTTTTGCCCTTTTGCCGGCAAGTCTTGTTCTCCTCGTCCTTGCCGGCCATATCAGAAAATGGGTAAGCAACGAGGACAACACCATTCTTGTCAGACGCTGGCTTGCCGGTCTTGGCCTGATCGGAGCCATTCCCCACTGCCTCAATGTCTGGGCGGTCTCCGTGGGCTATCTCTTGCGTGCAGGACAGATGCCGCCAACTCTTGGGCAACATCTTCTCGAAAATGCGGCACTTTCTCTCTGTCTTGTGGCGCTGATCTTTGCCGTCATCCACAAATGGCCTCGTAAAACAGCCCTTTTTGAAGGCTGTGCCGTGCTCTTTTTTCTTGTTTCCCTGGCCTTTTCCTCGCTCTAGTTTTACCCGGAGTTTCTCATGATCCGTTCTCTGTTTTTCTGCTTTTTGCTTTTTCTTCCGCTTATGCTAAGCCTTCCCGAGGCCTCGGCCCAGGAACGTACCTTTTCCCAGTTTCGTGTCGACCTGCCTGAAGGCTGGGACGGAAGCGAACGCACTGGCATCAGCAGCCGCGACAGCAACGAATATATGCTCTTTCTGGGCAAAAAAGACGCCCAGGAAGAAAACTATCTTGCCTATCTGAGCATCTATCTTCTCCCCAACAAACCTGGCAAAAACGCCGAGCAATCGGCAAAGACACTGGCCAGTCAGCAGGCTGACGCCACAGAGCCCGTAGCCCAGGGGCCTTTCTGGGTCTTTACAGGCAATCCCCGAGACAAGATCCTCAAGGGGCAGGCCCAAACCCTCGTTGCCGCCAATGCCGAAGACCTTCTGATCATCATTGTCAAAGATCCTGCCAACCAAGGCGCTCAGGCTATTTTGCAAAGCCTTGTGCCAGCAGGAGAGAGAACAAAAAAACTTCTGGGGCAATCCGAGACAACGCCTGAAAGCCGTGAGATTCCGTGATAACAGCCCCATACATGTGTGCAAGTTGAGATCTCACAGGTTCTGACCAAGGCTTTTTGAAAAACGTTGATACAGACAGCAGAGAATCTCCTTGCCTTTTAGATGTGTGTCAGGCACACTAGCTGATATGGGTGAGAAGCTCTGACCCTATATTTTCACGTCAGACAGTTTGTCTGCCGTAAACAGCTAATCCCAAGGAGAAAGGTCATGGATCTCAAAGGCAGCAAAACAGAAAAAAATTTGCAGGAAGCCTTTGCCGGCGAAAGTCAGGCTCGCAACAAATACACCTACTTTGCCGCCAAAGCCCGCAAAGAAGGCTATGTCCAGATAGCCAACATTTTTGAGGAAACCGCTGGCAACGAAAAAGAACACGCTAAGATCTGGTTCAAATATCTTCAGGGTGGTGACATCCAAGATACCGTGTCCAATCTGGAGCAGGCTGCAGCCGGTGAAAATTTCGAATGGACCGACATGTATGATCGCATGGCCAAGGAAGCACGCGAAGAAGGCTTTACAGAAATCGCCGCTCGCTTTGAAATGGTTGGCAAGATCGAAAAAGAACACGAAGAACGCTATCGCAAACTGCTTGCCAATATCAAAGGCGACCTCGTCTTTTCACGTGACGGCGACAGAATCTGGCAATGCATCAACTGCGGACATATTGTCATCGGCAAGAAGGCTCCCCAGCTCTGCCCCGTCTGTAGTCATCCTCAGAGCTTCTTTGAGCTCAAAAAAGAAAACTACTAAGCTCTGAGGTTCAAAAACATAAAAGGGGGAGGACTGTGGTCCTCCCCCTTTTTCGTTGAGCGCATAAGGCCTTATTTGTCTGAAGTCTGTTTTTTATGACTTGAGCGCAGATGCATGCGCACAGGTGCGTGAGCAATATCAAAGAGCTTACGCAGGCCACGCTCCAAATAACGCAAATAGCTCTCGGGCACACGCGTGGCATCACTGACAAAAAAGACAAAAGTTGGAGGCTCGGACTCAGCCTGGGTCAAATAGAAGAAGCGCGGCCGGGAGCGCCTGACGACAGGCGGCTGATGCCGATTCAAGACCTCTTCCATGGCCCGGTTAAGCTTGCCGGTGGGAATACGCTTGCCACACTCTTCCTTGATCTTTGTGGCAAGAGGCAGAATTTTCTTCAGACCCTGACCACTTTTGGCAGAAACCGCAAGCACTGGCACATGGGCACAAAAGGCAAGCTGCGCAGAGAGTTCCTTACGAACTTCTGTAAGCTCCCGCTCCGTCAAAAGATCACGTTTATTGAGCAGAACGAGAAAAGGTGTTTTGCGCCGGTCAAGGAGATCAATGAGCCGTTTATCCTGCACGCTCAGCTCTTCTGTCGCATCCAGAACCAGAAGGGTCACATCGGCTTTGGTGGTCGACTTGAGAGAAGAATTGACGGCAAAGCGTTCCACCTCATCGCTGATCTTGGTCTTTCTGCGGACACCTGCCGTATCCACAAAGACATACGCACGCTCACCCACGCTGAAGGAGACATCCACACTGTCGCGAGTGGTGCCAGGCACTTCCGAGGTGATCATGCGTTCAGCGCCGGTCAAGGCATTGACGAGAGAGGATTTGCCGGCATTGGGACGCCCCAGAAAGGCCAGTCTAAGGGCAGGACGTTTGTTGTTCTCCTCCTTCACTTCCGGGACAAGCGCCGCCATCTGCTGCACAAGATCCGGGATATGCAGACCATGGGCTGCGGACACGGCAAGCAAGGGCAAGCCCAGGGCATGGAAGTCCGCACAGAGTCGATCCACATGCTCATGACCATCCACCTTGTTTACGACACAGAGCATGGGCAGCCCCGACCTGCGCGCCATTGTCGCCAGATGCGCATCCATGGGCAAAAGTCCGTCTCTGGCATCAACCACAAGACAGATGGCCTGGGCTGTGGCAAGTACAGACTGAACCTGAGCAAAAATTGCCTCTTCAAATCCCTTCAGGCCATCAGGACCGCTGCTCACTCGTTCGCAGTCCAGAAGGGTCAGTCCGCCCGTATCCACGAGGGTAAAAAGGGCCTTTTGCCCCTTACGCACGCACCCCTCAAGGGCATCACGGGTAATCCCGGGCCTGTCATGGGTAATGGCGCGATTACTGCGGATCAGACGGTTGAAAAGCGTTGACTTGCCCACATTGGGCCGGCCAAGAAGCACGATGCGCGGAAGATCATTCACTGCAAATCTCGATGTTCTGCGTGGAAATGGAGAGCTGAGGGGGCATGCCAGGCACCCTGTAGGGTTCAGGCCAGTCAGGCAGGATGGCAAAAACATGGGCATCAGGCAGGGTCAGCCTGAAAGAGCACAGATACAAAGGCCCAGAAGCTTGGCGTGCGCCATACTTAGCATCACCCACCAGGGGATAACCAAGATGAGCCAGTTGGGCACGGATCTGATGGGTACGGCCGGTGAGAATGCGGACAAGGAGAAGTGTTGCGTCTCGGTTATAGACAAGGGGCGTGACCACGGTTTCAGCGATTTTGCCCATGGTCGGAGATTGTCCGGCCGCAAACACACAGACCTTTTCAAAACCTTCCTGCCATTGTTTGGCAAGACGATGTCGTAAAAGTCTGGGATTCTTCCAGGGCCAAAGGCCACAGACCCAACAGAGATATTCCTTGACCAGATGTCCGGCCCGAATCTGGGCCTGCAGACTTCTCAGGGCACTGTGGCTTGTGGCAACCAGAATCAGCCCCTGCGTGTCCTTGTCAAGGCGATGGGCCGGAACAGGCACAAACGGAGCATTGCCTGCCTCCTGACGCAGCCGCGCAGCCAAGCTATCCTGATGGGCCGAGCCTGGATGCGTCGGCAGGCCGGCGGGCTTGAGATAGGCCACAAGTTGTCCGTATCGGCCCACTACCGGAGGCAGGGGCGGAAGCGTGACCCCGGGCACAAAGGTGCTTTGCCTTGCCATTTTCCAGGCAAAGGGCGGAAGGCGCACAAAGCTACCTGCAGCAATGTGTTCAAAGGGCTTGCAGCGCGCGCCATCGCAGCGAATCTGACCGGTTCTGATCCAACGGTGCAGAAGCGGCTGCGCAAGATGCAGCCTGCGTTCAAGCAGTTGCAGAAGCTTCTGTCCGCCTTCGGCTTCTGTCACAAAAAAGCCACTGCCATTGTCAACAGGCGAGGAATTTTCGTCCATGGCAGTATTCTGCCTTGAAGCGTTGCTTGCGTCAAGAAGCCCAAACGGGCTTGAACAGCGCTTTTCGACACGGCTTGACGTCGACCAATTTACTGGCTATTTTTTTTTGCTATTTGCGCGATTTTCTCTGAGAGACGGAGTTCTCATGTTCGAAAGTTTATCTGACAGACTGAGCGGTGTTTTTACAAGCCTGCGTGGCCATGGCCGCCTGACTGAAGAAAATATTCAGGCCGGACTCAGGGAAGTGCGTCTGGCGCTGCTGGAAGCAGATGTCAATTTCTCCGTTGTCAAAACCTTTGTGGACAATGTCCGCGCCAAATGCGTGGGCCAGGATCTGCTCAAGGGTGTGAATCCCGCTCAGCAGGTTGTCAAAATTGTCCACGATGAGCTGGTTTCGATTCTTGGCGGTGAAAGCAGTACCCTCAATCTTGCTGGTGCGCAGCCAGCAAGTATTATGCTCGTGGGTCTGCAGGGCTCTGGTAAAACCACAAGTGCGGGTAAGCTTGCCAATCTTTTGCGCAAGCAGAAAATGCGTCCCTACCTTGTGCCCCTTGATGTCTATCGGCCAGCAGCCATTGACCAGCTCATGGTTCTAGCCAAACAGCTAAATATTCCCTGTTTTCCCTCAACCACGGAGATGACACCTCATCAGATAGCACTTGCGGCCCTAGAACAGGCGCGTGCGGAACAGGCAACCGTGCTGATTCTGGATACGGCGGGCCGGCTGCATGTGGATGAAGCGCTGATGGATGAGCTCAAGGACCTCAAGGAGACTCTGCACCCCCAAGAGATTCTCTTTGTGGCCGACGCCATGACAGGTCAGGAAGCGGTCAATGTCGCCCAGGCCTTTCATGAAAAAATCACCCTGACAGGCGTTGTGCTAACTAAGATGGACGGTGATGCCCGAGGCGGTGCGGCACTCTCCATCCGTTCCGTCATAGGAGCTCCCGTCAAATTCGTTGGCGTCGGTGAAAAGCTCTCGGAAATGGAGGTCTTCCACCCGGACCGTATTGCCGGCCGCATCCTGGGCATGGGTGATGTACTGACCCTGGTTGAAAAGGCTCAAGAGACCATTAATGCTGAAGAGGCCGAAGCTCTGGCCAAAAAGATGCGTAAGGCCAGCTTCAACTTTGAAGATTTCCTGCAGCAACTGCGTCGCATCAAGAAAATCGGATCTCTCGACAGTATTTTTAAGATGATTCCAGGCTTTTCCGGTATTCGGGAAAAAATTCAGGCGGCGACCAATGCCATGCCTGAAAAGGAACTGGTCAAGGTAGAAGCCATTATCAGCTCCATGACCGTTCAGGAACGTCAGAATCCCGATATTCTCAACGGCAGCCGCCGGGCCAGAATCGCCAGAGGTGCCGGCGTAACCGTGACGGATGTCAACCGTCTGGTGAAACAGTTCGAAGACATGCGCAAGATGATGAAAAGCGTCATGGGTGGGAAGCAGAAGAGGCCGGCCATTCCCGGTCTTGGTCAAATGAATCTCCCTGGCATGGCCGGTATGGGACTGCCGCCGATGCCTGACAATCAGGGATCTGCGCTACGTTTTGGATCATCTTCCTCAAGCAGTGATCAGCGTAAAAAGAAAAAAAAGGAAAAACGCAAGCACGGCAGGAAATAGGCTTGCCAAGCATTAATACTTGATTTTTTTATCTACAATTGCTACTATTCATTAAAGGAGTTCCTATGGCAGTGAAGTTAAAACTGACGCGTCTCGGCAGTAAAAAGCATCCCTTTTACCGGGTGGTGGCAGCAAATGATGAGACCGCGCGAGATGGTCGTCCTTTAGAATTTCTGGGTTACTACAACCCGATGACAAACCCACCAGAAGTGAAACTGAATGCAGAAAAAATCAAGGAGTGGCTTGATCGCGGTGCAAAACCGACGGATACTGTGCGTTCCCTATTGAAGGAGCATATGTAGCTAAGTTTCTCTGCCTTCAGATAAGGTGGTGGCGAAGGAGGGACGCCATGAGAAACCTTATAGAGTTCATCGCCAAGTCACTCGTCGATCATCCAGAAGATGTTCAGGTGAGCGAGATTGAAGGCGAACAGACTACCGTTCTGGAGCTGAAGGTTGCACAAGATGATCTTGGAAAGGTAATAGGCAAGCAAGGGCGTACGGCAAGGGCTTTGCGTACCATACTGAGTGCAGCTTCGACGAAGGCAAAGAAGCGTACCGTTCTTGAAATTCTCGAGTAACATCTGACAGATCAAGTTATCCTCATACAAGCAGCGGTTTTGCAAGATCAGTGGGGTTTGGCAATCTGCTGAACATTGAAAACAAGTTGTGCTCGTCACAACAGTTTGCAGCGTACAAATGTTGTCTTTCAACGAAGAATTTGGCGCTGTTTGACAGAGAGTCTCTGCGCTCTGGATAATTATGATAAAGTATATTCACATGGGTTCTCTTGGTAGGCCTCATGGAATTTCAGGGGAGATCGTCCTTGACTGGTACGGCGTCTCCCCCTTTTCGTCTGTAATGACCTTCTGGCTCGTTGTGAGAGATTCTGAGCCCAGGCCCATTCACATCGAACGGGCACGCAGACACAATGGCCATCTCCTCATCACCATCGAGGGAATCACAAATCGTGATCAGGCAAGCGCCCTGCGCGGCGCCAGACTCTGTTGCCTGCGCAGCGATCTGCCTGAGCCTGACGAGGGCGAAGCCTATATCAGCGATCTTTTGGGAGCTGATGTTTTTTTGCCCAATGGCACACGACTTGGCCGTTTTTCCCACCTTGTCCAAGGGGCCTGTGTCTGGTCCATCATTGACGATGATGGCCGCGAGATCCTTTTTCCAGCAGAGGAATCCTTTATCACGGCTCTTGATGCACCGGGCAAGCGCATTGTCATTGATCCTCCCCAAGGCCTGCTCGAACTCTACCGCTAACGGAAACAGCAATGCCTGAACTTCCTGAAGTTGAAAGCGTTGTGCGTTCTCTTGCCCCGCATCTGCTTGGCGCAAGGTTTTTACACGTTACCCTGTTGCGAGAAGAGAGTTTGCAGCAAGGAAGCCTCCCCTTATCCGAGCTCTGCGGCAGGCGTATTCTTTCCCTATCCCGCCGTGGCAAGCTGATCCTGATCGGTCTTGAGACCATCACCAGGCCAAGCACGCTGGTTGTCCATTTGCGCATGACAGGAGCCCTCCTCTGTCATCCCTCCGCTACGCCTCTGAATCCCCATACCCGCTGCTGTTTTTCCCTCTCAAGCCAGCACAAGCCCCTCGCTCTTTTTTTCGATGATATCCGCTGTTTCGGGAAACTCTTTTTGGCAACGGAGTCCATGCTTCGCAGCTGGAAATACTTTGCCGAACTTGGACCAGAACCTCTGGAAACCCGGCTTGCCCTCTTTGAGGATCGCTTAAGCCAAAGAAAAAGCGCCACCATCAAGGCAGCGCTGCTCGATCAAAAAGTTTTGGCTGGTTTAGGGAATATCTACGCCGATGAATCGCTTTTTCACGCACATATTCTTCCAACTCGCCCCGTTGAGAGCCTCAGCCACGAAGAAATCAAGCTTCTCCTGGCAAGCATCAAGCATATTCTGAAAAAAGCCATCAAAGGATGTGGCACTTCCTTTCGCAACTACAGGGATGCCAACGGACATGCTGGGGCTTTTCAAAACGAGCTCGCGGTTTACGGCAGAGCAGGTCTGCCCTGCCTCCACTGCCACACGCGCCTGAAGAAAACACGTGTCTGCGGCCGTGGCACCGTTTTCTGTCCCCGCTGCCAGCACTAGCCTGGCTAATCATCCTCGTGCGTCTTTATCTCATTTTTTTCCTCTTCCTTCACGACAACCGCGTTCAAGGAGTCAAGCAAGGCGTCCACCCCCTTTTTCTCCATACCGGTAGAGACCACAGAGATAAAGATTGACTCTCTCTGGACAAGTTGGACAAGCAAAGGCAGATTATCTCGTGTCCCTGTGATGGTTACGCGGCCCTTGCCTTCCTTTTTTTTGACATCTTTCAATTCCAGACGGGCAGGAATTGGCCGCTGCAGGGCGTCCAGCGTAAGTCCTTCACTGTCGTTGACGGCAATCACAAGGCTTTGCTTGTGATCATGGCTCGTCAGATGCACGCCATTGGGCAGCATCTCCTCAATCCAAGAGTCGTCAACATGCAGGGAAAAAAGGTTCGGTTTCTGACCAAAGGTCAGCTCCTTGGCAGCAGCCGAGGAACTCAGTACACAACAACACAAAACGCCAAGCAAAAAGGTTCGCATAGTTTCGCCTGCCTACAAGAGTTCCCTGGCCAGATCGCGCTCACAGGCGCGCTGTTTCAAACTTTCCCGATGATCATGCATTTTTTTGCCCCGACCAAGGGCGATTTCCACTTTGACATGGCCGCGGGCAAAATAGAGACGCACAGGCACAACCGTCAAACCTTTCTGAGCCACAGCTGCAGCCAGGCGTATGATTTCCTGCGCATGCAGCAGAAGGCGGCGGGGTCTGTCCGGTTGCTGAGGGGTATAGCCGGCATTTTCGTACGGTGAAATATGCAGAGACACCAGCCACGCTTCTCCGTTGCGAAATTCCACATAGCTGTCGATAAAGTTGACCTTATGCGCCCTCAGACTTTTGACTTCAGGACCTGTCAGCGCAATGCCCGCCTCGAGAAAATTATCAAGCTCGTATAAAAAACGAGCTTTTTTATTGACGGCGATATCGGAGGCTGATTTCTTATGCGCCATGACTCAGTCCTTTGCTGAGAGCTGACTCTCAGCGGCTTCCTTGCGTTCCCGCAGCAGGGCATAGAGTTCCTTACTGCTCCAGCCACTGACAACACGCTGCAATTCACGAATCAGATCCCTGGCCCTGCAGCCATGTTCACGCGCGGCGAGCTCAAAGAGCACTTCATCTTTGGGCGTTCTCAGCTTTTCAGCTGGCGGTCCAATGAGAACTGTCAGCTCACCAAGCAAAGGCGTAGGCAAACGGTCCCAAAATTCAAGGGGCAAAAGTATAAATTCTTCATGGTCCTTGGTCAATTCACGGCAGACGGCAAGTTCGCGCGCTCCCAAAATGGCCAAAGCCTGCCTGAGGCTCTCTGCAAGCCGGTCACCACGCTCAAAAAAAATCAACGTGCCGGGTGTTCTCGCAAAGGCCGTAAAAAGTCGACGTTTTCCCGCTGTATCTCTGGGCAGAAAACCAAGAAAGGAGTAGGGAAGCGGGGGAAGTCCGGCTGCGGACAAAGCGCAGACCGGTGCTGAGGGACCGGGAACCGGTGAGACAGCAATACCCTGCCTGCGGCAGGCACGCACCAGATGATAGCCGGGATCCGATAGCAGGGGGGTTCCCGCATCGCTAATCAAGGCCACATCCTCTCCGGCCTTCAGCCTGGCCAGAACTTCTGCCTCACGTTCCTGTTCATTGTGCTCAAAAAAGCTCAGCATGGGACGCTTAGGCAAGCCACAGGCTGTGAAAAGCCGCTGAGCCCGACGCGTATCTTCAGCCAGAATACAGTCTGCTGTGGCAAGAATGTCACGCGCCCGCAACGATAGATCAGAAACTTCACCTAAGGGTGTGGCAACAATCCAAAGACGTGGATGACTTGGGGGCATAGCAGAGCACCTACAGAGATCTCAGCAGCGACATTTCGTGCTCGTCCGGCTTTTCGGGAAGCACTCTGCGAAAGCTGAGCCTGTGCAACGGACAGGGGCCATGCGTGGCCAACATGCGCAAGTGCAGAGCAGAACCATAGCCGACATGGCGCTCAAAACCGTATTCAGGCCAGCGTTTGGCCAAAGTGTGCATCATGGCATCACGATAGGTCTTGGCAAGGATTGAAGCGGCTGAAATAGCGGCAACCGAGGCATCACCTTTAACAATAGCCCGCTGCCAGGGGACACTCTCGGCATGGTGCCTGCGCCAAAAACGAGCAAGGACATCGGCCGGCACAGTCTTATTGCCGTCAATATAGAGTCCCTTGGGAGCAAGAGACAGTCTTGCCACAGCCATGCTCATGGCCATCAGCGTCGCCTGCAGGATATTGATGCGGTCAATGGTTTTTTGCCCCACAAGCCCTATGGCCCAGGCCAGACAGCCTGTTTTGATCTGACAGGCGAGCGCTTCTCGCTTCTTGGCTGTCAGTTTCTTGGAATCCGTGAGACCTGGCAGGCTAAAATGTTCAGGCAACATAACCGCTGCAGCCACTACTGGCCCCGCCAAGCAGCCCCGACCCACTTCGTCGATCCCCGCGCAAGGGCCTTTGTCCGCTTTGGGGACATAGATAAGAAGGGTATCTGCCATAGACCTTCCTTCTGTCGCACGCAGGATCTGCGTCTTTGGCAATTCATGCGCTGTGTCAAAAGAAACGTTTTATGATTTTTTGTAAAAAAACCTGAGAGGAATTTTCGAAAACACGGAGAGCATATTTCATGCGGACATTTGATGAAGCTCAAGCACACCTTTCACGCAGTCTTTGCAAAAAAAAAAAGCTTGCGACCTTCCTCTCTGGTGCCCACAAAAAAAAAGCACGGAACATTGCTGCCCCGTGCCAAAAATATGTCCCTGTATCGCCAACAAGCAGGGATATCAGGAAAAACGGTTGCGGGGCTTAATACGCGCAGCCTTACCCTTGAGGTTCCGCAGATAGTACAGACGGCTTCTGCGCACACGACCTTCTGTGACCACTTCCACATGATCGATGAAAGGGGAATACAGCGGGAAAATGCGCTCAACGCCCACGCCGTCAGAAATTTTGCGCACCGTAAAGCTGGCATTGGTGGTACCGCGTGAAACGCGGATGACATTGCCCTGAAAAATCTGAATACGTTCCTTTTCGCCTTCTACGATACGCAGATGCACTTTGACCGTATCGCCGGAGCGAAAACTCGGCATATCCATACGCATATTTTCGCGTTCAATTTTTTCAATAACGTTCATCAATTTTTTTCAGCGTGAAGACCCCGACAAACACTGCGGGGAGGAAACGCTGCCTCCATTGTTTTTCCTCTATTGAACCAAGAGCCATCCCATCTGCTGATCTGACGATCTTCATGAGATTTCCCAAAACCGCAAATCGCAATATCGCAGGTCCGCGTTCTCACAGGCCAATGCACAGCAGGCAGAGACATCCTTCAGTCAAAGTCTCCAAGCAGGCGATCAGCATAAATAGCGGCTGCACTGCGTACAGAAAGATGATTGTACGAAAGAAAACGCAAAGGCCGAATAAGACCGTCACAGCGTGCAAGGACACTATCGGATAAACCCTGCGCTGTTCCCAGACAAAAAAGCACAGGTCTCTCACAAAGCACCTTGCGGAGCTCAAACACGGTCATGGGCTCCTGCCCGCCCTTATGCGGCCACCGGGCAGAGCTTGCCACCACAAAGGGACGCAGGCCGCTTGTCTGTGTAACCTTGTTAACAGCTTCATCAAGGCTGTGGCAGGATCTGACGCAAGACAGAGCCCTGGCACGGTCAGCATGACGTATGGCGCAATCCCCTGTCAGCCAGTGAGCAAGCAGTCGCTCCAGCAGTCGCAATTGATCGTCAAGGGGACTTACCACATAAAAGGGGCCAAGACCATAGCTTGCGGAAATACGCCCTATATCGTGAATGTCAAGATTTGTCAAAGACGAAACGCCCTCTTTTTTGCCTTCGATGCGCACAGGGCTGTGCATCAGGCAAAAAGAGAGATTTTTGCCAATGCGCGGAAAGTGCCCGGCCGCCTCTTCCTGCCTGAGCATTTCCTGATCCTTGAGCGAAAGCGAGGCCGCATGTAAAAGATCCGGACGAACCTTGCGGGTGGCAGAAAGACTCATTCTGCGCCGCCACTGGGCAATTTTCTGATGATCACCGTTCTGCAGGACCTCGGGCACTTGCAGCCCTTCAAAATCCGCAGGTCTGGTATATTGAGGGTACTCCAAAAGCCCCCCGGCAAAACTCTCCTCAATGCCTGAACTGAGTTTGCCCATAAAGCCCTCGGTCAGGCGTGCTACACTCTCTATGACAGCCAGAGCCGCACTGTCGCCACTGTTCAAAACCGCATCCGTCAGCGAAACGGCTTCCACATCAAAAATGTCTGCCAATCGACCATCCACACCCTCATAGCGTGGGCAGATCAAGGTTAGATCCTCTTCTCGGGCAAGTTCACAGGCAAGATCCTGGCGAAAAGGGCGACCGGCAGGTGAAAGCAAAAGCATGCGGCCAGGCTTTGGCAATGCCCTCAGGCAGCGCACAAGACTTGGCAGCTGCATGACCATGCCCGGGCCGCCCCCGTAGGGACTGTCATCCACATGGTGATGCCTGTCACAGCTGTAATCTCGTGGATTGTGAAAGGAAAAGGCAAGAGTGCCATTGGCGCAGGCACGCGCCATCAGACCACAGCCAAGAGGCGATGTGTAGAATTCGGGAAAAAGAGTCACAAGATGAAAGGTGAGCATGGCCCAACTATGCCTCAAAGCTCCCCCCTGTACAAGAGCTGATCGCCTCTTGTACAAAGCCCGGCTGTGCGCTATCTCTTACGCTGATGTTAACATTTTTTCCGAGGTCTTGGTATGCACAACAAATATAGCGACTATCTCAATCGCATTCTGCTCAGCCGGGTCTATGACGTGGCCTGCGAAACGCCCCTGGAGACGGCAGTCAGCCTTTCCCGCCGTCTGGGCAATACCGTTTTCCTGAAACGCGAGGATCTACAGCCTGTTTTTTCCTTCAAGATCCGCGGCGCCTATAATAAAATGGCTAAGCTCTCCCAGGATGAGCTCAGCCGTGGCGTCATTGCCGCCTCAGCCGGTAACCACGCTCAGGGCGTCGCCCTTTCTGCCAAACGCCTGAACTGTGAAGCCACCATTGTCATGCCTGTGACAACACCGCAGATCAAGGTTAATGCCGTACGCAGATTGGGAGGTCAGGTGGTACTCTCTGGCGAGTCCTTCAGTGACGCCTGGAAGCATACCCAGGAGCTCATCCGTCAGACAGGTGCCGTCTTCATTCCTCCCTTTGAAGATCCCGATGTCATTGCCGGTCAGGGCACCATCGGCATGGAAATCCTCAGACAGCACCCAGATCCCATCCATGCAGTCTTCGTCCCCATTGGCGGTGGGGGTCTGGCGGCCGGCATTGCTGCCTACATCAAGCTTCTGCGACCTGATATCCGCGTCATTGGCGTAGAACCTGTGGATAGCGACGCCATGCGCCGCTCCATTGAAGCCGGCTACCCGGTGGAAATGAAAGATGTAGGTCTTTTTGCCGATGGCGTGGCCGTCAAACAGGTAGGCGAAGAAACCTTTGCCATCTGTCGGGATATGCTTGACGAGATCATTTGTGTGGGGACCGATGCCATCTGCGGTGCCATCAAGGACATTTTTGAAGACACGCGCATTGTTGCCGAGCCGGCAGGAGCTCTTTCCCTGGCAGGCCTCAAGGCTTATGCGACGGAGAAAAAAATCCGCGATGCCCATATGGTAGCCATTGTCAGCGGTGCCAACATGAACTTTGACCGTCTCTCCTATGTTGTCGATCGTTCAGAAATTGGTGCCGAACGCGAAGCCCTTCTTGCTGTGACCATTCCTGAAGAAATCGGCAGTTTCCGGCATTTTATTGCCGCTCTCGGTAACCGCAATATCACGGAACTGTGCACACGTTCTGTGGATCCTGTGCAGGCCAGGGTGCTTCTTGGCATTAAGATCCGGGGGCGCAATGATATTGTGGAAGTGCTGGCTGATCTTAAGGAAAAAGGGTTTACAGCTTTTGATCTGAGTGGCAATGAGCTGGCAAAGTTGCACATCCGACATCTTGTGGGCGGCAATGCTCCCAATGTCCACCACGAACGCATCCTACGCTTTGCCTTCCCCGAGCGACCGGGAGCTCTGCTCAACTTTATTGATGCCATGCGCACAGAATTCAGCATTTCACTCTTTCAGTACCGTTACCACGGTGCGGACTTTGGACGAGTGCTGGTGGGTTTTGATGTTTCCCAAGAGCAGGAGGCAGCCTTTGAAGACTTCCTCGTGCGCGTGGAGGCCATGGGCTATTCCCACATCGATGAGACGGACAATCCCGCCTACAAGCTCTTTATTAGCTGGCACAAAGAATAATACAGCGACAAAAATGGCCCGGAAGATTCTTCAGGGCCATTTTTGCTTTTTCGTGCTTGTTGAAAAACGGACAAGGTGCTAATTTCATACTATGTGTACTGAAATTGAAAAACCATGGCTCTCGCCGCGTTGTGATATTGTCTTCAAGAATCTTTTCGGGAAGCACCCAAATGTTCTGAGACAGTTCCTTCAGCATGTCCTCGACCTTAAGCCGGAAGAGTACAGAAACATTAAGCTGCTTGACACCAATCAGCGTGTGGATCCTGAAAGCAAGCTTGCCATCCTCGACCTCAAGATAGAGACTACTTCGGGAAAAATTCTTGATGTCGAAATTCAGCTTCTCTCTATGAAATCTCTTGTGCAAAGGATTTTGTTCTATCTCTCGCAGATGCTGGTGGAACAGTTGCAGCCAGGGCAAAAATATTCTGATCTGAAACGGGTGATCAGCGTGCTTATCGTTGACCATACGATGTTTCCTCAAGACGAGCTACTTCACCACTGTTTTCGCTTTGCCGACAGAAAGGCAGGTCTTGACCTCTCTGACCTGATGGAAGTGAATGTGCTGGAACTTCCCAAAGCACGAGAAAAAACTACGATTGACGGTCCACTGGACGTCTGGCTGAAATTCCTTGCAGCCTCAAAGAAGGAGGAATTTATGCAGTATGCAGCTCAAGACGCAGGCGTAAAAGAGGCCTGCGACATTTTGAAGCACCTCAGTGCTGATGAACGTATGCGCTTGGATGCCGAAAATCGCATGAAGGCCTGGAGAGATGAGATGGATCGTCTCGACGGAGCTCGAGAAGAAGGCATTGGCATTGGCAGAAAACAGGGCATTGATATTGGCAGAGAACAAGGCATTGATATTGGCAAAAAAGACGTCGCCCGAAATCTTTTACAAATGAATATTCCTCTAGATCAAATCATCCTGGCAACTGGCTTGACTCGTGATGAAATCTCTTCTCTTTGAACTGTTGAACGTGAATGCACTGGAAGTTCCCTAAGCACGAGAAAAAGCTACGATTGACGTTCCTCTGGACGTCTGGCTGGAATTCCTTGCCGCCTCAAAGAAGGTGGAATTTATGCAGTATGCAGCTCAAGACGCAGGCGTAAAAGAGGCCTGCGCTGTTTTGAAAAGCCTGAGTAATGAGCACATGCACATTAACGGCTTAAGCTAAAAAACGCGTGATGAGCTCACATGTTCAAGAACCTAGAGAGCCGCGGTATCGTGAACACCGCGGCTCTTTTTTTTGTTTACCCAAAAACGTTTTCAGCAGGAACCGAAGGTTGCTGGTTCTATGAAGATTGCGTGATTCTCGCCTTGTACATCTCGGCTGTCGCGGTAAAGATAACATCCGTGCTTGAATTAATGGCCGTTTCCACGGAATCCTGCACCACACCGATGACAAAGCCCACCGCCACAGCTTGCATGGCAACGTCATTGACAATACCAAAAATGGAACAGGCCATGGGGATGAGAAGAAGAGAGCCGCCGGCAACACCCGAAGCGCCGCAGGCTCCAAGGGTTGAAAGGAAACTGAGGATAATGGTGGTCACAATATCCAGATGCACACCCATGGTCTGAGCCACAGCCAGGGTCATGACCGTAATGGTCACAGCAGCACCACCCATATTGATGGTCGCACCCAGGGGTATAGACACAGAATAGAAATTCTGATCAAGGCCTAGCTTCTGGCAGAGGGCCATATTCACAGGAATATTGGCAGCGGAACTGCGCGTGAAAAATGCTGTGACACCGCTTTCTTTGAGGCACTGCAAAATCAGTGGATAGGGATTCTTATGTAAGAGAAAGGCCACAATGAGCGGATCAATGATGAGGGCCACAAACAGCATGCAGCCCACAAGCAAGAGCAGAAGCTTGCCGTAATCGATAAAGATAACAAGACCATTTTCTGAAACAACCTGAAACATCAGGCCCATGATACCAAAAGGCGCGAGTTGGATAACAAACTTAACGGCATCGGAGACCATGTCCGAGAGGTCATTCATCAGCGTCAAGGTCTCTGGCTTGGCAAGTTTCTTCAGACAAGCGCCAAAAACTATGGCCCAAAAAAGAATACCCACATAATTGCCTTGAGAGAGAGCAGCAATGGGATTGGCAACCATATTGCCAAAAAGATTGCCCAGAATCTGTCCCAAACCATCGGGAGGCGTGGAATTGGCTCCTGCCAGGTTGAGTTTGATGGTCACAGGGAAAAGGAAGCTACCAATAACAGCTGTACAGGCAGCAAAAAACGTCCCCACAAGATAGAGAAAAGTCACGGTTTTAAAACGGCCGCCCATGCCCAGTCTGGCGTTAGCCAGGGCATTGAGCACAAGAATAAAGACCAAGACAGGAGCAACGCCCTTAAGGGCACCCACAAAGAGCGTACCCAGCAGCGGGACCCCTCCCATGGTCGGAAACGATAGACCAAGCAAAGCGCCAAGCACCATACCTATGATGATACGGAGAATAAGGCTGGTTTGCACATACCAATCAAGCAATTTTTTCATGAGAATCTCCATGGCGCCCAAGGTCTCTTCTTTGGAGAGGTGAGAGGAGCGCCGATGTTTTTCGCGTCGACGAAAGCTTCGGACTTATTGCCCAAGGTCAAGCCTTCCTGTCAAAGCAAAGCGGTTCACAAGATCACAGACCAACGTATTGCCCAAAAATGTGCCCTGCGCTATGGCGGCACGGTATCTTGGCAGATTTGCCTCAAAGTTTTGAAGCAGCGAGCTGGTCAGAGAGTCCATCTCCGCTGCTTGACCATACCCCAATTTTTCAAGGTAAAAGGCGTTATAACGCTGTTCAACCATAGCACCCAAAGGCAGAGAAAGAATAGGTTTTCCCAGATAGAGAGCTTCACTCATCAAGGTGTGGCTACCGCCCTGCACCACATAGCTGCAGGAGGCCAGAAGTTTAAGAAAGCCCTCTTCACTCTTGGGTTGAAAATACACATTGTCCACATGACCCTCTGTCTGGTTGTAGCCAAAGACATAGCAGGTACGACGCGTCGATTTCCGCAGAAAGTCAATGAGTGCCACATGCGTGGAATTGCTCTGATAGACAAGAATATGTCCTTCATCACTGGGGCTGAGGGCTGTCACCGTATCACGCAAAAGTGGCGGCGCAATGCGGGCGTGGTATTGGGGTAAAAGCGGTGGTGCGTAAAAAGAAATAAGGAGATTGGCCTCAGTGGGTCTAAAAAGATAACGCGGAGTCAGCCCCTGTACAAAGCTGTCCCAGAGGAGATTAGCCGGTATCTGATGTTTACAGCAGGTGATAATATGCTGATGATCCAGGGTCAGACAGGGAAGACCTGCGCGCTCGGCTGCCCGCGGCACAAAGTACTCGAGATCTGTCATGCAAACATCCGGAGAAAAGTCGCGGATCACCGTTTCCAACTGTTTCAGATAACGCTCACGCTGTACAAGCAGAGGCACAGCACGACCAATAGTTGCCAAAAAATCAACTTTATAGTTTTTGAACACAGTCCCGAGATTGGGCAGACGAAAGACGGGAAATTCCGGTTCAAGCACCTTGAGAGCATCGTCATTGGCCACGAAGAGAAATTCGTGCTCAGTCAGCTTGCGGGCAAGCGTCAGCCCGCGCATGGCATGCCCATGCCCTGTACCGTGGATACCATAGAGAATTCTGGCCATAGCAAGAAACTCACTCTTGTTTCAGCTGCCAACAGCTGGAAAATTTATTTTTTTGATATATCATTTTTATTTTTCTCAATATTCCGCAACGGGAAAAAACAGGCAGCATTGCCAAAATTCAAGATCACTATCCAAAGATCTGTGTTGCCAAGGTCTGCAAAAAAGTCCATACTCCTTGCCCATACTAGACTGTTTGTTTGTGAGGTTTCTGTGAATATTCGCAAAATTCGAGAGGATCTTGGACGCGTCAAGACAAGTTGTCAACGTCGTGATTTTTCTCACGCGCTCTATCTGCTCATTGCCTCCCTCAAGGAGTTGGCCGGGCAAAGACCGCCATCTGATCTGAGGACGGATTTCCGCGAGGCCATTAACTTTGTGGGATCGGATCCTCAGTTTAAGGAGCTCTCGGGCAAGCCCCTGATCTATAAGCCAGGTGCGGAACGAGAACTTCTTACCTTTTTGATTCAAATCTATCAAACACTGACAGGCAAAAAGAATAACGAAAGTTACGAAGAGGCACTGGAGCGCAAGCTGAAAATCGACCATGCCCTGCGTGACGGCAAGCATTTTCTGAGTCGCCGACAGATCAATGACGCCGAAGCCTGCTTTGCTGAAGCCATCAAAAATTACCGTGACGAGCACGCTCTTTTTCTCATGATCGCACGTAGTTATATTGAGATCAAAGAGTTTGCCCGTGGTCTGGGCTACCTTCGAGAGGGGCTGAAACGTGCCCCCAATGACCCAAGTCTGCTCAAACTGGCCGATGAATGTCTGCGTATGCGCGCGGAGGCCGAAAAGAAGTAAAGGAGGCGGCACAGGTGCCGACGCAGATGAAAGCCATTCGCTATATTCACGCTTCTGACCTCCATCTTGATGCCCCTTTTCTCGGTATATCACAGCGCATGCCCAATGGTGCGCGTCTTGCGCAAAAGCTGCACGAGGCAACCTTCACGGCGCTCTCTCGCCTGGAAAATCTCTGTCTTGAGCAAAACGTTGATTTTCTTGTGCTGACGGGAGATCTCACCAACAGTGAAGAGCAAAGCATCCGTGCCCGTCTTGCCCTGCACGCTTTCTGTGCAAAGCTCGCCAAGGCGGGCATTGCCGTTTTTATGATCCGCGGCAATCATGATCCTCTGACGAAAGCTGACCAAAGATTGCCTGAGAATGTCACACTCTTCAAGGAAAACGTGGAAGTTGTGCCCTTCAGACGTGGGGACGAAGTCTGTGCGCTCATCCACGGCGTCAGCCTCACAAGCCAGAACGCAGACAGTTCTCTGCTCAAACTTTTTGCCCGCGACACAGGTTGCAACGACCTCTTCCAGCTCGGTCTGCTGCACGCGACCGTCCACGGTTCAGACAAAGCCAACTGCTGCGTTCCCTGCCGTCTTGAGGAACTTAAGGCAAGCCAGCTTGACGCCTGGGCTCTGGGCCATATCCACAAGCCGCAGATCCTCTCTGAGAGCCCCTGCATCACCTATGCCGGCAGCCCCCAGGGTCTTGAAATCCATGAATCCGGCAAGCACGGCTGTTATCTCATAACGGCCAGTCCCGAAGACGGGCACTGGCGTTGTGAGGCCACCTTTCATGCCTTAGCTCCCATTGTCTGGGAGACAGTCAGCGTGGACGTGGAGGGTATGGACGTGATCAGCCTGCTCGTCAATCGTCTGGCCGATGCGCTGGAAAAAGCACGCACGGCTCTTTCCGCGCAGGCAAGCACGCTCATTGTACGTCTTATTCTCCAGGGCGCAACCAATCTTGACCGTGAACTGCAGAGAAACGCCTCAGAACTTCTGCAGGAGCTCTCCTATCTGCAAAACGAGAATCCTGAGCTGTGGATTCACGATCTCAATCTGCAAACAAACCCGCCTGTAAGTCTTGAAAGCTATCGCGCACGCGATGATCTCCTGGGCGCCTGCCTGCGCGAGGCAGAGCTCCTGGCCCATGATCAGGCAAGCCAGGAAGCCTTTTTTGCCGAAGCGCTCAAGCCCATCCTCAATTCCGGCCCCCTCAAAAAAATTCTCCCAGCCCTTGATGAGCATCTCTGTCAGACGCTGCTCGAAGACGCTCAGAAGATCTGTCTTTTCCGCATGGAGGATGGCCGTGTACATTAATGCCCTGACCATCAAAAACTTCGGTATCTACAAGAGCGTTGAACTCAGCAACCTGCCTTCCGGTATAGCCGTCTTCCTCGGCGAAAATGAAGCGGGCAAATCCACCTGCCTTGCTTTTCTGCGCTCCATGCTCACAGGCTTTCCTCAGGGGCGCGCCTCCCTGCTCAGGCCTGGCCCTGAAACCATGGGGAGTCTTTCCCTTGTCCTGCGCAATGGGGATAGGCTGCGCATCACACGCCAACGGGAAAAAAACCGGGAAAAATGTCTGCTTTTGCGGGACGGATCCGAGCTGCCAGCACACGTTTTCAACGACCTTTTTGCCGGCGTTTCCCGAGAAATGTATACACGCGTCTTCGGCTTCAGTCTTGGAGAGCTTGAAAAAGCACTGGCACTGGAAGACCTGCAGGACGCTCTGGCAAGTGCGACATTTGGCGCAGGCCTCAGAGAGCCTGCAGGTGTGCTCAAGGGACTTAACGAGGACATGGGCAAGATCTTCAGTCCCAGATCTGCCGCATCAAGCCTGAATCGGGCTCTTGGCGAATACACAGAAATTTCTTCTCTTGTCACGACCCTCACAGAAGAACATGCCACCTACGACAGCCTTGCCGACACGGTACGTGACCTGCGTGTCCATGTCAGGGAGCTGACAGACAAACACAACGCCCTTGAAGAAGAAAAACGCCTGCTTGAGCGTCGCCTCGATGCCTGGCAGCAGTGGGACGAATGGCGTGCTCTGGGACTCAGACTGGATGAATTACCTGCCGAGGCCTCCGTTTTTCCTGAAAACGGCAGGATACGCCTGGATGAACTGGAGCGCGAAGAACGGAACTGCGCCTATAATCTGGCAATTCAGGAAGAAAAATGCAACGCCCTGCGAGAACAAAAAGAGGCGCTGCATGTGGATGAGCTTCTGCTCCTGGAGCTTCCCCTGCTTTTGCGTCTGACCGAAAGCAAAACAAGCTACCGGGAAAATCTCTCGCGCCTTGCCTCTCAGAAGGCCAATCTGCGACGTCTGGAAAAAGAACTGCGGCAAACGCTTGACCGTCTTGGCCCTGAATGGAACTGCGAGCGCATCCATCAGACCGATCTTTCCCTCTTCTCCCACAATGCCCTGGAATCCACAGCCATTGATCTCAGGACCGCACAGAGTGCCCATGAGGCAGCCATTGCGGCCATGGAGGACATCAATCGCGAAGAAGAGGAGGCCGCAGAAAATCTCCGAGCAGCGCAGGCTGAACTTGCCAAACTGCCAGCAGGCCTGGCCCCGTTAAACGACGAGGAGCGTGACGATCTCAGGCACAGCCTGGCACGCATTGAAGAGGCCACTCGTCAGCTCCCCGAAAAAGAGCAGCTTCTGCAGTTGGCAAAATCTGCCTTCGAGCGGGCTGCCAAGCAACTTTCTTTGCCTGACACGGAAACCGATCATGGCAGGGTGCTTGACACTCTCCTCGATGCGCAGACACGGGTACGGGATCTGGCCTCTCGCGTGGAAAAAGCCCTGCTGGCTGAGCAGGAGGCAGACAAAACCGTCCTGCAGCTGGAAGACCGCATTGCTGACATTCAGCAGCGCATGGAGTCCTTAAAAGAAGCGCATCAGGAGGAAGCGCCTGACCGCAACAGCCTTGATGAGCAGGCTGTGGCCGTACGCAGACTACGCACACTTTTGCCGGCGCAGGCCCAGGCCTCGGAAAACCTTGAGACACTACGTGCGGAGCTTGCCGCTGAAACACTCCCGGAATCCGGAAAAAAACCGGGGCTCATTGCCGTTGGCAGCCTACTCTCCCTCACAGGCTCAGGGATGCTGTTAACCCACATTCTCCTGCATATCTCAAGTCTGCCGCTGACCCCTTCTCTGTCCATTCCCATAAATCTCTGGAGCGGCTATCTTGTGCTTTTTGCCGGTGTTCTGGGCATTTGGGGCGGAACACCCCGTGACAGCAAGGAATTCAACAAACGCAAGGAAGAGCGCAAACGCAAGGAAGAGCGTCTGTCCCTGCTTGAGCAGAAAATTGCCCAGCAGGCTGAGGAACTGCAGAAGCTGGCAAATCTTGCCAAGATTCCCGATCTTGATCCGGTCACTCTCGATGCCGTCGAAGTACGCATCAGCCGGGATCGGGAATACTGCATCCGCAGTGAGCAGTATCAGAAAGGCATGACTGAGCTCAAAAACCAACGCGAAAACCTGATGGCAAGACGGCAGCAGGCCGAGACAGAAAGAACGCAGAAAAATGAGGCTGTGCAGCAGGCACGTCTGGCCTGGCATGAATGTCTTGAAGGCCTGGGCATCAGCAAAATTCCCGATGCGGCCTCCGCCAGTGCCTTTCTCACACGTGTGGAAATGACGCGCATGGCTTTTGTCAGCCTGAGCCAGGCAGAACTTGCGCTCAAAGCCCTGGAAACAGAGAGGGCAGCTCTTGTGGAGCATGTGCTGGAGTTTTCCCCCATTGCGCAGGGGCTTGAGGCTCAGGCGCAGATACCACAGGTCCTTGCAAAGGCCCAGGAAGTGCTCCTGATGTGTCGTGAAGCGGACCGTCTGGCCGAGCAGAGAGCCCAGGCCAGAGCCAGGGAAGAGAGCTGCCGCGAACACTGTCAGCGTCTGGCCAAACGCCGCTCTGACGCTGCTCTGACCCTTGAAAAAATGGCCACCAATCATCAGGCGCAGAGTGAACGCTGGAAGAGCTGCCTGAAAAATTTTGGCCTCAGCGACAAGCTCAATCCCAAGACGGCCAGTGAAGCGCTCAAATGCATGCAGGACTGCCTGGCCCTTGAAAGCACTGTAGAAAATGCCAAAGACGTGCTCGCGCAAACGCAGAGCAACGTGACAGACTTTGAAAAGACCCTTGCCGAGAGCGTCAAACGCACAGGTATGCCCATACCTTGCCAAGAGACAACAGACTGGCCAGGTCTGCTCGAAAAAACGCTCGTCCTTGCCAAGGATATGGAGCGTCTCAAGCAGGAGTATGATCTGCTCTGTCAAAGGCTCAGTGAAGAAGAGCGGCATCTCTCCGTGTGTCGGGCCGGACACGACGAGGCCAGGGCGCAGGTGACGGCCCTGCTCGCCCATGCAGGCTGTCCAAACACTGAAGCCTTCCGACTTCTGGAAAGCCAGCATCAGCGCTATGAGCAGACCTTACGCCGGCGCAAGGAGCTTGAGAGCAATCTCGCCGTCATGGCCGGCAAACAATCGCTTGCAGATTTTCTCCGGGGTTTTGAGGACGAAGAACGCGCCATGCAGGAGCGCAAACATGATCAGCTGGCCTTTGATCTGCAGCATGTCGAGCAGGAAAAAAGCCGGGTCATGCAGGAACTTGCCACAAGCGAAGTGCGTCTTGAGCAACTGGAGGGTGAAGCAAGGCTTGCCCAGAGTCTGCAGCACAGGGAAAATCTCAAAGGAGACATGCAGCAGCTTGCGCTGCAGTGGATGCGTCTGGCTCTGGCCCAGGCTCTGCTCAAGAAAACACGGGAGCATTTTGAACGTGAACGGCAGCCGGCTGTGCTCAAAACGGCATCGGACATCGTGCAACGCATCACAGACGGCCGCTGGCAGACGGTAAGCATGACCCTGGACCAGCATAGAACCCTACTCATGCAGGACGCTTCAGGTATGAGTCTTCCGCCTGAAGCATTGAGCCGCGGCACGCAAGAGCAGGTTTTTCTGGCACTGCGACTCGCCTATATTATTGGCCATGCGGAATTTGCCGAGCCCCTGCCGCTGCTCATGGATGAAATCCTTGTCAATTTCGACCGTCATCGCGCCCAGCGCACAGCCTGTGAACTGGCCCGTCTGGCCAGCGGCGGCTACGGCCACCCCCATCAGATTTTCTACTTCACCTGCCATCCTGAAACCGTTGCCTTTTTCCGCACGCAGGAGGCCGCCGTTTCCCTCTATCGCGTTGAAAACGGGGGCATTCATCAGGAAGATTAACGACCCACTTTCTGCAGCCGTTCCTCGGCTAAAAGCGCTCTCGCATCCGCCTGGCAGGCCAAATCTTCCTTCCCGAGCTTGCGCTGGGCGCGGGCCAATGTCTGCCAGGCCTCAGGCCGATCCTGCAAGAGACAGGATCTGCGGGCAAAGGCCTCGGCCATGGCGGGATCCTCATCGGCATCAAGATACATGCGCGCGAGCATTAGCATGGCTGAAGCATCTGCCGGATTATTGAGCAGGGCTTCCTGCAGAAGGGAACGCGCCTTATCTCCCAAATCCTGCCGACTGGCCAGACCTGCCAGATGACGGCGGGCAAGGTTGGAGCCTGTTTTTTCCTCATCTTCCAGGACAGCGGCCTCTTCATAGCGCCGTTTGGCCTCATCCTTGCGCCCTGCATGCTCGGCAATCTCGCCCAGACGAATGATCGCGTAGAGATGCCCGGGCTGCTCTGCCACGCAGCGTTCAAAATAGGCCAGGGCATGCTCCTCTTCCCCAAGGCTCTGGCTGATGGTGCCGAGATTGTAGAGAATCTGGGCATTCTGTTCAGCATCTTGGCTGCGGGAAAGCGCTTCCAGAAAATGATGCATCGCTTCCTCTTTGCGGCCGAGTGCTGCCATGCACACGCCCATGGAATTCCAAGCCATGGCATTTTGTTCATCGGCCAAAAGCGCCATCTTATACTCTTCAAGCGCCCCGAAAAGATCGCCCAAGCTGTAGCGTTTGTCCGCACTGATGGTCAGAGCAAGGGAGTTGCAGATGCCGACTCTCGGTTCGGGAAGGAGTCTGGCATATTCCAAGGCCTTGACTGCCGCTGAGGCAACCTCTGCCTTGTGCAGCGAAAGAAAGGGATAGCTGCAAAGCCCTGCCGCGCACGCTGTTCCCTGGGCGGAGAGGCTCCTGCAAATGGCCTGATAGCCGGCCTCAAGAGCTTCTGCACTCTTGGCCGGATGAAAAATTTCCAATGTTTTGGGTCCATGCCTGGCAAAGGTGAGATTCTGGCCGGCGAAGGTCGCAGAGATCTGTTCCCTGGCGTTCGTAAAGCAGGCATCTTTGGGCGCATCTTGAGCACTTTCCAGATGCAGCAGAACAAGGGTGAAGACCTCTTCGGCCTGGCTCAGAACAGTAAGTTTGTGGGCAAAGGACCTTGAAGCGTCAAGATCGTAGCCCAGATCCTGGTCGCCCTGGACAGGTTTTCCGGGCACGTTATCGCGGATAATTTCTAAGAGATCTCCGGCATTGGGGAGAACGCCGGCATTTTCCTGATAGGAGAGTTCCGCCACAGCGCTTTTTTTGCGCGTCTGCATGACAAGGATATCGCCCTTATACGCATGGTTTTCTCCCACACCGAAGACCGCAAAGCGCTGACCGGGCACAACGCCCATCTGACGGCCGAGATTGATGCGGAAATGGCCAAAGGGCAAGAGTTCCACAATGCGCCCTCCCCGTCTGAGCAGCTGACAAAAGCCAAGACAGCGGAAAGGCGCCGCAACCTCGCAGGCTAGCGTCACACGCTGACGCAGAATCTGGGCCTGTTCGGCCATGGGCAACTGCATTTCCTCATTGCGCATGTCATCGGGATAATAGGCATAGCCTGCTGAAAGCACAGGATAGACAGCCTGATGGGTGAGAGGATTGACGGCTGTGACCTGCCTGAGGCAGGCAAGAACATCTTCAGCCATTTTACGGCATTTTTCCCGTCCAGTGCTCTGAGCAAGGAGAGCAAACTGACTGCGGCCAAGACGCACACAAAGCACTTCCGAGCTGACAGCTCCCTTCAGGGCCTGGGCCAGACGCCGGATCAGGTCCTGGACAACGAGATGACCACAGCGCAGAGCCAGTTCCTCATCGTTGAGCAGACGTACAACAACAAGACCAAGACAAAGACGGTAGGCCGGGAGATGGGACAGAGAACAGCTGATATTTTCCGGAGCACGGACAATGGCGGCTTCTTCGAGAATGCGCGCATAGAGTTCCCGTTCTATATACAGCCCTGTTTCGGCATCCACGCGTAGAGCCCGGCTCTTGGCGAGATTGTCCAGCATCACATCCAGGATTCCCCCAAGAAAGGGCAGCAGCGGATGCGCTTTTTTATTGACAACCTTGTTGAGCACAAGCACGCCAAGAAAGTGCTCCCGGAAAAAGAGCGGTAGAATCAGCTTATGCTCTCGCGGCAAAAATTGCGGTGCGGCATCTTCCACGCTTATGGGAAAATACAGGGTATGCCCTTCAAAAGGACAAATTTTCTTCAGAGCAGCACAAAGCTCAGCCTGCATGGCGAAGATGTCGCTACTTTCCAGGACAACAGTTTCTAAATTCTTGCTCAAGGATGCCTCCGTGCAATACCAGCAGAAGTCTTGTGAAGACTGTATTATTCCCTAGAGATTCTCAAAGTGTCAATTCCCATGTTTCACCGCCATAGCTGACAAACCCAAGGAAATCGTGCTAAGATGCATAGTCAGCAAAAAACTCTGCCTTGAGGTGTCTCCCATGTTTTCCTTTCTGCTTCCAAAATCCCAGCCTTTTTTCCCACTGCTTAAGGAACAGAACCTTCTGCTCAGGGAAATCGGGCTTCACGTTGTTGGCATGCTTGAAAATCCTCAGATGAAAGATCAGGCGCATAAAGAAATCGCCCTCTTGGAAGCCCAGGGGGACAAGCTGCATGCCAAGATTCTACGCATGCTCTCCCGCGCTTTTATCACACCCATTGACCGTGAAGATATTTTGCGCATCAATCAGGAACAGGAAGACTGCATGGACTGTCTGCAGCGTCTCGATACCAGGCTGCACATCTTCGAGTTTCCGCGCATCCGTTTTCCCATGCTGCAGCTGGCAAGACTTGCCAAAGACATGCTTGATCTCACCCAGATCATGCTGGATGGTCTCAGCCAACGCCGCGACTGTCACAAAACCCATGCTTTCCGCGATCTGCGCGACGAAACAGACATGGTCATGGCCACAGGTCTTGCTGAAGTTATGGACGATCACGCAAACCTCACAAGCCAGGATGTGCTTTCCGCCCTGAAATGGAGTCAGTGCTACGAGCGCATGGATATTGCCCTTGAGCACATCAATACCCTCGCCGAAACTCTTGATGAAGCGGTTTTGAAACATGTGTGAGCTGCCACTGCTGCTCATTGTCATTGTCGTTGTGGCCCTGATCTTTGACTTCACCAATGGGGCCCACGACAGCGCCAACGCTGTGGCCACCATTATTTCCACACGTGTTGTCTCTCCGAGACTCGCTGTCAGCTGTGCGGCCCTGCTCAATCTGGCAGGAGCTCTCCTTGGGACAGAAGTTGCACGGACCCTGGGCGGGGGACTTGTGTTACCTGAGGTTGTGGAACACAGTCAGCTGCTTGTGCTTGCGGCTTTGGCCGCCGCCATTTCCTGGAACTGCCTGACCTGGTATTTGGGCATTCCCTCCTCATCCTCCCACGCCCTCATTGGCGGGCTCATCGGCGCGGCCATTGCCGAGGCAGGCACGCAGGCCCTGAATATTCAGGGCATTATGCAGAAAGTGATTTTGCCGATGTTCGGGGCCCCACTTCTTGGCTTTACAGCCGGTTTTCTCATGATGTGGCTCACCTACTGGGTCTTTGCCCGCTCGAGACGTCAGAAGGTCGATGCCCTTTACCGCAGGCTCCAATGCTGCTCGGCGGCCTTTATGGCCACAAGCCACGGGCTGAACGATGCCCAAAAGACGATGGGTATTGTGACCCTCTCTCTCTTCACCTTTGGCGAAATCCCGGCTATTGACGTTCCTCTCTGGGTCAAACTCTCCTGCGCCACAGCCATGGCCCTGGGCACGGCCATGGGCGGCTGGAAAATCATCAAAACCATGGGCAGTCGCATTTTCCGCCTGGAACCTGTACACGGCTTTACGGCTGAAGCCTCGGCAACCATGGTCATCACCTTATCCTCCTATCTTGGCGCACCTATCAGCACCACCCAGACTATCTCTTCGGCCATTTTCGGCGTAGGCTCCACACGCAGACTTTCAGCCGTACGCTGGGGCATTGCCGGACATCTGGTGACAGCCTGGCTTTTGACGCTGCCCTGTGCCGCAAGTATTGGGTTTCTGGCCCTGAAGCTCTTCAAACTGCTTGACTAGGCTTTTGCCCCACACGTTTGCCCGCCCCCAAAACTATGTCCGAAGCTCTTGCCTGCTTTAAAGCCAACGATATCCGCGGGACTTTTCCCCATCCCTTAAGTTCCGATCTTGCCTATGCGCTTGGAACGGTCCTAGCCAAACACTGTGCCGTCAAAAAGGCGCTCATTGCCCAGGATATCCGCCTTTCAGGACCGAAGCTCCGTTCGGCCATAGCCCTAGGTCTTCACGAAAACGGCTGTCAGGTAAGCTTCCTTGGGCTTTCAGGCACAGAAGAAGTCTATTACGCGGCCACCCACGGCGATTACGATTGTGGCATTATGATCACAGGCAGTCATAATCCCGCCGAGGAAAACGGTTTTAAGCTTGTGCGCCGCGGAGCCATCCCCATCAGCAGTGAGTCAGGGCTTTTCAGCATCCGAGACCACGTTGACCGTCTCCTGCAAACGCTCAAAGCTCCGTCTGCCGACTTCCCCTATGCGGAACCAGCCAAGGACGACGCCTATCTGCACTGGCTTCTCCAAAGCTCCGGTATCGAGCATGCCAAAATACCCTCCCGTCCCTTCAAAGTTCTCGCCTGCGCGGGCAATGGCTGTGCAGGTCCTCTCCTGGCCCGTCTTGCGCCATTTCTGCCGTTTGAATTCATCATCCAGTATGGGGAGCCTGACGGAACCTTTCCTCATGGTGTTCCTAATCCCCTCCTGCCTGAACGCCGCAAAGACACCCAGGAAGCGGTACTGGTCGCACACGCCGATCTTGGTGTGGCCTTTGACGGGGACTTTGACCGCTGTTTTTTCTTTGACGCCAAGGGGCAGTTCATCGAAGGCTACTATCTTGTGGGACTGCTTGCGCACGAAATCTTGCGCACCCACCCAGGCGCCAAGATCGTGCACGATCCGCGTCTCTACTGGCATACGCAGGAAGTCGTGCGCAAGGCCCACGGAATTCCCATTCTCTGCCGAGCAGGGCATGATCAAGGCCTGCATGCGTCGGGAAGATGCGGTCTATGGCGGAGAAATGAGTGCTCATCACTATTTCAGAGACTTCAATTACTGCGACTGCGGCATGCTTCCCTTTCTCCTCGTGTCCAGCCTGCTGCTGCAAAGTTCCCAAACACTTGAGGAAATGGTGGCCCAGGCCATGGCCAGATATCCCTGCAGCGGCGAGATCAACCGCAAGGTCAGCGACCCCCAAAGGGTGCTGACACATCTGCGCTCGCTCTATGCCGCACACAGTCTGCACGAGGATCATCTTGACGGACTCAGTCTGACCTTTTCCACCTGGCGTTTCAATGTGCGCATGTCCAATACCGAGCCACTCCTGCGCCTCAATGTGGAAAGCCGTGGTGACCGCGCCCTTATGGAAGACAAAACCCAGGAAATCCTTGTGCAGATTGATCGTTATGCTGAATAACTCCATGGCAAAGAAGGAGAGCTCCATGCTCACACAGCCCCATGTCACACCTGTCATCCTCTGTGGGGGGAGCGGAACCAGACTCTGGCCGCTCTCACGCGTGCACGCACCCAAACAATTTGTGGATCTTGGCGGGGGACGCACGCTTTTTGGTGATACGCTCCAAAGAGTCTCCCCTATTTCCCAGGCAAAGCCTCCCATCATCGTGACCAGTGAGTCCCAGCGTTTTTCCGTCCTCAACCACCTCTCCCTTGTCAAGCAGGAAGCCCAGATCCTTCTTGAGCCCTGCCCACGCGATACCGCGGCAGCCATAGCCTTAGCGGCCCTGGCCATGGGCAAGCAGGAAGACGATCTTCTGCTTGTGCTGCCGTCAGACCATGTCATCAAAGAACCAGAGGCCTTCTGCAGCACAGTTTTGCAGGGCTTGAAGTGTGCCTCCGATGGCTATCTTGTGACCTTTGGTATTGTGCCCACGCGTCCTGAGACAGGCTATGGCTATATTGAAGGGGGCGAGCTTCTTGAAGGGCCAGCCCGCCGTGTGGAACGCTTTCTGGAAAAACCGGATCTTGCCACGGCCAAGGTGTTCGCACAAAGCAGCGCATACTTCTGGAACAGCGGCATTTTTCTCTTCAAAGCCAAGGTATTTCTTGAGGAACTTGCCCACTTTGCCGCCGATATTCTCCAGGCAGTTGCCAGATCCTGGGAGATGCGCAATAAAGACGGCGTCTTCATCCGTCCCGAGGCTTCTGCCTTTACGGCAGCGCAAAGTCTCTCCATTGACTACGCAGTCATGGAAAAAACGGAAAAAGCCTGTGTCCTGCCCCTTGCCGCAGGCTGGAGCGATCTTGGCAGCTGGGAGGCTTTTTACGAAAATGCCACCCCTGACGCCCAGGGCAATGTCTGTGCAGGCGATGTCCTCATAGAACAGTCGAGGAACAATTACCTCAAATCCTGCCACAGGCTTCTTGCTGTGGTCGGTGTGGACAATGTCGCCGTGGTGGAAACGGCTGATGCGGTGCTTGTGGCCTCCAGAGATCATGTGCAGTCGGTGAAAGCCATTGTTGACCGTCTAAAAAAAGACAAGCGCAGGGAATGTATTGAGCACAGACTAGTACAGAGGCCCTGGGGAAGCTATGAAATTCTGGCTCTGGATGCGCGTTTTCAAGTGAAACGCATTGTTGTGCATCCCAAGGCTGAGCTTTCCCTGCAAATGCACCATCATCGCGCCGAGCACTGGGTGGTGGTCAGCGGCACAGCGGAAGTGACC
Organism: Desulfovibrio sp.; assembly: GCA_017528345.1. GTDB lineage: Bacteria > Desulfobacterota > Desulfovibrionia > Desulfovibrionales > Desulfovibrionaceae > Desulfovibrio. The sequence continues at coordinate 55,174 of JAFXOX010000065.1, forward strand.
AAGGGAGAAGAGGTTTTTCTCCTCACAGAAAATGAATCCACCTTTATTCCTCTTGGACAGAAGCACCGTCTGCGCAATCCCGGCATCATCCCCCTGGAAATCATTGAAATTCAGTCGGGTTCCTATCTTGGCGAAGATGATATTGTACGATATGAAGACCGCTACAAACGCATCCACGCCTAACCTTAACCCTGTGAGCCACTCATGCCCTTAGCCGATTTTCCCCTTGGCCCGCTTCAGACCAATAGCTACGTGCTCCATCAGAACAAGAAGGCCTGTGTCATTGATGTGGGGGGAGACCCCACCCCCATTCTTGAATACCTGAGCACCCATGAGCTGGAACTTGCCGCCATCTGTCTCACGCATCTCCACTTTGACCACCTCTATGGGGTGGCAGGTCTGCATCATGCCACAAAGGCCAAAGTCTACGCGCCCAAGGGAGACGCCCCTATTGCCCAGACAGAAGCCAGTCAGGGCGGCATCTGGGGTTTTCCCCTGGTGGAACCCTTTGAAAGCGTGGATGTGCCCATGGGTGACACGCAATTTGCCGATCTTCCCTGTAGGGTTCTCTTAACTCCCGGGCACACGCCTGGCAGTGTCTCCTACTATTTCCCCAGTGAAGGTCTGCTTTTTTCAGGGGATGCCCTCTTCTACCGCTCAGTGGGCCGGACGGATTTTCCCATGGGCAATACCGAGCAGCTTTTGACAGCTATCAAAACGCAGCTTTTTACACTGCCGGCTGCGACCCGGGTGCTTCCAGGCCACGGACCTGAAACAACCATTGGCGATGAAAAAGCCAATAATCCCATCTGTGGGGACTTTTCCTAAGTGCCGGAAATTGTCCTTTGCAATGCAAGCCCCCATGTCCATGGCGTCTGCGATGCCATTATGGACTGTCTTGTGCAGATTGATAGCCAGGTGCAGCCTCTTGTTCTGCGCAGGGAAACCATTGCGCCCTGCCAGGGCTGCCGCAGCTGCAGCACAGAGCCTTTTGCCTGTCCACTCGATACGGCAGGGGATACGGCAAAAGACTGTCTGCTCAGACTTGCCAAAGCCAAACTGCTCCTGTTCTGTGCCCCTATCTATTTTTATGCGCTACCAGCCATGGCCAAGGCTCTCATTGACCGCAGTCAACGTTTCTATACCAATCCTCTGCCTGCGCAAAACAGCACAACCCTTGTCCTGCTCACAGCGGCCCGCAACAGAGGGGAGCAGCTTTTCACAGGCAGCCTCCTCACGCTGCGCTATTTCTTTTCCCAGCTTGGCCGCACCATCACCCAGGCCAAAACCGTCCGTGGACTCGACCTGCGCGAGGATTTTCTGCACAATGGATCTCTGCAAAAGGAGCTGACAGACTGGTTTGGGCAGTGGCTCAGAAAAGACCGTGGTGAACACATATGGCCAAAGCAGGAGCTTGGGTAAGACGGAGCTCCTTGTGTGGCCCACAAAAAGCGACAAAATTGCCTTTGTCACGCAGAACAGGTAAACTGGTTTTGCGCCATTGCCATTGCACAGGATACCATTATCTTTACTGACAAAAGGCTTTGCCTGGGAACATACAATTGCTCAAGAATCGTCCTGCAGCGATGGAAGTCCGATATGGGGGAGACTGCAACAATCTCCCAAGTTCGCAAACACAGATACGCATCGTGTTCGCCATGTTTTTCACTTTTTTCCTTCTCCCGGCCTTTCGCATTGGGGAGGCTTAGGCTATGGCAAAAGTCCGCACATGTTTTCTGGGACTCCTCTGGGCTGTGCTCAGTGTCTTCTGTGCCCACACCCTCATTCACGCTCAGGTCACCCTGCTCATTCCCGCCAAACCCGATATCAGCGTCCCCAAACAAGCCCAGGACAAAAAAGAGGCCAAAGGCAGTCCCAAGGACGCACAGAAAGAGCCGGCCGCAAAACCTGCCCAGACCAACAGCACAGAACCTGCCAGTCAGGATCTTGAAATGCGTCTTCCAAGCATCGATGAGGAAAACGACCTGCTCATCACCCTGATGGATCCCTTTGCCAATCAGGGTTTTGCCATGGATCCCCCCCAGTCCTTCACTGTTCTCCGCTATAATCGCGAGGGACAAAGCAAGGATGGCCATCTTCTGCCCGTGCGCCGAGATCTTCTGGGGGATGTGGAAGAAATCCTCTATAAGGGACAAAAAGCCTGGGGCGCCAATGTTGGCCTTGTGCATCCGGGTCTTTTTCAGTTTGTGCTGGAAACCAAACCGTGGTGGGATGAAAAGCAGAAGACGTTTCTGCAGCAGTCCGTCAAGGTGATGGTGCCCGTCTACGGAGAAGACGCAGGCTGGCATGAGAGCACAGGCCAGCGTTTTGAAATTGTGCCGCTGACACGGCCTTTCGGGCTGACGGCCCCGCAGACCTTCACGGGCCGGGTGCTTCTGGAAAACCGGCCTCTGCCGGGAGCTCAGGTGACACTCTACAGAATCAATACCGACGGGCAAAAAGTTCCCACACACTGGCATCAATCCCTGAGTTTGCGCAGCAATGCCAACGGGGAATTCAGTTTTACCGCCAACAGGGCTGGCTGGTGGTGTGCCATGGCCCATCTTGAGGGTGCCCCCCTCAAAGGTGCGGACGGACAGCCCAAAACCCTGCAACTGGGTACGCTTTTCTGGTTCTTTGTGGATTCAGAAAGTGCCAATGCCCGTTGACGTTTGGAATCAGGCCCACAGCCTTTACGGCTGGCAAACAGACAAGGAAAATCTGGAGGCAGCGAATCCGCCCTGAACATACAGGGTATCTACGCTGAAGACTCTTATGAAACATTGCCTAGCCTTTTGCATTGTGTTCCTCGCCCTTTCGACCTTGGGGCTGACCTGCATCGATGACAGCTGGGCCGCCCGTATGGGTGGCGGACGCTCCTTCGGCAGTCAGCCGACCATGCGCACTCCAACTGTAGCTCCGCGCCCCATGCAATCCCCAAGGCAGCAGCCCTACACCAATCCCTCAGCGGCAGCTCCTGCCCGCACTGGCGGCATGGGTGCCATGGGCGGACTTTTTGGCGGTCTTCTGGCCGGTACGGTGTTAGGCTCACTGCTTGGCGGCGGTTCTGCTGCCGGAGCTGCCGGTGGTGGCATTGGTTTTATCGATGTCATCCTTTTTGGTCTGCTCATCTGGTTCGGTCTGAAATTCTTCAGACGCATGCGCGGCGCTCAACAGGAGCCATCACCCCAGCCGGGCTATCAGCAGGGCTATCAGCGGGACTATTCCATGCGGCAGGATAACGGCTATCAGCAGGGTTCCAACGCCTGGGATCGTCTGCGCGATTCCGTCAATCCCGGGCAGGGTGTCAGTGGCTTTGGCGCCCCCTCTGTGCCTGCCGATTTCGATGTGGAAGAATTTCTGCAGGGGGCTAAATCCGCCTATGTGCGCATGCAGTCCTCGTGGGATCAGCGCGATCTGGAAGATATCGCCCAGTTTGCCACCCCTGCCGTCATGGAGGTTTTGCGTGAGCAGATGGCTGAAGATCCCAATCCTTCCCACACAGAGCTGATCAATATTTCCGTGCAGCTGATGGGCGTACACACTGAAGGCAGGACCCAGAGAGCGCAGGTCTATTTTGACGTTCTGCTGCGCGAGGATCCCAGTCAGCAACGTCCGGAGCCTGCCCGTGAGGTCTGGCATTTCCTCAGAACGCTGCCCGACGGCACCTGGAAGCTTGATGGCATTCAACAGGCCAACTAGGAGGGAGTCTCATGAGTACTGTGACCTTTGCCGGCAATACCATGCACCTTGCAGGCAATCTTCCCGAAGTCAATGGGAAAGCGCCTGACTTTTCCCTGACCGACAAGGACCTTGCCCTGCGTAAGCTCAGTGACTATGCGGGAAAGATCCTGGTTCTCGTCTGCGTGCCCTCCTTGGACACGCCTGTCTGCGATATGGAAGTCAGACGCTTCAATACGGAAGCGCAGGCTCTTTCCAAGGACGTTGCCATTGTCTGCGCAAGCCGTGACCTGCCCTTTGCCCAGGCGCGCTGGTGCGGGGCAGCCGGTATCTCAGCCGTTGAGGCTCTGTCCGACTACCGCAGCGGCGCTTTTGGGAAAGCCTATGGCATTTACGTGCAAGAGTTAGATCTCCTGGCCAGGGCCGTCTTTGTCATTGACCGGGAAGGGATTCTGCGCTACCGGCAGCTTGTGCCTGAGGTGGCCAATGAACCTGACTATGCAGAAGTTCTCAGCTGCGTCAAACAGCTTGTCTAATATCTATCAGCCAGGGCCCGAGGGCCCTGGCTTGCTAAACAGAGGTGGGCAAACGCACCATGTCCAATCCAGTTGTTGAAAGGGATCAGATCTTACGGCTCATGGATATGCAGGTCCTTGAGCTCAGACCCGGCTATGCGAAAATCTCCATGCCTTTGAGCGACAAGGTGAAAAACGGCATGGGCTTTGCCCACGGCGGGACCATTTTTTCCTTGGCTGATATTGCCTTTGGCGCTGCGGCCAACGAGGGATGCGAGCAGTTTGTGGTAACCTTGAGCACGTCCATAGAATACTTACGACCCGGCTCCCAGGGGCCTCTCGTTGCCGAAGCCAAAGTCATACGCGGTGGCAAGCGCATTCAAAACTATGAAGTTGATGTCTTTGACGGAACAGGAGCGCTCATTGCGAGAACCATGACCAGTGGCTATACCACGACCTCACAGCTCTATCCCAATGGGCACGGAAACAACGCGTAAAAAGAACGGATCGTCAGAAGAGCACCACAGTGGCAAGCCCCAAGAAAATAAAAAAGCCGGCACTGTCGGTGATGGTGGTGAGAAAGATACTTGAGGCCTGAGCCGGATCACGGCCCAGGGCACGGAAGATAAGGGGTATGGAGCCCCCTGCCACAGCCCCCAGAAGCATGTCACAGAGTAACGAGCCACCCATGACACAGCCGACAAGGAAATTCTGGGTAAAGCCCCAGGCGCCGGCAAAAGCCAGGATCGCCATGCACACGCCTGTGACAAGACCGATTTTGCCCTCTCTGAGAACGGCCATCCAGGCTTTTTTCTGATCAAAGCGATCTGTGGCAAGCTGTCTGATCATCACAGCGAGGGCCTGCTGGCCGGTATTGCCGGCCTGATTGGCAATCATGGGCATGAGCACGGCCAAAACAGCCATCTGGGCTATGGATCCTTCAAACATATAGACAACCCAGGCCGAAAGAGCTGAGTTGACCATATTGATCACAAGCCAGGGCAGGCGCTTGCGCACACTTTCAAGCCAGGGGGTGTCCACACTTTCTTCGGGGTCCGCACCCACCATGCCCAGCATATCCGCACTGGCCTCTTCGTGCATGATATCCATGATATCGTCGTAGGTCACAAGGCCCATGATATGTCCCTCGTAGTCCACGACAGGAATGGCCAGGTAATTGTAATGGGAAAGCAGAGAGGCGACTTCTCCCTTGTCCATATCGTAGGGGACACTTACCACGCTCTGACCGGCCACGGCATCGGCTAAAATGGTTCCCGGCCTTGAGAGCATGAGATTGCGCAGGGAAAGCACGCCCACAAGGATATCCTTGTCATCGACCACATAGGCATAATAGGGGTTTTCCTTTTCCTCCATTTCACTGCGAATGCGTGCAATGGCCCCGTCCACGGTCAGCGTCTGCTCAACTAAAATCAACTCGGTATTCATCACGCCGGCGGCCGAATCAGGATCAAAATTCAGCAGATTGCGCAGCTCTTCGGAATCTTCCTTGCCAAGATGTCCCAAGAGCACATCTCTGTGATCCTCGTCCAGTTCATCGAGAACGTCAGCAGCATCATCGGGGTCCATTTCCGCAATAATCTGCGCTGCGGTATCCGCATCCAGATTTTCCAGAACATCGACGGCGACGTTTTCTTCAAGTTCGGCCAGCGCTTCTGCGGCATCTTCCTTGGGCATATGCCGAAGCGCACAGACCTGCTTTTCAAGGCTCAGATTTTCGAGATGATCGGCGAGATCGGCGGGATGAACAAAGGACGCTTCCTCACTGGCCTCACGGCAGGCCTCCGGGATACTGATGCCGTGCTGATCTTCTTTGGCGGAAGCCGTGCTGCTTGCCTCTGACACAGGCTCGGGCAGGGAGTTCTGCTTCTCAGGTGTTGGCGTATCCATAGTCATCCCCCCCTGTATGCGTTTGCCTGTCAACGTGACGAACGGTTTTTTATGTTAGCAGTATCGAGAGCAAGCCACAAGTCAAACGCAAACACACAACATTTTTCCAGCCAGCGAAGCTGGCCCAAGGAGGCGGCAAGCGTTTTGGTCACAGCATTGCTGTGACAGAAGCTTCCGAAAACCAATGCAAAATTGGGTGACGTTTTTTGCCGGAAAAGGCCAGACATTTCTTGATCAGAACATTGCCCTCGCCCTGGCTGAGGACGATCGGGAACTCACGGCAGAAGGTCTTTTTGCACCAGATGAGCGCATGCAGGCTCAGATCAGAGCCAAGGAAACAACACCTGTCGTTGGGCTACCCCTCATCGGTCTTGTGCTCAGCAAACTGACCAAGGACTTTCGCTGGCAAAGTACTGTGCGCGAAGGCCAATGGGTTTTGGACAGGACAAACGTAGCCCGTATTTCTGCGCCAGCTGTGGCACTGCTCAAAGCCGAACGCGTCATCTTAAACTATATCTGCCACCTCTCGGGCATTGCCAAACTCACGGCGTGCTACGTCGGAGAACTTGCCGGCACAGGCGTTCGCCTTCTTGATACGCGCAAAACCAGTCCAGGCCTGCGCTGGCTTGAAAAATACGCCGTACAGATGGGCGGTGGCTGCAATCACCGCATGGATCTCGCCCAGATGCTCATGCTCAAGGACAATCACATCGACGCGGCAGGATCCATCACCCGCGCTCTCGCCCGCTTACGCGCTGTCTATCATCCCTGTCCTCCCATTGAAGTAGAGTGTCGCAATATCGACCATGTCCGGGAGGCTGTGGCGGGAAAAGCCGATCGGATTATGCTCGACAATATGTCCAAAGATCAGCTGGCCCAAGCCTTAGCGTTGATTCCCAAAGAGCAAGAAGCTGAAATCAGCGGCGGTGTCACTCTGAAAAATCTCCGTGAGCTTGCCGAAATCGGTCCACGCCACGCGGATTTCATCTCTGTGGGCAGGCTGACCCACTCAGCTCGGGCCTCGGATTTTAGTATGACATTGACAAATCAGCAGTCTGAATCCGTGAAGTAATGTTTTGGCAAAGGAAGGCACAAAGACGTAGGGATACAGGTGCGTGAAAATCTTGCACGTACTCGACCAGAGTCTACGCCACGACGTCTGCTCTCGGCGACATGGTATCGGGTTATGGCATCATTGCTTTTGCTTTTTCCGAAAAGTCGTACCCCTCTGTGTGCAAAAAAAGGGAGAGGATCTCTCTTCAAGCAAGAACATATGGTTTCCATCCTCAACCGCTTGGCTGCCCTCTGTAACCACCTGACAAACGGCCTTTCTGCTGAGAGCGACACCTCCAAGAAACAATTTCTATACGCATTCTCCAGAGACAAGCTTTTGACCATCAAGGTACTCGATGCGTGAAACGATAGATTATTCTCCGAAAACTCCAGGCAGCAGGATTTCCCTTTAACGGAAGGAGCAAAGCACACAAAAGTTGTTAACGCACATGGTATGAGAGTTTCAACTCTTCCTCGCCATAATGAAGTGCGTGAAAAACGGCCCAAAAGATAGAAGAGCAAACCGGAGTGAAGCTGTTTGAGGAATTTTCATGAGATATCTTTCTCTTTTTATTCCTGTCGTTGAAGGTGGATATACTGTAGTAATACCTGACTTTCCCGAAATTGTTACCGAAGGTTCAACTCTTAATGAAGCTATGGATATGGCTGAAGATATTCTTTCAGAAACCATAGAAGATTATATACAAGAAGGACGTTCACTTCCAATACAGTCATCATTAGAAGCTGTTACGTTAATAGCACAAAAGGAGATCCAAAGGAAAGGAGTAGATCAGACAAGACAGCCGCTCATTCAGTTGGTCTCCGTCATCACTCAGGGACAACAGAAAGAACTTGCTTATGCATAGCCTTTTTCCGTCAAGTACGCTGCGCCATTCCCAGAGTATTGTACAACTCGACTTTCGACAAAGAGTCTGGAAAGCCCAAATGTTAGTGGTGAATATTCTTGTGCTGCGCAGTTGCGGCTCTTGAGCTTTGACACAGCTGTGCTTGCAAACTGTGAACAGCCTATCTGACAAGATGGCACACAAGTTCTGGCAAAGCATGATCACGCAACGACCGGTAACACGTGCTCCCACACGCCCACGCGCTGAACGGGTTCCAGGTTGCCTTGCCTCTCCACGTAGTCCGCTTGCGCATCTTTCTCATTGACCCAAAAAACAGGAGGCGGCGTGTCTCCCCGACCTGATGGCTAGGGTCTTCACGCCGAAAACTAATGCATGATCTCAACAACAATATAAGCCTTCTTCGCCAGAAGCTTGGTTCCAAGCTCTGTATTCTCGGCCATCACTATCAGTGTGAGCGTGTCATCCGACATTGTGATATCACAGGAGACTCCCTGGAGCTGGCTCGCAAGATTGCGGACATTGAGGCTACCTATCTTGTCTTCTGCGGCGTCTACTTTATGGGAGAGGCCGCTGCCCTGCTCACAAGGCCAGGGCAGCAGGTCTTCCTGCCAGATGATCATGCCGACTGCATGATGGCGCTCATGGCCAGCGGTTGCCATGTCCACAATGTTTTGCACGAGCTTCAGAGCATGGGTATGGATGTTATCCCCATAGCCTACGTCAATACCTCTGTGGGACTCAAAGCACAGGTTGGCGCCTTTGGTGGTGCTGTCTGCACCTCGGCCAACGCCAAGGATGTCCTCAACTGGGCGCTGAAGACAGGAAAGCGCGTGCTTTTCCTGCCGGATAAACATTTGGCACGCAATACGGCCAAACAACTTGGCCTTGACGCTCATGACTGGCATATTCTCAGACTTTCTGGCGACGGGATCCTTGACAGCAAAGAGGATCTTGGCGCAAAACGCCTACTGATCTGGCCTGGGTGCTGTCCCATCCACAGCCAGATGCGTGTCGAAGATATCAGGGCTGCACGTGAGGCTCTGCCTGGCTGCGCCGTCTATGTGCACCCGGAATGTCCGCCAGACGTTGTCGATGCCTGTGAAGGTGCTGGCTCAACCTCCTTCCTGATCCGCAAAGCGCAAAGCCTTGCCGGTAGCGCAAGTATCAAGAGGGTCGTCATTGGCACGGAAAGCAATCTTGTGACACGCCTAGGCCTTCGCCACAAAAATGAGCTAACGCTTGTGCCTCTCAAAGAGGCCTATTGCCCAGACATGAATGCCATCACTGAAGAAAAGCTCCTCTCGCTTTTGCAGAGCATCCTCAACGGTCAGGGCAAACCTGTCAGGCTCAAAGAAGCCGAACGCGCTCCGGCCAAAGCGGCCCTTGAGCGCATGCTCGCCATCTGTCAGCCTGCCTAAGTGTTACCTGGCTCACAGACCTGAGAGAGCTCTGGGGAAAACGGACCATTCGTCAAGGCCCTCATCCCCAAAACATGGGAGGCTACGAGATGCGCCTCCCGGCTATTGATACCCAACACGTTTCGTCTGCCTCCATTGTAACAGCAGCAAGAGGAACTATGTCACAACGCCGTTATGTCCAGTTTCTGATCATTGGTTCAGGTATTGCCGGCGCCACGGCGGCCCTGACTCTGGCCGACCAGGGGCTGGAAGTGCTTCTGATCAACTGTGGAGAGGATCTGCTCGACGGCAACTCCACCCTCGCCCAGGGCGGCATCATCTATCAGTCCGCCACAACCCAGGAGGGGCTTCCCCCCAAACCTGGCCAGCGTCACGATGCGCGATCCCTTGAGCATGACATTCTGGTAGCCGGCCATGACTACAATTATCAGCGTGCTGTGCGCTGGCTATCCCGCAAGGGGCCGGAATATGTGGAAGAGATCCTCATCAAGCGTGCCGGTATCGCCTTTGACAAAAATGCCGACGGCTCCTTCCACCTGACACGTGAAGGCGGCCATTCCGTCCCGCGTATTCTCCACAAAGCCGACTATTCCGGTCGCGCCATCATGGAGGGGCTGGCGCTCCAGGTTGCCAAACACCCGCATATTACCTGTCTGCATCACAAGGCAGCCATTGACCTTCTCACCACCCAGCACCATGCCAGACACGCCCAGTGCCGCTACGAAGTGGGCAATCGCTGTGTGGGAGCCTATGTGCTCGATACCATCACAGGCGAGCCTGAAACGATTCTGGCTGACTGGACTATTCTGGCCACAGGCGGCACAGGTCGCGTTTTTCTGCATTCCACCAATGCCGAGGCCTGTGTGGGAACAGGCATTGCCATGGCCGCCCGGGCTGGCGTTGAGCTCTCCAATCTCGAATTCATGCAGTTTCACCCAACGGCACTCTTTGATCAGCGCAGCTCGCGCAGACCTCTGATCACGGAAGCGATGCGCGGAGAAGGTGCTATTCTCCTCAATGCCAAACATCAGCCCTTTATGCGCAAGTATGACAAACGCGGCGACCTTGCGCCGCGTGACATTGTCTCACAGGCCATGATGGAAGAAATGCTGCATTCAGGCTCACCCTATCTTTTTCTTGATGCTTCGCGCATTGAGCTGGATCTCCTGCAGCGTTTTCCCACCGTGTTTGAGCAATGCCAGAAAATCGGTATCGACATCCGCAAAGATCCCATTCCCGTTGTGCCCTGCGCCCATTATTTCTGCGGTGGGATTCTCACCGATCTGCACGGACGCACCTCCCTCAAAGGCCTCTTTGCCGTGGGCGAATGCGCCTGTACAGGTCTGCACGGGGCCAATCGTCTGGCAAGCACATCCCTTCTCGAGGGGCTTGCCTGGGGCGCCAGCTGCGGTGAATATCTTGGCATGCTCTCGCAGCGCAGCCGCAGTCTCTCGGGCAAGGTACGCAGTGCCATCCCCGACTGGCACGATGAAGGCGATGAACACGCCGATGATCCAGCCCTTGTCGCCCAGGACTGGGCCAATATCCGCAATACCATGTGGAATTATGTGGGCATTTCCCGCACGCAGGCACGACTGCGCCGAGCCTTTGAAGATATGCGCGTGCTCGTCCGGCATATCCACGATTTCTACAAGCGCACCCATATTTCTCAGAGCCTGATTCAGCTCTTTCACGGTTCTCAAACCGCCTATGCCATTACCCAGGCCGCCATGCGCAATCCCCAAAGTATTGGCTGCCACCACCGCACCTAACCTGCAAACCCATGGAGGCAGCGTTTGCTCCTCGGCCCAAATCCGAGAATCCACGCTGAATAATTGATGAAACATCCGCAACGTTTTTTTCTGCTTTGTGTCGTTCTGCTTGTGGCCGTTTTCCTTGCAGGCGTCCAGTTCTGGATCAAACCCGCCATTGAAGGCGAGGTCACAGTCCTCATCAATGAATCGCTCAAAGCTCAGGGTCTCACCCCCACAAGTCCCGTTCAAGCTACGGTATCCCCCTTTACCCGCAAGCTTCTGCTTCCGGCTTTTGATCTCGCGCCCAATCCGGCAACCGGCCTGCAAAAGGGCCATGTCAAGCCCTCAGAAACCATCATGACCTATCAGGGGCTTCTCGCGTTTTCTCCCTTGCGAGAGCTCTTCACGCCCAAAAGCGGCAATATCACCTTTGTGCAGCAATCTCTGTGCCAGGGGCTGACCATGGAGGTTAACGGAGCCAGTGTAAGCCTGGAAACACTGACAGCCCGCGAAGTGGGGCTAGATGCCGAAAAATTCAGAGAGCTACTTGCCGATCCCCATGCCAAGGGCAAATACCCCAAACTTTCCCTCCAGCTTTTGCGTATGGACAGATGTGCCATCAAGGTCCAGGCAGGCGATGTCACGCTTGCCATGGGCCCCATGACCTTTGAAAAGATGAGCCCGCAACGGCTTGATCACCTCATTATCGAAAATATTGAAGGTCTTGAGCAGGGTCATAAGAAGTTCCACAGCTCCCGCCTTGTGCAGGACAATATCCGTATCTTTACGGAAGAGGAAACGCTGGCTCTGGTTGCTAAGTTAACCATGGGCAGTGATGAAGCGCGTGCTGAAGAGCTGCTCAAACTCTTCATCGGCGATCAGCCCCTGGTTGAAAAAACCAGTCTGCAAGGTCTTACCCTTGATGTGGATGGCTCACCGGTCAATCTCAAGGAGATCACGTTCAGCACCAAGGCCGGCAAAGAAGAGCGCTTCACCGTCACAGGGCTCGTGCTGGCCGGCAAGACCATCGAAGAGCAGCTCAAGGAAAAGCTCCCCATTCCGGCCCTGCTCCACCTCAATCTTTCCCTTGGCGAGCGTAAGGAATCGGAAAAAACGCGAAAGCTCAGTGCTTCCCTTGGCATTGACGAACTCTTTAGCCTTGATCTGGAACTTTCCGCAGATCTCGATACGTTAGAGAACCTTTTTGACAAGCTTCTGACCTGTCCGTTGCACAACGTCAATCTCACCTATACCGACAAGAGTCTCCTGGCACGGGCTACGCTCTACGCAGCACCCCAGATGGCCAATAAAGAGTTTTTAGTTGCGCAGATCACAAACAATCTCAACGGTTCCCCCTTTGAACGCGATCTGGCAGCAAAGCTCTGCAGCTTTGTAGAAAAGCCCGGTCTTGTGAACATCGCATCTCTTCCGGGAAAGACCTTTACTGCCACAGAGCTTACCCAACTGCAGGATACAGATCTTGGCAAGTTTCTGCAGCTTACCGTCACCCAGGGATCTGAAGATCTCAACCAAAGCATCCTTCGTCTGAAGTCTGAATAATGCGTGAACTGATTCTCAAAAACAAAGAAGACCAGAGACTGATCCATGGGCATCTCTGGATCTTCAGCAATGAGGTGGACTCTCCCCTGGGCGATTTTGCCGAAGGCGAAGAAGTGCTCGTCAAAAACGCCCAGGGTCATTGTCTTGGCACAGCCTGTGTCAATCCCCATGCCCTCATCTGTGCCCGCCTGCACAGCCGCCGCCAGGCCGTCCACCTGGATGCCGAGCTCTTGCACAAGCGCTTGCGTACGGCCCTTGCATTACGCACACAGCTTTTTTCCAAGCCCTGGTATCGCCTCTGTCACGGCGAGGGCGATCTCTTGCCAGGTCTGGTCATTGACCGCTATGACCGACATCTGACCATTCAGATCACAACGAAAGCCATGGAACTGCGCAAGCAGGAACTCTTTTCTGTGTTGCAGGAGCTCTTGCAGCCACAGAGCCTGCTTCTGGCCAATGACAATCCCATGCGCGCCCTGGAAGGCTTGTCTCTGGAAAAGGAATGTCTTGGCGATGTGCCCTGCGAACTTGAGGTTCCGGAAAACGACTGTCTGTTCACGGTCCCCTGCCAGACAGGGCAAAAAACCGGCTGGTTCTATGATCAGCGCGACAATCGCCAAAAAGCGGCGAGCTTTGCCAGGGATCTCGATGTGCTGGATGCCTTCTGCTATGTGGGGGGCTTTGGGGTGGGCTGCGCCAAACACGGCTGCCGCTCAGTCACCTTTCTCGACGCCTCTTCCCAGGCCCTTGACTATGCACGCAGAAATCTTGAACACAATGCGCCGGCATGTGCCGAGACAGCCAGCTATCTTGAAGGTTCAGCCCAAAAGCTTCTAGCTGAGCTTGCGGCAGAGGGCAGACGTTTTGATCTGGTGAGCATTGATCCTCCGGCTTTCATCAAGCGCCGCAAAGATGCCGGTCAGGGCATCAGTGCCTATCGCAAACTCAATCAGCTGGCCGCAAGCCTGCTCAAGCCAGGCGGTATTCTCGTCTCCTCGTCCTGTTCTTTTCATCTCAAGGAAGAAACGCTCCTTGACTGTATCGCACGTTCTGCCCACAAACTGGGGAGAACATGTCAACTCTTGGCCAAAGGCCAGCAGGCGGCAGATCACCCGGAACTTTTAGGGATGCCTGAGACACGCTATCTCAAATGCTGCATAGCCCGCCTTCTGCCAGGGGATTAACAGGCAAAGAGGCTGCCTGCCCCATAACCGCTGATTCCCCGCTGCGCCACATAGCGGCCACTTCTGTCTCACACCTAGCCGCACAGGTCATCCTGTGATAAACGCCTAGCCGTTATAAGGATACACATTCATGTTCAATAAACTTCGTCTGCTCACACCAGGCCCAACCCCTCTCCCCGAAGAAGTGCGTCTGGCCCTTGCCAAGGACATGATCCACCACAGAAAGCAGGATTTCCGGGAGATCATGGCACGTGTCCAAAAGGGACTCCAAACCCTCTTTGGCACGCAGGAAATGGTTTTACCCCTTTCTGCCTCAGGCTCAGGGGCCATGACAGCTGCCGTCTACAGCCTCTTTGCGCCACAGGAAAAAGTGCTTGTGGTGGAAGGCGGCAAATTTGGTCAGCGCTGGACTGAAATCGCCAAAATGCGCGGTCTTGAACCTGTGGTACTCAGCGTCGAATGGGGGCGCGCCGCACAGGCTGAGGTGATTGCTCAGATGCTCGCCAAGGACAAGGACATCCGAGGCGTTCTTGTGCAGGTTTCTGAGACCTCCACAGGTGTTCTCCACCCCATTCAGGATATCGCCAAAGTCTGTCACGAGCACGATGTGCTCTTGGTTGCCGATGGCATTTCCGCTGTGGGGATCTCTCCCTGTCCCATGGATGCCTGGGGCATTGACTGTCTTTTGACAGGTTCTCAGAAAGGTCTCATGCTGCCTCCGGGCCTTGCGCTGATTGCCCTGTCCAGCCGTGCCTGGGCCAAGGCCAATGTGCTTGGTCCCGGTTGTTTCTATTTTGATCTTCCTGCCGAGCGTAAAAAACTTGAAAAGCACGAGACGCATTTCACAACGGCTGTGAACCTCATCGTCGGTTTAGACGAAAGCCTGAAAATACTGCTTGCAGAGGGTCTTGAAGCCGTCTACAAAAAACAGTGGGCACTGACGATGCTTGCCCGCACGGGAGCTCGGGCCATGGGACTTGAACTCTTTGCCCGCGAGCACTACACATGGGGCCTGACCAGTGTCCAATTGCCCGAGGGTGTTGACGGACTCAAGGTTTTACAGATTGCGCAGGAAAAATTTGGGGTCTGTCTGGCCGGCGGCCAGGATCACCTGAAAGGGCACATTGTGCGCATCGGCCATATGGGCTGGGTCGACTGGGCAGATGTGCTCGCCGGCCTCTACGCCATTGACAGAAGCCTCGTGGAAGCCAGTGGTTTTTCCGGCTCGCGCGACTATCTCGAACAGGCCATGGCTGCCTATCAGACGGCTCTTTCGGGCGAGCCTGGTACTGTTCCGAGCAAGGTCTTTGTGCGCAGCTGACGCAATACATCTGCAAAAGGAGGCTTGCAGGGAAAAACTGCAAGAAAAAAGCTATGAGTGCCACAGAGACACATGAAGATGCAGCGCATCGTACCCATTCCATGCCCAAGGTCACCTTTTCCACCTTTATTCTTTCCATGGCCTCATCGGCTCTCGTGCAGCTGGGTGAAGTGCCTGATCCGGCCAGTGGCGGCACCAAGCCTGACAAGCTGATGGCCAAGCACAGCATTGACCTGCTTGACATGCTCAAGGAAAAAACCCGGGGCAATCTCGACGGTGCGGAACAGCAAATGCTCGACAGCATGCTTTTTGAACTGAAAATGAAATACGTCAAAATTTTTGGCGACAAATAAGGCGCAAAGCCAGAGGGGCATCATGGAGGCAATCAACGTTGGTCTGGTAGGTATTACAGGCTACGCGGGCATGGAACTGGCCCGCCTTTTGGCCGTGCATCCGTCCATGCGGCTGGTGATGGCCTGTTCCAGGGCTGAAAGCGGAAAACGCCTGGGCGAGTACTATCCGTTTCTCGAAAAGCTGCCTGGCTGCGATGTACGCATCAGCCAGTTCACGCCAGAGGAAGTCAAGGAAAAATGTGATCTCGTCTTTCTGGCTGTGCCTGCCGGCAAGGCCATGCAAATGGCGCCCAAGCTGCTCAAGGCAGGAGTGCGGGTCATCGATTTTTCCGCAGATTTCCGGCTGCAGGACAAAGCTGTGTATGAGGAATGGTATGCCCTGCCCCATGAAGCCAAGGAGCTGCTTGCTGAAGCTGTCTACGGTTTGCCCGAGCTCTATGCTGACAAGATTGCCAAGGCCAGGCTTATTGCCAACCCCGGTTGCTACCCGACATCCATCATTCTCGGGCTTACCGCAGCCTGCAAGCACGACCTGATCAGCTCCAAAAACATTCTGATTGACTCCAAATCAGGCACAACAGGCGCAGGCCGCAAGCCCAATCTGCCAACACTTTTCTGTGAAGTTGCCGATAATTTCCGGGCCTATGGCCTTGTCCGCCACCGTCACACGCCGGAAATTGAGCAGGAAATCAGCAAGCTTCTGGCAACGCCGGTCACGCTGCAGTTTACTCCGCACCTTGTGCCCATGAATCGGGGCATTCTCTCAACCATTTACGCGGAGCTCAAAGATCCGGCCATGACGGCAGAAAAGGTCTGGGAGCTCTATCACGAGACCTGGAAAGAGGCACCGTGGGTGAGGGTCTTACCTCTTGGGAAACTGCCGGAAACCCGTTTTGTGCGGGGAACCATGTTCTGCGATATTGGCTTGGCTCTTGACAAGCGCACCAAGCGCCTGATCATTGTCTCCGTCATCGACAATCTCTGTCGCGGTGCGGCAGGTCAGGCCGTGGCCAATGCCAATCTCATCTGCCACAGACCTATGGATGAAGGGTTAAGCCATACGGCTCCCCTTGTCTGAGACACTACCCACGACGCCCTGGAGGAAACAATTGGCACATAATCAGGCTTTACATCAGTGGAAGGTGGAAGATTCCGTGGAACTCTACGGAATCCGCAACTGGGGGGACGGTTTTTTCGACGTCGCAGACAATGGCGATGTGGTCGTCTGCCCCAAGGGCAAAGGCGGCCCCGAAATTTCCCTCATGGAGATCATCGCCGGTCTCCATGAGCGCGGCTACGACATGCCCGTGCTTCTGCGCGTGGAAAATATTCTCGCCTCACGCATTGCCGCTATTCATGAATCCTTCCGTAAAGCCATCTATTCGCTCAATTATCAGGGCGAATACCGCGGCGTTTTTCCCGTCAAGGTCAATCAGCAGCAGCAGGTTGTGGAAAAAATTGTCCAATCAGGGGCAAAACACCATCACGGTCTGGAAGTCGGTTCCAAGGGCGAGCTGCTTGCGGCGCTTTCCCTCATCAGAGACCGTGAGGCCTGTCTTGTCTGCAACGGCTACAAGGACGAGGAATTCTTTAATCTCGGTCTGCAGGCCCAGCGACTAGGCTTCAATGTCTTCTTTGTCCTTGAAATGCCAGGCGAGCTTGAGGTTCTCCTGGAACGGGCCAAGGCAATCAAGGTGCGACCCAATATCGGGCTGCGCTCCAAACTGGCAGCCACAGCCAGCGGACATTGGGCAAGCTCAGGAGGAGAGCGCTCCACCTTTGGTCTGTCCATTTCGGAAATTGTGGATGTGGTGGATACCCTCAAAGAACACGGTATGCTCGACTGTCTGCGCCTCTTACACTACCACCTAGGCTCACAGATCTCCAATATCCGCGATATCAGAACAGGTGTCATGGAAGGGGCACGCATGTACCAGGGCCTTGTCCAGGAAGGAGCCCCCATGGGCTATCTGAACCTGGGCGGTGGCCTAGCTGTGGACTACGACGGCTCCCATACAAGCTATGGCATGTCACGCAACTACACCCTTGACGAATACTGCACAGACGTTGTGGAAGCGATCATGACCATTCTCGATGAGCAGGAAACCCCGCACCCGCATATCATTACCGAATCCGGACGCGCGACTGTGGCCTACAATTCGGTTCTGCTCTTCAATATCCTGGACACAAGCATTGTGGAGGAAATCGCCATTCCCAAAGAGCTGCCCAGTGATGCGCCGGAAGCCATGCGTAATCTCCATGAAGTGGCGTCTCTGCTTTCTCTGCGCAATCTGCAGGAATGCTATAATGACGCCATTTATTATCGTGACGAACTGCGCAAGCTCTTTTCCACAGGTCAGGTTTCCCTACGCATGCGGACCCTGGGAGAACGCATCTTCTGGGCGATCATCATGCGCATTGCCCGCGAAAAAGGCCGATTAAAGAACGTCCCCAGAGAGCTTGAAGACATTGATGTCAGTCTGGCAGACATCTACTACGGCAATTTCAGTGTCTTCCAATCTCTGCCTGATGTCTGGGCCATTGATCAGCTTTTTCCGGTCATGCCGGTCCATCGTCTCAATGAGTTTCCCTCTCGTCAGGGCATTATCTCAGACATTACCTGTGATTCCGACGGTCGCATCGATCACTTCATCGGCCCCCAGGGCATGAAGCAGACCATTGATCTGCATCCGCTGAAAAGTGGCGAAGAATACTATCTTGGCGTCTTTCTCGTAGGCGCCTATCAGGAGACACTGGGGGATCTGCACAATCTCATGGGCGATACCAACGTGGTTTCCATCAGAGCCGATGAAGACGGAGGCTATCAGTATGTCCGCGAAATCCGTGGCGACTCGGTGGCCGATATTTTAACCTATGTGGAATATGAACCACGACGTATCCTTGAGGATTTGAGAACCACGGCAGAGCTTGCCGTACACGAAGGACGCATCTCTCCCAGTGAGCGCTATGCCATTTTACAGGCTTTTGAAGATGGCTTACGGGGCTATACCTATTTCGAACGCTGATCGCGACATGCGGCTTTTTGTCAAGCTCTGTTCTTTCTGCGGACGATTGCCTCTGGTCTCTGGATACCTTTTGACGGCCAAAGCTTCTGCGCGGAAAAAACAGAGTTTTTTTTCGGCACACAAGTCTGCAGAGCCAGGGCAAGGCAGACAATATCGACGCCCCCCTTCTTGCCAAGCAATCCTTGCGTAACCGGGCCCTACGCCCAAAAGCCCATGGAGGCAGCGCCCATTTCAGCCAAAAAGCCGATAGTGCGCTGAACGTCTTTGTTAAGCACGACTTTGCCAACCTTACCGCTCGGAGAGGCCAGTTTCCTCCGTTTACGCCAAAACGGACACCTCTACGTGGATAAAACAGCTCTTCTGCAAAAACTTGTCGCAGAGGGTAATGCCTATTTTCTGGCTCGTCCGCGACGTTTTGGCAAATCTCTGACCATTTCGACCTTACACGCCATGCTCACAGGCAATGCCACGCTTTTTGATGGACTTGCCGCCTTCCCCTGGGTGACAAAACAGTCTCAACACCCATCTCCTGTGCTCTTGCTGGATTTCAGCACCTTTGACAGCAATGGCTCAGCACAGGCCCTCACCAAATGGCTCAATCGCAAACTTACAGCCTTTGCCGCAGAACACGCTGTTTCTGTGACAGCAGAAGCATCTTGTGCAGAAACACTCGATACTGTGCTCCATCTCGTCTCGCAACACCAAGGTCCCGTTGCCGTCCTCATCGACGAGTACGATGCGCCAATACTCGATAATCTTGATAATCCAGAAAAAATACAAGACTTTCGTAAAGTATTACGCCAATTTTACAAAGTTCTCAAAGCTTCATCAAGTTCACTTTGTTTTACACTCATCACTGGCATCTCTTTATTTACTAAAAATAGTATTTTTTCTGCATCGAATAATCTTATTGATATATCTGCAGAAGAAGAATATAGAGCAATCACTGGGTATACACAAAAGGAACTTGAAGAGTACTTTAGTGCTTTTATCGAGCAAGCTGTCGCTAAAAAAATTATGTCGACCAGAGAAAGTCTCCTTCAAAAACTTCAAAGATATTATGACGGATTTTCTTTTGATGGGATAACAAAAGTATATAATCCATTCTCTCTGCTGAGTTTTTTTAGAAAATATAAGTTTTCAAATTACTGGTATGAATCTGGATCAGCAACATTTATTGAATCATACTTCAAAAAACATAACATAGAATATCTAGAAAAGTATCATCTCATTCGGGTGCAAAGTCTTGATATGGCGCCCAAAGAGATCGAATCTGCCAGCCCGGAAAGTTTCCTCTATCAGGCAGGCTATCTCACGATTGCCAGTTCTTCTGACGACACTTTGATTTTGGACTACCCCAATCAGGAGGTGACAAGTTCGCTCTCTCACATGTATTTGTCTGCCATCTACCCCATTGCCGAACACATCAGTATAGGCAAGAAGCTCTGGCAAGCCGTACGTACAGGGGACATATGCACTCTGGCTCTTGAATACAATGCCGCCATAGCCTCTCTCCCTTATCATGATCTTGCCAAACACACAGGCAAGGCCAACCCAAAGCATGACGAGTCCTTCTATCGGGCTCTTTTTCTCATGCTTTTGCGTGCCTGTGGACTGCAGGCACATGGTGAAATGCCAACGTGCCGGGGCAGAAGTGATGTTGTCATCCCATGCCCTGAACGCATACTTGTCATCGAGTTCAACCTTGCCAAAAACGCGACAGAAATAGCCAGCAAGCACCGTGAAGGCGAAGAACAGATACGCTCGCAGGGCTATCTTGAGCCTTATGCCACTTCAACCATTCCCGTAAGCTCTGCGGTCTTTGTGGTCAACGCAGAAAAGCGGCAGATTGCTCTCTGTCAAGACATGGGATGCCGTTAGGGGCCAAAGCATGGTCAAAAAACTTCCGACATTACCCATAGGCCAGGCCGATTTCTCGACACTGCGCAAAAGTGGCCGTCTCTATGTGGATAAAACAGATCTGCTGACAAAGCTGATTCTCGAAGGCGACTACTATTTTCTCTCGCGCCCAAGACGCTTTGGAAAATCACTGACCATCTCGACACTCAAGGCCATGTTTTTTGGCAAGCATGACCTCTTCAATGGCCTTGCTGCGGAGCATTGGGTTCGAGAGCAAAGCGAACATCCATCCCCGGTCCTGCATCTTGATCTCAGTGCCTTTGGCGACATTGAAAGCCCTAAAAAATTCGACCAGGGACTGCGCTATGCCCTGCAAAGCTTTGCCGCGCGCTACAAACTCTCCCTACCCGCCGAAGACGATTGTGATCTCCTTCTCTCTCTTGTCTTAGAGGCGGTCCATCAGTCATCCTCACAGGTCGTCATGCTCATCGACGAATACGACTATCCCCTGCTCAACTGCCTTGACGATGTTCAAAAACTCGCCTCCCTCAGAAAAAGACTTCGCGGCTTTTACACTGTTATCAAAGCCTGCGCTGAGCATCTCCGTTTTGTCTTCATAACCGGCATTTCCAAGTTTACCAAAACCGGTATTTTTTCTGCGATGAATAATCTCATCGATATCTCTATGGAAGAAACGTATGCGGCTCTCACAGGCTACACACAGCAGGAATTGGAAAATAATTTCTCTTTTTTTATTGAAGATGCTTTACATAAAAATATTGCACAAACAAAAGCAGAGCTTCTCTATAAAATTAAGTCCTACTATGATGGATTTAGCTTTGATGGAAAAACTAAAGTCTATAATCCTTTTTCTATCCTCAATTTTTTTAGAAAATACACGTTTTCTAACTATTGGTATGAATCAGGTTCATCGACGTTTATGGAGACATACTGTAAAACCCATAACATTGAGAGCCCTGAAAAGTATCATTTCATCAGTGTCCCCAAAACAAAAATGGCCGCCCGGGAAATCGAAAAAACGGATCCGGAAATACTCCTCTTTCAGGCTGGTTACCTGACCATTGCGCAAGACAGAGGCGATACCGTTCTCCTCGACTATCCCAATCAGGAAGTTCTAAGCGCACTTTCTGAGATGTACCTGCAAGCCATCTACACCATTCCCGACTATCACGACGTCGGCAAGAGACTATGGGAGGCGGTCTACCAGGCGGACCTGCCCGCATTGATTCGGGAATACAATGCCGCCATCGCAGCTCTGCCCTATCACGATTTTTCGCAAGACAAGCACAGACAACAACGCGACGAATCCTTCTATCGGTCACTTTTCCTCATGCTCCTCAGGGGCTGTGGTCTTCAGGCTCATGCTGAAATGCCCACCTGTCGGGGCAGAAGCGATGTTGTCATAGCATGCCCTCAACGCATCCTTGTCATTGAATGGAAACTGGCCAAAAACGCTACAGAAATTGCCGCAAAGCGGCGAGAGGGAGAAGAACAGATACGCTCACAAGGCTATCTTGAGCCTTATGCCGCTTCATCCATTCCCGTTAACTCTGCGGTCTTTGTGGTGGATGCCCAAAAACGTCAGCTTGTCCTTTGAACGATCTTTGGGCAAGAGCGCTTGCCCAAAGAAGACGATACCAACACATTCTGCAAAAGCCGACAACGCCTTCTCCCCAACTCATGTCTCCCTCAAAAATCCATTGCCTGGAAACGCCATGCCAAAGCCCCTACCGATCCTCCCCTTGGGAATAGCCAATTTTCAGCTTTTGCGCCAAGATCAAAGTGTCTATGTGGACAAAACAGATCTTTTACAAAAGCTTATCGAAACAGGGGACTATTACTTTCTTTCCCGCCCCAGACGTTTTGGAAAGTCATTGACCATTTCCACCCTTGAGGCCATGTTTAGGGGGCAGACAGAGCTTTTTTCAGGCCTCGCAAGCGAGGCCTGGGTTGCCAAGCAGGCGTTGCGGAAGACGCCGGTTTTGTCTCTTGACTTCAGCATGTTTGACAGCAACGGCTCAGCTCAGGCCTTACATAAATGGCTTAATCGGAAAATACTGGCCTTTGCCAATCAGTATCATATACATATGGACGCTGAAGCCTCCTGCTCCGAAACATTGGACTGCGCGCTAGAACTTGTCAGCAAAGAGCATGGACGTATCTGCCTCCTTATTGACGAGTACGATTCTCCCATCCTTGACAACGTGTTTACGAAGAAGAAAGCCAATGCCTTTAGAGCTCTTTTACATTCATTTTACAAAGTTGTTAAAGGCTGTGGAAACTATTTATCCTTTGTTTTTATTACCGGCGTGTCTAAATTTACGAAAGCTGGAATTTTTTCTGCGCTCAACAACATCAATGACATATCTATGAAGTATGAATATGGATCATTGACTGGATACACGCAAGAAGAACTTGAGAAATATTTTTTTGACTTTATCGAGCAGGCTGTTTCCAAAAAAATTATGCCAAACAAAGAAAGCCTTCTTCAGAAAATACGCAACTATTATGACGGCTTTTCTTTTAATGGCTACACAAAAGTATATAACCCATTTTCTATACTCAATTTTTTTGACAAATATACATTTGACAACTACTGGTATGAATCAGGATCAATGTCTTTCATTGAAAATTATTTTAGAGAGCATAAAATTAAGTCACCAGATCAATATCATTTAATCAAAGTTGACTCAGAAATTATGGCACCACGAGAAATTGAGGAGGCAAGTCCTGAGAGTTTTCTGCTTCAAACAGGCTATCTCACTATAGTAAAACGAGATGAAAATGTATTAACATTAGATTATCCAAACCAAGAAGTTGAGAACTCTCTCTCAAGGATGTTCCTACACAGAATCTATCAGATACCAGCCTATGGAGAATTGGGAAGACATATCTGGGAAGCCGTGCGCCAGGGAAATCTCCAAAGGATCGTTCAAGAGTATAATGCGGCTCTCGCGGCCCTGCCGTATCATGATTTCCTCGAGAGCACACGAGCAAAGCAAGCATCTTCTGAACAGTGCAAAAAACACGATGAGTCTTTTTTCAGATCCCTTTTCCTCATGCTGCTGCGGGGCGCTGGCATCCAGGCTCACGGAGAGGTTCCCACCTGCCGGGGTCGTAGCGACGTTCTTGTCGAAAGTCTGGATCGTGTTCTGCTCATCGAGTTCAAGATTGCCGCTTCCCACAAAGAGATTGCGGCAAAGCGCCATGAAGGGGAGCAACAAATTCGTGACTCTGGCTATCTTGAGCCCTATGCCACAGCAACATTACCCGTCAGCCACGCTGTTTTCGTGATCAATGCCGAAACACGCCAGGCTTCACTGTAAGTTTTTGACGTGCACACCTTTGCGTAGCGTTCTGCATGTCCCAAAACGACAAAAAAAAGCTCTTCTGAGCGTTCTCAAGATCTCCGCAAGAACACTCTGCCAGTAACGTTTCACAGTGTCGGGGAATCTTGCATCCACTGAAGTCTCCACGCGTCAAAAGAGCAAGGATGCCTGCACTCCAAACCATATCTCTTACGATACGATGGAACAAAACGTACAGTGCATCCTTCAAAAGACCGTTTTTTGCTCGAAACCTGGTGCTTTTGCAGGCAACGCAAAAGCACACCAAAGCCAAGGGAACCTTCCATGAGCAATACGCCGTTACCGACACTCCCCTTAGGTCTTGCCAGCTTTCCCTTGCTGCGCCAAAAAGGCCGTCTCTACGTCGATAAAACGGATCTTTTACAAAAGCTTATCGAAACAGGGGACTATTACTTTCTTTCCCGCCCCAGGCGTTTTGGAAAGTCATTGACCATTTCCACCCTTGAGGCCATGTTTCAGGGAAAAAGTGAGCTCTTTGCTGGACTTACCGCAGAAAACTGGGTCAAAAAAATATCCCAGCATCCCAGCCCTGTGTTCTGCCTTGATTTCAGTGCCTTCGATAGTTCTGGGAATACCCAGGATTTGTGCAACTGGCTGAACAGAAAGCTTGTGGCCTTTGCCGAAAGCCACGAGATGTACACGTCTTCAGAAAAGTCACCAGCAGAGACCTTTGACAAGGTGATTTCCCTCGTCCGCCAAAAGAAAGGCTTACTCAGTCTTCTCATTGATGAATACGACGCGCCTCTTTTGGACAACCTTCATGACCTTGCGAAAATATCAGCTTTTCGAGACATTCTGCGCCAGTTCTACAAGGCGATCAAAGCCTGCTCCTCTTCTCTTCACTTTATCATGATTACCGGTATTTCTACATTGACAAAAGTAGGAATATTTTCTGCCGTCAACAATCTCAATGATATTTCAACGGATTCAGCCTACAGTACACTGAACGGTTACACGCAAGATGAGCTTGAAAAATATTTTTCCGACTTTATAAACGATGCAGTCCGTCAAAAAATAACAAAAACACGCCATCAATTGCTCGAAAGAATTCGTAATTACTATGATGGTTTTTCTTTTGATGGCAAAACAAAAGTTTATAACCCGTTCTCTTTACTGAATTTTTTCAGAGAATATCGTTTTTCAAACTATTGGTACGAATCTGGCTCAGTCTCTTTCATCGAGTCATACTTCAAAACACACCACATAGCATCTCCTGAGACCTATCATCGCATCAAGGTCAAAACGACAGCTCTGGCAGCCAGAGAGATCGAAGAGGCACGGCCAGAAAGCTTTCTCTTGCAGGCAGGCTATCTGACCATTGCTGAATGTTGTGACGACATCCTCGTTTTGGACTATCCCAACCAAGAAGTGCTCAATGCCTTGTCTGAAATGTACTTGACCTCTATTTATCAGATCCCTAACTACAATAGTGTGGGACAAAGACTTTGGGTTGCTGTGCGAAAAGGTGATATGGCAAGCTTAGCCAATGAATTGAATAGTGCCATAGCTTCTCTCCCCTACCACGATTTTTCGAAAAAACAAAAAAGTGACAAGAAAAAACACCAAGAAAGCAAGCGTGATGAATCCTTCTATCGCTCGCTCTTGCTCATGCTGCTCAGAGGTGCTGGGCTACAAGCCCACGGGGAGGTTCCAAGCTGCCGGGGACGAAGTGATGTACTCATCACAAGTTCGGAGCACATTGTGATCATTGAATTCAAGCTTGCCAGGACAACAAAGGAAATAACGAGCAAGCAACGGGAGGGAGAAGCTCAGATTCTTGCCTCAGGCTATCTTGAGCCGTATATGGCAGGAAATATTCCTGTAAGCTACGCCGTCCTTGTGGTCGACACCCAAAAACGCCAGATTGTCTTTGATGCACAAGCAGGAATTCTGTGTCAAAACCTGAGCTTGCGTCCACAGAGGGAAAACGAATGACGTCGTGTTTTGCAAAGCCCGCCCGCAAATTTTAGAGATAAGCTATGATTCGCCGACTTCCGCCACTGCCAGTCAGTGAGCCAAATTTTGCCAATCTCCGTCAGGATGGCAACCTCTACATCGACAAAACCGGCTTCCTGCAAAGGTTGATCGAAGAAGGACGCTGGTATTTCCTCGCACGGCCCAGGCGCTTTGGCAAATCTCTGACGCTTTCCACGCTCGAAGCCATGTTCCAAGGCAGAACCGATCTTTTTACCGGACTCAGCGCAGAGGCATGGGTCGAAGCTCAGTCCAAGCACCCATCCCCTGTCGTACATCTTGACCTCAGCCTCTGGGACAGCACAGGTACCCCAGCAGATCTTAACGCGTGGCTCTTGGACGAAGTCTTGGCTCTGGCTGACCACTATCAATTTTCCATTGCTGCGAAAAAAACGAGTGCCCAGGCCCTATCTTTCTTCTTACGCAAACTTTGTGAGGCAAAAGGCCAAGTCGTCGTACTCATCGACGAATACGACGCGCCAATGTTAGCCAACCTCGATGACCCCCAAAAGGTTCAATGTCTACGGGTTGTTTTGCGCGAATTCTACAAAGTTCTCAAAGGCTCTTCCAGCCTCATTCGCTTTGTCTTTTTAACGGGCATATCAAAATTTACGAAGGCTGGCATCTTTTCTGCCTTGAATAACCTTGAAGACATCTCCATGAGTGAGGACTACAGCACTCTAACAGGGTATACAGAACATGAATTAGTTACGTATTTTCATAAATATATTATACATACAATGCAAAAACTAAATTATACTGAACAAGATACATTCTTAGAAAAAGTCAAAAAGTACTATGATGGATATTGTTTTGACGGAAAGTCTAAGGTGTACAACCCTTATTCCATAGTAAATTTCTTTAAAACGTCAGCTTTCAAAAATTTCTGGTATGAATCAGGTTCATCAAGTTCGGTTGCAACATATTTTCAAAAATATGGTATAAATAATCCAGATACTTACAGACAATGTAGCGTTTCACCAAATTTTTTATCATCATTCGAAATTGAAAAAACTACATCAGAAAGTTTCTTTTACCAAACAGGCTACCTTACTATAGCAAAAATTGAAGAAAATAAAATTATTTTAGACTACCCAAACACTGAAATCGTCAATTCCATGGCACAAATGTTCATGGACTATATCTACAAAGTTCCAAAATATACAAATCTTGCTGAGGATATTTGGAAGTCAATCAATATAGGAGATATGGAAAGTATTATAGAACACTACAATATAGAACTCGCTGCAATACCTTACGTTGATTTTCAAAATGCAGGTGAAGGCTTGTATCGAGCAGCGTTTCTTTTACTACTACGAAGTGCAAGAATTAGTGCCTTTTCCGAGATACCAACAAAAAATGGACGAAGTGATCTTATTATAGAAACGCAAAATTTTGTTTTAATATTAGAGTTCAAAGTAGCAAGACAAAAAAATGAAATTGCAGCGAAGCGACAAGATGGTATAAAACAATTTTTTGAAAAAAATTATATAACACCATATCTTCATGACAAGAGAAAAATACTGCCATTCGTTATTGTTATTGATGGCGAAGAACATATTGCAAAGGCATACGAAGTGAAAAACAAGGTCTCAGATATCGCCAAAAACAGTGGACCATCAAGGCAAAAGTGAACGTGCCTGCAAACATGAGCAAAAGCGATGAATCGGAATCTTCCTCCCTTGCCTGTTGGCGAGCAGAACTTCGCCAATCTGCGCCATGACGGCAGTCTCTACATTGACAAAACAGCTCTCCTCCAAAAACTCATTGAGGAAGGAAGGTGGTATTTTCTCTCGCGGCCTCGCCGCTTTGGAAAATCCCTGACACTTTCCACGCTGGAAGCCATGTTTCAGGGGAAGAAAGAACTCTTTCAGGGACTTGCCGCCGAAGCCTGGGTTGAAAAACAGGCAAAGCACCCCTCGCCTGTTCTCCACCTTGATCTTAGCGCCTGGCCGGCTGCTGACCCAGCTTCGACCCTGCCAGACTGGCTCATCAATGAGCTACAGACATTTGCTGTAGAGCACGACATCTCTTTCAAGCCCGTGCCCAGCTGCGCCCAGACCTTTTCCTTCCTGCTTAAAAACGCCTGTAAAAGCTTGGGGCAGGTCGTTGTGCTGATTGACGAATACGACACCCCAATCTTAAAAAATATGCATGACCCTGCTCAATCTCACGCCATACGAAGTAATCTTCGTGATTTTTACCAAATCCTCAAAAGCGCTTCAGCAGTTATTCGCTTTGCCTTTTTGACGGGAATAACAAAGTTCTCAAAAACAGGCGTTTTTTCTGCTCTCAACAATCTGCGAGATATCTCTTTTGCAAGTTTTTTTAGCTCCATCACAGGCTACACTCAGGATGAAATCTATATCTATTTTGCTGACTATATTCAAGATGTTTTGAATAATAAGAAAAGCACTAACAAAGACGATCTTCTAAAAAAAATCAAAGAATATTACGATGGTTATTCTTTTGACGGTAAAACAAGAGTTTATAACCCATTTTCTATTCTTAACTTTTTCTACTATAAAGAATTTGAAAACTACTGGTATGCATCGGGTGAGCCGGGTTACCTTGCTGAATATTTAAAAAAATATGGCATTTATAACCCAGATATCTATAAAAACTGTGTCGTCGACTCACTTTTCACGGAAACAGCTGATATAGAGAAGGCTCGACCTGAGAGTTTTTTATATCAATCTGGCTACCTCACCATTTGCAAAAAAGAACTTGACACACTTACTCTCGATTATCCAAATCGTGAAGTTATCAATTCCATTGCCAAAATGTACCTTGAATCAATATATACGGTACCAATGTACAAATCGTTAACAATGAGGTTGCAAGAAGCCTTTTCTGCCAAAAACTTTTCTTCTGTTGTTACTATCTTCAATAGCGAACTCGCAGGCCTCCCGTATGCTGATTTCCAAAATGCCGGTGAAGGTATTTATCGCACGGCCTTCTTGTTACTTATTCGCGCCTCAAATCTTATTGTAAAGATCGAAAATCCGAGTAAAAAGGGAAGGACAGATATCGTTATTGAAGGTAAAGATACCGTATTTATTATCGAATTTAAAGTTGCAAAGACCAAAAAAGATATCCTAAAAAAATGTTCTGAAGGCTTCGCCCAATTTAGGGAAAAAGAATATCTCTCACAATATGCCAATGAAGCCAGAGACGTTCAGGCCTATGTTCTGGTTATTGACGCTGAAACACATACAGCCACTGCCTTCGATGTCAAAACAAAAGCTGAGCTCTCATGACCCTAAGTGACGGCAAACCGTTCTTGTCCATGAAACGTTTTGTGCCAAGATTCATGGACGCGCCTCTGTTTGCCTTGAGACCAAACAAGAATGCGGGCCTTTGGCCCGCACATGTATTCAGTCTTTTCCCAGTATGGTTTCCATACCGTATTTCTGGATATCCATGCCGCAACTTCGATAAAAGGCGTATGCGCCTGGGTTGCACTCCCAGACATTGAGCGTGACATTATAGCAGCCAATTTCCCTGGCATAGGCAAGCACAGCGGCATACAGACGTTTTCCCACGGATTTGCGTCGTGCACTCGCATCCACGCAGATATCGTCGATGTAGAGGGTTTTGATGTCTTCGAGCAGGCGTTCACCCCGATGCTCGATGATCTGACAGAAAGCATGCCCCACAATCGTTCCGCTTTCATCAAGAGCCACAAATACGGGGAAGTGTTCCTGTTGCAGAAGAACTTTCAGATCTTCCTCGGAATACTTGGTTGTCAGCTTAAAAAGATCGGGACGCCCTTCATGGTGCACCCTATTGACCTGCTCAAGCAGATGCTGCAGTCCGGCAATATCGTTTTCGGCTGCGCGCCGAATACGTAACGCATAGAGTGTTGGCTTTTGTTCTTCCATGCTCACGCCACTCCTTCAGAAAAATGACAGCGTACCCGCCAGTTTTCTCCTAAAACCCGCCATTCAGGCACTTCCTTGCGACAAATCGCCTCAGCTCTCGGGCACCTGGGATGAAAAACGCATCCCTTTGGCGGATGCAATGGACTTGGCTGTTCCCCTTGCAATGGGGAGCCAGCGCCTGTGACACGCTCTCCCAAGCTTGCACTGAGCAGTGCCTGGGTATAGGGATGAGCCGCGTGCTTCACGAGCTCATCGCGCGGACCATCTTCAAGCAGTCGCCCCAGATACATGACCATGATACGCTGACACATAAAAGCCACCACATTAAGGTCATGGGAAATAAAAAGATAGGCAGGCGAAAACTGTTCCTGCATGTCACAAAGGAGGTTGAGAATCTGAGCCTGCACTGAGGCATCAAGGGCAGAAACCGGCTCATCGCAGACAATGACGTCAGGCCTGGTCATCAGGGCTCTTGCGACAGCAATGCGCTGCCTTTGCCCTCCGGAAAATTCATGGGGATATCGCCGTCCAACCCCTTCCAAACCAACCAGGGAGAGCATGGTATCAGCCGCCTGCAGTCTTTCTTGACGCCCAACTCCTCGTGCAGCCAATGGTTCAGCCACGGAAGCCGCAACTGTCATGCGGGGATTGAGCGAGGAAAATGGGTCCTGAAAAACCATTTGCAAGCGCCCTGCAGCCCAACTTTGGGCACAGGCTAAAGGAAGCTCCCTGCCCTGAAGCAGAATCTTCCCCTTGCTTGGGGCAAGGAGCCCGCAGGCCATGCGCCCCAATGTCGATTTTCCGCAGCCAGATTCACCGACAAGCCCTAAGCATTCTCCCTTGCCAAGAGAAAAGCTCACCGTGTCAACAGCGGTAAGCGCTCGTTTTTTTCCCAAAAAACCACTTTTGACAGGGAACTGCTTGCTCACCTCCTGGCATTGCAAAAGGGCATTATCGCTCATCACGCGTCGAAGCTCCCATAACACCTGCGCTCTCAAAGGTCGCCATATCGTTGAAAATGGCAGACGCAGCCTTCAAGAGCGGATAGGCCAAAGCGCAGCCTGTTCCCTCGCCAAGGCGCATATCAAGCGCAAGCAAGGGTCGCTCAGCAAGTTTTTCCAAAATCAACGCATAGCCTGGTTCAGCTGAAGCGTGGCTAAGGATCGCATAGTCTCTCACTCTTGGTTCAATAGCTCTTGCTACCAGATAGGCTGACGTAGCAATAAAGCCATCGACCAAAATCGGCAAACGCTCTGCAGCAGATCCAAGAACAAGACCACTCATCATGGCAATTTCAAAGCCGCCTAGGGCAGCCAAAATATCAATGGCATCACCCTGGAGATGCTTGGCATTGACCTGTAAAGCCTGGGAAATAACAGCCATTTTCTGTGCCATCTGCGCTTTTGAGATGCCTGTGCCCGGACCTGTGATGCGTTCCACATCCAAATCTAGGTAGGCAGAAAAAAGGGCTGTCGCAGGCGTTGTATTGGCAATACCCATTTCCCCCATACCAAGACACTGGCAACCATCAAAGGCGGCCTCTCGGGCAAGTTCCACACCATAGCGCAAAGCCTCAAGGGCTTTTTCCCGACTCATGGCAGGGCCTTCGCTGATATCATCTGTGCCTTCACCAAGTCTGCGAGAAAGCAAAAGAGGATGCGGTTCAAAAGGCCCTCCCGCACAACCGGCATCCACAAGACACAGTGTCATGCAAACTTCACTTGAAAGCACATTGATAGCGCCTCCACCCTGCAGAAAATTGGCGACCATTTGCCGTGTGACTGCCTGGGGGTAGGCGGAAACATTTTTTTGGGCAACTCCGTGATCTGCCGCAATGGTATACATGATAGCCGGGCTGACACGCAGGGGACGCTGTCCATGACGTATGGCAAAGAGTCGTCTTGCCAATTCCTCAAGACGTCCAAGACTTCCTCTGGGTTTGGTCAGGCTATCCAGGTAGGCCTGCGCCTCTTCAAAAAGCTTTTGCTCGCAAGGTTCAACCGTCAGATCCTGGCTGATTTCTTGAAGCAGAGAAGGTTTATAATGGTCTTGTAATCCCATGTTTTCCTCAATGAAACATTTTCAGCAAAAAACATAACCCAAAGAGCACTCAGGCCCACAAGCGACACAGAGACGCTTGGGCGCAAATGCCAATCATCATACGTAGAGAGGGAAAAAGAGACAAGAGCTGACAGGAGGGACAAAAAGGGTGGGAAAACGTTATCGGAAAAAAGGAAGGAGATGGGCAAAAATTTCCGTCTCTGCACCAATCAGAGCATATGACTCGCCACAAGATCACGGGCAAGCTGCCAGGCGCGATTGACAATGGCAGCATGAATGTGTGGTTCCACAGGTTCAGGACCATTTTCCTTGTCACGCAAAATGCTCATCTGCACGTCTCCTGGGGGATAATAGAACTGAAGATCCTGGCCAAATTCTTCACGCAGCTTACTCTGCAAATGGCGCAGCATGGCGGTATCTTCGCCGCGCACCACAAAATTTGTCCAAAATTCTCTGGTGACACGCTTGAGCACAGACTCTCTGCGGGCTTCCGCCTGCTGCGATTCGTCGCCTGAAATCATCTGCATGGCACGCTTTTGAAAAAGCACAGCACGCGTCTCGGCAAGCTGGCGCTTATACTGGTTCAGTCCTGTCTTGCGAGAGGTGGCAGACAAGGCTGCATTGGACTGCATATCAACATAGCAGCCATTGAGCGAAGATTGCATATGCAGTTGGGCAAAGGCGTTCATAGTAACTCCCCAAAAGACCTTGGAAAAGACAAAGCGGGAAAAGAAGCTTCTGCCTACGTTGAACCGGATAAAATCGAACTACCGCTTGACGTCAAAAGCTCCGAGAGAATGGACGAAGAACTTGTGGATGCCGTGCCAGAAGACGTGGACGAGCTTGAGCGCTCACGGGCCTGATCATAGATATCGGCCTGTTCTTCAAAAAGCAGGCTGAGATTATCCAGGCTCTTGTAATCGTAGGAGTACTGAGACTCGAGACCCTGCATACGCTCAATATACTTTTCCACATTGGCGAGTGCCGCCTTGGCGGAAGTCTGATCTGTAAAGGCGAGTTCCTGGGAGAGCAAATTGAGATTCATGGAATGGCTACCCAGAACGCCCGTCAGAGAACCGTCCAAAAGATTCATGAACTTCTGCTCACGTACACTATTGCCTGCCTGCAGTTCAACGGTACCGTTGTTTCCGGCACTTCCGTCCATAAGATGCATGCCATTAAAGGAAGCTTCGCCTGCAAGCCGCAAAATTTCATCGATATGCTCACCAATGCTTTGTCCTGCAGATGAGAGGATATTTGCTGAGAAAGAATCCGTATAGGCACAATCGGTCAGGATTTCCTGAATAGCCTGCAATTGACTTTTGATGGCTGTGGCATTGGTCTGAGCGACATTGACCATGGCCTTACCGTCTTCCATATTCTGCGAAGCCATACGTGCAACAGCAGCGTCCCCCTTCATGCGGCTTTCAAACGCTCGCCGTGTAGAGTTGGGCATACTGCGGTCTTCACGATCAGCACTCTGTGCTGCCTGATTCACCTGCTTTGTCAACTTGCTGTTGAGGACTCCCATGAGTAGGGCTTCGTAATTCATGGCGAACCTCCTCTAGAGCACAACATGTAATAAGGTATCAGAAGAAGCACTGGCCTGCTTGGCAGCTTCATCTGAAGCCAGATGATAGGTGCCAACGAGGTCATTGAGCATATCATAGCGATTGGAGAGAATATTGTACTGAGCTCCTTGCACGGCAATAGCGCCATAAAGCTCTTCAACTGCTGCATCACACAAGCTCTTGGCATTTCCGGGCGTTAGTGAGGAAAGATTGCTATAGAGCGCGTCAAATGCCGATCCAGCGTTGTTGACATTAGCCTTCCCCACAGTCAGTATTTCAGACTCGCCAATGGTCACATTGGTTCCGGTATTGCCAAGCACATTCACGCCATTGACACTTGCTGCCAAAATTTGGTCAATATTTTCCTTAACCCGCAAAGCAGCTCTCTGCGCTTCACTGTTTGATGTGCAGCCAGAGCAGATCTCACCAAGCGTTTTTACCTGGCTTACAAGCTCAGTTAAAGCATCTTGCGTTCCTTGGACAATGGTCATGCCAGCAGCTGTATTGGCGGCAATAACACCATAGCTTGCGCCTGTGGCGTCACAGTTCGTGGCCAGCGCTCGGTTTGCTGCCGTCACAGTTTTCCCGCTCTCTGGGGTCAACTGTCCATTCATGATGCGGTTGAGAAGAAGCTCAGAGGCAAAATCTGGATCTTGCGTGAGCGTAGACGTAAAAGAAGAAGCCATACAACATCCCTGTTTGGCAATGGGTAGGAAATACTCACAGCATGCACATCCTGTGCCAACTGCGAGTACTTTTTACGATGGGGATCTGCTACTATTCGTGAAAGCTACTCTTCGAGAGTTTTCCGTTGTAACTGTACATAGGACATCTGATTCCGACGCCGTTGGACACAGCTTCCACTATCGCTGGCCACCAGTTCCGCTCAGAAGTGTATATAAAATTCCGGCCGTCCTGTACATAGAATTCCGATGGGATTGGACGGGACAACGTAGGCAGTTAACACCTAGCTGCTTAACCATCCCCTGGGCAGGCCTGGTTGCAACAGGACGTTGAAGAGCTCTTTGATTGAAGCGGTTCAGACTTAATAGATCGTACTGCCCACCTTGCTAAATGAGTGTCCAATGTCATCGAAAAAAGGTGTGCATTTCCCTTGGAAGTGAACGTACAATCTCGATCGGAATGACCTGAACAAACAACTGGAATCAATGTTCAACTGCATCGGAATCGTGTGTACAGGACAAATCGGACGGTGTGTACAGCGACACCGTAATGCGTGTACACACCGAACCGAAATACTCAGATTGCAGCAAATATATCAAAATACCTAGCCTATTGAGCAATGCTATAAAATTATTTCCAGACGTTATACTGCCCCTGAATCTGTCCTGCTAAAGCATTTTGCATCCAATAACGGCCGTGCGTGGAACGGGCGCCTCTTTCACTACGATATAGAACACTTCCCACCACAGCACGTTTTTGCATGTCAAACAAACTGAATTCATTTCCTAGATGCAGAATAAGGTGCGCACCATCACCAGAAGCAGCCACAGAATCACACCATGCAGGTTGCGGAGGCAAATTGAAGGGCTTCTTCAAAAATTCGGGGTCGCTAAAATTAGCATTATCATAAAAAGGATCATCAGCAATCTTATGACAGTGCCACAAAGTCATACTCTCAGCGTCAATGATCTCCATTTTGTTCTGATTTGTGGCAGCAATATATGTCTTACCCTGCCAAGCAAAAACACAATGCTGAGTAGTGCGAATAAAGCCCGGATGAGTGTAAGTGCCTTCAACAACTGTCGAACCTTCTAAAATGCGCATCTTGTGCAATGTTCCTGGCTGGAAGCAGCAAACACCGTCGGCGTGAGGCATAAGGCTATGAGTGGATACATAGAAGAGATGGGGGTCAAAGGGATCCAGCTCAAAATGTGCGGGAATAGGATATGGTATACGCGTACGCCACACCTTACCTGTCTGCAAATCCAAGGTTGCCATGTCGTCAAGCACCACAGTTTGCTGCAGGTTACGCATGATATCCTCTTGTTTAAGCTTTTTTGGGTCCCCACCGGGTCGCAGCACTCTCATGGGCGCAAAGACCATATACCGCCCGTCACCTGAGATAGTGCACTGATGGATTCGATCTTGAAAATCAAACTCATGTAGAATATCAGCTTTCATCGTATCAAGGTGCAGACGGCCCACTTGGCAGTGCACCTTATTACTACCATCCTGCATGCCAGCAATGGTATCCGCAACTGGCCAACGCACAAACATAAAGTCATCTTTCTCTCCGTCAAAATCCCCTGTAGCCACATAATCCCACAATCCTGCTTCTGGTGGCAGATCATGCCAGCGTGTCAGCTCGCCCGTTTCAGTATTGAGGATATCCAAGAAAAAGTAGTTATACCGAACTCCCACTAGCCATCGTCTTGAGGGAGAGAGCTGGGCCACATGTAAGCTACGTTTCCAAAGTAAGTACCCAAGATGAGACATACGCATGGGTAACGTATCTTGAGGAACCTGAGAGCTAAAAACTCTCAGGGACACAGCGCAAGTTGGTGTAGGAACTTGCCAGGTGACAAACTCTTGTTTGTCAAAATCTGCCAACTCAAATACATTATCGCCGGCCGGGCCATTAATCTGATAGGCGTTAGCCACAAGGCCCTTGACCTTTGGAGTACCACGTTTCAAATAAAATGGAGATGTGCAACGTTGCGCATGAAAAATTTTTTGGCTCTATTGGTGAGAAGTATTGATCCTACTCATAGAAAAAGTCTAGAGATAGCTGTAGTTTAGTCTATATATTTTTCGCTTTAATAATTAGTTAAATTTTTAGCAATTTACTTATTTATCATTGACATATCAATCATTTTTGGTGTATCTTAAATTTGCCAAACAAAGGTGATACACCATGAACAATATAGCTTTTCTGCAAAATAACCAGCTTTCTTTGATCAAGCAGTTGTTCTTGAAACTTACAGACGAAAAGAGAGTTGAGTTCATTCTCTTTGTAAATTCAATAAAAGAACAGGGCATAGATCTGCTTGAGGTTTTTAATGCACAGAGCATTTCTCGCTTCCTGCAATCACAGAAGTATGATAATGGTCGGCCTGACGTCTGTCCGATCTGCCATGGTCATTATGTCGTCAAGAATGGCACAAAGAAGGGGGCTCAACGCTA